>CP001622.1:1385000-2077500 GCA_000023185.1 Rhizobium leguminosarum bv. trifolii WSM1325 | reverse complement strand
CGGCCAGACGGTGCGCGTGCCGCCGATGGATGTCGATGCGAAGCTGAAATCCGGACCGATCGCCGGCAAGGATCTCAAACATTCGTCGGATTTCCAACTCTTGTCGCGCATGGTGCTGCACGAGGACGACAAGGTGATCGTGCTCAACAAGCCACCCGGTCTTGCGGTGCAGGGCGGCTCGGGTGTGGCCCGGCATATCGACCAGATGCTCGAAGCCTGGACCAGCCCGAAGGGTGAGAAGCCGCGGCTCGTCCACCGCCTCGACCGCGACACATCGGGTGTTCTCGTCATCGCCCGCACCCGCGGCGCGGCGCAGAAGCTGACGGCTGCCTTCCGCGAGCGCGACACCAAGAAGACCTACTGGGCGCTGGTCAAGGGCGTGCCGCGCAAGCACGAGGACAAGATCTCGACCTGGCTGGTGAAGGAGCCGACCGCCGACGGCGACCGCATGCGCATCGCCAAGCACGGCGAGGACGGCGCCGACCATGCGATTTCCTTCTACCGCGTGCTGGAGACGGCGGCACAGAACCTCGCCTGGCTGGAGATGGAGCCCTATACCGGCCGTACGCATCAGTTGCGCGTCCATGCCCTGCATATCGGCCATCCGATCATCGGCGATCCGAAATATTTCGACGACGATCCGAATTGGGATTTTCCAGGCGGCGTCCAGAAGAAGCTGCATCTGCACGCGCGTCACATCGACATCCCGCATCCCTCCGGCGGCCGCCTGCGCATCAGTGCGCCGCTGCCAGCGCATATGGTGCAGACCTGGAACCTTCTCGGTCTCGACCTTGCCGGTGCCGAAAGGGACGCCGAATGAAACTGGCGCTTTTCGATTGCGACGGCACGCTGGTCGACAGTGCTGCGTTGATCCACGAAACCATGCGCAGGACCTTCGACAAGTTCGGCAAGCCGGAACCGCGCTTTGAAGACACCAAGGCCATTATCGGCCTGTCCCTCGATATTGCGATCGCCCGCATGCAGGGCAGGCCGCATGTGGAGCAGCAAGATATCGACATGACCGCGCATTACAAATCGCTGTTCTCGATCGTGCGTCAGGATCTTGACTATAAGGAGCCGCTGTTTCCCGGCATTCGCGCGATGATCGACGCGATCAGCGGACGCGATGACCTGCTGATCGGCGCGGTGACGGGCAAATCCCGCCGCGGGCTCAAGGTCGTGATGGAGACGCATGGCTTCGACAAGCATTTCATTGTCGCACGCACCGCCGACGATTGCCCCTCCAAACCGCATCCGGCCATGGTGACGGAATGCTGCGATGAAACAGGCATGAATGCTGCCGACACCATTGTCATCGGCGATGCGGTTTACGATATGCAGATGGCAAAGGCTGCCGGCGCCAAGGCGATCGGCGTTGCCTGGGGCTATGCCAGCGTGGATGAGCTGATCGCCAACGGCGCTGATGCGATCGCCTCCCATCCGAACGAGATATTGCGTCATTTTTCCTGAGGTGAGCCCATGCGCGATCTGCTGAACGACCTTTCCGAAGGCCTGAGCCATCCCGATCCCATCCGCCGCGCGCAGATTCAGATGAAGAAGCCGCTGCCGAAGCGCTTCTATACCGACGTCTCCGTTGCCGAGCACGAGGGTGGTTTTGCGATCACCCTCGACGGCAAGTTGGTGCGTACGCCGGCGCGCCAAGTTCTCGCCGTGCCGACCGAGGCGCTCGCGCGGCTTGTCGCCGCCGAATGGCAGGCGCAGGGCGAAGAGATCAATCCCGTAAGCATGCCGGTGACCCGGCTCGTCAACACCGCACTCGACGGCGTTGCCGCCAACGCGCAGGCGATCTTCGAGGATATATTGCGCTTTTCCGCGAGCGACCTCATCTGCTATCGCGCCGAGGAGCCGGAACTGCTGGTCGAACGCCAGGCCGAGCACTGGGATCCGGTGATCGATTGGGCAGCGAATGATCTCGGCGCCCGCTTCATCCTCGTCGAAGGGGTGATGCCGCAGGAGCAGCCGCGCGAGGCGACGGCCGCCTTCGCCGTCACGCTCGCAAGATATGATAGCCCGATGGCGCTGGCCGCCCTCCACACAGTCACCACTCTGACCGGCTCAGCGATCCTGGCGCTTGCCTTCGCCGAGGGCCGGGTGACGGTGGAGGAGGCTTGGTCGCTTGCCCATCTCGACGAAGATTGGACGATCGAGCATTGGGGCAGCGACGAGGAAGCCGAGCAGCGGCGGGCCAAGCGCTTTGCCGAGTTCAAGGCCGCAGCGGATGTTTTTTTTGCCCTAAGCGCCTGAAACATATTGCCTTCCAATGCATTATGACGAAGTCTGCGACTCCAACGGGGTGGTGCGGGATTTTTGCAATGAATTGGCTGAGGTCGTGTTTTTGCCGGGCGACACTCGTCTGTGTCGCGCTCACGGCCTGCGGCAGTCTCTCGGTCACCAAGCCGGCGGCGCCGGTCTATGATGTGCGCAGTGCCGTCGTTCTCTCCGGTCCGAACATGCCGGCCGAGCTGCTTTCCGGTATCAACGACCGCGTCAACGCAGCGATCAATGCCACCGTGCGCGACACCGTGCTGCCGCGGGTGGTGCTGACGATCCGCGTGGTTTCCATCCAGAAAGGCCTCGGCTTCCAGAAGGACCGCAACGTCGTCAAGATCAGCATCGATGCGGCCTCGGTGGAGGATGGCTCGGTCATCGCCGTCAGCGCCTTCGACGTCACCAGCATCGCTGCCGATCCCAAGCTTGCCGACGAGATCCTGGCTGAGGACGCCGCTGCTAGGATACGCTCGGTTTTCTCACTCAGCGGGCGCGCTCATTAGCGCGACGTTTTAGCCGCCGGATTGCCGCCCGCAGCGGCGAGGGAGATCGCATGAAGGAAATTCTCGAAGAACTGGAACGGCGCCGCGACATTGCCCGCCTCGGCGGCGGCGAGGCGCGTATCGACGCCCAGCACAAGCGCGGCAAGCTGACGGCGCGCGAGCGCATCGACCTCTTCCTCGACGAAGGTTCCTTCGAGGAGTTCGACATGTTCGTCGAACACCGCTCCACCGATTTCGGCATGGACAAGAGCCGTATCGCCGGCGACGGCGTCGTCACCGGTTGGGGCACGGTCAATGGCCGCACCGTGTTCGTCTTCGCCAAGGACTTCACCGTCTTCGGCGGCTCGCTGTCTGAGGCGCATGCCGAGAAGATCATGAAAGTGCAGGACATGGCGCTGAAGAACCGCGCGCCAATCGTCGGTATCTACGATGCGGGCGGCGCCCGCATCCAGGAGGGCGTGGCGGCCCTCGGCGGTTATGCCGAGGTGTTCCAGCGCAATGTGCTGGCCTCCGGTGTCATTCCGCAGATCTCGGTGATCATGGGTCCTTGCGCCGGCGGCGACGTCTATTCGCCTGCGATGACCGATTTCATCTTCATGGTGCGTGATACCTCCTACATGTTCGTCACCGGTCCCGATGTGGTGAAAACCGTGACCAACGAGACGGTGACATCCGAAGAACTCGGCGGCGCTATCGTGCATACTGTGCGCTCGTCGATTGCCGACGGCGCCTATGACAACGATGTCGAAACGCTGCTGCAGGTGCGACGGCTGATCGATTTCCTTCCGCTTTCGAACACCGCGCCATTGCCGGAGATCGAATGTTACCAGTCGGTGACAGAGATCGACATGTCGCTCGATACGCTGGTGCCGGCGAGCTCCAACAAGCCTTACGACATCAAGGAACTGATCCGGAAGGTGGCGGACGAGGGGGATTTCTTCGAGATCCAGACGAGCTTTGCCAAAAACATCGTCTGCGGCTTCGGCCGCGTCGAAGGCTCCACCGTCGGTTTCGTCGCCAACCAGCCGATGGTGCTGGCCGGTGTTCTCGACAGCGACGCCTCACGCAAGGCCGCCCGTTTCGTGCGCTTCTGCGACTGCTTCAATATTCCGATCGTCACCTTCGTCGACGTGCCGGGCTTCCTGCCGGGTACGGCGCAGGAATATGGCGGCCTCATCAAGCACGGCGCCAAACTGCTCTTTGCCTATGCCGAGGCGACGGTGCCGAAGCTCACCGTCATCACCCGCAAGGCCTTCGGCGGCGCCTATGACGTGATGGCGTCGAAGCATCTGCGCGGCGACCTCAACTATGCCTGGCCGACGGCGCAGATCGCCGTGATGGGCGCCAGGGGCGCCGTCGAGATCATCTTCCGCAAGGATATTGCCGATCCGGAGAAAATCGCCGCGCATACGAAAATGTATGAGGACAGGTTCCTCTCGCCCTTCGTCGCCGCCGAGCGCGGTTATGTCGATGAGGTGATCATGCCGCACTCGACCCGCAGGCGGCTTGCGCGCGGTCTAAAGATGTTGCGCAACAAGGATCTCGCCAATCCCTGGAAGAAACACGACAACATCCCGCTTTGACGGCTGCCGGCGAATAAAACTGTCCGGTCAGGTGTTTAGCCACTGTCGAAAAAGTGAACGGCCGTCAGCGATCCGTGTGTTCTATCCTTACGGGGGACAGGCTAACGCTCGGCTCTTATTATTTTAAAGGAGAGGTTTAATGTCATCTTTCGAGCGTCTTTCTGCCTATCGCCCCTATGGGCTGGCCGCTCTCAGAATTATCACCGCGCTGCTGTTCATCGAACACGGCACGATGAAGCTTTTCGCTTTCCCGGCTGCGCAGATGGCTGGCCCGTTGCCGCCGCTGATGCTTTTCGCCGCCCTTCTTGAGCTTATCGGCGGTATCCTCATTCTCGTCGGCCTGTTGACGCGCCCTGTCGCCTTCCTGCTGGCCGGCGAAATGGCGGTCGCCTATTTCATGGCGCATGCCCCGAGCAGCTTCTTCCCGGCCGTCAACCAGGGCGACGCCGCGATCCTGTTCTGCTTCGTCTTCCTCTACCTGTTCTTCTCCGGTCCCGGCGCTTTTGCCGTCGATAACCGCAAAGCAGCCTGAACGATAGACTGAGGGGCGTCGCGACGCCCCTCAACCTTCACATCAGGCGGTAAGCTTCAGACCAGCGATGCCGGCGACGATCAGCGTGATGCAGGCAAGACGGGAGACACTTGCCTCATCGCCAAGCAGCCAGATGCCGAGAAATACGGTACCGACCGTGCCGATGCCGGTCCAGACCGCATAGGCGGTGCCGATCGGCAGGTGCTTCACCGCCAGGCCGAGCAGCACGATGCTCACCACCATGGATATGACGGTCAGCGCCGTCGGCAGCGGCCGTGTGAAACCCTCGGTATATTTAAGGCCGATTGCCCAGCCACATTCGAAAAGACCGGCGAGAAAAAGCAGAAACCAGGCCATGCGACTCTCCTTGTTCAAGAGCGAGGCCGTCCCCGCGACAGTTGCATCCCAGAGGATGCCGCAGTCGTCTGCGATAGCGCTTATATGCGTGAGGAAACGGCCGACTTCAAGATAGGAATCGGCATGGCTGCCATGCCACCCGTTTCTTGCGGTCTACAGCGCCGCGCGGCTTTCAGACGTGCTAAGGACGCTGTAGCAGCTTTAGTTGCTGCATCACGGCTGCCCGCCAGCCTCCGAGGCAAGGCTCTTGGCGCGGCGGCAGAGGCGATCAAAGGTTTCGAGGAAGCGTGAGCGGTCCTTCGGGCTGAAGGCGGCGTTGTAGCCCTTGCTCTCGCCGGTTTCGCGCAAGTGCGCGCCGAGATCGCGCATGGCGCTCGCCATGCCGATATTGGTCTCGTCGAAGACGCGCCCTGTGGGGCCGCTGACGAAGGCGCCGGTCGCGACACAGCGCACGGCAAGCGGCACATCGGCGGTGACGACGACATCGCCCGTGCCGGCACGTTCGGCGATCCAGTTGTCGGCGGCGTCGAAGGCGTTGGAGACGATGACGTTGTGGATCATCGGATCGCGCGAGGGGCGCAGGCCGGAATTGGCAACGAAGGTGACCTCGAGGCCGTGACGTTCCGCGACCTTCAGGACTTCCGGCTTCACCGGGCAGGCATCGGCGTCGACATAGATCATGGCAATATCCTCATGCCGGTTGCGTGGCCTGCTGGCGGACCATATCGATGTGGGGAATGCCGTCTTCCAGATATTCCTGTGACACCGCTATGAAACCGAAAGATTCGTAGAACCGCCGCAAATGGGCCTGTGCTGACAAGGCAATAGGATTTTCCGGATAAAGCCGCTCGCAAGCGGCAATCGCCTCGCTCATCAGTGCATCGCCCAGCCGCTTGCCGCGATGGTCAGGCGAGACGACAACGCGGCCGATCTTCGACGGATCCTGTGGCTCATACGGTTTCAGGATTCGCGCCGCGCCGAGGAGTTCGGCACCTTCCAGCAGCCGCAGATGCAAGGCATCGATATCCTTGCCGTCAAGTTCCGGGTAGGGGCAGTTCTGCTCGACGACGAAGACATCGACGCGCATTCTCAAGAGGTCGTAGAGTTCCCGCGTGGTAAGTTCATCAAGACTCCTGAGGTCTGCCCTATAGGTGGCCGCAGCCCCCGTCGCCTTGACCTCCACCGGCACTTCGCCGGCCCGCGGCCCCTCCAGCTGCACGGCCATCACTTCCAGCGGTTTTCCTGCCTGAAGGGCAACGGCGGCGCGAACGTCCATCTTGATATCTCCCTGCTGATTTTGTCGGTACCCAGCTGCTTGTCGGGCTGAGCTTGGCATGGTCGGCAAGCCGGGCCGATGTGAAGCCGGCCGCCTGGCTTGTCTCTCAGGCGAATTCCATGATGACGGCATCGACGGCCAGGCTTTCGCCGGCCGCGGCATTGATCTTCGAGACGACGAGATCGCGGTCGGCGCGCAGCACGTTTTCCATCTTCATCGCTTCAACGATCGCAAGCGTCTCACCGGCCTTGACCTCCTGGCCCTCGGCCACCGCGATGGCGACGACGAGGCCGGGCATCGGGCAGAGCAGGAGCTTGGAAGTATCGGGCGGCAGCTTCACCGGCATCAGCCTGTCGAGCTCGGCATGACGCGGCGAAAAGACCTTGGTCGTCACTGAAAGTCCCTGCCAGTCGATGCGCAAGCCGTTCAGAACGGGGCGGATCTGCGCGGTGATGTCGCGACCGCCGACCTTGCCCCTCCAGACAGGGTCGCCCGGTCTCCAATCGGTGACAACATTCTGGCTCCCGCCCTCTATCGCCCCATCGATCGCGATATCCATATCGAAGGGGATGGTGACGAGGCCGTCGAGCAATCTTGCCGCGACGTGGTTGTCGCCGATCTTGACCACCCAATCCTCGCGCAGCGCGCCCGCTGCGGCGCGCAGGCGATCGGCGAAACGTTCGCGGCGGTTGGTCTCGATCAGGCAGGCGGAGAGCGCGATGCCGGCAAGCACGGCTTCTTGCGCCGGGTCCGGTTTCATCGGCGCAAAGCCATCGGGGTATTCCTCGGCGATGAAGCCTGTGGAAAGCCGGCCCTCGCGCCAGCGCGGATGTTTCATCAGCGCCGACAGGAAAGGAACATTGTGCTCGATGCCATCGACGACGAAACCGTCGAGCGCCTGACCCATGGCCTCGATCGCTTCCAGCCGCGTCGGCGCCCAGGTGCAGAGCTTGGCGATCATCGGGTCGTAATACATCGAGATCTCGGCGCCTTCGAAGACGCCGGTATCGTTGCGGACGACGACATTGCCGGTCCTGCCTTCCGCCGGCGGCCGGTAGCGCGTCAGGCGGCCGATCGAGGGCAGGAAGTTGCGATAGGGATCCTCGGCATAGAGCCGGCTCTCGACCGCCCAGCCGTCAAGCCTGATATCCTCCTGGGCAAAGGGAAGGGGCTCTCTTGCTGCGACACGGATCATCTGCTCGACGAGGTCGATGCCGGTAATGAGTTCGGTCACGGGATGCTCGACCTGCAGGCGGGTGTTCATTTCGAGGAAATAGAAATTGCGGTCCCGGTCGACGATGAATTCGACGGTGCCGGCGCTCTGGTAATCGACGGCTCTCGCCAGCGCCACCGATTGTTCGCCCATCGCCTTGCGGGTCGCTTCATCGAGGAAGGGCGAGGGCGCCTCTTCCGCCACCTTCTGGTTCCGCCGCTGGATCGAGCATTCGCGCTCGCCGAGATAGACGACGTTGCCATGCGCATCGGCCAGGACCTGGATCTCGATATGTCGCGGCTCGACGACGAACTTTTCGATGAAGACGCGGTCGTCGCCGAAAGAGCTTTTCGCCTCCGAGCGGGCGCGCTCGAAGCCGTCGCGCACTTCCGCCTCGTTCCAGGCAATGCGCATGCCTTTGCCGCCGCCGCCGGCCGATGCCTTGATCATGACGGGATAACCGATCCCGCCCGATATCACTTCCGCATGGGCGCCATCCTCGATGATGCCGAGATGGCCGGGCACGGTGGATACACCGGCGGCATTGGCGAATTTCTTCGATTCGATCTTGTCGCCCATCGCCATGATGGCTTTCGGCTTCGGGCCGATGAAGATGATGCCCTGTTTTTCCAATTCAGCGCAGAAGGAGGCGCGTTCGGACAGGAAGCCATAGCCGGGATGCACCGCCTCGGCGCCGATTGCCTTGCAGGCGGCAATGATCTTTTCCGCAACCAGATAACTCTCCGACGCCGCGGCCGGGCCGATATGAACGGCCTCGTCGGCCATCTCGACATGCAGCGCGTCCCGATCCGCATCCGAATAGACCGCGACGGTCAAAATACCCATGCGGCGCGCAGTCTTGATCACGCGGCAGGCGATTTCGCCGCGATTCGCGATCAGGATTTTCTTGAACATCGAGACTCCACCCAGAAATGCATCCCGGAGTTTTACGCACAAAACACCGGAACGCACAATCAGGCTTGCGGAGCGTCAGGCGACGGCGGCTTCTGCGACGGGTTCCTCGTCGACGATGCGCAGCCAGCGGCTGCGCCGCGGCTCGGCATAGTCGCGCAGCTCGACGGCAGCCATGATCCCCGCCCAGTGCGGATGATTGGCGCCGCGCAGCGTTGCCTGCTCGATCTGCTGGAGAACGCCGTATTCGACCGACGAGACCGGGATGACGCCGCCTTCGGCGACGCTTCTGAAGATGCGCATCGCATAGTCGATGTCCTGGCGGGTGATGCCCCGGCGATCGATGGCGCGCGACAGCTTGTAGCCACCGATATTGTCGGTGATCGCCAGGCGAAGCTGATCGAGGGCGAGCGCTCTCAACTCGACTGGGACATCGGCCGAAATCTCCATGACGTGGAGAATGAGTTCGAGCTCGAGCGCCGAGTTGACGACACCATCGGTCGTGAACATGCGCATGATCCAGGCGACGTTGATTTCATCCAGTGAGCCCTGCGGATAGGTGTAATGGACGATGAAACCGGCGAGCTGCTCGACGAAGAAAGCGTTCCAGTCGGCACATTTTTCAGGGCAGGAATTGTTGAGCGCCAACATCGCCACGACATCGTCGGATGTCCGGATACCCTCCGGAAAACTATGTTTGCGCAGCAGTACTATATCTTCGGCCGTCAGCCGATGCTTGCCGGCCACGACACAGGCCGGAAAAGCGAGACGAAATTCGCTCATGTTTTAACTCCAGGCTTCATCATGAAGCCGGAGACGGTTTTACCGCCTGCGAATTGACGATCCCTCAAGAAGAGGAGTTAACCCGATATTCCCCGGGTCAGGAAGATTTTAACGATTGCGCCTGCAGCCGCTCGCGCCAGATGATGAAGAGGCCTGACGCAACGATGATGAAGATGCCGATCCATTTGGAAAAGCTCGGGAAATCGTTGAAAAGCGCATAGCCGAGAACGGTCGCCGAGATGATCTCGAAGTACTGGAACGGCGCAAGCAGCGACAGCGGCGCGAGCCGGAAAGCCCGGACGATGAGCATATGCGCATATCCCGAGATCGAGCCGAGGGCGAGAAGCAGAACAAGACCGAGGCCGGAGGAGGGTAAAGAGACGGCAAAATCGGCATTGCCTGAACTGTTGCCGAGGAAAAGGGCGGCCGCCATGAAGACCGTTCCGCCGATGCCGGCCATCGTCTGCATGGTCAGCGGAGAATCGGCCTCGCCGATGGCGCGGTTGAGGAAGAGATAGAGCGAGAACAGAAAGGCGCAGGCGACCGGCAGCAGCGCCTTCAAGCCGAAAATCTCGTAGCTCGGCTGAATGACGATCATCGCGCCGCCGAAACCGACGACAATCGCCGTCCAGCGCCGCCAGCCGACCTTCTCTCCGAGAAACAGCGCCGACAGGGCGGTCAGCATGAAGGGCTCGACGAAATAGATGGCGAAGACATCGGCAAGCGGCATGTATTTGACGGCGACGAAGAAAAGCAGGCTCGCACCACCATGCAGCGCACCGCGCAACAGGTTCATCCACGGCCGTTGCGCCGAAAGCGCCTTCAGGCCGAAAAGGGCGAAAAGAATCGGCAGGGTGCAGGCGATCTGGAAAAAGAATCGGTAGAAGGTCACCTGACCCGGTGACATCGCTTCGAAGGTCGCCATGTATTTGGCGATCGCATCCATGATCGGCAGGATGAGCATGGCGCCGGACATGATGGCCATGCCCTGCAGGGGATTTTGATGGGGCTCTGACATGGCTGCTGATTCTTGCGAGGATGACGCCATCAACCATGAGATGGCCGGGTAATCAAGCCGATCAACCGCAAATAGCTTCGAGGTGAAATCGAAATCGTCGCTTAGAAAGCGTTTCCCTGAAGGGAAATGGTGCGGTCGAGAAGACTCGAACTTCCACGGGTTGCCCCACAGCGACCTCAACGCTGCGCGTCTACCAATTCCGCCACGACCGCATCGTGGTAGGTGCCGATTTGCGTCGGCGGGGCAGCATGTAGCAAAAGCATCTGGGGTGCACAAGGGCGATATGACAGTTTTTTTGAAAACCGCTCACAGCATTTGAATTGGCCCCGAAACGGGTCCATATAGCTGTCCTGCCGCCCCTATTTCACAGGCATTTTGAGGAGAGCGGCAAGGAATGGCCATGCTTCGCACCGATCTCGAATTTTCCATGCTTCCCCAACTCGGCACCCGGCCGGTCCGCTGGCGCATTGCCGACGGCCTCGTCCCCTATGAGGAGGCGGTGGAAACGATGGAGCGCGAGGTGGCTGTGATCGCTGATGGCGGTGATGAGCTCGTCTGGCTCGTCGAACATCCGCCGCTCTATACTGCCGGCACCAGCGCCAATGCGAGGGACCTTGTCCAGCCGAACCGGTTTCCGGTCTTTGCGACAGGGCGCGGCGGTGAATACACCTATCACGGACCCGGCCAGCGCGTCGCCTATGTCATGCTCGACCTGAAAAGGCGGCGGCAGGACGTGCGGGCCTTCGTCGCTGCCCTTGAAGATGTCGTCATCCGCACGCTCGACATGATGAATGTGCGCGGCGAGCGACGTGAAGATCGCGTCGGCGTGTGGGTGCGCCGGCCGGAAAAGCCACTGCTGACCGATGGGGCGATGGCCGAGGATAAGATCGCCGCCCTCGGCATAAGGCTGCGGAAATGGGTGACCTTCCACGGTTTGTCGCTCAACGTCGATCCCGATCTCGATCATTTCGGCGGCATCGTGCCCTGCGGGATATCGGCCTACGGCGTGACCAGCCTCGTCGATCTTGGCTTGCCGGTGATGATGGCTGATGTCGATATCCGGCTTCGCACCGCCTTCGAAGCGGTTTTCGGCGAAACGACCGGCGAAATCTGACTGATCACGGCGGCGACCGGGGCAATTTGCATTGCCTGGCGCATCCCGCAGTCAGGCTCGGCAATCGCTTCACCGTCAGATGCGAGCCAACATTTTAACCTATAATTAGCAATGGCAAATATATACGACACTACAGCTCTGTGAATATGGAAGTCTGAGGACAATGAAAAAAAATGCAGCGGCAAGCTGGTCATTCCTCGATGTGTATTTCGTTCTCGATCTTATCGAGAAGGTCCTCATCGGCTATTTTTTCGTCGGGATCGTCATGCGTGTCCTGCCGCAGATGCAGGACAATCGGGCGATCATCGATTGCCTGCTGATCGTTTCGGAGGGAGCCGCCGCCTTCCTCATCCTCACGCGCCGGCCGACGAAAAACGCGTCTCTGCGCCTGTTCGACTGGACGGTCACCGCCATCGGCACGATCTTCCCACTGCTCGCCGCGCCCTCAGCGACACAGCCGCTAGCACCGCTGGCATTCTGCGGGACGGTGATGGCACTTGGTTTCGTCCTGCAGATATCGGCAAAGCTGACATTGCGGCGGAGCTTCGGCCTGGTGCCGGCCAATCGCGGCGTCAAGATCGGCGGACCCTACAAGTTTATTCGCCATCCGATGTATGCGGGTTATCTAATGACGCATATCGGCTTTTTCCTGACCCATCCGAGCCTTTGGAATTTTGCCATCTATGCGGCGGCCCTTTCCGCACAGTGTTTCCGTCTCTTGGCGGAGGAGCGTCTGTTGAAGCAGGATCCTGCTTACGAGGCCTTCATGAACACGACCCGTTACCGGCTCGTTCCGTTCGTGTTCTGAGACGACAAGCACGTCGATTGAAAAAGAGAAGGGCCGTTTCCGGCCCTTTCTTTTATCGGATCTCGGTCCTTTATAGGATCCCGGTCTTTTATCGGATCAATGCGTCGCGCGGCATGCTTCGGTGCGGGAGGCGCCGCTGTCGGCACCCTTGGTATGGGAGCCCTTCGGGCCGATCATGCTATGGCACGGAGGCAGGGAATTGATGCTGGCCGTTGCGGTCTTGTCGACGACAGGAGACGCCATGGCGCTCGGGGCGAAGCCGTCGCTGTCATTGGTGTAGTCGCTGGAATATGCCGGCGCCTTGCGACTGCTGTAGTGGACCGGAGCAGGCTTCGACATGGGGCTTGGGGCGAAGCCGTCGCTGTCGTTGTTGTAGTCGTCGGAATAGGTCGGCTGGGCGAAGGCAGCGCCTGCAAGGCTGACGGCGAACAGGGACGCGGCAAGGGCGAATTTGATGCGCATGGGTCTATCTCCTCAATCTGCTGTTGAATTCCACAAACGTAAACTAACCCTCGGCACACACGAGTTCGCGCTCCAATTCAGGCAATTTTGTGATAATATGGCGACGCAGCCGCGACCATTTGTCCAAATGAAATCACAGTGTTGTCAACGAAACTAACGTTCTTGTGACAGAAGTCGCCTAACAAAAATCGGCGATTGGTCTCAGAAATAAGACAGTTGTTGCTACAATCGTAAATTGTTAACTTTTGGTAATGTTGATAAAGATCGGCAACAGGCGACGGTAGCCCGCCGCCCGTTGATGATCTGCGCTTTGGCGTGAAGTTCAATCCTCGTTCGGGATATGCGCATCGACACCGGTCAGCTGCAGTTTGTTGCGGACATGATGGACGCCGTCGACCGAAAGCGCGCCGAGTTCGACCTTGCGGGCGATGCCGATCGTCTCCACCGAGCCTTCCAGCGTGACGACGTGACCGTCTGCATGAACCTCGATACTGTCGATATCGACCTCGGGAATGTTTTCGAGATTGTCGTTTACCCGCGCTTCGAGTTCGTCGCTTTCATCGCGGTCGATCGTATCGGCCCGCAGCGAATCTCTCAGGCGGTTTTCATTGCCGTCCTCATCCGTGCCGTCGACCCGGAAGCCCTTGTTGGGATCGCTGTCGAAATTGGCCGCTGTCTCGCCGTAGGGGCGATTATCAGGGCCGCCGGTGCCGGCGCCGCTGCCATCGGCATAGGGCCAGCCGTCGTCGAGATTGCGCTCTTCGAGATCGCGATAATCTTCTTCCCGGGAAAGCTCAGGCTTCTCCCGGGAAAACTGGGTTTTGTCACCGATCCTTGCCATTGCATTTGCTCCTTGTTTCTCTGCTGGAAACGCCGGCAGCGGCGAATGGTTCGGTGTGGACGGCGATTTGTCAGCCGTGATTGTCAGTCCTGGGTCTTCTCCCATTTTTTCACGAGACGGTCGCGCTTCAGCCGCGAGAGGCGCTGCAGCCAGAATATGCCGTCGAGCTGGTCGACTTCGTGCTGGACGCAGATGGCGAGGAAATCTTCGGCACCGTCCTCGTGCACGGCGCCCTCGGCATCCTGATAGCGGAAGCGGATCGCCCGAGGGCGCGTGACCTCGTCGGTCGCGCCGGGCATCGAGACGCTGCCTTCGACATGGCTCATCGTCTCCTGCGAAAACCAGGTGATATGAGGGTTGACGTAGAGGCGCACGCCGTCGGCCTTGTCGAGCTCCAACACCGTGACACGGCTGACGACGCCGATATGGGCGGCGGTGATGCCGACGCCGGGGGCTGCGCGCATCGTCGCCAGCAGGTCGCCGGCAAGGGCTGTAAGCGAGGAATCGAAGGCTGTCACCGGCGCGCAGACAGTCTTCAGGCCCGGATGCGGATAGCGCAGAATCGGACGGATGGGCATGGGGAAGGTTTCCTCTGCTTGGACGGGGGAGGAAACTATCGCCGGCCGCGGGCATTGTCATCACGAAGCACGTTTGGCGCTTTACGACACGGATGCTTTGGGCTAGCAGGAGCCAAGAATTCCGGCTGCGGGAGCCTCGCGCCGGATTCGCTTATCCGCTTGTTGATAATGTGTTTTCGGCCGACATTTGCGAATGCGGCGCGGCAGTCGTTGAAATTCGAACCAGATGCGAGGGCGGCAGATGACGACGACCGATGGGGAAGACCGCATTCGCAGGCGTCCCGATGACGAGGAAGCCGATATCTACGACGAGGACGGCAATGTCCGCGGCGATTTCCTGGCGCTCGTGGGTGCTGCGATCGCCGACCGCGACACACTGTTCCTGCGCCAGAACGTTGCCCGCCTGCATGAATCCGAAATAGGCGACCTGCTGGAATCGATCCAGCCGGATCAGCGCCTGGCGCTGGTGCGCCTGCTCGGCGACGATTTCGACATGACGGCGCTGACCGAGGTCGACGAGGCGATCCGCCGCGAAATCGTCGACCAGATGCCGAACGCGCAGATCGCCGCGGCGATCGGCGAGCTCGATTCGGACGATGCCGTCTACATTCTCGAAGACCTCGACAAGGAGGACCGGGAAGAGATCCTCGCCCAGCTGCCGTTCACCGAGCGGGTGCGGCTGCGCCGGGCGCTGGACTATCCCGAAAGTTCGGCCGGGCGCCGCATGCAGACGGAATTCGTCGCCGTGCCGCCGTTCTGGACGGTCGGCCAGACGATCGACTACATGCGCGACGAAGAGGATCTGCCCTATTCCTTCTCGCAGATCTTCGTCATCGATCCGACCTTCAAGCTGCTCGGCGCAGTCGATCTCGACCAGATCCTGCGCACCAAGCGGCAGACGAAGATCGAGCAGATCATGCGTGAGACCAACCATCCGGTTCCGGCCGAGATGGACCAGGAGGAGGCGGCCCAGCTCTTCGAGCAGTACGACCTTCTCTCGGCCGCCGTCGTCGACGAGAACGGCCGGCTGGTCGGCGTGCTGACCATCGACGACGTCGTCGACGTCATCCATGAGGAGGCGGACGAGGACATCAAGCGCCTCGGCGGCGTCGGCGACGAAGAGCTGTCGGACAATGTGCTTTCGACGGTGCGTTCGCGCTTCCTGTGGCTTTTGATCAATCTCGGCACGGCGATGCTGTCGGCAAGCGTCATCGGGCTGTTCGACGGCTCGATCGAGAAGATGATCGCGCTCGCCGTGCTGATGCCGATCGTCGCCTCGATGGGCGGCAATGCCGGCACGCAGACGATGACGGTGACGGTGCGCGCGCTCGCCACCCGCGATCTCGACATCTACAATGCCGGCCGCATCATCCGCAGGGAGGCGGGCGTCGGCATCCTCAACGGCATCGTCTTCGCGACGATCATGGGCGCGATCGCCGGGACCTGGTTCCACGACTACCAGCTCGGCGGGGTGATTGCGGCGGCGATGGTCATCAACCTGATGGCAGCCGCTCTTGCCGGCATCCTTCTGCCGCTGTTGCTCGACAAGATGGGCGCCGACCCGGCGATCGCTTCGTCGGTCTTCGTCACGACGGTGACGGACTGTACCGGCTTCTTCGCCTTTCTTGGTATCGCCACTTGGTGGTTCGGCATCTGAACCGCCCAAAAATTGACTATTACGTAAAAGTCAATATTATCGTCTGTCCGACGACGGGGAACACATGCCGGTGAACAAATATTATAGCATAACGGAACTGACGCGCGAATTCGGGGTCTCGACGCGCACGCTCCGCTTCTACGAAGACGAGGGACTGATCCATCCGGAGCGGCGCGGGCGTACCCGTCTGTTCCGGCAAGCCGACCGTCGCCTCATCGGGGAAATCCTGCGCGGCCGGCGCATCGGTTTCACCATCGCAGAGATCCGCGAGATCATCCAGGTCTACAAGGAGCCGCCGGGCGAACTCGGCCAGTTGAAGCTCCTGATGAAGCGCGTCGACGAGAAGCGCGACGACCTGCGCCAGAAGCGCAAGGATATCGACGACACGCTGGCGGAACTCGACGCTATCGAAGAGACCTGCCTCGGCCGCCTCGCCGAAATCGGCGTCACCACCTGATCACGCGCCGTATTGTCGGCGAACTCATTCAGCCTCGGCGCTGCATTCGGCAGCGATCGTCTGGACCCGCTCGTCGTTCTGTATATCGATCGCGCCCTCCTGCAGCGGTGTGAACAGGGCTTGCGCCTGCAATTTCCCCAGCGTGCACTGGCAGAAGCTGTGGCAGAGTGCTTCGCCTTGCTGCATGACGCAAGAGGCGTTGCATTGCCTCAGGTAAGTCGCGACCGGATCCGGCGCCTGCGGCGGGAAGACGAGGGAAATCCCGTAGGCGATGGCGATCAACACCGGCTGGTGGATGAGATAAAAAGCAAGGCTGTGGCGGCCAAGCTTTGCCGGCCACCAGGAGCCGGTGCCGACGGCGGCAAGCCGGTGCAGCAGCCTGGTTCTGATGGCGATCGAGGCGATACTCAATCCAGCGAAGAAGGGCGTTGCCCAAGGAAACAGCGGCACATAGTCGTTGGAGCGCTCCGGCGTCACCGCAAGGCCGATCCAGGCGAGATATCGGGGATCGAAGAAGGATGAGCGAAGCAGGCCGGGTGGTCCGAAATTATCGGTTATCCAGGCGGCAAGGAGCGCGAGCGTGGCGATGAGCGTGAAGGCGAGCGGCAATCTCAAAAAAACGACGCCGATGAGCGTGAGCACCGCGATGCAGTGCAGGATGCCGAAATAGATCCACTCGTTTGGCATGGCGATGCGCGTGGCGATCGAGATCACCGCGGCTGCCGCGGCAATCATGCCGAAGCGCTTCCAGAAGGATGGCCAGCGAATCTCAGGCTTGCTCGACAGCACCAGGCTGACGCCGACGATGAAGAGAAAGGTGGTGGCGATCGCCCGGGCATAGATCTTCAGCCAGCCTGTCTCGGCCGTGCCCGGCGCGAGATAGCCCATGAACTCCATGTCCCAGCTGAAATGGTAGCTCGCCATGGCGATCAACGCGACGCCGCGCGCCGTATCCAATAGGCCGATGCGCGGCGGTTTTGCCGCTGCATCGGTTTCCCTTGCCGGCAATGTCATCAAAGTTCCTCCGGCAAATCACTTCCGTCGCTCGACGGCCTATCGCGGCGAATAGCAGAAAGGTGGAGATTTGATGGCGGGCCGGTATCCATGATCGCCAGTCGCGCTTGCGAGAAAAATTGCCGGCGTGTCAGCACGAAGATGACGATCGCCGTCGTCATCATGAAGACATAAGGGTTGATGAACCAGCCGAGATAGCCGATCGACAGGAAGATCGCTCTGAGGCCCTCGTTGAAATTGCTGCCGGCAATGACATTCATGCGGATGACGCGTTCGGCGGCCCGCTCGGCGGCGATGATGTCGCGCTCGCTGTCGCGCATCATCGGGATCGAGCCGAAGAGAATGGTGCAGTAGTTGAACAGCCGATAAGACCAGCCGAATTTGAAGAAGGCGTAGCCGAAAAGCACTGCCAGTCCGCCGACTTTCATCTCGAAGACGGCATGGCCGCCATGGAGGACGAAGGGCAGATCGGCGAAGACCGCGTCGACCTTTTCCGTCGCGCCGAGCAAAGCGAAGCAACTGCCGAGCGCGAAGATCGAAGTCGAGGCGAAGAAGGCGGTGCCGTTCTGCAGGCCGGCCATGATCTGTGTGTCGATCATCTTCAGGTCGCGGCGCAGCGAATTGTAGATCCACTCCCGGCGCCGTTCGGTCATCGCGTGAGTCAGGCTGGTGCGTCCGAAGAAGGTGCGGCCGTGCAGCAGCCAGGAATAGCCCACCCAGACACAGGCAAAGAAGGCCAGAGCGATATAGTCCGCCGTCGTCATCAGTGTTCAGTCTCCGCATGAACGCGGCCATCGTGCCGCAACCCGGATTATGCCGCATGGCCGAGTTCGGCGGCTCGGCGCAGGCTTTTTGGCCATGCGGCAGTTCGGCATAATCGAGGCGTCGGGAAACGACAAGGCTTGGTGGATCGCCGACCGCATCTTCTGGAGCTAACTGCAGCGGTCATTCGTCGCTTGGGGGTTCGGGACGGCGCCCAAAGAAGAAGAAAAGGACGGCGCTAGCCCTCCAGCGCCTCAATCATCCCCACCCGCGTCGCATGACGGCCGCCCTCGAACTGGGCGGTCAGGAACGCATCCACGATATCGAGTGCCAGCCCTTCGCCCACCACGCGCACGCCAATCGAAAGCATGTTGGCATCGTTGTGCTGGCGGATCATGCGGGCTGAGAATGTGTCGACGCAGACGCCGCAACGGATGCCCTTTACCTTGTTCGCCGCCATCATGATGCCCTGGCCGGTACCGCATAAAATGATGCCAAAGCGGCAATCGCCGGAGGCGACGAGACGCGCCGCCGCTTCGCCGTGCTTGGGATAGTGTGTGCTCTCCGGCGTCGTCGGTCCGATATCGACCGCTACCCACCCCTGCGCCGCGATATGACCGGCAATAGCCTGTCGGAGCTGAATGGCGGCGTGGTCGCTGGAGAGGGCGATGCGGTTGGTAGCTGTCATGGAGAAGTGGTCCCGTTTTCCAAAGCAATTTGCCGTCTTGAGGATGCACGCTAGCGCATCGGCCCGAAAATCGGAATCGATTTTCGGAGAGCACGATGCGTCGCTCTAGCGCCACACCAGTCTAGAGGCGCACGAGCAGGGCGCCGCGTTAACCGCTTGTAAAGTCGTGATGGCCAATTGTTCAGGACTGAACCTCAACTCCGAATTCAAAAGTGACCCATGAGTCGGCCGGATTACATCCCGAGTCTTGATGGCCTGCGCGGTGTCGCTGCGCTTCTGGTCGTTGGAGCCCATATTGGCCTTATCTTTCCGATCACAGCGCCGCATCTCGTGACGATGGGCGACGAAGCCGTCGGTTTGTTTTTTGCTCTCAGCGGCTTCCTGATGGCTCATCTCTACGGCTCACGGCCGGTCACGAGAGACAACGTCCTGGATTTTCTTGTCAGCCGCTTTGCCCGCATCTATCCGGTTTACCTAGCGGCTGTCGTTCTCGTAGCGATGCTGTCGATCATGCAAAATCTGGATTTTGTTCAGCCGATCGTTAGCGGCACGGATTTTGTCCGTCATATCGTCCTTCTCGGCTCGAGTGGTGTTTTCTGGTCGATACCACCCGAGATCCAGTTCTATCTGCTCTTTCCCGTCCTGTGGCTTTGCTTGGCCCAGCCGCGCCGCTATAGCGGCATGATTGTGGGCCTCACCGTGGTCGTCGTCGTGGATGGCCTGGTTGAATTGCCAGGCCCGGGAATCCTGCTCGTCTCGAAGCTCCCCTACTTTCTTTTCGGCGCACTGGCCGGAATGATGCATTCCCACTGGAACAGCTGGATTCCATCCGCCCTCACAGGCATTTCAACGCTTTTTCTCCTGGCGGTGTTTTTCGTTTACCGGCATATCTTGCCCGGTTTTTCCCCTGAATTTTGGGGCCTGCAAAGTGCGGTGGCCGCAGCCGTGATTGTCGCGCTCGTCGCTCGACAGCCTCCCATCGCAGCCCGTGTCCTGGCAACTGCACCAATGCGGTTTTTCGGAAAGATCAGTTTTTCACTTTACCTTTTCCATGTCCCCATCATGTTCCTGGCGCGTCTGACTTTTGATGCCATGCTGCCCGAACCGGCGCTCATCGTGGTGACGCTTTGCATTGCGGTCGTTGGGGCATGGTTCATCCATGAGACGATAGAGGTTCCAGGCCGGCGGCTGCTGGTCCTGATATGGCAGGATAATCGCTGGCGTCTGGTTTCGCGGGAAACTCCGGCTGACCAAATGGACCGCGCGATCCTCGACCTGCAAGAAATCGAAAAGCGCCTGCTGAGCGGCGCAACGTCAACCACCGCCGATCAACGACAAATCTCGACGACGCCCGAACCCCGGGATGGAGCCGACGGCACGGTCATTCAAGATGATCGCGACGAGAAGCTTCGCGCATAGCTCAGCCAAGTTCTTGGGCGAGTCCGATGAGAAGCCCTCCAGGCCCGCGGATGTAGCAGAGCCGATAGGTGTCTTGATAGTCCACGACTTCGCCGACGAGCTGCGCGCCGCGCTTGCGGAGCCTCTCAAGCGTCTCATCGATGTCATCAAGGGTGAACATGACGCGGAGGTAGCCTAGAGCGTTCACCGGGGCATTGCGGTGATCTGCGACGGCAGGCGGCCTGAGGAAGCGGGAGAGCTCGAGCCGGCTGTGGCCATCAGGCGTGCGCATCATGGCAATCTCGACGTGCTGATCGCCCAGTCCAGTGACACGCCCCGCCCATTCTCCTTCGATCGCAGCCCCGCCCTTCGAGCTCGAGGCCGAGCTCGCGAAAGAAATCAATCGTCTCGTCGAGGTCATCGACGACGATTCCTACGTTGTCCATCCGTTTGAGCGGCATGTGTCCAATCTCCCAATCTACAAGGTGTCATCTAGCATCGACGTCAGCAGGACATTGGGAGCCGGAGCAGACTGTCAAGATAAGGCAACCAGTTCTTCCTCCGCATAGCCTTCATTGAATGCAGCAATGATTGGTAAGACGGGCCGTTTGGTTTAGCGCATGATCCCGAAAATCGGATTCGATTTTCGGACGGGATTATGCGCAAGCTCAAAGTGCTGGAGCGTCCTATTGGACGGGTGGCGCTCCAGCGTGCAGTGCGAATGTCGCACCGGCTCCATGCGATGTCGGTGCGCCGCACGGATTCGAAACCGGCCTCGCTTAAGCTTGCATCCTCATCTTCAGAAGGCGCACCCATGTTTCTCTCGGTATTCGATGTCTTCAAGATTGGTGTCGGGCCGTCGAGCTCACACACGATGGGTCCGATGTCGGCGGCCAAACGGTTTCTCGAGCTGATCCTCTCGAACGAATGGCCGCGCCCGTCATCGGGCGCGCAGGTCACAGCCATCAAGGTCAGCCTGCACGGCTCGCTCGCCCATACCGGTATCGGCCACGGCACGGGCAGGGCTGTCATTCTCGGGCTGATGGGCGAAGCGCCCGACAGCGTCGATCCCGACAAGATGGACGGCATTGTCGACACGGTGGAGCGCACGGGCCGCATCACGCCGGAGGGCCATCCCGGCTATCAGTTCCAGCCGAAAACCGACTTGATCTTCGACAAGAAACAGCCGCTGCCCGGCCATGCCAACGGCATGGTCTTTTCCGCTTATGACAAAGACGGCCGGCTGCTCGTCAAGCGCATCTATTATTCGGTCGGCGGCGGCTTCGTCGTCACCGACACCGAGCTGGAGCAGATGCGGGCGAAGAAGAACGCGCCCGGCGGCACGCGTGTGCCCTATCCCTTCTCCACCGCCAAGCAGATGCTCGAGATGGCGGAGCGCTCCGGGCTGTCGATCGCCCAGATGAAGCGGGCGAACGAGGAGAGCCAGCGCAGCCAAGAGGAGCTCGACCAGGGGCTCGACCGTATCTGGGAGGCAATGCGCTCCTGCATCGAGCGTGGTCTCAAGGTCGAGGGCATCATGCCCGGCGGCCTCAACGTCAAGCGCCGCGCCCGCAGGATTCACGACAAGCTGGAGGAGGAGTGGCGCAGCAACCGCGTCAACCCGCTGCTCGCCAATGACTGGCTGAGCGTCTATGCGATGGCGGTCAACGAGGAGAATGCAGCCGGTGGGCGCGTCGTTACGGCACCGACCAATGGTGCTGCCGGTGTCATCCCGGCGACGATCCGCTACTACGAGCATTTCCACGAGGACTGGGACCAGAACGGCATCCGCGACTACCTGCTGACGGCCGCCGCCATCGGTGGCATCATCAAGCATAATGCCTCGATCTCGGGCGCCGAGGTCGGCTGTCAGGGCGAGGTCGGCTCGGCGGCGGCGATGGCGGCCGCGGGCCTTGCCGCCGTCATGGGCGGTACGCCGGAGCAGATCGAGAACGCCGCCGAAATCGCGCTCGAACATCATCTCGGCATGACCTGCGATCCGATCGCCGGATTGGTGCAGGTTCCCTGCATCGAGCGCAATGCGCTCGGCGCTGTCAAGGCGGTCACTGCGGCTTCGCTCGCCATCAAGGGCGACGGCCAGCATTTCGTGCCGCTCGACGCCTGTATCGAGACGATGCGCCAGACCGGCCACGACATGAGCGAGAAATACAAGGAGACCTCGACCGGAGGTCTTGCGGTCAACGTCGTTGAATGCTGAGTTTGTGGACGCTTGAAGCTTGGTGCTTGACGCTCGCTGCCAAAAGGATTTCAACGGCAGCATGGCATTGCATCTCATCAAACTCTGCGTCGGCGCCGACTCGATAGACGATCTGCGCGAATGGGTGGCGGAACGCTCGCTGCGCGCCATCGCCGCTGGCCTTGAGCCGCATTCGGTGCACACGACGCGCATGGCGCCGAAACGTATGGCAGAGCTGCTTGACGGCGGTTCGCTCTACTGGGTGATCAAGGGGCAGGTGCAGGCGAGGCAGAAGCTGCTCGACATCGAGACCTTCACGGACGGCGAGGGCATCTCGCGCTGCCGCCTGATGCTTGGCCCTGAGGTCATCGAGACGGCTGTGCAGCCGAAGCGTCCCTTCCAGGGCTGGCGTTATTACACTGAGGACGATGTGCCGCGCGACCTGACAAGCCTTGGTGCCGGCATTGCCGAAATGCCGGCGGATCTTCGCCGCGAGCTTACGGACCTTGGTCTGCTCTAATCCCCGAAAATCGGAGCCGATTTCCGGAAAGGTTTATGCGTGAATTGAAGGTGACAGCGTGCCCCCTTCGGGCACGCGGTACTCTGCAGTTCAGCGCAGGCGCAACTGCACCGGCGCACTGCCGTCCGGCGAGGTCACATGCAGATGGATACGGGCTTCGGGCTGGGAATAGCGCCAAGCGCGGGCGCCATGGCACAGCAGCAGATTGATGAGATCGCGGGTCTTCGGAGACTTCGCCTTCGGCCGCTGCAGGCCGATCTCGGCGAGGCGCATAGCCGCCTCGTGCAGCGGATGCAGAGATGAGCGCCCCTTGGCCGCCATGCGGCGGTCTGAAGGCATTCCCGGAACATTCTCATTGATCGCCATTGTTTTCCCCGTACGCAATACTGATCGAGTTCAAGAACGGTGGCCGGAAACGCAAACACCGATTCCGGCCGTCACCGATGCCGCCAACCATCTTGCAGGCAGCATCGAATAGCTCATTGGGCAGCCGCCCAGCACTTGATGCCGGCCTTCTTCAAGGCCTTGCAGGCGTTGACGGCGTCGCGCTGATCGTCGAAGCCGCCGAAGCGGGCGCGGTAAAGCTGGTCACCACCAGCGGCATAGGCAACCGCGAAGGGCTTCGCCGAGGCCAGCGCCTTGCCGCCCTTGCTCTTGGCGCTTTCCAGAAGATCCATGGCCATCTGCCGGTTCGGCGAGACGCCGACCTGCACCACCCAGCCGGTCGGACCGTTGCTGGTTGAAGCGGCACGAGTCGGGGAGGGAGTGGTCGAGGCGGTGGTGACGTTATCGACCGACGTATCGCCCTGTTCCGGCGGCATATAGGCGGGTGCCGGCGTCGGCACGGCGACCGATGCCTGCTGCTTGAAGGCCATGGTCTTAACTTTGGTCGGCGCCGGCAGCGGCTGGGCTACCAGCGGATTGTCGGATTTCGGCGCAGCGGTCTCGGCATAGGCGACCTCGGTCTCGGCGACCTGATAACGCGCATCCGGCAGCGGGCCTTTGTGCGGCAGGCTGAGATCGGCAGCGGCGGCCGAAACCGGCGGCTGCGCTGCGGTGATGGTCTTTGCGACCTGCTGCTGGGCCTTCTTCGGCTGAACCGGAGCGGGTGTCTCGATCATCGCCGGGGCAGGGGTTGCCTGGGCGATCAGCGCCGACGATCCGCCGCGGCTCGATGCCTTCGGCAGGTAACTGGCGATCAGATTGCGCATCTGGGCATCTCGAGCAGGCGTCGAGGCGCCGCCGAGCACGACACCGACGATCGACTTGCCGTCGACCTGCACCGAGCTCACCAGATTGAAGCCGGCGGCGCGCGTGTAGCCGGTCTTGATGCCGTCGACGCCGCGCACCGAACCGACCAAGCGGTTGTGGCTGCGGATCGTGCGGCTGCCGAACTTGAAGGCGCGCGTGGAGAAATAGCCGTAATATTGCGGGAAATGCTGGCGAAGGGCGATGCCGAGGCGGGCCTGATCGCGCGCCGTCGTCATCTGCGCCGTATTCGGCAGGCCGTTGGCATTGCGATAGGTGGTGCGCGTCATGCCGAGTGCATGCGCCTTGGCGGTCATCAGCTGGGCGAACCGATCCTCGCTGCCGCCGCCCAGCATTTCGCCGAGCGCGGTTGCCGCATCATTGGCCGACAGGGTGACGAGACCGAGAATGCCCTGCTCGACGGTAATCGTGCCGCCGGCGCGCACACCGAGCTTGGTCGGCGCCTGGGCTGCCGCATGGGCGGAGAAGGGGACCGGCGTGTCGAGACGGATGCGACCCTGCTCCAATGCCTCGAAGGTCATATAGAGGGTCATCATCTTGGTCAGGGAGGCGGGGTATTGCAGCCGGTCGGCATTCTCGCTGTAGAGAACGTTGCCGGTCTTGGCGTCGACGACGATGCCTGCATATTTTGAATTTGCCGCTTCCGCGTCGGTATTCACCGAGTCGACCATGACGATCGTGACGGCCACCGAAAGGATCGCCAGCAGCCTTGCGAAAAAGCTGCCGGATCGGGACGATGATACGGAGGAGACTGACCTTGACACTATTCCACTCTTCGCTTGCATTTCAGATATTTGGCATTTCAGAATTTGGCAGGAACGGCACACCTCCCGCCGCGCAGCTCATCTGCTAAAACTACCGGTTGGGCGTTACCAATCCGTTTATGATGAATCGTTTATTTCGCTGTCCCTGGAGCATTTTAGGGACCTGTCGCAGAACGGTTCACAAGACGCGCGTCTACAAAGGTGCGGATAGCGGCATCAATATGTTCCCAGTCGTCGAGATGGCTGCTCGAAAAACGATAGAGAACACTGAGATCCCTGCCGACTTTGATATCGCGCTGACAATCTCCGCCCCCCGCCTTATCCGGGGCTGACGGCAATATGCAGCGCACGACGTAATCCGGCCCGCCCTTGACGGGCGCCGTCAGCAGCACCTCATCGCCGTAGCCCGCATCGGCGCGAAGACGATGCAGCGTCAGCCCGTCGCGGAAGGGCTCGGCCGGGCCTTCGAGCAGATGCGAATAGATCGGCTCCAGCCGCCCGGACATGTCGCGCGACATGGTGCTCTGGGTGATCTGCAGGAAGATCAGCCCGGAGGACTGGGCGATATCGTCGAATCGAAGGTGATTTTCCTTGCCGTAACCCTGCATCTCCGGCCAGGCGAGGTAGAGATCGACGCGCTCGGCGGCGCCTTCATGCCTTTGGCTCGGGAAGCGGATGGTGTTCTCGGGGAATTTCACGGTGTCGCGGCCAATGGCCAGCTGAATTTCAACCGTGCTGTCGGTGTTGCCGGCAAGCGAGATATGCCGGCCGAACCAACGGCCGCCGATGCTGATAGCAACAGTCAGGACCGCCAGGACGGCGATCACCGCCATCGTGCGGAGGAGAAACCCCATGGAAAGAAGCGGCTGCTCGTCGGGTGCGCTGTGCGCGGCATGGCTCATGGCAGTTCTTCGCGTTTCGGTCCGCCGCAGGAAGAACATGAGCCGCCGGTCCGATGATGATTCTCATCGCGATGATCGGACCGACAGGGTTAACAATTCACTAAGATACTAAAGCCTGCCGCGCAAAAATATGCAGCGGTTTGCGATAACGGCATGCGTAAAAACAAAGACTTAAAGCGCAGGAGCGCAGCTTAAGATCGCGAAGCGCTTTCGTAAGGGAAGTCTAGGAAAGGGGCGAGCCGTTCCCGGGACAGCGGGAACGGCTCTTGGGCACCGGTCGGGGACGGGATGCGGGGACTGACCGGGCCGCAGGTTGCAGCCGGCATTGGCCGGCAGGCTGTTCTTACTTGACGCTACCGACCGCGACAGCGCGGCCGTCCTGAAGCTTCGACCAGCGGGCCGGATCGTCGGCGGACTGGCGCTTCAGATAGGTGTATTCGGTATCCGACCACAGCAGTACCTTGTTGCGCATGTTGTCGAGAATGAAGTCGCCGTGATCGGTACGGACCGTCAGCACGGCATGGCCTTCGCCATTCGGCTGCAGCACGACGGTGATCAACGTGTCGGACGGTGAAAAACCGTCGTCGATCAGCATCTTGCGCTTCAGCAGGGCGTAATCCTCGCAGTCGCCGACGGTGCGCGGATAGGCCCAGCGCTCCTCGACACCGTAGATCTGCTCATCCGTCATCGGCTGGATCGTCGAATTGACGGTGTAGTTGACCTTGAGAATTTCCTTCCAGCGATCCTCGGTGAGGATGGCCGGTCCGGCATCGCCGCCGACTTCGACACATTCCGTCGGATTCGCCTTGCAGAATTCGTAGTGTCCGATCGGCGGGCTGGCATTGCCTGCCAGGGCCATGCTGGCGGGCATCGCCTGTCCCGAACCCGCCATTGCCATCATGATCGCACCGGCCAGAAGGCCGCCTTTCAGGATATTCGCAGTTGTCATTGCCGTCTCCCCGTAAGTTGAGGTGACAATGGCACAGACGTTTTTATCTCACGCAAAATTACGTAATAGAATTAAAGGCTTAGTTGATTCAAATACCGATAAAGCTTGGCTAAAAACAGATTCGAATACGCATAAAATTCGATGCGGATTTGTCTTGAATTCGATTAAAATTGTAATCCACGCAACAAGGCTTTCGCCCGTGGAAAGGTTGCGTTGCCGTCCTCATGTTAAGGATTTTCGTTGAGCCGGGTAAATTCCGCCGGCCGATAAGCGATCTGCGGCGGCGTGCCGCCGGTCGACGATGCCGCCGGAAACGACCGATTCGGCCGGTTCGAAAGCAGAATATCGCTCAGATCGCCGATGTAGGCGGGAAAATTATTTTGGAGGAAAATCGCGAAATCGATCGGTGGCAGTCACAATCGCCGCGCTCATATCCGGATTTGCGATGGAATGGGCAGCATGCGGAAGGATGCTGAGCTCGCTTTGCGGCCAGGCGCGGGCGAGTTCCCAGGCCGTGACGAGCGGCGCCTCGATGTCGAGCCTTCCCTGCAGCAGGATACCGGGAATGCCGATGAGCCGCGCGGTGTTCTTCAAAAGCTGGGCGTCCTCCAGCCATGCGCCGTTGGTGAAGTAGTGGGTGATGATGCGGGCGCGCGTCAGCAAACAGGCCGGATCGGCCCAGCGGCGCGGCCGGCCTTGGGGATCGGCGAGCAGGATCGAGGCCGCCTCCCAATCATGCCAGTCGCGCGCCGCTTGGAGGCGCGTTTCCGGGTCCGCATCGTTGAGGAGACGATGATAGGCTGCAACCATGTCCTCGTCCCGTCCCTGGCTGCCAGGAGGAACAGCCTGGCGGAAACGTTGCCATTCTTCCGGAAAGAGCGGCGCCATGCCACGATAGAGCCAGTCGATTTCCGAGCGCCGGGTGGTGGTCACGCCTGACAGGACGATCGCGGCGACACACTCCGGATGGGTTTCAGCATAGGCCAGCGCCAGCGTCGAACCCCAGGAATTGCCGAAAAGGAGCCAGGTATCGATGCCGAGACAGGCCCGCAGCCGCTCGATATCGGCAACGATATGCCAGGTGGTGTTGAGGGAGAGATCGGTTTCGGGATCGGCAGCGCTCGGCAGGCTGCGGCCGCAATTGCGCTGATCGAACAGAATGATTCGGTGGGCGTCGGGATCGAAATAGCGGCGCGCCGCGGTCGTACAGCCGGAACCAGGGCCGCCATGAAGCACCAGCGCCGGGCGGCCCGCCGGATTGCCGCAGGCCTCCCAATAGATCAGATTGCCGTCGCCCGTATCGAGCAGGCCATGATCATAGGGTTCGATTTCGGGATAGAGAGCTGACATCGGTCCGCCTGCGGTCGAAGCGGATCTTATCCGTCATATCGCTGACAAAGGGAAGGCGGGCGAGGGCGGGGCACTCCGGGACGCAACAGCACTGCACAATTTGGGGCGACCTCATTAGGGTGCCGATTGGTGTCGCAGCTTGTTCCACTCATAATTCTAACTACCGACTGGCTGGAACGACTTGCGACAGGATTCGCGCTTGCTTTCCAAAGCCAGATTTGTTGCCGCTTGCAAAGCTCTTGCCGTGAAGTGCCGGCTTTTCAACACGACCTGACCGGGTGCGCACCGGACTTGGCAATCGCGTTCGATGGAAGTCCGTCGAGAATTTGCACCCGCCACGGAATCCCCGGCAGGCAACGCCATTTTCAGCAGCTGTTAAAGGAATTCGCGCAGCGTCTCGCGGGACTGGATCGACAGGAATTCGATTGCCACGCCTTCGACGAAGTGGCGCACGACGCGCCCACGCATGTTGCCGAGGCGCACAGCCGTTCCGATCGAAGGGCGCATTTCGACGTCGACGGCGGCGCCCGACAGCGAAAGGTCCATGATGCGGCAGGAATAAAGCGTGCCGTCCTCCAGCGTCAGATCGGTCTTCGTGTCGCGTGGCGTCAGACGGTCGTGGCGGCGATCCTCGGGCAGGCCGAGTTCGTGTTTGTTGGCAAGCCAGGTGAGCTGGGCCGCGAGTTTCTCGCGCTTCCGGTCGGTGGCATTGATCGACATGGTGAAGCCGCGGCCATCGATCGTCTGGACATAGCCTTCGACGCGGCCGAGATGGTCAATATAAGCGACGACGCGTTCGTTGGCGCGCGGCCGGCCGAGGCAGGTGACGTACATATCGCCAGGCGACATGTCGATCACCATGCATTCGAATTCTTCGTAGTTCGCAAGCATCAGCCGGCCCTGCATATTGATGGGCACGCGCTGGAATACGCCCTGTTCAGGGCGCGGCGCAGGTCGTTGCGTCTGAGCTGGCTGGAACGAGTGCATCAAGGGGCTTCTTCATGAAAATCACAGAGACCGATCTTTACCCACAATCCATTAACAGAAGGTTGTTCTGCCCCACCCCGACATAGCGGAAAACGAGTATGCAAGATGTGCCGAAACGGGACCGTCAACGAGCCTCCACGCTCAGCAGCTGCGACACCATGCGGCGCATGACCTGCCCGAAATGGATGCTTTTGCCGGCGACGATCCTGTTGATGGGGCGCCGCAGTTCGGCCGGTGCTGCCTTGTCGAATTTTCCGGGCAGCAGACGGCTGCGGTCGAGCGCCAGGAATTCGAGCGGTACGATCTCCAGCCAGCTCGCGGCCGCTGCCGGCGCGATCGCGCCGAGCAGCCGGTCGCAGGCGCCGTCCGGCGAACGCAGCGGCATCATGATAATCTCGAAGGAGGCCTGATGACCGACAGTGCTGTAGCCGGTGGCGTTGAACAGGGCCGGCATGGCATGGTCCATGACACCCATCGCCGTGCGTTCGATGTCCGCGAGCTGACCATTTGCCCAGAGAGACGAAAAACGTTCGCCGCGGAGGTCACGCCCGAAGAGATCACAGATACGGGTGCCGGCGAGCCGAAAGCCGATATCTCCACCCTTGCGCGTCTCCAGAATAAAGAGACTTTGGAGAAGATGGGGGACGGCGGAGGGTTCGACCTGTGATTTCAGCGGCGCATCGGCAGCGCCGCGGATACGGTTCCAGTAGTCAAAAATTTCGATGGTCGTTTGTAGCCGCATTTCACACCAACCTGTTCCATTCCGGAGCATTTTTGGGCAGTCATTGCCCGTACAAGCTCTACCTTGCGGATTTCATGCCAAATCACGGCGGTTAAGGTTAAGAGATGGTTTCGGTTGAGATGCGATGCCCGTCGTGAGACTGTCCTGCCATCGCTTCGACTTTCGAAGTTCAGCACAACCTGCCCGGGCCGAGGTCTTTTCCTGGAGCTCCCGGTATGCCGTCCGACCCTTCGGACGGCTTTTTTTTTGACAATCGCTCCTGTATGGCTGTGGCCTCAACGAGGCGAAACACAGATGAATGAGCAGACGGCCGAGCCGCACAAGGCGCCCGAACCTCCCGAGGTCCAGCCGCCGGCACGGCCACCGCGCGAACCGGTCTTCAACCTCCCACCGGCACTGTTCTTCAGTCTTTGCCTGCTTGGTGTCATTTATGCAGTGCAGGAACTCCTGCTCTCCGACGATGCGCTGAACTGGCTGTTCTTCACCTTCGGCTTCGTTCCCGCCCGCTATGTGATTCCGCTGTCGCAGCAGGGGCCGGAGCTGTTCTGGACACCCGTCACCTATTCGCTGCTGCACGGCAGCGTCCAGCATATCCTCTTTAACGCCTTCTGGCTGATGGCCTTCGGCGCGCCGGTCGTGCGCCGCATCGGGACGCTGCGTTTCGCGCTCTTCTGGCTTTTTTCCGCCGTCGCGTCCGCCGCCCTGCACGCGGTCCTGAACTGGGGGGACGTGTCATTGCTGATCGGCGCGTCGGGCGTGATCTCCGGGCTGATGGGCGCCGCCTGCCGATTCGCCTTTCCGGCCGAACGGCGACCGATGGCGCCTGCGCATCTCAATCCCCGGCTTTCCATCGTCGAGGCGCTGAAGAGCCGCACCGTAATCATCTTCATGCTGCTCTGGCTGGTCGGCAACGCGCTGATCGCTGTCGGCATCCCGCTCGTCGGCGACAGCGACCAGGCGATTGCCTGGGATGCGCATATCGGCGGATTTGTCTTCGGCTTCTTGCTGTTTTCGTTGTTCGACCGGGCGCCGCGCCCGCCGGTGATGGAACCTGACGGAACCGAGAAGGATATGTTGCAATCCTGAGCCGAGCAGTGCACGATCGACCTATATCCGTGCCGGGGGGAGAAACCGCCGCGGATGCCTGTGACAAGTGTTTCACGGACATAGGAGGTTCGAATGACCAGTTCAGTCAAAGCAATCCTCGACCTGAAGGGCAGGGACGTCGTCACCGCCGGGCCGAACACCACCGTCGCCGAGGCGGCGGCCATCCTCAGTAAGAAGAAGATCGGCGCCATCGTCGTCGTCGGCATGGAGAACCGAATTTCGGGGATGTTCACCGAGCGCGATCTCGTGCATGCGATCGCCAAACACGGTAAGGAAGGCCTCGACCACTCGCTGGCCCAGGTCATGACCGCGAAGGTCTATCGCTGCCATGAGGAAACGACCGTCAACGAGTTGATGGAGCTGATGACCAGCCGTCGTTTCCGTCACGTGCCGGTGGAAAGCAACGGCAAGCTTGCCGGCATCATCTCGATCGGCGACGTGGTGAAATCGCGTATCGCCGAAGTCGAGCGTGAGGCCGAGGAAATCAAGGCCTATATCGCCGGCTGAGGTTTTCGCCGACCGTGCTTGAGCGATGTCGTTGCCGCAAAAGCGCTGCAGGCTTTTGGACGACGTGCATCAGGGGTTGCTTGCATAGACTTCCTGCATGCGCTTGATCTCGGGGAGCCGGGCTCTGGCTTCCTCGTAGCCGCGTTCGATCGCCTCGCCAGCCCGGTGGAATTCGGAAAGGCCGATATAGCTGAGCCGCGGCTGCAGCGAAATATCCGGTGGGTCGCCGGCAAGGCGGGCGCGGGCGATCCTGTCCTGGATAATGTTGAAGGCCTGCACCATGACGCCGGTCATGCCGAGGCGCGCATAGGGCGCCTCTTCCTGCTTCTGCACTTCCTGCGGCGACAGGCTGGCATTGTGCCGGACGACGGCCGAGCGGCCGTAGAGATCGTAATTGAGATTGACGGCGACGACGAGCGGCTGCTCGTAGGCGCGGCAGACGGAGACGGGGACGGGATTGACCAGCGCCCCGTCGACCAGCGTGCGGTGATTGCTGCGCACCGGCTCGAAAATGCCGGGCAGGGCATAGGAGGCGCGCAGCGCCGTAATCAGCGAACCATTGGCAATCCAGACTTCATGACCGGTATTGACCTCGGCCGCGACCGCCACGAACGGCCGGTCGAGATCCTCGACGTTCAGGCCCTCGAGATGTTCCTGCATGCGCTTGGTCAGCCGCATGCCGCCGAACAGGCCGCTGCCGCCGATCGTCAGGTCGAGCAGACTTGCGATGCGGCGCATCGTCAGCGAGCGCGCGAAACTTTCGAGTTCATCGAGTTTGCCGGCGAGATAGCAGCCGCCGACCAGAGCGCCGATCGAGGTGCCGGCAATCATGCCGATCTCGACCTTTGCCTCGTCGAGGGCGCGCAGCACGCCGATATGAGCCCAGCCGCGGGCAGCGCCGCCGCCGAGAGCCAGAGCGATCTTGATTTTCTTGAGGGGCGAGGGAGGCGGGATCGTCTCGAGCGTAGTCGACATGCCGGAACCGGCACCTTCGCCTTCAGAGCTTTGACGATGCAAACTCCAGCTCAGCATGGCCTTCTCCCCTCCCAACACTTGGTTCCGATAGTCTGCCCGATCAGTTTCCAAATGGTATATAGAGACGGTTTCTGGCGCAATAAGGGGCAAATGCCCGGGAGGTACAGCCTATTTTCCGTAAACGTCCGCGGGATCGAATTGGCGCTCGTCGTCAACGATATCGAGCATCGGCTTTCCATCTCGGAGCGTGATCGTCCGGTAGAAGCAGGAGCGGCGGCCGGTGTGACAGGTGGCGTCGTGGCCGGCGACCTCGACCTTCAGCCAGATGGCGTCCTGATCGCAATCGGTGCGGATTTCCTTCACCGTCTGGAGATTGCCCGAGGTCTCGCCCTTCTTCCAGAGCTTGCCGCGCGAACGGCTGAAATAATGCGCCGTGCCGGTCTGGATGGTCAGCGCCAGCGCTTGGGCATTCATGTGCGCCACCATCAGCAACTCGCCGTCGCCGGCGTCGGTCACGATGGCGGTGATCAGGCCGCGGTCGTCGAAACGCGGCGTGAAATCGCCGGCGTCTTCCAACGCCGACTTGTCCTCGGATGGTTGATTGAAGATCAGTTGACTCATCGCGGCCCTCCTGAGGGAGCCGGTATCAGCGGCTCCGCACCATGGTCATGAAACGGGCCTGATCGGCCGGCTCGGTCTTGAACGTTCCCGTAAAGGTGGTCGTCAACGTGGTCGAGCCCTGCTTCTGAACGCCGCGCATCGCCATGCACATGTGTTCGGCCTCGATCAACACGGCGACACCGCGCGGATTCAGCGTATCGTCGATTGCCCGGGCGATCTGGGCGGTCATCGTTTCCTGCGTCTGCAGGCGACGGCCATAGATCTCGACGACACGGGCAATCTTCGACAGGCCGAGCACACGCCCGTCCGGCATGTAGGCAACGTGGGCCTTGCCGATGATCGGCACCATGTGGTGTTCGCAATGCGAGTAAAACGGAATGTCCTTGACGAGGACCATGTCGTCGTAACCGGCAACCTCCTCGAAGGTGCGGCCGAGCACGTCTTCCGCCGCCATGTCGTAACCGGAAAAAAGCTCGCGGTACGATTTGACGACGCGGGCCGGCGTTTCGAGCAGACCTTCACGCGCCGGGTTGTCACCGGCCCAGCGCAGCAGGACGCGAACGGCTTCCTCCGCCTCCTGCTGGGAGGGGCGATCCGAGTCGCGGTTCGTCTGCGGAAAATTCTTTACGATGGCGTCCATGAACAATGGTCTCCTGGTCCGCACCGCGGACCCATCTGTCGGAATCGCCACTGGTCAATCCCATGCGGGAATTCATGCACCTTTGGCAGGCTCCGGGGCTTTCAGGGCAGTTCAGCCCGTCCGGCACGGTTTCCCAATCAAACTTACACGAGGCCATTGCATTTTAACGGCCTTCGAACGACATACATATAGGAAGACGGCCATCGTATGTAAGTATCCTCACACGACACGGTGTGTTTTTTGTTTTGATGACAATAACGCCCCCACAGAGGCCGATCCGCAGTGATTTTGGAGCGGAAATCCAGCATGGACGATATCTACAACAGCAAAATCCTCGAATTCGCCGGCAATATTCCGTTGACCGGCGCGCTTGATGATGCCGATGCCAGCGCCCAGGCCTATTCCAAGCTCTGCGGCTCGAAGGTGCGGATCTGGCTGAAGATGGATGGCGACACCGTGACCGGCTTTGCCCATGACGTGAAGGCCTGCGCGCTCGGCCAGGCCTCGTCTTCGATCATGGCCCGCCATGTCGTCGGTGCCACATCGGACGAATTGCGCCAGGCCCGCCAGGACATGCTCGCCATGTTGAAGGCGGACGGGGCGGGGCCCCATGGACGATTCGAAGAGATGCGCTATCTGCTGCCGGTGCGGGACTACAAGGCCCGCCATGCCTCGACGATGCTGACCTTCGATGCGGTTGTCGATGCGATCGGGCAGATCGAGGCAAAACGGGCGGAAATTGTCGAGGCGTAACTGACATGTGCGAGTTCTGCGCTCGGCAGGCTGACGATGAGGACGACGGCGGTGCCGCCGGTTCAGCAAAGCCGCGTGAAAAGGCGGCACTCACTTCCCGCAATTATACCGGCCCGTTCCGCAAGTCTCCCGACCGCCTGCTCGGCATGGGGCTGATCCGCCTCTACCAGCTGACGCTTTCCGGCTTTATCGGCAATTCCTGCCGGCATATCCCGACTTGCTCCGAATATGGCTACGAGTCGATCGCCCGCCACGGCCTCTGGGCCGGCGGCTGGATGACACTGTTTCGCGTCGGCCGCTGCGGCCCCGGCGGCACCAGCGGCCTCGACCAGGTGCCGGAGATGCTCGGCGACAGCTTCCGCTGGTGGAGCCCTTGGCGCTATCTCGCCCTCGGACGCAAGAGAGGGTGACCGCCATGAGCACCTTCATAGCCCTTCTGCACAGCATTGTCCTGACGCCCGACCGCCGCGTCATCATGCAGGATTTGCGCGCCCTTGCCGAAGAGCTCGGTTATCGCGAGCCGCGCACGCTGGTTTCCACAGGCAATCTCGTCTTCGAGGCCGACGAAATGCGGCCGCACGAACTCGAGGTCACGTTGGAAGAGGCCTTTGAAGAAAAATTCGGCAAACATGTCGACATTATCGTGCGCAGCGACTGCACTTGGATGGCGCTTTGCAGCACCAATCCCTTCAAGGACGGCAAGGGCGACCAGGTGATCGTCCGGGTGATGCGCCTGCCGGTCGACCCGAAGAAGGTGGAGGCGCTGAAACCGCTGATGACGGAGGGACAGCGCATCGCCGTCGTCGGCGGCGATCTCTGGATCGATTTCGGAGGCAAGCCGAGCCAATCCAAGCTGCTTTCGGCCCTGACGACGAAGCGGATCGGCGTCGGTACGATGCGCAACTGGAACACCGTGTGCGGCCTGACTGAAATGCTATTCTAGATGCAAGGAGAACACGCCTTCAAAGGTTTTCATTTACCGAAGGAAAAATGTACTTGCAGTTGAATAAGTGGCGGATATCACTGTATTTCCAGTCCTAGTTTTCGAAATGTCGTCACTAATGAAGCTCTTCTATCTCGCGACCGCCTCACTTTTTCTCGTCATCTCCATTGCCAATTCTCCCGCAATTGCTGCAAGCGCAGATGACCCCACATCAGAAGCCAAGTGCCGCCATCTGGCGCGTGATGGCCTAGATATCGACAATCTCGCTTATTGGCGGAATGCGCTTACCGCTTGCGAAGTCTATTTGCAGGCAGAACCAGGCTCCATCGACGCCCGCTATTTTTCGCTCGCCAGCAAATTCAAACTTCAGCAATTCGAGCCGGCACTTGCCGGATTCGAGGAGTTGGCGGCCCAGGGACACGCACCCTCCATGGATTACCTGGCGGAGGCAGCTGCTTACGGCCTCGGGCGTGAGCGCGATCTCAATGCCGCGCTGTCCTGGCTGAGAAAGGCAAGAGCAACAAACGATCCGCGCTCCGCCGAATATCTCGGAGAGATGTACATGTTGGGCTGGGGCGTTGCGCAGGACTTTGTCATGGCGCGCTCCTATTTCGAACTTGCAGATCGGCTAGGCTATATTCCTGCCAAGAGATCACTTGCTTGGATGTACCTGGACGGGATTGGTGTTCCCGTTAACGCAGAGCGGGGTTTTGCACTGCTTTCAGCCGCAGCAGAACAGGGCCATGAGAGAGCGACAACGGACATCGCATTCCTTTACACGAAAGGCATTGGAACGGAGAAGAACGCCAGCCGCGCCGTTGCCATGCTGGACGACCTGGTGCGGAAAGGTTCCGCCGATGGGATGAGGACGCTTGCTCGATACTATCTGAGAGATGGGGACAAGACGCAGAGAAAGACGGCGCTCGATCTCCTTGAGAAAGCAGTGGCACTTGGCGACGGCAATGCGATGAGGACGCTGGCAGACGTCTACGTGGCGGGCAGGGAGACGAAGCGTGACTTCGCAAAGGCCGAGAGCCTGCTGGATCAGGCAATTGCGCAAGACATACTCGCTGCCTATCGTAGCAAGGCTTTGCTTTTATTGAAGATGCCCGATCCGCGCTATGACCAGGCCATGTACTGGATGAAGGAAGCTGCCTCTCGTGGGAATGCCCGTGCCATGGCAGATGTGGGCGCCATGTATGAGCAAGGCAAAGGTGTGCCGGTAGACGAGAGCGAAGCCCGCATCTGGTATGGAAAATCTGCCGAACTCGGAGATTCCAGCGGCGCCCGACGTTTCGGTCAATCGCTCTATAGGGGAACGGGTGGTCCTCGCGACGTCGAAAACGGCGTGAAATGGCTGGAGAAATCTGCGGCCGCCGGCGATACAGACGCCATGCGGGTGCTTGCCTATGGTTATGAAAATGGCGGCGGCCTTCCCAAGGATGTGGTCAAAGCTTTCGAATGGTTCCAGAAGGCGGCGGAGGCAGGAGATACCGACGCATTTCTCGAAGTTGCGGACCGCACCTATGACGGTTCGGGTACGACTGCCGACGCCCAAAAATCCTTTGTCTGGTATCTCAAGGCCGCCGAAAATGGTTCGGCCAAGGCCCAGTATTGTGTTGGGCTTTTGTATGAAAGAGGGGAGGGTACGACTCAGGATTCGAGAGAAGCCGTACACTGGTTCAAGGCCGCCGCAGAGAACGGATACATCGACGCCTTCGCCGAGCTTGGCCAAATGTACGCCAATGATGCCAATCTGCCGCGGGACGACGGCAAGTCGATCGACTATCTGGAAAAGGGCGCCGCCGCCGGTAACGTCACGGCGATGGTGCTGCTCGGCATCAAATATGAAGATGGCGATGGTGTCGCCCGCGACTATGCGAAAGCGATCGAGTGGTACGAAGCGGCGGCGAACAAGAAATCTGCTGACGCGATGTACAGGCTCGGGACGCTCTATCGAGGAGCGGATGGAAGCCAGAAAGATTTCGGCAAAGCTCTGGAATGGCTGACGAAGGCCGGGGCCCATGGCAATGCGAAAGCGCAATACGCCCTGGGCGATATCTACGAATACGGGCAGGGCGTGCCCATTGATCGCTCCAAGGCGCTCAGCTGGTTCATGATGGCGGCCCTCAAGCAATATCCTGAAGCGATGAACGCCGTCGGCTACTACTACCAGAATGGCATCGGCACCAAAGAGGACCAGACCATCGCCCGCAACTGGTTTCAGAAGGCGGCCGATGCGGGATCTGCGGCCGGCGCTCTTAATCTTGCGTGGTATTACGAGAACGGCAAAGATCAAGATCAGGCTATCGCATTCCAATATTATAAGAAATCCGCCGAGCTGAATTCGGCCGGCGGCATGTTCGCGCTCGGGCGTTTCTACGACGATGGCCTCGGAATTGCTGTCAACCGGCAAGAAGCCATCAAGTGGTATCTGCGGGCGATGGACACTGGCTACAATAGAGCCGCCTATCGGCTGGCCTATGCCTATGATGCGACCTTCAGTTCGGATAATGCAGCCGAAAACATCCTTCTGGCAATGCGGCAGGGAGACCGGCAGATTGCCGATGAGCTGAAGGCGTTTTCGCCTTTCACCCGCACGGCACTGAAAAGAAGCCTCTTGCGACGCGGCCTTTACGATGGGCCGCTGGACGATGAGATCGACCAGCCCTTGAAGTCGGCACTCAAGAATTACACAATGACCTATGGGGGATAGACGCACGACCTCGCTTCGGTGCCGGATTGTCCCGCTTCATCTTTACTCAGACAGGAAATCTGGCTATCAGGCGGCTGCGCATTCAGCTCCGCGGAGGCGCGTTTCAGTCAACCACCCGCATTCGTTGGCGGGACTGGACAAGGAGAATTTCGATGTCCCAAGCTATTTCCCTGACATTTCCCGATGGTTCCGTGCGCGGCTATGATGCCGGCGCAACCGGCCGGGATGTCGCTGAATCCATTTCCAAGTCGCTGGCCAAGAAGGCGGTCGCCGTTGCGATCGACGGCACCGTGCGCGACCTTTCCGATCCCGTGACGACGGGCAGGATCGAGATCATCACCCGCAATGACGACCGCGCGCTCGAACTCATCCGCCATGACGCGGCGCATGTCATGGCCGAAGCGGTGCAGGAGATCTGGCCCGGCACCCAGGTGACGATCGGCCCGGTCATCGAAAACGGCTTCTATTACGACTTTGCCAAGAACGAGCCCTTCACACTCGACGATCTGCCGAAGATCGAAAAGAAGATGAAGGAGATCATCGCCCGCAACGCCGCCTTCACCAAGCAGGTCTGGTCGCGCGAGAAGGCGAAACAGGTCTTCGCCGACAAGGGCGAGCAGTACAAGGTCGAACTCGTCGATGCGATCCCGGAAGGGCAAGATCTCAAGATCTATTACCAGGGCGACTGGTTCGACCTCTGCCGCGGCCCGCACATGGCCTCGACCGGCCAGATCGGCAGCGCCTTCAAGCTCTTGAAGGTGGCTGGCGCCTATTGGCGCGGCGACAGCAACAATCCGATGCTGAGCCGCATCTACGGCACGGCCTTCGCCGAGCAGTCGGAACTCGACAACTACCTGCATATGCTTGCCGAAGCCGAAAAGCGCGATCATCGCCGGCTCGGCCGCGAGATGGATCTCTTCCATTTCCAGGAAGAGGGTCCCGGCGTCGTCTTCTGGCACGGCAAGGGCTGGCGCGTCTTTCAGACGCTGGTTGCCTATATGCGCCGCCGGCTGGCCGGCGACTATCAGGAAGTCAATGCGCCACAGGTGCTCGACAAGTCGCTGTGGGAGACCTCCGGCCACTGGGGCTGGTATCGCGACAACATGTTCAAGGTAACGGTTGCCGGCGACGACACCGACGATGATCGCGTCTTCGCGCTGAAGCCGATGAACTGCCCCGGCCATATCCAGATCTTCAAGCACGGGCTGAAATCCTACCGCGAACTGCCGATCCGGCTGGCCGAATTCGGCAATGTCCACCGTTACGAGCCGTCGGGCGCGCTGCACGGGCTGATGCGCGTGCGCGGCTTCACGCAGGACGATGCGCATATCTTCTGCACGGACGAGCAGATGGCCGCCGAATGCCTGAAGATCAACGACCTGATTCTTTCGGTCTATAAGGATTTCGGCTTCGACGAAGTCACCATCAAGCTCTCGACAAGGCCGGACAAGCGCGTCGGCTCGGACGATCTCTGGGACCGCGCCGAAAGCGTGATGATGGGCGTGCTGGAGACGATCCAGCAGCAGTCGAACAACATCAAGACCGGCATCCTGCCGGGCGAGGGCGCCTTCTACGGTCCGAAGTTCGAATATACGCTGAAGGATGCGATCGGCCGAGAATGGCAGTGCGGCACGACGCAGGTCGACTTCAACCTGCCGGAACGCTTCGGCGCCTTCTACATCGACAGCAACTCCGAAAAGACGCAGCCGGTGATGATCCACCGCGCCATCTGCGGCTCGATGGAGCGCTTCCTCGGCATCCTGATCGAGAACTTTGCCGGCCATATGCCACTCTGGGTATCGCCGCTGCAGGTGGTGGTCGCAACGATCACCTCGGAAGCCGACGCCTACGGGCTTGAAGTGGCCGAGGCGCTGCGCGAGGCCGGTCTCAACGTTGAAACCGATTTCCGCAACGAGAAGATCAACTACAAGGTCCGCGAGCATTCGGTCACGAAGGTTCCTGTCATCATCGTCTGCGGCAGGAAGGAAGCCGAGGAGCGCACGGTCAACATCCGCCGCCTCGGCAGCCAGGACCAGGTTTCGATGGGGCTCGACGCCGCCGTCGAGAGCCTTGCCCTCGAAGCGACACCGCCTGACATCCGTCGGAAGGCCGAAGCAAAAAAAGCCAAGGCGGCCTGAAAACGGCCGGGAACCGACAGCGCCTGGCTTCGGCGCTGTCGGAAGCTGATCTCTGGCCATAATGTTTATCGGAACGTGTCACCCCAAGACCGGGTGCGTTTCAGAAAAATACTCTATGCCAATGATGGAATCCGCGCCTGAGCACTGCTGAGCTGCACGGCCGGGGGGCTTCTGGCCGCGATCCGTCTTCTCAGTGGCGCCGACGTCGGCTCGAGCCGAAACCGCTCACGGAAAAATCAATCGAGGCTGGTGTCGTCGCCGCCCTGCGGCACGAGCTGTTCGTAGGAGGGCAGCGGTGCCACCGGAGCTGGCTGGACACCCGGCGGCGGCGGTGTGCCGACCGGCACCTGCTGTACCGTGCGGGCCGCGTCGCTCACGGGCGGCTGCGGCTGCTGGTCCTTCATCAGAACCTCGACATCGGTGTTCCTGCCGGCGACGACGGTGAAATCGCGCTGGTAGATCTTGTCCTTGTTGCGGGCGACGGCGGAATATCCGCCTTCGGCGAGAACCATGGTGGGGAAGGCGCTGACACTTTCGCCGACGCTGTCGCCGGCCGCCGTCAGGATCGACCATGCGGTATCGGCGATCGCCTCGCCGCCGGCATCGGAGACCAGCTTGAAGGTGATCTGCGCGGCGCGATGCTGGATCGTCGCCTCGGTCAGCTTGCCGGCCTCGACCTGGATGTCGGCGCGGATCACGGCGTTGACGCTGCCATATTCGGAAACGATGTGATAGGTGCCGGCATTGAGACGGACGACGGTATTCGGCGAGATATCGGCCATAACGAGGCCACGCTCGCCATCGTCGCGCACTTCCGAGGAATAGATCGAGAAGCTCAACTGGTCGGGGCGGATGCGGGCATCGGCGCCGGAGACGGCATTGAGCAGCAGACCGCCGGCATCGAGCACCATCACCTGCTTGTCGATCTCGCCGTCAGCGGGCACGGTCAGTTTCTTGGTGACGCCGGCGCGGCCGAAGGAGACGTTGACGAAATAATCGCCGGGGGCGAGCTGAAAGGCGGCGGGGCCGCCCTTGGCGCTGGCGATCAGCGGCAGCTTGCCGTCGGCTCCGGCGATCGGGCTGAAGACGTACCAGGAAAGGCCCTCCTCAACCGGCGTGCCGTCCGCCGTCAGCTTGGCCTCCATCGGGACGTCGCGCAGCTTGACCCCATCGGGCACAGTGCCAGGCGCGATGAAGGCATCGAGCTTCGGCATCTTCGGTGTCGATTCAAGCTGTTTGAATTCCTTGAAGGCATCCTGAGCGCCGGCGCCGAGGGGCATCAATACCATCAGGGCAATGGCAAGGCCGATGCGTGCAAAAGGCAAAATGCCAAACATCTGTTTCGTGAACCGATTGACTTCTGAAATCGCAAAGGTCACTTCAAGACCAACGCGATGGCAAATTCAAGACCCACCCTTTGCAGCAGCATAAAAATGAGAGCTTCTCCCGTATGAAATCCGATATCAAGCTGATCGACTACCTCGCCGTGCGCCGCTCCATTCCCGCTTTCCAGATGTGCGAGCCAGGCCCCGAGAAGGCCGAGATCGAGGAAATCCTGCGTCTTGCCTCGCGTGTTCCCGATCACGGCAAGATCGCGCCCTGGCGCTTCATCGTCTATCGCGGAGAGCAGCGCGTGCGTCTCGGCGAGGAGCTGCTGGCGCTGGCACTTCAGACAAAGCCAGACCTTTCCGAAGAGATGATTCAGGTCGAGCGCAGCCGTTTCACCCGTGCGCCGGTGGTCGTCGCCATCGTCAGCAAGGCGGGGCCGCATATCAAGATCCCGGAATGGGAGCAACTGATGTCGGCCGGCGCGCTTTGCTTCAACGTCATCCTCGCTGCCAATGCCAATGGTTATGTCGCCAACTGGCTGACGGAGTGGTTTGCCTATGACGGGCGTGCTTATCCACTGCTCGGCGTCGGGCCTGATGAAAAGGTGGCGGGCTTCATTCATATCGGCTCGACGACATTTCCGGCGATCGAGCGGCCGCGGCCGGAACTTGCCGATACCGTAACCTGGGTCGGCGGAGAAGACTGATGTTTTACACCACCGACAGCAACCGGCACGGGCTCGCGCATGATCCGTTCAAGGCGATCGTGTCGCCGCGCCCGATCGGCTGGATCGGCAGCAAGGGCAGGGATGGTTCGATCAATCTCGCGCCCTATTCCTTCTTCAACGCCGTTGCAGACCGGCCGAAGCTGGTGATGTTTTCTTCCGCCGGACGCAAGCACAGCCAGCGCAACGCGGCCGAGACCGGCGTCTTCACCTGCAATTTCGTCAGCCGCGATCTCGCCGAGAAGATGAACCTCTCCTCGGCGGCGCTACCCTACGGCGACAGCGAATTCGACTTCGCCGGCCTGACGCCGAAGCAGGCCGAACTGATCGACGCGCCCTATGTCGACGAGGCTTTCGCGGTGCTCGAATGCAAGGTCACCGAGATCATCGAGCCGAAGACGCTGTCGGGAGAACCGTCCGAGAACGTCCTCGTCTTCGGGGAAGTGGTCGGCATCCGTATCGATGAAGCGATCGTCAGGGACGGCCGCCTCGACATGTCAATCGCCCGACCTTTGGCCCGGATGGGCTACATGGATTACAGCGAAGGCAGCGATGTTTTCGAGATGATCCGGCCGAAGCCCCAGCAAGGCTGAGCCCAACCGCCAGGCGTCCAAAGGCTTAAGAAACATGGTGAACCAATCTTAAACCTTTTGCCGCTACGGTCGCAACATTGAATGGAGCGCGAGGGAATCGCGTTCAAGTGCTGGGGCGTCGCGTGATCGTAGAAGCTTTCCTTCGTTGGATCGAAACGGCCAAGACCGGTGACCGGGCCCGGGCCGCAAACGCCCTCGGGCGTGCCTATCTGCAGTCCGAAATGTCCGCAGACGAGCGGGCGGCGGCCGAAATGGCGATGACCTTTCTTCTCGACGATCCGTCGCCGCGCGTGCGGCTTGCGCTTGCCGAGGCGATCGCCTGGTCGCCCGATGCGCCGCGTAACCTGATTCTTTCGCTTGCCGAAGACCAGCCCGAGGTCGCCTGCCACGCGGTGACCTGCTCGCCGCTTTTGAGCGATGCCGATCTCGTCGACCTCGCCGCGCGCGGCAACGGCGCCACCCGCATGCTGATCGCCGCCAGAGCGCATGTGACGCGACCGGTTTCCGCCGCCCTTGCGGAGGTCGGCGACGAGGAAGAACTGCTCTGCCTGCTGGAGAATGACGGCGCGGTGATCTCCAGCCTGTCGTTGAAACGCATTGCCGAACGGCTCGGCGACTGCTGCGACGTCCGCAACCTGCTTCTCGACCGCAGCGATCTTCCCGCCGATGCCCGCCAGCTGCTCACCCAGCATGTCAGCAATGCGCTGATCGGGCTGCCGCTGGCGCAGGCGGCAATCGGCCTGCAGCGGCTTCAGCGCATCAGCCGCGAGGCGACCGAGGCAGCCATCGTTTCGATCGCCGGCGACATCGCCCCGCGCGAAATACCCGATCTCGTGACGCATCTGCGCCTCAACGGCCGGCTGACGCCGTCCTTCCTGATGCATGCGCTCTGCGCCGGAAAGGTGGATTTCTTCGCCGGCGCGATTGTCGATCTGACCGCGTGCAGCGAGCGCCGCGTGCGCTCGATCCTGGCCACCGGGCGCATGCATGCCGTGCGCGCGCTCTACGAGTCCGCCGGCCTGCCGAGGGATATCAGCGTGATCTTCGTCGAGGCGACGATGCTGTGGCGCGATGCCGCCAGAAAAGCGCCGGGCAGCGTGCTCGGCAATGTCTGCGGCCGTCTTCTCGAAAGATTCCGCCATCACGATGCGCATGGCGCGATCGGCGAACTGCTCGACATGGTAGAAAAGCTGCACGTTAACGAGCAGCGACAATCGGCCCGCGTCTATGCGGCGCTTGCGGCGGCCTAATCAGCTAGCCGCGTCACCACCCAGGAATAACTGGCGGAGACGAAATGCACCGGCTTGGTGAGTGTGTCCTTGACGCTTCTGCCCGAGGGCAGGTGGGCGCGGACCTGTCCGGCGATGCCTTCAGCAAAACCGGCAATCCTTCCTGCTGGTTGGGGCGCTGCGACGGCGACCTCGGGCGCGGCGGCAGGCGCGGGCGCTGGTTTCGGCGGCTCGGCGGCGGCGATGGCTTTCGGCGCCTCGCACACCGCGATCACCGAGGGATAGTTGACATTCACATAGGTCTTCAGCCGTCGTTCGGCTTCGGCATCACAGGCGGAAACAGTTTCCCAGCGTTTATCGACCGTCGCGACATAATTGCACTGGCTGATGGAATCGTCGCAGCCGAGAATGGTCATCGCGATCAGCACCGCTTGCATATTTTGCTTCCTTGATTATTGAGCACCTCATCGTCTTAGAGGGCGCAATTCCAACCGAATGAAGGCAAGGGTATTAACTCTCCGTCATATCGGGGAAAATTTTGTTACGCGCCGGCAGAGGGAGCCAACATGTCCGTCACCATCGCCCATGAGCCGCCGCGCCAGGAGGGCGTCATCCGCCTTCTCGATCTTTCCGATGCCTATGCGCAATCGCTCTATCCGGCGGAAAGCAACCATCTGGTCGACCTCTCCGTGCTGGAGAAGCCTTCGGTGAGCTTCCTCGTCGCGCGCAACGGCGATGCGATCGTCGGCTGCTGCGCTCTGGTCGAGGCCGGTGACGGCACGGCTGAGATCAAGCGCATGTTCGTCGATCCCGAGGCGAGGGGGCTGAGAATCGCCAGCGGCCTGATGAATGCGCTCGAAGCAATCGCAGGAGAAAAGGAGCTGACGGCGATCCGGCTCGAAACCGGCATCTACCAGCCCGAGGCGATCGCTCTCTACCGCAAATACGGATATCGGGAAATCGAGCCTTTCGGCAGCTATCTGCCGGATCCGCTCAGCCTGTTCATGGAAAAGCGGCTGGGTTAGCCGGTCTGCGAAGCCATGTTCAGCCTTCGGCGACGCGCGGCATGGTTTTCGGTGAACCGGGGACCGGCGGCGGGGCCTGTTCGTCGATGATGATCTGCGGCCCGGTTTCGCTCTTATCGGCGTTGCGGGCCTCGTGGATCCACTCGCGCCAGATGGCGACGATCAGCGCCATCAGCACCGGGCCGATGAAGAGGCCGAGGAAACCCATCGTCTTGACGCCGCCGACGAGGCCGAAGAAGGTCGGTAGGAAGGGCAGCTTGATCGGACCGCCGACGAGTTTCGGCCGCAAGGTCTTGTCGACGATGAAGAGCTCGACCGTCCCCCAGACGAAGAGACCGATGCCGGCGACATGCGAGCCGCTCGCCAGCAGATAGATGGAGACCAGCGTGAAGGAGAGCGGCGCACCGCCCGGTATCAGCGCCATCACACCGGTCAAAACGCCGAGCGTCACCGGCGAGGGCACGCCGGCAATCCAGTAGGCAAGGCCGAGCACGATGCCTTCTCCGATCGCGATCAGCGTCATGCCCATGACGGTGGAGCTGATCGTCGCCGGCACGACGCGGGAAATGCGCTCCCAGCGGTTGGGCAGGATGCGCTCGCCCAGCATGTCGATCTGCTTGGAAAAGGAAAAACCGTCGCGATAGACGAAGAACAGCGCGATCAGCATGAAGAGCAGGGTCAGCAGCAGATGGAAGGCGCCGCCCCCGGCCGCGAGCACGGCGCGGTATATGTTGCCGATATTGGCGCCGCTGACCGCCTGGATGACTTCGCCGAGGGCGCCGGGGCTGCCGATATATCTCGTCCAGACTTCATTGAGATAGGCACCGGCCCAAGGCAGTGCGACGATCCAGTCGGGCGTCGGGGCGCCGACGCGGTTGGCATGGATCGCCCAGGTGACCCAGGTGCGCACTTCGCCCGTCGTATAGGTGACCGCAAGCCCGATCGGGATGACCAGGAAGGTGATGATCATGATGATCGCGATGGTCGCGGCGATCGTCGTATTGCCGCCGACGCGGGCAAGAAGTTTGCGGTAGAGCGGCCAGCTGGCAAAGCCGATGACGAGGGCTGCGAGCACCGGCACGAGGAAGCCGTAGAAGAAATAGACGCCGGCAGCAACGACCAGGACCAGCAACCAGCGCGCCGCCGAAATGGAGGGAATCAGAGGCGTGCGCGTTTGCGCCGACGATCCGAGCCATCGCGGTTCATGATTGCTTTTCTGACGGTCGAACACACCCACGCGCGCCTCTTCTTTTTCTTGTACTCTGGTTATGGGCCATCAACCCGGCGGTTTCAAGGTCCGCACCATGAAAGCGTATACAAAGCGTCGCTATTCGACCCGCAGACCCGAGCGTCTTACTGCTGCGGGCGGTTGAGAACCTTGAAGGCATAGAATTGCGTCTTCTGGCTGGTCGAAAAATTATTGTCGGAGCCGAGAATGAGAAGATCGGTGCCGTCCTTGGCCTTGCCGAGCGACATGGCCTCGATATTGTCGGGAACGAGGCCGATCGCCCTCAAATCGAGGACCTGGCTCTTGCGGACAGGGACGACGCGCTGGTCGTTTTTGGCGAGGGACGCGATGGCGGATACATCGGTGGCATCAGTCAGATCCATCATCATGATCTCGATGCTGTTGCCGAAGCCCTGGGCATAACTCCGCTCGACGGCGAGCAGGCGGTGATCGTCGAGGGCAAGCATTTCAGACATGCCGTTGTCATTACCGCCGTCGGCCTTGGTGGCGGCCTGCGGGATCGGCGAGACGGGATAGACGTACTCGGCTTTCGGCGCGCCGGTGGCGCCGTCGTAGCGGACGATGCGCGACAGGCTGCCCGACGTCAGCGAGGGGTTCGGACCGTCCTGGTAAAGGGCCGCTTCGACACCGACGAAAACATCGCCGGAGGGCGCGACCGCGAGATCCTCGAAAGCGAGGTTGTCGCGGATGCCTGTTGACTTGTCTGCGGTCGGTGCAAAGCCCTCCGGCAGCTTGAATTCGCGGACGAAGGAACCGTCCGGCGATGCGACGCGGATGAAGGGCGCCAGCAGCGCCTTGCCGTCGCCCTCACTGCCCCAATAGATGCCATCCTTGCCAAGGCGGATCGATTCTGGATCGACGGTCCGGGCAACGAAGAGCTCGCCGTTCTTGTCTTTCAGCGTCACCTGCTTGACGACCGAAACGCGCTTAAGGCCCGACGCGTCGACATCGACGTTGAGTTCATAGAAGCGGGCCGGGCCTCTTTCCGAGCGGTCGTCGCTGATGGCGATATAATGGCCGGTGGCGACATCGAAATCGAGGCCAGAAATGCCGCCGAATTCGACGCCGTTTTCGATATGGCCTGTGGGGATGACGAATTCACCGAGATAGGAGAGCGAGATGCCAGCGGCGCAATCGCCGAAGGGGCAGGCGGTCGCGAAGGTGGCGCCGATATCTGTGGCGCTGGCGGAGACTGTGCTTGACAGAAGGGCGAGAGCGGCAGCCGCGAGAAAACGCTTGGTCATGACAAATATCCGGCAAGGGTTGAAAACGGTTCGACCGGCGCAAATGCCCTCCGAGGAAGGCGCGCCGACCGCTTCATGCGCCGGTTGTTTGACGGAGTTGTTACGGTTCTTCATCAGTTCCGTGAAATCGTGAATGCTAAAATGCGGCGCGCTACACTGTTTCCATCCGCCCCACAGGCGCATTCAGCCTTTCGACCCCAGAGTGCATTTTTAATACATTATTTCTTCTGATGAGGGTAAAAATGTAAGTTTCACTTGTCATTTATAAATTCAATTTATAATCATCTTTTGATGATCATCAGCGCTGAATTGCAACTTGGAAGATGGCGCTTGTGATCTAAAGCGAGGGCTAAGCGTGGCCGCGGACCAACGTTCGCGTCTCATTTGCTGTGTCGTCCGGGCTGAGGTTTCCGATGGCGAGTGGCAGAGGCTTGGTCGGGCGGCGCCTGTTCCGGGCATGCCGGTGGAGGCCTTCATACAGACCGGTGAGCGGACAGCGCTCGCATATCTGACGAAGCCATTCATGGATCAGGTGAGTTCAAGATGCGTGGCGTTCCGGCTGATCAAAGACATGGGTAAGAAGGGCTCCCAATTGTGGCCGACGAGTTGACCGCTTCAGCATTCCGTAGGGCAGTGGATCCTGGTTCGGCCGATGATTCCCATCTTGCTAGCCGAGCGGTTCAAGCAAAGAACCACTTTATCTTTCTGGACGAGCTTCGGGGAATAGCTGCGTTATCGGTGGCTCTCTTACACGCCAGCCAGATTTTTGGCTTCGGTCTTTCCTACGCCTACCTGGGCGTGGATTTCTTCTTTTGCCTTAGCGGCTTCGTTATCGCAAATGGGTACGACCAAAAATTGAAGTCCGGTGTTTTGCCGAGCAGTACATTCTTCCTGAAGCGCGTGGTACGGCTTTATCCCATGATCGCGGCTGGCGTCGCCTTGGGCGTACTCGCGTCGCTATTTGCTTCCACGGCAAGTCTTTCTTTCGCCGACGTTTCAATTCTTGCGGTTGGTGCAATGCTCCTATTGCCCCTGGGGCTTCTGGTGGGGCAAGAGGCGTTCGCGATTAACAATCCGCTCTGGTCCCTCTGTTTTGAAATGGCCGCCAGCGTGACTTACGGATCCGTCGCTCGCCGAAGATTTCATTTGTGGCATGAGATAGCAGTTCTCGTATTATTGGCGGCGGCGCTTTTCCAGATTGTCGCGATCGAGGGTACTATCGGGCCAGTTGGATTTGGCAGCTGGCGGGCGTTCTTTGAAGGATTTGTCAGAGTTGGGTTTTCGTTCCTTGCCGGCGTTCTCATCTTTCGCTGGCAGATCCATCGTCGCGTCAGAGCGATACCGCCTCAAATCCCACTTTTCGTCCTGATCGGTGTTCTGTTCTTTCCGGTGACGGTCCCGAGAGAGATCTACGATTTCATCTGCATCGCTATCGTGATTCCGATCGTGGTGGCGCTAGCGGCTGCAGTCCCACTGAGTGAGGAGCGGCCATTCGCTGGATATCTCGGAAAGTTGTCTTATCCCCTCTACATGGTCCATCAGCCTGTTTTTCAACTTGGTGCTCAATTCGAACACTTTGCCGATGGCTTCATTCCACGGTTAATCACCGTGAGCGTCACCGTCTTGGCCGCTGTTGGAGTGGCACATGTTTTATCCATTTGTTTCGATGCGCCAATTCGCGCTTACCTGGGCCGCAAGTTCTCCCTGGACTAGTCAAATCGGGCACGGCGTTTTGGACAATGTAGAAAATCTATCGCAAAACGGCTCGGCGCGATGAGCCCATTTTTTGGAACAAGCTGAAGGTGCTACTAGGTAGCATCATGCCCTAAATATCGAGGTTTTCAGCGAAAGCCGCGCGATCCTGGATGAAGCGGAAGCGGGCTTCCGGCTTGGTGCCCATCAGATCGTCTACGGCGGCGCGGGTGCCTTCGAAATCCACCTCGTCGATCAGCACCTTGAGCAGGGTGCGCTTGGACGGATCCATGGTGGTTTCCTTGAGCTGGGCGGGCATCATTTCGCCGAGACCTTTGAAGCGGCTGATCTCGACCTTGGCCTTGCCCTTGAACTCCGTCTGCATCAGCTCGGCGCGATGATTGTCGTCGCGGGCATAGGCGGATTTCGCCCCTTGGGTGATTTTGTAGAGCGGCGGCACGGCGAGGAAGAGATGGCCGCCGCGCACCAGCTCCGGCATCTCCTGATAGAAGAAGGTGATGAGCAGCGATGCGATATGGGCGCCGTCGACGTCGGCATCGGTCATGACGATGATGCGCTCGTAACGCAGGTCTTCGTCGCGGTATTTCGAACGCGTGCCGCAGCCGAGAGCCTGGACGAGATCGGCGAGCTGCTGGTTGGCGCCGAGTTTTTCGCGGCCGGCGCTGGCAACGTTGAGGATCTTGCCGCGCAGCGGCAGAATTGCCTGGTTGGCGCGGTTGCGCGCCTGCTTGGCCGAACCGCCTGCCGAATCGCCCTCGACGATGAAGAGTTCGGCACCCACGGCGGTGTTCTGCGAGCAGTCGGCGAGCTTGCCCGGCAGGCGCAGCTTGCGCACTGCCGTCTTGCGGTTGACTTCCTTTTCCTTGCGGCGGCGCAGGCGCTCCTCGGCGCGCTCGATCACCCAGTCGAGCAGCTTGGCCGACTCGTTCGGATTGTCGGCAAGGTAATGGTCGAAGGGATCGCGCAACGCGTTCTCGACGATGCGCTGCGCCTCGACGGTCGCAAGCCTGTCCTTGGTCTGGCCGACGAATTCCGGCTCGCGAATGAAGACCGACAGCATGCCGACGGCCGAGATCATCACGTCGTCGGTGGTGATCTGCGCGGCGCGCTTGTTCTGCGTCAGCTCGGCATAGGCCTTCAGGCCCTTGGTCAGCGCAATGCGCAGCCCCGCTTCATGTGTGCCGCCTTCGGTCGTCGGGATGGTGTTGCAATAGGAATGCACCTGCGGATCGCCGCCATACCAGGTGATCGCCCATTCCATCGAGCCGTGGCCGCTTACCTTCTCCGTCTTGCCAGCGAAAATCTCGCGGGTGACGGTGAACTCCTTGCCCATCGTCGCCTGGAGATAGTCCTTCAGGCCGCCAGGAAAGTGGAAGACGGCCTTGTCAGGGACCTCGGAGCCTTCGGGCAGCACGCCCGACTCACAGCTCCAGCGGATTTCGACGCCGCCAAACAGATAGGCTTTCGAGCGCGCCATGCGGAAGACGCGGGCGGCATCGAACTTCATGTGATCCCCAAAGATCTGGGGGTCGGGATGGAAGCGCACGCGGGTGCCGCGGCGATTGTGGACGTCACCCAGCTCTTCGAGACCGCCCTGCGGCAGTCCGCGGGAGAAGCGCTGGCGGTAGAGCTTGCGGTTTCGCGCCACCTCGACTTCGAGGTCGTCGGAAAGCGCGTTGACGACCGAAACGCCGACGCCATGAAGGCCGCCCGAGGTCTCATAGGCCTTGCCGTCGAATTTACCTCCGGCATGCAGCTTGGTCATGATGACTTCGAGCGTCGACTTGCCCGGCACCTGCGGATGGTTCTCGACCGGGATGCCGCGGCCGTTGTCGGAGACCGTCAGATAACCCTCTAGGTCGAGATAGACTTCGATGAAATTGGCGTGACCGGCGACCGCCTCGTCCATCGCATTGTCGATGACTTCGGCAAAGAGGTGGTGCAGCGCCTTTTCATCGGTACCGCCGATATACATACCCGGGCGCATGCGCACCGGTTCGAGGCCTTCGAGGACGCGGATCGACGAGGCGCCGTAATCATCCGAGTTCGAGGCGGCGGGTGCCGGGCGCGCTGAGGCTCCGGCAGCAGGGGGCGCTGCGGCGACCGGCGCAGCCGGAGCCGGCGGCCGTTCGACCGGAGCGGCGGGCTTCTGCGCCTCCTCGCGTTTTTCAGAGAGGGGCATTCCGGAAAAAAGGTCGTTGCTATCGTCCATGGAGCCGTTCAGATCTTCATCCTGTCTTAGGTCTGGCTTGGGCGGGCATCCGCCGCCGACCCAAAATCACCGCATTTCATGCCACGTTTGCGAATCAGGCAGATTTTGCCAGAAAGCACACCTATACGCGACACCGCCGGACTTGGCGGCCTTTTCCTCAATGATTTGCGTTGCCGGGCCCAGAATGGCAAGCGGCGGCCGGCTTCAGGAACCATCCGAATGCGAATGTCCACAAGTCATTGCACGATCATCACCGCAATTGCGGCGTTTTTCCTATCCGCAGCCGTGCTGTCCGCCAGTGGACCAGCGCAGGCAGCCGATGTGCTGACGCCGTTCAAGGACGATCTGTTTTCGAAGCAGACCGTGTTGCAGACCGGCGATAACGGCGCCTTCGAGCTCATTGACTATGACGAGATGCGCGATATCAACGGCCGCGACCAGATCCCGCAAAAGCGTGTGCAGCAGAAATATGTGGCGCTCGGCATCCGCAAGGCGCAAGCGGACGAGACGCTGTCCCTCGACGGCATCAAGCTTGATGTCACCAGGGTGGGACCTGCTCAGAGTGCCGCTTTCACGGTGATTTTCATCCATGGGCGCGACGGCGACCGCCGGCTCGGCGCCAACGACTATAGCTTCGGCGGCAATTTCAACCGGCTGAAGAACCTCGTCGCCGGCAATGGCGGCGTTTATTATTCGCCGACGGTCAAAAGCTTCGACAGCAGCGGCGTTGCGGCGATTGCCGGCCTCATCCGCCATGCCGGCGCGCAATCGCCCGGCCGGCCCATCATCCTTTCCTGCGCCTCGATGGGCAGCCAGGTCTGCTGGGGCATTGCGCGCGATGGTGACAGCGTCAAGCGGCTTAAGGGCATGCTGATCATGAGCGGGGTCACTGATCCCGATTTCACCAGGAGCGCCTTCTACAAGGCGAAGCTGCCGCTCTGGTTCGCCCATGGCAGCCGCGATCCGGTCTATGCAGCCACAGACCAGCAGGCGCTGTTCGAAAGCCTGCACAAGGCAAAATATCCGGCGCGTTTCACGCTTTTTCAGACCGGCAATCACGGGACGCCGATCCGGATGATCGACTGGCGTCGGGTTTTGAACTGGATTCTGGCTGGCTAAAGCATGTCGCGCAAAAATGTGCGGCGGTTTTTGCGATCACGCCATGCGTAAAAATGCCGAAAGGGCGGTTTTCGGCAGAAATATGCGCGGGATCGACGAGATTCCCCTTACGTCAGGGGCATGATGCTTTTCTTTGCCACAAGCTTTTGATATTGCCCAAGGCATATGCAGATTGTGGAAGGCCAGCATGACCCCTGACGTGCGCCCGCTTGTGGCGGGAAACTGGAAAATGAATGGCATGCGTGCCTCCCTGGATCAGATCAAGGCGATCGCCGAGGGTGTTCATCCGCCGCTGGCCGACAAGGTCGAAGCGCTGATCTGCCCGCCGGCGACGCTGCTCTATGTGGCGACGGCACTGTGCACCGACAGCCCGCTGGCGATCGGCGCTCAGGACTGCCATCAGAACCCGTCCGGTGCGCATACCGGCGACATCTCGGCCGAGATGATTGCCGATTGTTTCGGCACCTATGTCATCGTCGGCCATTCCGAGCGGCGCACCGACCATGCCGAAACCGACCATCTGGTCCGCGCCAAGGCGGAGGCCGCCTTTGCCGCAGGGCTGACGGCGATCATCTGCATCGGTGAGACGGCGGATGAACGCCGGACAGGCCAGGCGCTCGACGTCATCAAGCGCCAGCTTTCCGCCTCCGTTCCGGACGGCGCCACCGCCGAGACCACAGTTATCGCCTACGAGCCGATCTGGGCGATCGGTACCGGTGTGACGCCGACATCAGGTGATGTCGAGAAGGCGCATGCCTTCATGCGGGCAGAGCTCGCGGCCCGCTTCGGCGACGAAGGCCGCAAGATGCGTCTTCTCTATGGCGGATCGGTCAAGCCGGCCAATGCCCATGAGCTGATGGGCATCGCCAATGTCGACGGCGCGCTGATCGGCGGAGCGAGCTTGAAAGCGGCCGACTTCCTCGCCATCTACCGGGCCTATGAGGCGCTGCTCGCCTGAGGCATTGCTTATTCCTAGTTTTATTCCGGGCCGAAGGGCTTGGAATAGATGAAAGCCTCATGTAAAGAGCCGCCAGAATTCTTACTTATGTCCGTCTCCAGGCGGGCAGGACTGGACCCATGCAGACCGTATTGATTGTCATCCATCTCATGATCGTGCTCGCCCTTGTCGGCGTCGTGCTCATTCAGCGCTCGGAAGGCGGCGGCCTCGGCATCGGCGGCGGTTCCGGCTTCATGTCGGCCCGCGGCACGGCCAATGCGCTGACGCGCACCACCGCGATCCTTGCGACCCTGTTTTTCCTGACCTCGCTCGGCCTCGGCATCCTGACGCGTTACGAGGGCCGTCCGAGCGACATTCTCGATCGCATTCCGGCTACAGGCGGCCAGGGCAACGGCATTCTCGATTCGCTCGGCGGTGGCGCACAGGCTCCAGCAACCCAGCCGGCCGGCAACGGCGTTCCGAGCAGCGGGGCGGCGACGCCCGCACCGCAGGCTCCCGCCGCTCAGACGCCGGCAACTGGGGCTCCGGCAACTCAGGCCCCGGCAGCCACCGCACCTTCAACGACTGCTCCGGCAACGACTGCTCCGGCAACGCCCGCGGCTCCGGCCGCGCCGGCACCGGCTCAGCCCTCCGGCGTCCCGACGGGACAGTAAGCCGGTCTTCGACATAAACGCCGGCAGGCCCTCGGGTCTGCCGGTTTTCTTTTGTTCAGATTCCTGCGCCATGCATCGAAAGTTCTGGAAAAGAATTTTTGGGCTGGTGGAATCGTTTTTGAAAAGGTATCCGGTGAATCCCATGGCGCGATACGTATTCATCACTGGCGGCGTGGTTTCCTCTCTCGGAAAAGGAATTGCGGCCGCGGCTCTCGGAGCGTTGCTGCAGGCCCGTGGATATCGGGTTCGGCTTCGCAAGCTCGACCCCTATCTGAACGTGGACCCGGGCACGATGAGCCCGACCCAGCACGGCGAGGTCTTCGTCACCGACGACGGCGCGGAAACCGATCTCGATCTCGGTCACTACGAACGCTTTACGGGGCGTTCGGCGACCAAGACCGACAACATCACCACCGGCCGCATCTACAAGAACATCATCGACAAGGAACGGCGCGGCGACTATCTCGGCGCGACCGTGCAGGTCATCCCCCACGTCACCAACGAGATCAAGGATTTCGTCATCGAGGGCAATGACGACTACGATTTCGTCATCTGCGAGATCGGCGGCACGGTCGGCGACATCGAAGCGATGCCGTTCATGGAAGCGATCCGCCAGCTCGGCAACGACCTGCCGCGCGGTACCGCCGTCTACGTTCACCTGACGCTGATGCCCTATATTCCGGCCGCCGGCGAGCTCAAGACCAAGCCGACGCAGCATTCGGTCAAGGAACTGCAGGCACTCGGCATTCATCCCGATATCCTGCTGGTGCGCGCCGACCGGGAAATTCCGGAAGCCGAACGCCGCAAGCTCTCGCTGTTCTGCAATGTTCGCCCGTCTGCCGTCATCCAGGCGCTCGACGTCGCCAACATCTATGACGTGCCGATAGCCTACCACAAGGAAGGCCTCGACGACGAAGTGCTCGCGGCCTTCGGTATCGAGCCGGCGCCGAAGCCGCGGCTAGACCCGTGGGAAGAGGTCTGCAACCGCATCCGCACGCCGGAGGGCGAGGTTACGATCGCCATCGTCGGCAAATATACCGGCCTCAAGGATGCCTATAAATCGCTGATCGAGGCGCTGCATCACGGCGGCATCGCCAATCGCGTCAAGGTCAATCTTGAATGGATCGAGTCCGAGGTCTTCGAAAAGGAAGATCCGGCGCCCTATCTCGAAAAGGTGCACGGCATCCTGGTGCCCGGCGGCTTCGGTGAACGCGGTTCGGAGGGCAAGATCCATGCTGCCCGCTTTGCCCGCGAACGCAAGGTGCCGTATTTCGGCATCTGCTTCGGCATGCAGATGGCGGTCATCGAGGCGGCGCGCAATCTCGCCGACGTGTCCGGTGCCTCCTCGACCGAATTCGGCCCGACGAAAGAGCCGGTGGTGGGTCTGATGACCGAATGGGTCAAGGGCAACGAGTTGCAGAAGCGCACGGCAGCCGGGGATCTCGGCGGCACGATGCGCCTCGGCGCCTACAAGGCGGCGCTGAAGAAGGGCACGAAGATCTCGGATATCTACGGTTCCACTGATATTTCCGAGCGTCATCGCCACCGCTACGAGGTCAATATCGACTACAAGGATCGGCTAGAAAACTGCGGCTTGGTCTTTTCCGGCATGTCGCCGGACGGCGTGCTGCCGGAGACGATCGAATATCCGGATCATCCGTGGTTCATCGGCGTGCAGTACCACCCGGAACTGAAGAGCCGGCCGCTCGACCCGCATCCGCTGTTTGCCAGCTTCATAGAAGCGGCGACGGAACAGAGCCGTCTCGTCTGATGCATGCAAACCAGATCGCGTTGTTTCAGGCGCGATCTGGATAACAACCGTGCCTGCGCTAACTTGCCGGCATGACCCCTTCACGCAGCACCACCGTCTCACGCTTCATCGCAGCGCCGCGCGAGCGCATCTACCGCGCCTTCCTCGATGCCGACGCGGTCGCCACCTGGCTTCCGCCTGATACGATGAAGGGCATCGTCCATGCCTTCGAGGGCAGGGAAGGTGGCGCCTTCTGCATGTCGCTCGTTTATCCTGAGGACGAGACATCGCAACCGGGCAAGACCTCCGACAAGATAGACTGGTTCGAAGGCCGCTTTGCCAGACTCGTGCCGAACGAACGAATCGTCTGGGCAACGGTATTCGATTCCGAGGATGAGGGCTTTTCCGGCGAAATGACCGTCAGCACGATGTTGTCGACTGCGAATGGAGGCACCGATGTGACGATGGTCAGTGACAATATTCCGTCCGGGATCCGCCTCGAAGACAATGCGGAAGGGTGCCGCTCGACGCTCGACAATCTGGCTGCTTTCGTCGGCGGTTGAGGATCGGCGGCAGGACATGCTGCCGCCGAATTCACTTTCAGGCAGCGGCGGGCAGCGGCCCGATATAGACCGAACGTGGACGGATCAGCCGGCCGTCGAGCGCCTGTTCGCGGGCATGCGCCAGCCATCCGACGGTGCGGCCGATCGCGAAGACGCCGGTGAAGGCCTCGCGGGGAAAGCCGAGCGCTTCGAGCAGAAGCGCAGTGTAGAACTCGACATTGACGTCGAGCGGCCGGTTCGGCTTGCGCGCCTTCAAGATGGCCAATGCAGAGGCCTCCACGGCTTCGGCCAATGTACCGCGGGCGCTGTTTACCTGTCCGGTTGATATCAGCGGCTTCAGCGCTCCCTTCAGTGCATCGGCGCGCGGATCGCGGACGCGATAGATGCGGTGGCCGAAGCCCATCAGCCTTTCGCCGCGGTCGAGCGCTTCGCCGAGCCACGAGTAAGCATTCTCCGCCGTTCCGATCGCATCCAGCATGTCGAGCACAGGACCGGGCGCGCCGCCGTGCAGTGGCCCTTTCAGCGCGCTCAGTGCGGCGAGCACGGAAGAAGTGAGGCCGGCCTGCGTCGAGGCAATGACGCGTGATGCGAAGGTCGAGGCATTGAGGCCATGGTCTGATATCGTCACGAGATAGGTGTCGAGTGCCGCCGTCTGCTCCCTGGTCGGCAATTTTCCGGTCAGCATACGCAGGATATCGGCCGCCTGCGGCAACGAGGCGTCGGGCGCGATCGGTCTTTTGCCGCTTTGCATGCGAAGGATCGCCGGCAGGAAAACTGCGGGCGCAGCCAGAAGGCTGAGCGCAGTATCGAAATCCTCGCCGTCGGGCAGGCGGGCGATCAGCGCCCGCATCGCATCAACAGGAGGCAAAGCGAGCAGGGCGGCATCGGCGGCCTTGATATGGCCGAAAATCCTCGTTCGCGCCTGCGCCAACCAGTCGCGCAATTCCGCTTCGTCGAAGCTTTTTTCCATCAGCCCATCGAGCAACAGGGCGGCGACGCCTTCATAGGTGCCGTCTGCAACCAGGTGATCCAGCGATACACCGCGGATGATCAGTCGTCCCGCTTCGCCATCGACATCCGAAAGCTGCGTTTCGGCAGCAATGACATCTTCCAAGCCGTTTTTCATGTTGTTTCTCCTTTACGGTCCGGATGATCCGACCTAGTTTCATTGACGTCAATCTTGACGCAATTGATCAATGTGAGGCTCCGATGTCGTGGCTGACCGCCGAGGAGGCGCTGCAGGCGCTGAAGACCAAGCCGCAGACGCTCTATGCCAATGTCAGCCGTGGGCGCATCCGCGCCAAGCCCGATCCCGCCGACCCGCGCCGCAGCCTCTACCAGGCTTCCGACGTGACGCGGCTTGCCGAACGCCATGCCGGCCGCCGCAAGACTGAAACGGTGGCCGCCGAGGCGATCCGCTGGGGCGATCCGGTTTTGTCGTCGGCAATTTCCACCATCATCGGCGGACGGCTTTTCTATCGCGGAAAGGATGCGGCCGGTTTCGCTGAAGTCGCGACGCTGGAGCAGACGGCGGCGCTGCTCTGGAACGGCGCGGAAATACTCTCCTCCGGCAGCGGAACCGGGCATGCCGCTCCGTCGCTTCAGGCGGCGTTCCTGGCGCTGGCAGGGCGGGTGACATCGGATCTGCCATCGCTCGGTCGCTCGCAGGCAGCACTTCGCCGTGAAGCAAGTGGCGTTCTCCGTACCGTCGCCGATGCGCTCGCGCCGGGACCTTTCGACCAGCCGCTGCATTTGCGGCTTGCGGCAAGCTGGCAGCGGCCGGATGCTGCCGATTGCCTGCGTCGCGCGCTGGTGCTGCTTGCCGATCACGAACTCAACGCCTCGACCTTTGCGGCGCGGGTCACGGCATCGGCAGGTGCTGCCCTTTCAGCCGCCGTGCTGTCCGGTCTGGCGACGTTGACAGGGCCGCTGCACGGCGCCGCCTGGCAAGGCGTCGACGCCTTGATCGAGACCGCTTCCACGCTCGGGGCGGAGCAGGCGATTCGCCGTACGCTTGCCCAGGGCAATCGCCTGTCGGCCTTCGGCCATCCGCTCTATCCCGATGGCGATGTCAGAGCCTTGGCGCTGCTGTCGCACTTCCCTCTGCCGCCGCAGTTTGCCGAGGTCCGGGAAGTGGGCGAGGAGATGGTCGGCGAGAAGGTCAACGTCGATTTCGCGCTTGCCGCAATGGCCGCCGCCTTCGATCTCCCAAGGGAGGCGCCGATCATCATTTTCTCGCTTGCCCGTTCCGCCGGTTGGCTTGCACATGCGATGGAGCAGATCGACAGCGGCGAATTGATTAGGCCGAGGGCGCGTTATGCCGGACCGGTGCTTGAAACGGATAGTAGAACGTAAGAATTCCGCCGGCGATTGCGTCGGTTTGCTTTTTTTGCCTAGGGAAATATTTGAATTCGGCTATCATGCCTCATATGGAAGAAGACGGTTGGCGGGCGCTTTCCAAAAAAGCTGTTCCGCACGGTCAAGGGGACTTTCCATGAATACGACGCTTCGCAGCCTGCTTGCCGCCGCGCTCGCTATCGGCCTCATTCCGCATGCGGCGGCCTTTGCGCAGTCTGCCGGCTGCACCGTATCGCGTGATGCCGGCGCCCGCCAGGTGCTCAGTTGTCCCGGCGGCGTCACGGTGACGGCAGAGGCCGGAGCCGCCTACAGCCTCGTCGACCGCAACCGCGACGGCAGCCCTGATTCGGCGTCGCTGCGGCGCAAGGCCATCCTCGTCGATGTCGACAGCAGTCAGCACGCGGGTGGTTTCCAGGTCGTGACGCCGCAGGCGATCGCTGCCGTGCGCGGCACCCAATGGGCTGTCGATGTCGCAGGCGGCAAGACCTCGGTGCTGGTCGTCAGAGGCAGCGTCGCAGTCCGCCGACCGGCCGGCGAGGCGGTGGTGCTGTCGCCGGGCGAGGGCGTCGATGTTACCGGCGGAACGGAACCCCTCGTCGTGCGTCGCTGGCCGGCGCCGCGCGCCGCTGCCCTTCTTGCCCGCCTCGGCCAATAAGTCCCATGAACCATCGCTTGCTGACAGTGATCGCGCTGCTGCTCGCCGGTCTTTGGGGAGCTGCGCTCGGCTATGTCAATCTCAATGCCGAAAGCGGCCTTCTCGATCGGATGGAAGCCTCGCTTGTCGATATCCGCAGCGCCATCGTCGGGGCGAAAACACCGCCTCCCGTCGTCTCGATCGTTGCGATCGACGACCGCACCGCTAGGGCGCACGGCTATCCGCTCGATCGGGCGACACTTGCGCGCCTCGCCGGCGCGATCACCGCGTTGAAGCCGAAGGCCCTGGCGATCGATATTCTGCTGGTCGATCCGGGGCCGGAGGCGGGTGATGCGGCGCTGACTGCTGCCTTGCGCCAGGGGCCGAGCGTGATTGCGGCTGCGGCCACTTTCGCGCAAAGCCGCCAGCGGGTCACGGATACGGCCGGCGATCCGCTTGCCGCCATCCCTGAGGCAAACCAGCTGCTGTTGCCGCTTCCGCGCTTTGCCGAGGCCGCCGCGGTCGGCATCGTCAATGTCGCAACCGATCAGACTGGCACGCCGCGCTTCATTCCGCTGATCTCGCGTGCCGCAGACCGGCTGGATCCAGCTTTTCCGCTGCGTGTCGCGTCGGTGGCGCTCGGCGTCGATCCCACGATCGAACCCGATGCCATCATGCTCGGAAAGCTGCGAATTCCCACCGATGTCGGCCAGCGCCTGCCGGTGACCTTTTATGGCGGGCATGGCAGCATCGCCACCTTCAGCGCCGCCGATGCGCTTGATGGCAAGCTTTCGGCGGATGCGGTCGTCGGTCGTATCGTCGTCATCGGTTCGACGGTCACTGGCGGCGGCGACGTCTTCCCGACGCCGTTCGATCCCGTCATGCCGGGCGTCGAGGTAATGTCGACGGCGATCACCCATCTCGTCACTGGCGACGGCATGGTGCGCGACCACCGGATGCGGCTGATCGATGCCGCCACCGCCGTCGGACTGGCGATCGTGCTCGTGTCGCTGGTCGCCTGGCGCCGGAGTGCGGCAGGCTACATCATCATCGTGCTGACGCTGATCGTCTGGGCGATGCTCAATTTGTCGGCCTTCGCGCATGGCTACTGGCTGAGTGCGGCGCTGCCGATCGCCGCAGCACTGCCGCCGGCGCTGGCTTATGGCGCGGCCGAACTCTGGCTCGACCGTGGCCGCGCCCGTCATTTCGCCGAGCAGAGCGCGCTCCTGCAGCGTATCGAGGCGCCTGGCCTTGGCGAGTGGCTGGCGCGAGATCCGAATTTTCTCGCCGCGCCAGTACGCCAGAACGCCGCCGTCATCTTCATCGATCTCTCGGGCTTCACCGGCCTCAGCGAAAATGTCGGGCCGGTGGCGGTGAGCGAGATGCTGAGCGGCTTCTTCGAATTGGTCGACGAGGAGGCGCGCGCCCATGGCGGCGCCATCACCAGCTTCATGGGCGACGGGGCGATGATCCTGTTCGGCCTGCCGGAGCCCGCCGATGACGATGCCGCCCGCGCCGCTGCCTGCGCGGTCAGCCTGTGCGAGCGCACACGGGCCTGGCTTCAAGCGCATGCGGGCTTTGCCCCGAAGAAGATCGGCTTCAAGGTCGGCGCCCATTGCGGCCCGATCGTCGCTTCGCGTCTCGGTACCGGCGACCGGCAGCAGATCACGGCGGCGGGCGACACCATCAATGTCGGCAGCCGGCTGATGGAGGTCGCCGCCCGCCATGGCGTCGAACTGGCGTTGAGCGCCGAAATCGTCCGTGCCGCCGGCCCTGATAGCGTGCTCACGCATACCGGTCGGATGGAGGGACCGTTGGAAACAGCGCTGCGCGGCCGGGCAAGCCGCATCGACGCCTGGCTCTGGCGCAGCCGCACGCTTTGACAATCGCCGCGGGAGCGGCTAGGAACGGCGCAAATACCCCGCCGGCTGGCTCCGGCCATGGCGCAGCAACGCGCCTGACAGCTCCGAAAGATCGAACTCATGACAGAATTTAACGGCGTCGTTCCGGCGATCGCCAAGGCGTTGCAGAAGCGTGGTTACGCCGAACTCACCCCGGTGCAGAAGGCGATGCTCGATCCGGCGCTTGCCGCTTCCGACGCGCTGGTCTCGGCCCAGACCGGCTCCGGCAAAACCGTCGCCTTCGGCCTGGCGCTGGCGCCGACGCTGCTCGAAGGCAGGGAGCGCTTCGGCAATGCCGCCGCGCCGCTCGCCCTCGTCATCGCCCCGACGCGCGAGCTTGCCCTGCAGGTGAAGCGGGAGCTCGAATGGCTCTTTGAGATGACCGGCGCGGTGATCGTCAGCTGCGTCGGCGGCATGGACATCCGTAGCGAGCGTCGCTCGCTCGAACGAGGCGCCCATATCGTCGTCGGCACGCCCGGTCGGCTTTGCGACCATATCCGCCGCAGGGCGCTCGACATGTCGGAACTGAAGGCCGCCGTGCTCGACGAGGCCGACGAGATGCTCGATCTCGGCTTCCGCGAAGACCTTGAATTCATCCTCGATGCGGCGCCGGACGAACGCCGGACGCTGATGTTTTCGGCAACGGTGCCGGCGGCGATCGCCAAGCTTGCCAAGAGCTACCAGCGCGATGCCGTGCGCATCAGCACCGCGGCCGAGGAAAAGCAGCATATCGACATCGAATATCGCGCGCTGATGGTTGCCCCGAGCGACCGCGAGAACGCGATCATCAACGTGCTGCGGTATTACGAGGCGACCAATGCCATCGTGTTCTGCTCGACGCGCGCCGCCGTCAACCATCTGACCGCACGCTTCAACAACCGCAATTTCGCCGTCGTGGCGCTGTCCGGCGAGTTGACGCAGAACGAGCGCACTCACGCGCTGCAGGCGATGCGCGACGGGCGCGCCCGTGTCTGCATCGCGACCGACGTTGCCGCCCGCGGCATCGACCTGCCGGGGCTCGATCTCGTCATCCATGCCGACCTGCCGACCAATCCGGACACGCTGCTGCACCGCAGCGGCCGAACCGGCCGGGCCGGGCGCAAGGGCATCAGCGCCATGATCGTGCCGCTGAATGCACGGCGCAAGGCAGAGCGCCTGCTCGAGAATGCCGGCATTTCGGCTGCCTGGGCGCGACCGCCTTCGGCCGAGGAAGTGAGCGAGCGCGACGACGAGCGGCTGCTCGCCGATCCGATCTTCAACGAAACGCCGCAGGAGGAAGAGCAGGGGCTGGTACAACAGCTTCTCGCCAGCCACGGCGCCGAAAAGCTCGCCGCAGCCTTCCTGCGTCTTTACCGCACCAATCATTCGGCGCCGGAGGACCTCATCGAGGTTACCGTGCAGGACGACCGCAACCGCAAGCGCCGCGACAATGCCGAGCCGTACGAGCCGGCGCAAAAGGGACCGCGCGAAGATTTCGGCGCCAGCGTCTGGTTTTCCGTCTCGGTCGGGCGCAAACAGAATGCCGAGCCGCGCTGGCTGATCCCGATGCTCTGCCGCAACGGTAATGTGACGAAGCGCGAAATCGGCGCGATCAAGATGCAGCCCGAGGAAACTTTTGTGGAGATCGCTGCGGCGAGCGCCGAAAGCTTCCTGGCGGCGATCGGTCCGAACAAGGCGCTGGAACGCGGCATCCGCGTGACCAGGCTTTCCGGCACGCCGGATTTCAGCCGGGCGCCTGCGCCAAAACCCTATGCCGGCAAGCCATCTCGCGACGAGCGGCCGGACGACACATTCCGCGGCGAGCGGCCGAAGAACAAGTTCGGCAAGGGTCCGGGCGGCGGATATGCCGCGGCCGATAATAGCGGCGGGGACAAACGGGATAGCAAGCCCTGGAGCAAGAAGCCGGGCAAGCCCGCGTTCGATGGCCCGAAGTCCGACAAGCCGAAATACGAAGGCCCAAGATCCGACGCCCCAAGATATGAGGGTAAGGGCGGCGCCGGACCAAAAGCTAAGTTCTCGAAGAAGAAGCCCGGCTGATTATGCCGGCAGCCCTACGCTGGTCCGGCGGAGGGCTTTGGGCCGTATCCCTGAGGGAGGCAAGGATGGTGATGGAAACGGCGATCCTCAGCGTCCCGGTTTTCAGTACGCTCTGCAATGAGGCCTTCCGGCTGCGGCGCGCTATTTTCGTGTATGAGCAGAAGGTTCCCGAAGCCGAGGAATTCGATGCCGACGATCTCAGCGCCCATCATCTCGTTGCCGTCACGGCAGGCGAGGTCTCCGGCACGTTGCGGATCATCTACGCCGAGGAACATGTGAAGATCGGGCGGGTTGCGGTTGCAAGCCAATGGCGCGGCCAAGGCGTTGCAGCCGCAATGATCGGGCAAGCGATGGACCTGCATCGCGCTGCCCGCGACAACCGCTTCTATCTGACAGCGCAGGCGGACAAGTTGCCGCTCTACGAGCGTTTTGGCTTCGTTGCCTATGGCGCGGAATTTCTTGACGGCGGGATGCCGCACCTTGCCATGAAGAACTACTGAGCTTCGGCGGCAGGAGCAGATGCCGATGAAACGCCCCGGTATGCCGAATCCCGATCCGGCCGCCTTCATCAAGGCCAACCTGCCGATATCACCGGTTCCCGCTATCCCGGAGATTTGCCTTCATACGGCAGGGCCTGCGAGCGGGCTCTGGCGGCTTTCCGGCCGCAGAGAGGCCGATCCGCCGCCTTACTGGGCCTATCCCTGGGCCGGCGGCGCCGTGCTTGCCCGCCATCTGCTCGACCGGCCGGAAATAGTCGTGGGTCGCCGTGTCCTCGATCTCGGCGCCGGCTCCGGGCTCGTCGCTATCGCGGCGGCAAAGGCCGGAGCAGCTACGGTGACGGCGGTCGACATCGATGCTAATGCCATTGCCGCGATCGGCCTCAACGCAGCGACTAACGGCGTCAACATCGTTGCCGTCGCCGCGGATATCATTGGGGATTCGCCGCCAGAGACAGACCTCCTCGTTGTCGGCGATCTGTTCTACGATCCAGGGCTAGCCTTGCGGGTGATGGCCTTCCTGCGGCGTTGCCAGGCGCGCGGCATCGAGGTGCTGATCGGCGATCCCGAGCGGGCCTACCTACCGCAGGACGAATTCAGGCGAATCGCCACCCATGCGGTTGCGGATTTCGGGGCGGGCAAGGGGGGCAAGGCTGTGCAGGCGGTCGTCTTCTCGCTCTCCGGCAATAGCTGAAAGGCGAGATCAACATTTAGCCTAGCTGCCCGCATTACCTCATCGTCAGCAGACAAATGACCGCGTGGCCGATGCCTGCGGGCTGGCCTTTATTTTTTTGCATCAGCGGCAGGCAGCGGATGAACTACAGTAATTGGGATTGATGCCGAAAGTGACCGGAACGAACTCGTCGAGACATCTATCATCGGTGGAACCGTCGATGTTAACGTCCGCCTGCCAAGTCGTTGTCCCCTCTGGCGGATAATAGGTTTTTCCAAAGCATTGACGCGGCGTTGCACTCTTCGGCAAGATTCCAAGTCGTATCAGGTCTTGAACGTCATTTTGTTGAGCCAATAGCTCCTTTTCCATGAAATCGGTCACAAATTCTCGAACTTCAGGGTAGTTCGTAGCGCAACTGTTTACGGCAAGGTCCTCGTTGCCCCGATGCGCGATGATGATGTAACCGATGGATCCGGCTTGTTGCTTGCGTGCCATAGGCTTGCTTCCATCCAGGATCGTATGGCCTTTCAGCACACTGAGTTTTTCAATCAGCGACCGATATCGTCTGAGCTGCTCGTCCATACGATCCGAGCAAAGTACCAGAGTTCTTGGCGTCGCTGCGTCTTTCAAATCGGAGCTTAACCAGTCAATCGCCCAGGGAGCGTTGGTGTTAGCAGGGGGCTCCAGTGCGGGGCCTCCTTCTACCGCCGCAACGGCGGACGAATAGGCCGTGAGAAGGACGACAGCCGACATCATGCAGCTAGATAACATTGGCATCACCTACAAACGTGGCTCCTGCGCGTTCATCATCAGGCAGAAGCGGTATACGCTCAAACGTGGAAATAAATTACACTGTAATATCAGGCCAGAAGGTCCGGCCGCAACAGCATGACCGGGCAGGGCGCTCCGGCCAGCAGCTCCGGCGCATGTGGCGGGCGGATGACGAGGCAATCGGCTGCGGCGAAGACCTTCATCATCGAGGAATCCTGCTTGCCGAAAGGCTCGGCGAGCCAGTGGCCGGCGGCGGATTTCGAAAGTTTCGCCCTGATATAGTCCTGCCGGTGGTCGTTGGCGCGCAGCGTGACAGCCGCCTCCACCGTTGCCTCGCGGCGCACCGGCGGCAGGGAGGCAAGCCTGCGGATCAGCGGTTCCAGGAAGAGCAGCGAACAGACGAGGCTCGAGACCGGATTGCCGGGCAGGCCGAGCACATGCGTCTCGCCGAAGCTGCCGACCATCAGCGGTTTGCCGGGGCGCATGGCGATGCGCCAGAAATCGAGCTGCATGCCGGCTTCGATCAGCGTGGCCTGCACCAGATCATGGTCGCCGACCGAAGCGCCACCGAGCGTGACGATCACATCGACCCCGGCATCCCGGGCCGTGTCGATCGCCGCGGTGATCCTAGCCTTGTCGTCAGGCACGATACCGAGATCGAGCACATCGGCGCCGGCTTTGCGGGCAAGGGCTGCAATACCAAACGTATTGGATGCGATGATCTGTGAAGGGCCGGGCGTGCTTCCGGGCGGCAGCAGTTCGTCGCCGGTCGCGAGGATGGCGATCAGCGGGCGCCGCAGCACTTCGACATCAGGCCGGTTCATGCCGGCAGCAACCGTCAGCCGCGAGAAATCGAGCACGGTGCCGGCCGACAGAACGGCTTCGCCTTCGGCGAAATCCTGACCGCGCGGACGCACATGCTGGCCCTGCCGCACAGGGAAATTGGTTCGGATACCGCCTTCGATCTTCTCCGCATCCTCCTGCAGCAGGACGCTGTCGGCGCCCGGCGGAACAGGCGCGCCGGTGAAGATACGGACGGCTTCACCCTGGCTGACGCTTCCCTCGAAGCCGTGGCCAGCGGAAGACGTGCCGATGACCTTCAGCTCGGCGCCCGGCTCCGGCGCGTCTTCGCGGCGCAGCGCATAGCCATCCATGGCGGAGGCATTGAAGGGCGGCTGGGTCAGGCCGGCCGTCAGATCGACGGCCAGGACGCGGCCCTCGGCTTCGGCTAGCGGCAGCGTCTCGGACGCAGCAGTGGGTTTTGCGCGAGAGAGCAAGCGGTTCAGGGCGTCGGCGACCGGGAGAAGGTTCATCTTGCCTCCGGATGACGGAAATCGCCGGATTTTCCGCCGGACTTTTCAAGAAGCCGGATGCCGCCGATCTCCATTGCCTTATCGGCGGCCTTGGCCATGTCGTAGATCGTCAGACAAGCGACCGAGACGGCGGTCAGCGCCTCCATCTCCACACCGGTCTTGCCGGTCAGCTTGGCGGTCGCCGTAACGCGCAGGCCGGGCAGGGCGGCATCTTCCTCGATCTCGACCGTGACCTTCGTCAGCATCAGCGGATGGCAGAGCGGGATGAGATCGGCGGTGCGTTTTGCCGCCATAATGCCGGCAAGGCGCGCCGTGCCAATCACATCACCCTTCTTGGCATTTCCTTGGACGATGAGAGCAAGCGTTTCCGACGCCATCTTCACATGGCCCTCGGCAGTGGCGATGCGCACCGTCTCGGCCTTGTCCGAGACATCGACCATATGTGCCTCGCCGGAGGCACCGATATGGGTCAGACCGGGCTTTGCGCCGCTCATATCATTCGGCCGCGATGGCGGCTTCGCCAAAGAGCAGTGCGCGGGTGGCGGCGGCGACGTCCTCCTTGCGCATCAGGCTCTCCCCGACAAGGAAGGTATTGATGTCGACGGCCTGCAGGCGCTGGCAATCGGCATGGGTGAAGATGCCGCTTTCGCCAACCAGGAGCCGGTCATCAGGCACCATGGGGGCAAGCGCCTCGCTGACGGTGAGGCTGACCTCGAAAGTACGCAGATTGCGGTTGTTGATGCCGATGAGCGGCGAGGAGAGTTTCAGCGCCCGCTCCATCTCCTCTGCGTCGTGGACTTCGACCAGCACGTCCATGCCGAGGGCGAAGGCCTCGTCCTGCAGGCGTTCGGCTTCATCGTCGGACAGCGAGGCCATGATCAAGAGGATGCAATCGGCGCCCCAGGCGCGGGCCTCGTGCACCTGATAGGTCTCGAACATGAAATCCTTGCGCAGCGCCGGCAGCGCGCAGGCAGCACGGGCGGCTGTCAGAAATTCCGGCGCGCCCTGGAAACTCGGACTGTCGGTCAGCACCGAAAGGCAGGCGGCACCGCCGGCCTCATAGGCGCTGGCCAGCGACGGTGGATCGAAATCCGGGCGAATGAGGCCCTTCGAGGGGCTTGCCTTCTTGATTTCGGCGATCAGGCCGAAGCGGCCGGCATCACGCTTGGCAATGAGCGCCTTGTGGAAGCCGCGCGGGGCGGACTGGCCGGTCTGCATCGCCTTCAGATCGGCAAGCGACACTGTCGCCTTGGCAGCGGCGATCTCTTCGCGCTTGTAGAGTTCGATCTTCTTCAGGATATCGGTCATCGGGCAATCCTAGTCGATATCGTTGGAAACGGCGATGAGTTTGTCGAGGGCAAGCGCGGTGGAGCCGCTATCCAGCGACTGCGTGGCCAGCGTCATGCCGTCGCGGATCGTCTCGACCTTGCCGGCGATGACGAGCGAGGCGGCGGCATTGGCGAGCGAGACATCGCGATAGGCATTCTTGGCGCCGCCGAGCACCTCGCGAAGGGCTGCAGCATTGGCGACACCGTCACCGCCCTTGATGTCGGCGAGCAGGCAAGGGCTGACGCCGAAATCGGCCGGCGAGAGCTCGAAGGTGCGAATCTTGCCGCCTTCGAGTGCCGCGACTTGTGTGATGCCGGTGGTGGTGATCTCGTCGAGGCCGTCGCCATGGACGACCCAGACGCATTCGGAGCCGAGATCGCGCATGACTTCGGCAAGCGGCACCAGCCATTGCGGCGAGAAGACGCCGAGCAGTTGGCGGCGAACGCCGGCCGGATTGGAGAGCGGCCCGAGCAAGTTGAAGATCGTCCGCGTGCCGAGCTCGACCCTTGAGGGGCCGACATGGCGCATGGCGGAATGATGCATCTGCGCGAACATGAATCCGACGCCGGCCTCGGCAATGCAGCGGGAGATGATCTCGGGGCCGACGTCGAGCTTGACGCCGAGTGCGGCCAGATTGTCGGCCGCGCCCGATCTCGAACTCAGCGCCCGATTGCCGTGTTTGGCGACGGGAACACCAGCGCCGGCGACGATTAGCGCCGCCAGCGTCGAGATATTGTAGGTGCCGCTGGCATCGCCGCCGGTGCCGACAATGTCGATCGCATCGGCCGGCGCCTCGACGGTCAGCATTTTCGAGCGCATTGCGGTGACGGCGCCGACGATCTCGTCGACGGTTTCGCCGCGCACGCGCAGCGCCATCAGGAAGCCACCGATCTGCGAGGGTGTCGCCTGGCCCGACATCAGGATGTCGAAGGCAGCGCGGGCCTCGTCACGCGTCAGCGGCTCGCGGCTTGCGGCCTTGGCCAGGAACGGCTTCAGATCGGTCATAAAGCCTCCTAGCGGGTCGTCGCCTGTTCAGCGAGCGTATGGTTGATCTCGGCGCCGTACTGCGTCTGCAGCAGGTTGACCATCTGATCGAGAATATCATCGCCGGCGGCATTGGCCATGGCGGTGATCTGGGCATCGCGGTTGTTCAGCACGTCGCCGGTCGGCTGGGTGTTGACCTCGGTGACCTTCATCAGGATCTGCGTCGAGGGATCGGCGCCGACAGCGCTGGCGACCGTGTCGAGCGGGCCGGAGAAGGCGGCGGTGACGCCGGCCCGGCCGAGGACCGCATCATCGGTGGAACGGGTGACGCCGCTCTTGCTTTCGACGGCAATGCCGAGCGGCGTTGCGATATCGGCAAGGGCAGTGCCCTTTTTCGCCTCGGCCTTCAATGCATCGGCCTTCTTTGCGAGCTCGGCCTTCTGCTGTTCCGCCGTCCAGTCCTCGACGGCCTTTTCGCGCACTTCGGCGACCGGGCGGTCGCGGTCCGGCGTGATTTCGCGGACGTTGAACCAGACATAGCCGTCATTGCCGATCGGCAGCGGCGGCGCATCGACGCCAACCTCGGTCTTGAAGGCTTCGCCGAGCAGCTGCTGCTTGACGGGAATATCCTTGACCTCTTGGCCGTCCTTGTCGGCGCCGGTCATATCGACGGCATCGACGGTGACGGCTTTGAGCTTCAGCTGGCCGGCGATATCCTCGAGCGTCGAACCGCCGGCGCGCAGGTCCTCGATGCGGTCATGAACGTTGATCACTTCCTGGGAGGCGTTGGAGAGCGACAGCTGCTTGCGGATATCCTCCTTCACCTCATCGAAATTCTTCGCCGTTTCCGACTTGATGTTGGTGACGCGCAGGATGACCGAGCCGAAGGAGCCATCGACGACAGGCGTCGTGCCGCCATCGCGCGAAACTGCGAAGGCCGCATCGGCAACCGCCTGGTCGGGAACCTTGTCCTTGGTGAATTCGCCGAGCAACACGTCACTTGCCGTCTTGCCCTGGTCGGAGACCAGCTGGTCGAAGCTGGTGCCGCTCTTCAGCGCCGTTTCGGCGGCGGTGGCGAGATCCTTGCTGGCGAAGGTCAGCTGTTCGATGGTGCGGCTTTCCGGCGTGCGATAGGTATCCTTGCTCTTGTCGAAGGCTTCGTGGATCTGGTCGTCGGTGACGGTCGCGGCATCGGCGATATCGGCAGGCTGCAGCTTGAGATAGGCGAGCTTGCGATATTCGGGCGCCCGGTAGCGCTGCTTGACACCTTCGAACCACGTTGCCAGCACGTCGTCGGCAGGTGCCTTGATCGGCTCGATATTGGCATTGGTGAGCAGCAGGTAATCGATGCTGCGGCTTTCATCGCCATAGAGCTTCAGGGCGTCGACCAGGGTCTTCGGTGCGGTGAAACCATTCGAGATGGCATCGACCACCTGGCTGCGGACAGCGACCTTGCTGCGCTCCTTGATGTAATCGTCCTGGCGGATGTTGGCATTGCGCAGACGCGAGATGAAGAGCTCGCGGTCGAACCGGCCGTTGACGGCCTTGAAAGCCGGATCGTCAGCGATCAGCTGGGCGAGGCGATCTTCGGAAAGGCCGAGGTTCATGTCTTCGGCGAGCTGGTCGAGCGAGGCGCCGGCGACGAGCTGGGCGAGCACCTGCTGCTCGACGCCGAAGGCGCGGGCCTGCTCGGGGGTGAGGCGCGTGCCGAACTGCTGGCTGAGGTTTGCCACCTGGCGCTGATAGGCGAGGTGGAATTCGTTGACGTCCACATGCTGATCGCCAACGGTCACGACCGTGGTGCTGTTACCGCCTGTCAGCAGCTGATGCGACACGCCCCAGGCGCCGAAAGACACGACGAGCAGAAGCAGGAGCAGCTTGGCAACCCAGGTCTGAGCAGCTCTTCTCAGGATATGGAACATAGAAACGCAAACCTCGCAGTATCATTGACCCGCGCGCGGGCGGACATTCGACGTTCCTTAAAACAAACCCGACAGGAAATGAAGGGTTTGTCACGCGAAAAGCTGCACAAGTCGACCGCTCCGCCGCGGCGGCTTTGCGGAGAACAAAAGATCGGTTGCGACGGAACCTTTCGGGCCGCCATTTCGTTGAAGCGGCATCCCATGAAACAGGAGCAGACCATGGCAGAATTGAAAACCGCTTCCGCCGAATCCACCGCTGCGCGCGTCAAGGCTGATATAGCAGCAGACGATCTGTCGGCGCAGGTCGCAGCCCTTCGCAACGATCTCTCCCGGCTAACGGAAAGCGTGGTCGCGCTGGGGCAGGGGGCGAAGTCGGCGGTGACCGACGAGGCTTCGGTGATGACGGAACGGCTGCGCGACAAGGTACGCGAAGAACCGCTCGTGGCACTCGCCGTGACGGCAGGCATTGCCTACGTGTTCGGCCTGCTCAGCCGCCGCTGAACGGCAATTCAGAGTGAAGAAAAGCCGGGCGCCATGAACGCCCGGCTTTTAGTGTTTGCATCCGTCCAAAAGTAGCCGGGCCAGCTGACGCGACCGGGCTCAGTTGGCGCGGCCAAGTCAGCGGCGGATGACGCGCCCGATCGCGATCAAGATGCAGGCACCGACGAAACCGGTGATCAGATAACCCAGCCAACCGGCGAGCGGCTGGATGTGCAAAAGACCCAAGATCCAGTTGGCGACAATAGCGCCGATGATGCCGAGCAATATGTTCATGAGCAGGCTCATGCTGCTGCGCATTGCCTTTTCCGCCAGCCATCCGGCGACACCGCCGATAATGATGGCTGCAATCCAACCCACGCCTGCGCTTTCCATAGTTATCTCCCTCCTGGCAAAACGAGTCACAGAATGCACGAAACGAAACGAAGTTCCACTCCTAGTTACTGAGATTGCTTTGCGGGTTCAGCAACTTATGTGACTCACGGCTGCAGCAGGGTGACCGGGGAGTGCACCGCGTATGCGACGATCTGAAACAGGAGGCCAGCAATGGCCAGCAATGCGAAGCCAAAAGGCATAATCAAGCTTTTGCTAAACATCTTTCCTCTCCCGTTTGCGTAAAGCATAAGCGGAAGCGGAAGGAGCGCAAGAATATTGTTAACAGATAGTTAAGCATAGCAATTAGTTAAAATTTAATACATCCGCTGACGTCGTAATACTTTCGGATGTCAAAACGTTTATTTTTGCAGCCCTGCCGTGTCTGCTGGCGGATCATGCTACTTTCGCTCCAGACCTTCCACACTCTGCCGGCTCGTCGCCTTTGGCGCGAGATGCTTTAGATGCAGCTGGAGATGCAGTCTCTCTGGCTCGCAGACACGCGGCCGCAGAACGGGCCGGCGCTGTCGCGCGCCGTCGGGCAATCCGCGTCGCGGGCGATCAGGTCCGGTGTACGATCAGCATAAAGACGAGGAAAGACGCTGTTGCGACCGTCGCGGCGAAGGCAAGCTCATAATCCATGTCATTAACCCGGTTGGATGGCACCCCTAAACGCCGATCCGCGTCAGGGAGTTCCATACCGCCACTCGCGCTTATCGCCTGCCGATTGATTTTGTCGAGGAGTGTATCATTTTCCCTAGAACAGGATGATTTTAGGCCCAGTCGACCTAAAATCTGAATCCTGTTGCAAATTAAGAGTTAGAGCATGATGTCAAAACCGCTCACACTTTTCGCGATCATGCTCTGAATCGCCATTCAGCCAAGGGGACCACTTGATGCCAAAAGCTGCAATCGCCATCGCCTGCATCGGCTTGCTGACACTTTCCGGCTGCGGCAATACCGCATACGGGCTGAAGAAGGATGGACAGGAAGCAAGCCACGCAATGGACAATGCAACACATCGGGTGCTTTCGGCCGGCGCCAAGAAGTGATGCAGGCGATGGAATAAAAAAGCCCGCCTGGGGTGAGGCGGGCTTAGGATTAACAGGGAGAATGGGCGGATAGGCTTCCGCCTCGACTAATAAAGCATTTTCTTAAGCGCATGACTTTACGTCATTCGACGTAATGGCGATCGGCAACGACCAATGCGGCCAGGATTCGGAATCGAATCAGAGATGTCCGGATCGAATCAGAAGTTGCCCCAGTTCTGAGCGCGGGCACGAGCGCGAATAATCCGGTATTCGCGACCGCCATAGAGGGAGCCGATTGTCAGCAGAAGCGTCAGAACGTCCCAGATGATATGCATGTTATCCTCTTAGGTTGGACGGCCCCGCCGCCGATCGGTGAAGATACAATAGCAATCTTTCGAACGTGCTTATATGACAAGAAATCGGGATGAGCGGGAAAGCCGGCAGGGCGCTTCCGCAGAGGAGAGGCGGCGTTGCCGCCTTGGAGCAGCAAAGTGAACAGATTCGACGGCGGCTTATGACGATTTTCTCTGTCCGCCACATCACGTCCTATCGTTACGTCAGGGACGTCGATTTCGGCGAGCATCGCTTGATGTTCCGGCCGCGCGACAGTTTCGACCAGCGGCTGATCGAAGCGTCGTTGACGATCTATCCTGAGGAAAGCCATGTGCGCTGGATCCACGATGTTTTCGGCAATTGCGTGGCGCTCGTCGATTTTTCGAGGCCGGCGTCCGAACTTCGTTTCGAAACCTGGATCACGCTCGATCATACGCCGCAGGTCGCCCTGGATCTCAAGGTCGACGATGCGGCCCTGACCTATCCATTCTCCTACGACAAGGACGAAATTGCCGATCTGACGCCGGCGATGCAGCGCCATTATCCCGACCCGAACGACGAGGTCGGGCGCTGGGCACGCCAGTTCGTGCGCCAGGGGCGTCCAACGGAGACCGGGCATCTGCTGATGACGCTCTGTTACGCCATCCGCGAGAGCTTCGTCTACGCGCGGCGCCAGGAACATGGAACCCAGACGCCGTTGCAGACCTTGCAGCTTCGCTCCGGCACCTGCCGGGATTTTGCGCTTCTGATGATGGAGGCGGCACGGGTGCTTGGCCTCGCGGCGCGGTTCGTCACGGGCTATGTCTATGTTCCCGACCGGGACGGTTCCACCGTGCTCGGCGGCGGTTCCACGCATGCTTGGTGCCAGGTCTATCTTCCAGGCGCCGGCTGGACGGAGTTCGATCCGACCAACGGCATCGTCGGCAACCGCGATCTCATTCGTGTCGCGGTTGCCCGAGATCCGCGCCAGGCCGTCCCGTTGAGCGGCAGCTATGATGGGGACGGGAAGGATTTCGACAGCATGACGGTGCAGGTCAACGTCACCACGAGGTGATCTCGACTACGTCTGAGGTAATCTTGGATTACTCCGGCCTGGCCGCCCGCAGCCATGGGAACCGGGTCGCGCGATCAACGTTCCCTACTCACCTCCACCGATGCGGAGACGCGAGAAGGAAGCCACAATGAAGATACGCGCCGGGTTTCATCTGGGCTACGAATGCACGCAGCCGACGCCGATGCTGCTCGTCCTCAACATCCATCCCTCCCGTCGCGCTGATCTTCTCAGCGATCAGATCCTGACATTCGACCGGCCGATCGAGGCCTGGGGCTATACAGATGGGTTCGGCAATGCCTGCAGCCGGATCGTCGCTCCGCCCGGGCTGACGACGATCTCCACGGAGTTCGAGATCTATGACAGCGGCCAACCCGACATCGTTCCCGACGATGCCGTCCAGCACGGGATCAATGATCTGCCGGACGATGTGCTGGTCTTCCTGCTCGGCAGCCGTTATTGCGACACCGACAGGCTTGCGGATTTCGCCTGGGCAAGGTTCTCGTCGACGCCGCTCGGCTGGGCGCGTGTCCAGGCGATCTGCGATTTCGTCCATGACCACATCACTTTCGATTACCTGAAGGCCGACGTGCTCAGGACCGCGCATGGCGGCTTCACCGACAAGGCGGGCGTTTGCCGCGACTTTGCCCATCTCGCCATCGCGCTTTGCCGATGCATGAATATTCCCGCACGATATTGCACCGGCTATCTCGGCGATATCGGCGTTCCGATCGATCCCAATCCGATGGATTTCAGTGCCTGGTTCGAGGTCTTTCTCGGCGGTCATTGGCATACGGTCGATGCCCGCCACAACACGCCTCGCATCGGCCGGATCCTGATGGGGACCGGCCGCGACGCCACCGACGTCGCGATGTCGACAGCCTTCGGCCCGGCTACACTCTCCCGTTTCGAGGTGATCACCGAGGAAGTGCCGCAGGAGGCGATGAAAGCCGATTGATCGTCGGAGTCGGACTTACGAAGCGTCGACCGAGCATCGCAGGCGAGGCAGATCCTATGCCTTCTTCAAAAACTCGGTTTTCAGCACCAGGCCTTTGACCTGCTTGGTGCTGCACTCGATCGCGCCCGGATTGTCGGTCAGGCGAATGCCCTTGACCAGCGTTCCACGCTTCAACGTCTCCGAGGTTCCCTTGACCTTGAGGTCCTTGATCAGCGTCACGGAATCGCCGTCGTGCAGCTGGCTTCCGTTGCTGTCTTTTACAATGATGTCGGTCATAACGTCCCCGTTTGGTGATCCCGACGGGAAATCATGGCGACGCGGGATAGTCAACCACACGAACGGATCAATCGGCCCGACCTCAGATCCTACGCACTCCTTCAATCAGCGCGCGCGCAGGCGTCCCGAACGCAGCCGCGCAGCCAGCGATGCGCGGGATCGGCATCCATCCTGGGGTGCCAGAGTAATGACACCGTGATCTCGGGCGTCGGGACGGGGAGGGGGAAACTATGCATTCCCGCGCGCAAGGCTCCGGTGTGCCGTTCGGGCACGCTGGCGATCAGATCGGAGGTTCGGGCGAGCGCCAGTGCCGTGGAAAAGCCGCTGACGATGGTGGCGATCTGCCGCTCCAGCCCGAGCGCGGTCAAGGCTTCATCGATCGGTCCCTTGTCGAGCCCGCGCCGTGAGACGTAGATGTGCTGGCCGGCGGCATAAAGGGAGGGCGTCAACTCGCGCTCGCAAAGCGGATGCCCCAAGCGCACGACGCCGATGAAACGATCGCGGAACAAGGCCTGCGCCCGCACCTCCGGCCCGGTCGTCCCGCCGACGACGCCGGTTTCCAGATCGACGGTCCCGTCGCGAAGCGGGGCGCTGTCCTTGTCCGGCTTCTGCACGAAGCGCAGCCGCACGCCGGGCGCTTGCCGGCCGAGGCGTGCGATAAGATCAGGTCCGAAGCTCTCGGCAAAGCCTTCGCTGGTGCGCAAGGTGAACGTCCGGACCAAGCGTTGAAGATCAAGCGCCTCGGCAGGACGCAGGACCGCCTGCGCGTCCTCGACAATCCGGCCGACCCGCTCGCGCAGTTCGAGCGCGCGCGGCGTGGGGACGAGGCCGCGGCCGGCGCGCACCAGCAGCGGATCGCCCGTCGTTTCGCGCAATCGCGCTAAGGCCCGGCTCATCGCCGACGGGCAGAGCCGCAGCCTTTGTGCCGCACGCGCAACGCTGCCCTCGGCAAGCAGCACATCGAGAGTGACCAGCAAGTTGAGATCGGGTGTCGACATGCATCAGCTATAACACGCTTTCATCGTGATGTGGCGCCAAACGCATGAATGAAGTGAAAATCATGCGCCTTCCGCCATATCAAACATAGGACTAGGTTTTCACCAGTTCCATTTGGGGAACTAAGAGAAAACGGAGTTCACGTGGTGAAATCGATCATTGCAGAGCGAAGCGAGGCCATCGCCGAACAGTCACCCTCCGTACGATGGGCGCTTGCCAGTCTTTCCCTCTCGATGTTGTTGCCGTCACTCGGCACCAGCATCGCCAATGTCGGCCTGCCGAGCTTGGCGCAAGCGTTCAATGCGTCCTTCCAGGATGTGCAGTGGATCGTTCTCGCCTATCTCCTTGCCATCACCACCCTGGTCGTCAGCGTCGGACGGCTCGGCGACATCACCGGCCGACGCCGGCTGCTGCTCATCGGCATCCTGCTCTTCACGCTGGCCTCGATCCTCTGCGGCGTCGCGCCGACTTTATGGCTGATGATTGCCGCGCGCGCCGTGCAGGGGCTGGGTGCGGCCATCATGATGGCGCTCACCATGGCCTTTGTCGGCGAAACGGTGCCGAAGGAAAAAACCGGGAGCGTCATGGGGCTGCTCGGAACGATGTCGGCGATCGGCACCGCTCTTGGGCCTTCGCTCGGCGGCCTGCTGATCGCCGGGCTCGGCTGGCCGGCAATCTTTCTCGTCAACGTGCCGCTCGGCGTTCTGACCTTCGTTCTCGCCTATCGCCATTTGCCCGCCGATATCAGCAAGGGGAAGACGGATCGGAAGGGCTTCGACTTGGCGGGCACACTGCTGCTTGCGCTGACGCTTTCGGCCTATGCGCTGGCGATGACGATCGGGCACGGCCGCTTTGGGCCGCTGAACGTCGCTCTGCTCTCGGCCGCCGTCTTCGGCACCGGTTTGTTCGTCTTAGCCGAGGCGAGAGCGGCATCGCCGCTGATCCAGTTGACGGAATTTCGCAATCGCGTCCTCAGCGCCAGCCTGGCGATGAACGCGCTGGTTTCGACTGTGATGATGGCGACGCTGGTGGTGGCGCCATTCTACCTTTCCCATGCGCTCGGGCTCAATCAAGCTCTCGTTGGCATCGTCATGTCGATCGGGCCCGTCATCTCCATCTTGAGCGGGGTCCCGGCTGGCCGCCTGGTCGACCGTCTGGACACGTCCTTCGTGGTTGTCGCAGGGCTCGTTGCCATGGCGGCAGCCTCCGTCGCCATGGCCGTGCTGCCCGGGATATCAGGCTACATCGCCGCCATCGCCATGCTGACACCCGGTTATCAGCTGTTCCAGGCGGCCAACAACACTGCCGTCATGGCGGATGTCCGTCCCGACCAGCGAGGCGTCATCTCCGGCATGCTCAACCTGTCGCGCAATCTCGGGCTGATTACCGGCGCATCCGTGATGGGCGCCGTCTTCGCGCTCTCTTCGGGAGCACCCGATATCACAGCGGCGCATCCCGAGGCCGTCGCCTCAGGTATGCGGGTCACCTTCGCCGTTGCGGCAGCACTGATTATCGTCGCGCTCGCCATTGCGGTCGGGACTTACCGCCGCCGCCGAGCGCTCGGGGAGAGTTGAGCCCGGCAGGCCGCGCGAGCGAAGCTCAGACCAAGGTCCGATCCATCCCGGACTTCGTGCCCATAGCAACTTTCGGTCAACGCGATAGGTCCTTGCGGCATGCGTGGAGGTTTCGGAGTGTTGCTGTGACTAAAATGTTCGTTGCGGGGATGATACTGACACCGCTTATCTTCTGGGGTTCTATTGGCGTCTTGATATACGCGTACTTTTCGTGATGGCTGTCCGGCAATCATCGACTGAGGTCGGCCGCGTCCCGCTTATCTGCCGATATGAGCGACGGTCAAGATTTCGACCAGGGCATCCCGCTTCACGAGGCCGCATTGGTATCATGGAATGAGAATGTACCGTGCGTTCCGCGCACTCCATATCTTCGCGCACTTGGCCGCATCGCCGAGCCAATATTTCGAAACATTCTGCGCCTTGACGATGCCGGCTGATGGCGCCGAAGAGATTCCGAACTGCCGCCTGGCCGCCGACATCTAGGCATCAGTTCGATTGGCCACGGAAGATCGCAACGGCCGCAGTGACCAGCACGACATTGTCGTTCGCAATCGTCCCATCCGGAAGGTGCTTGCCATCTTCCAGGCCGATACGGGTGGAGTAGCGCCGCTCGCGCGCCAACCTGACGAAGGGCCAGACGGTGTCGTCGAAACCGTGCAGAAGAATGGGCCGATTGACCCCGCTATCCCTGAGCACCTTGATAATGCCGCCCGCGATATCGCATGCGCGCTGCAAATCCTGTTCGTCATCGAGCTCGATGAGCACGCGAAAGACCCGGTCATGATCATCGAGGCCGATGTAGCGCTCCGCATCGGCGACCGATGCCAGCCCGACTTCAATGCCGACACCCTTCTGCCGCAGCAGCTGCATGACGCCGGGGCCATCGTCTTCCGAGAGGTTCACCGAGGCATAATCCGGCAGGACATCCCATCGGCGGATGGCTTCCCGCGTTTTCTCCCGATCACCTTCGATCCAGGCGCCCGTGGACACGCCGATCAGCGTTCCCGGGCAGGCCCAGCGGATTGCACCAACCGTCTCGTCGACGGCGGCAAGGCTCTCCTTGCCATCGGCTCCGCGCGGATGAACGTGGAGCTCCGCAGCGCCGGCAGCAACCGAAGCCGTGGCATCACGCACCATGGCATCGATCGTCAGGGGAAGGAGGGGATGGAAATCGCTCGGACGTGCGCCGTTGATGCAAGCTTGAACGATCATAAAAGGAGCCTCGCGCTTGTTGGGCCGCTTAAGACGCCGGGTATACCAAATTGGAAACCTGAAGACCTAGGGTGCTGCTGACAAAGTCATTTCCCTTGCCGTTGCAGCCCCAATAATATCATCTCAGTCGAGATAGGCGACTGCTGCTCGTGCAGGGTCAAGCTGCGCGCACGCCGACCAGAGGACGGCCACGTGATCTCGTGGCAGCGACGTGACGTCAATCTGCCGCCCGACCCCATTCTTAAGTTAATGGCGGTCGCGTCCTGTTGCTGCCTGTACATCATCTCATCGTCGACGCAAAGGAGGGGGGTGAAACTCATCTGTTGCCCTTAGGGAAGGCCAACCTTCCTGAGGTACAAAACCGCAATTTTCGGAAAACGACGGATGGCGGAAGGCTCGTGAACTCTACGACATCAAAATTCTTAGCTCAGCTCACGGCAGGCAGCGGCGAGCAGTCGTTGGCCCGGCCATCGAACCCATCACCGGCTGATCATGACCCGCCACATTCAGAACCGCATCAAGATACGCGAGAAACAGGGCGGCCGCTGCGGCTACTGCCTCCGGCCTATGGTTTTGAGTGACCAACCGCCTCATAAGCAGCCGCGGAATGCCGAAACCCTTGAGCACCTGCGGCGCCGCTCTAATGGCGGCCGCAACAATCGAGACAACATCGCTTTGGCGTGCAAGCGTAGCAACGAAGAGCGCGGCGCTGCCGAGCCGCAGCGGCGGCGGGACCAACACCATAGGCCGGCGCGATCACCACCCGCGACCACACCAGCGGCGCGCCGGCCGGTGTTTTCTGGGATGCTCGCAGCTGTTCATCGGAGGTTAATGCTTATTAACCCAGAATCGCAGCCTGAAAGGATGCGCCGATGAAGATGCTTTTTTCCTCACTTGCAGCCATGATCTTGTCTGCATCTTTCGCCCTGCCGCTGAACGCCGCGCCGATCGTTGTGCCGAACGCAGTACATATGCATACCCCCGACGTCGAGCAGGTCAAACACCGGAGCCACGGTAATGGACATGCGTATGGCCACCGGAAGAAACACCGGTACGCTTACCGCGACTGTCGGTATTACGGCTCGTGCTATCGTCCGCGGTATTACGGCAGTCGCGACTATTACGGCTATCGCGACCGTTACCCCGATCGTCGTCGGTCAGGCGTGACCGTGTATTTCGATTTTTAGCCGGCAGTGCCACGGAAACCAACCTTGGTGCTCAACAAATGCGCCGCCGGCCTCACCTGCCGGCGGTTTTCATACCAGAAGCGGGGTTATGACAAGCGTGCAATTCTCAGGCGGAAAGTAGAAATTATACAACAAAATCAATACAATATGGCGGAAGAGGTGGGATTCGAACCCACGGTACGGTTTCCCGCACGCCGGTTTTCAAGACCGGTTCCTTAAACCACTCGGACACTCTTCCATCTGATTGAAAAGGTTGAGACATCAACATGCTGTCGATGTCTACGAACCGGCCATTGCTACCGATTTGCGACCCAATCACTCGATGGCTGGCTTTTTAGCAGCTTTGTTAGCAGCGTCAACGTGCTCTGCAGCATTTGCCAGCATCTTCGCCATGACGTGCAACTAGCTCGAGAGAGCCGCGCTTCCGCTGTTCTTCAGCCCGCGCGAGCCGGTAGCGGGTCGGGCGCAAGGACGCTGGAGGTCAACCCGACGCTGCTGAACAACTCAACCCTGTTGCGACCCTTGTTTTTGGCAATGTAGAGCGCCTGATCTGCACGCTTCTGAATGTCTTGTTCGGTCAGGCCCGCTTCCCAAAGAGCCACACCTGCACTGACGGAAGGGGTGACCTGATTTCCTTCCAAGACAAGGCTCACGGCGTTGACAGCCTCGCGTATCCGCTCAGCGAGCGCAAAAGCAGAGGCTGCCGTTTGGCCGCGAAAAAAGAGGCTGAACTCCTCGCCGCCCAGCCGGCCGAACACACAGGAAGGGGGGACACTCAGAGCAATCGTCCGAGCAACATTTATGAGAACGACATCGCCTTTGTCGTGTCCATGCATATCGTTAACACGTTTGAAAAAGTCGATATCGATGAGGATGAAGGCGTCTCCGGAGCCGAGGCTTTTCGGAAGGGAATTGAAGAAATGCTGCCGGTTGGGAATGCCGGTCAGCATATCGGTATTTGCAAGCCTGATAAGCTTTTCTTCGGCTCTTTCCTGCACGAGGACGAGCACGAACAGAGCCACTGCGAAATGACAGATGATCAGCAGAAAGAAAGCGTAGCGCGGGGGAAGAGGCGCATCGTCTGGAAAGATGAAACCAACGACGACCAAAGCCGAGAGAGACGTCGCCACCCAAATTGAAGCGGAGAGGCCGAGCCGCGCGGTAAGACGCTCGTGGAAGAAGTCGCGGGCGATCACGAAACCTGACAAGGCAAGCAGGATGGTGGCGTTGCCATTGAACACGGATGCTCTCGATCCATTGTTCAAATACCATGGCGTGATCGCCGCACTCAGCATCAGGACGACGGGCAGGAGCAACGGCCACCAGTCTCGTAGAGAATTCTGACGCCGACTGAGGCCGAAAAGACCAACCGCCATCAGCCCGTAACCATTGGCGCCCAGTGAAAAACTCCAGAACGTCCTGGCATTATCGGACATGTGAAGGCTCTCGTCCCACCCTGCCAGCGTTGAGGCGATCGCGAGCAAAGTAAAACCCACGGCAAGTACGCCGAGCCCCGGCGTCGCTCCGGAACGCCATCTCACATAGAAGAAGCAGATCGCTCCGACGATGAAGGAAGACTTGTGTAGAAGAAGGACTGTCGCAAGATCCATTGCCGGAACCCGATGTGAGATGAGAAGCGGGGTTCGAATAACTGCTAAAGTCTACTTTTCGATGAACGCCGCGCGACCTTCTGACGGCGGAACTCGCTGCTCTTCTGGAGACTGCCGACCGAGACCGTTGGGAGCCCGTTCCATATATTGGAAATGACTCGCGTTCTCCCCGACTTGAGCGTTAACTGTGCTGTTCTGGCGGAGGAAACAAACCATGGCCATGTATCTCACGCGCTTCAGCTACACGCCCGAGACCTGGGCACGGATGATCGAAAACCCCGAGGATCGCCGAGAGGCGGCACGTAGTTACATTGAATCCGTGGGCGGAAAGCTCCATGGCTTCTGGTACGCGTTCGGCGAGCATGATGGTTGGAATCTGTGGGAGGCGCCTGATAACGTATCGATGGCGGCTGTCGCGCTGGCGATCGGCGCAGGAGGCGCGCTCAGTTCCATGGAGACCACTGTCCTCCTCAGCGTCGACGATACGATCGAAGCCTTGGAAAAGGCGAAGTCGATTCGCTATCGTCCACCGGCAGCATAGGCGGCGACCACGGCTTCCCATCCACGTCGAAGATGAGCGCGTCGCGCGTATCGTTCCCGGCACAGGCTTTGTGTGATTTGCTGCGGACATAACAGACTTAGCTTCCGTCAGATCCAAGGCCCTTTGGACCGTTGAGCTGGTTCATATCCCCGCCGAGAGATCGAACCGCCTCCATCGTCACGGCGAGGGCCGACATCAGGATTGCGATGTCGTTATCTTTATCCGGCTGGGAAAGCTGGCGAGATCGGGCATGCAACTGATGGCTGATCGTGTCGAGCTGCGTCAGGGTTTCATCGTTCATGGTGATCCTCCAAAGGTCTAAACCTTCAAAGCCCGTGGCGGACAATTCGTTCCCATGCAGAACGAAGCGTCGCCGCTGCGGCGCATCAAATACGCGCAGAGCGCGTTTCAGTATGGAGCATTTGGGCCGTCCGGAACCGCCCGGATGTTCACCATATGCTCCGCATCGGCACGATGATTTCGGGCTTCATTGCGGCGGCGAAAGGGCAGGGCGGCGGGGCTTTTGTTAGTGATTTATAAACCATAATCATTAGAATTGTCGCTATCGCTGCGAAATCGTTCGTAAATTTGCCACGAAGTTAGCAAGATTAAAGCCTCGTTAGGCGGGTGGGAATAAGGCGTTGTTGGCCCAAGATGGGGCAAGGTTCCTTAACCATAACGATCTTTGAGCGGCGTGGGGCATATGAAACTGGATTACGGGGCGGCGTCTTTCGCAACGACAGCACGGTGGCTGGCGATCTCGGCGATGTGTGCGACGGTTGCGGCGTGCGGCACGACACAGGCGGTGCCGAAGAAAAAATCCCACGGCAAAGAATACTTCTCCGAATCCGAATACGGCGTGAAGGCGAGCCCGCGGGTCGCTACCGGCAACAATATCCCGAAGGGCGGCGGCCGCTACATCGTCGGCAACCCCTACGAGGTGAAGGGCAAGTGGTATTATCCGAAGGAAGATTTCGCCTATAACAAGGTCGGCGTCGCCTCCTGGTATGGTTCGGCCTTTCATGGGCGCCTGACGGCCAACGGCGAAGTCTACGACCAAATGCATCTTTCAGCTGCACATCCGACCTTCCCACTGCCGAGCTATGCGCGCGTCACCAATCTCGAAAGTGGCTCCTCCGTCATCGTGCGCGTCAACGATCGCGGCCCCTATCATGCAGGCCGTATCATCGACCTTTCGAACAAGACGGCCGACATGCTGGATCTGCAGCACAGCGGCACCGGCAAAGTGCGCGTGCAATATGTCGGCCGCGCCCGCATGGACGGCCACGACATGCCCTATCTGATGGCCTCCTACGCGCCGAAGGGCAGCCGCCTTCCCGGCGTCAATCCGGAAGGCCAGATCGCAACCGGCGTCATGGTCGCCTCCAACAGCCGCAAGATCACCCGCGACCAGCTGCAGAGTTCGGAAGACTACGAGACGCCGGCCAACGTGCCGGTGCCTAGGTCGGCGACTTCTTATGCCGGCTCGACGCCGAGCGCCCGCAACAATGCGGCAGCCGCCGCGGCACCGGCGGCCCATGTTCTGGTGGCGCCATCAGCGCCGTCCTTCAACAATGGCGCGCAGGCCATGGACCAGATGGTCGTGCTGCCGGAAATCGGTCCGATGCCCTATGAGCGGCCCCAGAATTCGCTGGCCCTCGGCTACCAGAACGAAGAGGTGAAGACGGTGACCGTCGATCTCGCCTTCGACGCGGTGATGGTGCGCAATGACGGGCTGACGCAAGAGTCCATCCTTGCCTCGGCCAAGCGCCAGCACGCAAAGTCCGCCGCCCGCTGAGCATGGCATTGCATCGAATACCCCCTCGCTCTAACCTCCCGACATACGCCGCTCCATAAATGGAAATTGCGATGCTGAAGCCCGCGCTTCGCCTGCTTGCATGCCTGATGCCGTTCGCCACCGGCGCCTTTGCAGCCGATGGCGGTGCCGCCGGTTTCGCCACCAAGGCGGCGCAGGCCTATATGATCGAGGCCGCCACCGGCACGGTGCTTCTCGCCAAAAACGAGGATCAGGGCTTTTCGCCGGCCTCGCTCGCCAAACTGATGACGATGGATCTCGCCTTCGAGGCGCTGACCAAGGGCCAGATCACGCTCGACACCGAATATCCCGTTTCCGAATATGCCTGGCGGACGGGCGGCGCGCCGTCGCGGACGGCAACAATGTTTGCCAGCCTCAAATCGCGCGTGCGCGTCGAGGACCTGATCAAGGGCGTCGCCATCCAGGGCGCCAACGACAGCTGCATCATCCTCGCCGAAGGCATGGCCGGAAGCGAGCAGCAATTTGCCGTGTCGATGACGCGGCGCGCCCGCGAGCTCGGCATGGAGAAGGCCGAGTTCGGAAATTCCACCGGCCTTCCCGACGGCAAGAGCAAGGTGACGGCACGCGAGATGGTGACGCTCGCCGCCGCCCTCCAGCAGACCTATCCGAACCTCTATCCCTATTTCGCGCAGCCGGATTTCGAGTGGAACAAGATCTTCCAGCGCAACCGCAATCCGCTGCTCGGGCTCGATCTCGGCGCCGATGGGCTGGCGACGGGCTTTACCGAGGGCGAGGGCTATTCGATCGTCGCTTCGGTTGAGCGTGACGGCCGGCGGCTTTTTGTGGCGCTTGCCGGCATCGCCTCCGACAAGGAGCGGACGGAGGAAGCCAAACGCGTACTCGAATGGGGGCTGACGGCCTTCGAGAACCGGCAGATCTTCGGCGAGAAGGAAGTGATTGGTGCTGCCAGCGTCTATGGCGGCACGGCGCGTACCGTCGACCTCGTCGCCAAGGCGCCGGTCAGCGTCTATATCCCGATCAGCAATCCCGACCGGCTGTCGGCGCGCATCATCTATCGCTGGCCGCTGACGGCGCCGGTCAAGCCGGATACCCAGGCAGGAACGCTGAGGATTTTCGCAGGCAGCCGGCTGCTCAGGGAAGTGCCGCTTTATACCGTGCAGGCAGTCGGCGAGGGATCGCTCAGCAGCCGGGCGGTCGATGCCATGCTGGAACTCGGCGAATCGCTGTTCTTCTCCTGGCTCTGGGACAAGCCCGCGCCCGTCTGACGAGCTGTATCCAACGCAATTAGCCGGGAAAGGTGAATATGTCGCCGCGGCGAAAGGTTTTCCTCCGTGATATCTTCGGATAGATAGAAGGAACGAGGCGCTTGCGGCGCCTGGAATGCGGGAAGTTGTCATTGTCATCCGGTACGGGATTGTTCGTTACGTTTGAAGGCGGGGAAGGCGCGGGGAAATCCACGCAGATCCGCCGCCTCGCCGAGGCGCTGAAGGGCGAAGGTCACGACGTGCTGATGACGCGCGAACCAGGCGGATCGCCGGGCGCGGAGGCCGTGCGCCACGTGCTGCTGTCGGGAGCTGCCGAAGCCTTCGGCACGCGGATGGAAGCGATCCTCTTTGCCGCGGCGCGCAACGACCATGTCGAAGAGGTGATCCGGCCGGCCCTCGCATCGGGCAAGGTCGTGCTCTGCGACCGCTTCATGGATTCCTCCCGCGTCTACCAGGGCATCACCGGCAATCTCGAGCCTGATTTCATCGAGACGCTGCAGCGCATCGCCATCAACGGCGTCATGCCGGATTGCACCGTGATCCTCGACATCCCCGCCAAAGTCGGGCTGGAGAGGGCGCAGAAGCGCGCCGCGGCCGATGCTCCCGATCGCTTCGAGAAGGAGCGGCTGGAAACGCACGAAAAACGGCGCGAGGCCTTTCTCGATATCGCCGCCCGCGAACCGGAGCGCTGCCACGTGGTCAACGCCATGCAGAGCGAGGAGGCGATCGCCGCCGAGATCCTGGCGATCGTCCAACAGCTGCTGTCGCCGTCAGGCCGTTTGCGAATGCCGGAAGCCGCCCATCATGAGTGAAGCCCATTATGAGTGAGGAAAGGCCCGGACTGCTCGACGGCGCCATCTGGCCGGGAGAAAATACCAGGATGTTCGGCCATGCGGAGGCAGAAGCCTTCCTTGCGCAGTCCTACCGGTCCGGCAAGGGCCACCACGCCATCCTGATCGAGGGGCCGGAGGGCATCGGCAAGGCGACGCTCGCCTTCCGCTTTGCCAATCACGTGCTCTCGCATCCTGATCCCCAGACAGCGCCGGAGACGATCGGCGATCCCGATCCTGCCTCTCCGGTCAGCCGGCAGATTGCCTCGGGCGCCTCGCACAATCTGCTGCACCTTGCCCGGCCGGTGGACGAAAAGACCGGCAAGGTGAAATCGGCGATCACTGTCGACGAGGTGCGCCGCGCCGGCAAATTCTTCTCGCAGACCTCAGGCACCGGCAACTGGCGGATCGTCATCATCGATCCGGCCGACGACATGAACCGCAATGCGGCCAACGCCATCCTGAAGATCCTGGAAGAACCACCGAAGAGGGCGCTGTTCCTGGTGCTGTCGCATGCGCCGGGACGGCTGCTGCCGACGATCCGCTCGCGCTGCCTGCCGCTGAAGCTGGCGCCGCTTGCCGACGATGAACTCGTCGCGGCCCTTACCCATCTCGGCATATCAGGCGAGGGCGGGGCGGTGCTTTCGGCCGCCAAGGGCAGCGTCGGCGAGGCGCTGAAACTCCTGAACTACGGCGGCGGCGAGATCATCGCTGCCTATGACGAGATGTTTGCCGCCGAGGGACCGACAGCCCGCAAGGCAATGCATCGGCTGGCCGATGCACTTTCAGGCCGGGAAAGCGACACGATCTTCGATTTCTTCGTCAGCCATGTCGGCGACGACATCATGAACCGCGCGCGCGTAGCGGCCGGCGAGGGACGGATCGCGACGGCGGAGCGGCTGGCCCGGCTCTATTCCGAAATCACCGAGCGGCTGACCATTTCCGATGGCTACAACCTCGACCGCAAGCAGACGATCATCAGCATTCTCGCCGATATCAAGCAGCCGGGCCTTTAAAGCGCGTCACCGCTGACATTTTTCGGCATCGCGCTTTGATCAGCCGGTCAGCAGCTTCAATGCAACGACGGCAAGCGTGGCGGCAAGGACGATGCGGATGGTGCGTTCGTGCAGTTTCGGCGCCAGAAGGCTTCCGATGATGATGCCGGGGATAGAGCCGATCAACAGGGCAAGCAGCATCGGCCAGTCGATCTCGCCGATCAGCCAATAACCGGTGCCGCCGATCAAGGTCAGCGGTACTGCATGGACGATGTCGGAACCGACGATTTCGCGCACATCGAGCCTGGGATAAAGGACCAGCAGGATCGTCACCCCCAGCGCGCCAGCGCCGACCGAGGTCAAGGTGACGAGGACGCCGAGAACGAATCCGAGAATGACGGTGAGGGCGAGGATGGTTGTCGGCTTTGGCGGTGTGCGATCGCCGACGGCGCGGCGCGCCAATTCGAGGATCGGGCCTCGGAAGACCAGCATGATCGCGGTCATGACGAGAAGCCAGCCGAGTGCCGTGGTGATCGTATTGGTCACGCCGATGCTTTTGCGATCGACGCCGGCTAGCAGCCAGAGCATCAGCAGGGCGGCCGGCAGGCTGCCGGCTGCGAGGCTGCCGACGATCCTCCAGTTGACCCGCCCATGCATGCCGTGAACGGCCGTGCCGGCCGTCTTGGTGATTGCCGCATAGAGAAGATCGGTGCCGACGGCGGTGGCGGGATGGACGCCGAAGAGCAGCACCAGCAGCGGCGTCATCAGCGAACCGCCGCCAACGCCGGTAATACCGACGAGGGCGCCGACGAACAGGCCGGAAAGCGAATAGAGCGGCTCGAATGTCAAGCAAGCGCCCCTGACGGCGCGCGGGCACGACCATTCCGATAGATGAAAACTGGCACTTCGTTCTTGTCCCGCCCTCTTTCCCAAGACGGGTAGATTGGGCGAGAAGCTGAGTCAAGTTCACGCCCCCATCGTCCGGAAATCATTGGCGGCGGCGAAACTTGAGGTTTCGCTTGACGGTGACATGCGCTAAGAGCGGCTGACCATTTTTATAGAGTTAGCCGGACATTGGCCGCCATGACAGACAAGACACCCTTCTACATCACCACCGCGATTTCCTACCCTAACGGCAAGCCGCATATCGGCCATGCCTATGAGCTGATCGCGACCGATGCGATGGCGCGCTACCAGCGCCTGGATGGCAAGGATGTGTTCTTCCTGACGGGCACCGACGAACACGGCCAGAAGATGCAGCAGACGGCGCGCGCCGAGGGCATCACCGCGCAGGCGCTCGCCGACCGCAACTCCGGCGAATTCCAGGCGATGGCGACGCTGCTCAACGCTTCCAACGATGATTTCATCCGCACCACGCAGGAGCGCCATCACGAGACGTCGCGCAACATCTGGAAGCTGATGGCCGACAATGGCGACATCTACAAGGACAGCTATGCCGGCTGGTATTCGGTGCGCGACGAGGCCTACTACCAGGAAAACGAGACCGAGCTGCGCGCCGACGGCGTGCGTTACGGGCCGCAGGGCACGCCCGTCGAATGGGTGGAAGAGGCAAGCTATTTCTTCAAGCTCTCCGAATACCAGGAGAAGCTGCTTGCGCATTACGAGGCAAACCCTGATTTCATCGGTCCGGCCGAGCGTCGCAACGAGGTGATCTCCTTCGTCAAGTCGGGCCTCAAGGACCTCTCGGTCTCGCGCACGACCTTCGACTGGGGCATCAAGGTGCCGGACGATCCCGCCCACGTGATGTATGTCTGGGTCGACGCACTGACCAACTACATCACCGCGACCGGCTATATCGAGGACAAGAACGGCCCGCGGGCGAAATACTGGCCGGCCGATGTGCACATCATCGGCAAGGACATCATCCGCTTCCACGCCGTCTACTGGCCGGCCTTCCTGATGTCGGCGAAGCTGCCGCTGCCGAAGCGGGTCTTTGCCCACGGCTTCCTGCTCAACAAGGGCGAGAAGATGTCGAAGTCGCTCGGCAACGTCGTCGATCCGGTCAATCTGGTGAACCATTTCGGCCTCGACCAGGTGCGCTATTTCTTCCTGCGCGAAGTCTCCTTCGGCCAGGACGGCAGCTACAGCGAAGAGGCGATCGGCACGCGCATCAATTCCGATCTCGCCAACGGTATCGGCAATCTCGCCAGCCGCTCGCTGTCGATGATCGTCAAGAACTGCGATGGCAAGATCCCTGAATGCGGGGCGCTCAGCGATGAGGACAAGGCCATGCTGGCTGAGGTCGACGCGCTGCATGCATCGACCCGCGAGGAAATGGGTAAGCAGCAGATCCACCGGGCTCTCGCCTCGATCATTTCGGTCGTCTCCGAGACCGACCGTTATTTCGCCGGCCAGGCGCCGTGGGCGCTGAAGAAGACCGATCCGGAGCGTATGGGCACGGTGCTCTATGTGACCGCCGAAGTCGTGCGCCAGATTGCCATCCTGCTGCGACCCTTCATGCCGGATTCATCAGGCAAGCTGCTCGATCTGGTCGCGGCACCTGCAGACAAGCGCGATTTTGCTGCCCTCGGCGAAGCCGGCCGTCTCACTGCCGGAACGACCCTCGAAGCGCCGACGCCGGTCTTCCCGCGCTACGTGGCTCCGGAGGCTTGAGGCCGTGCTAATCGACACGCACTGCCATCTTGATTTCGCCGACTTCGAGGCGGAGCGGGACGAGATTGTCGCGCGCGCCCATCAGGCCGGTGTTGCGCAGATGGTGACGATCTCGACGCGGGTGCGTAAGCTCGAGACGCTGCTTGCCATCACAGAGAAATATCCTTCGGTGTTCTGCTCGGTCGGCACGCATCCGAACAATGCCGACGAAGAGCTGGATATTGAGACGGAAGACCTGGTGCGTCTCGCCAATGCCCATAAGAAGGTGGTGGCGATCGGCGAGGCCGGCCTCGACTATTTCTACGACACGCAGAAGCCCGAGGATCAGCAGACCGGCTTTCGCCGGCATATTGTGGCGGCGCGCGAGACCCAGCTGCCGCTCGTCATCCACAGCCGCAGCGCCGACGAGGACATGGCTGCCATATTGACCGAGGAAAGCGGGAAGGGGGCCTTCCCCTTCATTCTCCACTGCTTTTCCGCAGGACCGGAGCTGGCCAAGACCGGCGTCGCGCTCGGCGGCTATATCTCCTTCTCGGGCATCCTGACCTTCCCGAAGTCGGAAGAGCTGCGCGAGATCGCCAGGACGATCCCGCATGAGCGGCTGCTTGTGGAAACGGACGCGCCCTATCTGGCGCCGAAGCGCTGGCGCGGCAAGCGCAACGAGCCGTCCTATGTCGTCAACACGGCCGAGGTGCTCGCCGATACGATCGGCCTTTCCACCGAAGAGGTCGCGCGGATCACGACGGAGAACGCTTTCCGCCTGTTCTCGAAGATGCCGAGGATCTAGCGGCGTGCTCTACCGGCGGCGTTTCACCATTCTCGGCTGTTCGTCGTCACCGGGCGTGCCCCGCATCACCGGCGACTGGGGCGCCTGCAATCCCGACAATCCGAAGAACCGGCGCACGCGCGCCGCCTTCATGGTGCAGCAATTCGCACCCGATGGCGGTGTCACCACCGTCGTCATCGACACCGGGCCGGATTTTCGCGAGCAGATGATCAGGTCAGGGGCCGACCATGTCGATGCCGTGCTCTACAGCCATCCGCATGCCGATCATATTCATGGCATCGACGATCTGCGCGGCTATTTTCACAATACCCGCCGCCGGGTGCCGATCTTTGCCGACCAATTTACCATGGACAGGCTGCGGGAAGCCTTCGGCTACTGCCTGGCAACGCCGCCGGGCAGCAATTACCCGCCGATCGTGCTGCCGATCGTCATCGAAAACCTCGACGCGCCCTTGGAAATTCACGGTCCCGGAGGCACTATCGCTTTCCATCCCCATATCCAGCAGCATGGCGACATCCACTCGCTCGGCTTCCGGATCGGCGATGTGGCTTATTGCAGCGATATCAGCGATTTCCCGCCGCAGACCGTCGAGAAGCTTCAGAACCTCGACGTGCTGATCATCGACGCGCTGCAATATACCTACCATCCGAGCCATCTGTCGCTGGAACAGTCGCTCGACTGGATCGGCCGGCTGAAGCCGAAACAGGCGATCCTCACCCATATGCACACGCCGCTCGACTACGACGTGGTGATGGCCGAGACGCCGGACCATGTGGTGCCGGCGTATGACCAAATGAGTTTCGAGACCGAGGTCAGGCTTAAAGCTTGAACCCGCTCGCTTGCACGTAAGGCAGCACTTCGACGCTGCCGCGGTGGATCATGTCGAGCGAGACATAGAGGATGATCAGCAGACCGACATAGGCGATCCAACGATGGTTGGTGAGCAGGCGGGCGATCAGGTTTGCGGCGATACCCATCAGCGCGATCGACAGGGCAAGACCGATGACCAGTACGCTCGGATGCTCGCGCGCTGCACCGGCAACGGCGAGCACGTTGTCGAGCGACATCGAGACGTCGGCGATGACGATCTGGGTTGCCGCCTGGAAGAAGGTCTTTTTCGGCGCGCCTTCCGCGCCTGCCGCCTCGTGGTTCTCGCCATGGCCGGCGCGAAGCTCGCGCCACATCTTCCAGCAGACCCAGAGCAGCAGCAGGCCGCCGGCCAGCAGCAGCCCGACGATCGCCAGCAGATAGACCGCGACGCTGGCAAAGAGAATACGCAGAACTGTCGCGGCCACAATGCCGACGATGATCGCCTTGCGGCGTTGCGTGGCCTCGAGGCCGGCAGCGGCAAGACCGATAACCACGGCATTGTCGCCGGCGAGAACGAGGTCGATAGCGATGACCTGCAGCAAAGCCGTCAGACCGGCCGCGGTAAAGATGTCCATGTGAATTATCCCCAATGCATTAAAGCCGTGCTAGCGTCTCGAAGGTTTTCCGTCAACCGCTGAGGGATTTCGCGAGCGGCGCAATTTGCGACTCTGCGCGCCGAAATGGGCAGGCGGCAATGAAACAGCGGGCGATACGGCGGAGCATCGCCATTCCCTTGGAACATTCAACTCAGCCACCGGTTCTTCAAGTCAGGAAGCCAGACGCCCGGCCGAATTTCGCATTGGCGGCTGGATCTGCACATCGAGAGGAGAGTCCCATGGGCACCATTTACAACGATACCAACCCGGCCTTTTCAGGCCCGACAGGCGGCAGCAGCCTTGCCGCATTTTTCGATAACCGATCGGAGGCCGAATCCGCCGTCTCCCGTCTCGAGGACGCAGGCGTGCCGGTTGCGAGAATAAGGCTGATGCCCGGATATGAGGCGGATGGAAAAAATGCCGGCGCAACGAGCGAAGACCGCAGCGGCTTCTTCGACGCGCTGGCGGACTTCTTCTTCCCCGACGAGGATCGCGCGGTCTTTGCAGAAGGCCTGCGACGAGGCGGCTTCCTCGTCCAGGTCAATGATATTGATGACGCGCTCTACGAGACCGTCCACGATATTCTGGACGACGGGGGGAGCATCGACATGGATGAACGCGCTGATCTCTGGTCGTTGGAGGGCAGACAGCAAGGAGCATCCAATACCGTGTTTGTCGGATCGGCGCAGGGCGGCAAAGCCTCGGAAAACCTCGCCGTGTCCGAGCGCGCATTTGACGATGCGCGCCCGGTGGAAATGCGGGACACCGCGCATGGAAGCGCCAAGGTGCGTGCCTATACCTTCCCCGAGCCTGGCACCACGTCATCGGACGAAACCAATCGCCAATCTCAAGACCAGTCCCAAACCCAATCGCAAGGTGGATCTCACCAGAGCCAGGGTTTCCGGCGCGACCATTGAAATCATGAGGCCCGGCCGCAACGCCGGGCCTCATCTCTCGCTCACCTATTCGAGGATACGTCGATGCAATCATCCATCAACCGCCACGGCCTTGCGCCTGACCCCGACGAACTGATCGCGGAAGGCGATCCACCCTTCGCCGACGCCGCTGAGCAAACTGCGCGTGAAAAGGCCGACGAGAGCCTGAACGCCCTGCAACATGAGGTCAGGCTGCTGAATGCCCGCATCGGCGCGCTGCGCGAGGATGCCGAAGCGGCGCTCAAAGCCAAAGCCACATCGGTCGATGCAAGTGCCCATGTCCAGCTCGGCGAATATCCTTGGCTGAAACTTACCGCGGCGATCGGCGCAACCTTCATTGCAGCCAGGCTGGTTCGGCGTCTTTCACTCGGGGCCATGCTTGCGGGATTTGCCGGTCATTTCTCCGAGGCGAGACCGCGGTGACGATAGTTGATGGTGACTGCTTGATGCGGACGAATATCGTTCCAGACACCGATGCGCTCATGCCAAAACCAAGCCGGCAATTCCGGCCAAGGTCGCGACACCGCCTGCGATCGCAAAACGAACCGTATAAGCGATGCTCCCCGTACTTGCTGCAAGAACGGCTTTCGCAAGAAGATTGGCGAAAGCGGCGACCGCTATGGCTCGAGCGGCCGCGTCTGCAGGCACCTGGACGGATGACAGTTTCGCAACAGCAAGCGTTATCGCATCGAGATCGCCCAGTCCTGTGATAAATGCAAGGGCGATCAGCGACTGAGTTCCAAAGCCGATCAAGGTCATTCGCGTCAGGACTGTCACGACGGCGAGAAGGAGTGCGAAGCGCAGCACGACCATCACCTCGAGCGGGTTTCGGGGTGAAAAATCGGTGTTGTCATCCGGGCGTTGCAGCAATGCGGCAAAGCCGCCTGCTATGGCGAGGGTGGCAGCAGCCGGAGCGAGTGATGGAGCAAGCTCCCTGAAAACTGCCGGTGCTATGACGCCGCAAATCAAAAGCACGCGGGCGAGAGAAACGGCTCCCGCCAGCATTGCTCCCGCTGAGAGGAGTGGCGAGAGGCCAGGCATCTGCTTCGACTGACGGGCGAAGGAAAGCGTCAAGGCCGTCGAGGAAACGATGCCGCCGCTGGCCCCCGTCAGCAGTATTCCGGCGCGGGCGCCGCTCAGCCTGATGAGGATATAACCGGCAAAGGAAACGGCTCCCACCAGGATTGTCATCATCCAAAGCTCGAAAGGATTGATTGTCTGCCAAGTATCAATCGGCCTATTGGGAAGGATAGGGAGGATGACGATGGTCATCGTCAAAAGGATCAGAGCGGCCCTGAGTTCAAGCCAGGTCAAACGGCGAAGAAATCCATGCAACGGCTCCCGCGCTGCAAGAAGGGCCGTTATGGCCACAGCGCTTGCGGCCGTTACCGTCATATCCGCCACGACCGCGCCAAAGCCCAACGCAAAAACCGCCAGGGCCGCAATGGTGCCGGTGGCGCTGTAATCCTCTTCTTGTGCCGCCTGCATGAGGCTGAAGAGGAGAACGGTGATGCAAAAGAATATAAAGATGGCTGTCGGCAGAATCGGCCCTGTCAGAGGCTGCAGAAAACCGCAGAAGCCGCCGAGGAAACTTGACAGGCCATAGGTGCGGATACCGGCTACTCTTTTGCCCGGAGCAGCCTCACGATCCTGCCAGCCGCGCTCAATACCGACAAGAATGCCGATTGCAAGCGCCAGACTGAGGCGCTGGAATGCTTCTGTCGTCACCAATGATGTCATCATCCGATGGGTCCAGGCGCGCCGGCCGTTTCATCGAAGGCAGCTGCGCCGTAAATGCCATTGCTGTTCATCCGCAAGCTGCTGCCCGGCGGCGTCCGGACGGGTCTGCTCCGCGAAGTGCTGATATTCAATCGCTGATCGCACTTCATCGCTTAGCATAGATCTTTGCCGCTTCGCCCTATGAATTCCGCTTCCTTCCTCATGAGGACGTTCAATATCACGCTCGCGCTTTCGCGGTGGAACGACCTTGATCTTCATCAAGGCGCGGGAGACACCTTTACGCTATGATACCTCCAACCATTAGGAGGACTTCAGCCATGAAAGCGCAATTCCATTTACCGCTGGCCACCTATCCAGACGCAAGCTCCTTCTCGCTCCTTCAGAATGCTGTCGATGTTTCCCTTCACCAACAGGCCGGTTTAACGGCAAGTATACCGCAGATCAGGATCGAACCCGTTCAGCCGCGATTTCCATCACTCCTTGACATAGACAAAATGCGCGTGGAGGCGGAGCGCTTGAGTAGAGACAATGGTACGGTTCTCGGGCAGACGCTCCGTGATTATGCGAAAAAAGCCGAGGTCGAGCTCGAAATCCAGCCATTCGATGTGAGGCAGCCGTTTGTCGCACAAACTCTTGCCGAGCTCTCGCGCGCATATGATCTTTCCATTTTGGAAGCATCTGAACTGATGAGGCCGTTGATCGAGAGCGTGCTGTTTGAAAGCGGTCGACCGCTCCTGCTTTTCCCCCCAGATAATTTCAGCGGCCGGATCGATGCTGTCGCCGTCGCCTGGGATGGAGGAGCCACTGTCGCGCGAACACTGGCGGGTTCCAGATTCTTGCTGGAACATGTTTCGCGTATCGTCCTGATTTCCATCACCGATGATAAGCAGATTGACGAGCGCAGCCGAGATCACCTTGCGGCTGCGCTTCGGAAGGCTGGTCTTGCCGTCGATGTCGCAGCCGTGCAAGCGAAGGGAGACTCACCGGCCAGCGTCATTCAAGGCGCAGCCCTGGAACGCAAGGCAGACTTGCTCGTCGCCGGCGCGTTCGGTCATTCGAGGCTGCGCGAATTCATCTTGGGAGGGGTCACACGATCGCTGTTGACCCGCCTCGAAATGCCCACTGTCCTTTGCCACTAACTGCAGTGCGCGCGGCGCATTGCCGATAGCAGCAATATCGCCATCATCGAAAGTCTGATGCACAATCAACGCTTTGGAAGGAATCAATGAACCTGCGCGACGTCTGAAGGCATCGGCTTGGCAAGCTCTTTGAGAATCGCTTCAAGCGCATCGGCCGTCGTCTGCAGACCGGATGACCGCGCAATTTTCAGTGCCGCATTGCAGTGAGCGGACAATTCGTCTTTCTCCCCGTGATCATTCGTCGGAAATACGATGCCCGCATATTGCGACGGGTTTCCGGCTTCATCCCTGAAGCAGCGGCCCAAGGCCGCCACGGCGACTATTTGCCCGCTTCGATCAAATACCCGATAATCACAGCGATACGGATTTCCGGTGATCACCGATTGTGAAATCGCCTTGGCGACAGATGGCTTGTCGTCCGGATGAATCCGGTCGAGGTATCTTATGACCGGCAGCCCCGTGAGAGTCTCTTCGGGATCAAGCCCAAAGAGGTTTGCCAGCGCCGAATCCGCATAAACCTTGTCGGTCGCCAGCTCCCAGGTGAAAATGCCCGGCTCGTCGGTAAAGGAAAATTCGGACGTTCCCAAAGCTCTGTTGACAAGACTCATTTCGTATCCCCGGTCTGCACGCCAATGCCGCCGGGTGGCTAGGTCCCCCGGTTCTTGAGAGAAACCGACGCGCTCGATCAATGACAGGGCGGTCGACCATTCATTCCCGATCTTAGCCGCGTTTCCATCCGACGCAACTGCAAGGACATTTGGAGCCGAGACCGCCAAACATGCTCGTGGCGCGCGGCCAGCAGCGTCGTTTTCTTGACGCGCACGGCGAAGGTGTGCTCCACCTCGGCTTCGACGTTCCAGCATGCGACGAAGCTGACAAGACCAGCGCGAAGGGTTGACGGAAATCATGACGAAAATCGATCTCAATTCTGATCTGGGGGAGGCGTTTGGACCTTGGCGCATGGGCGATGACAAGGCGATCCTTGACGTCGTCACCAGTGCGAACATCGCATGTGGCGGGCATGCCGGGGATCCAGCGACCATGGTGGAGACGCTTGCCCTCGCAAGCGAGCGGGGTGTCGTCGCCGGAGCCCATCCGGGCTTTGCAGATCGCGAGGGTTTCGGACGACGGCTGATCCCCTTGAGCATCCGGGAAGTGGAGCAGCTTGTCGCAACGCAGACAGGGGCGCTGATGGGAGCTGCAGCCCTGGCGGGCGCCCGCGTCCGTTACATCAAACCGCACGGCGCACTCGCCAATTGGGCGGCCGACGAACGGCCGGTCGCCGACGCCATCATCCGCGCAACCCGAGCGGTCTCGCCGGAACTTGCCATACTGGCGATCTCCGGGACAGAGCTGCAGCATGCGGCCCGCGATGCCGGGATGACCGTCTTTAGCGAGATTTTTGCCGACCGCGGCTACCTATCCACGGGTCGGCTCGTTCCGCGCAACTTGCCGGGAGCGATGATCGATGATCCCGCAAAGGCGGCAGCGAGATTGATCGGATACCTGTCCAGCGGCCTCATGCCGACGGTCGACGGCGTTCCGATCCCTCTTAATGCGCACTCGATTTGCGTTCATGGGGACAGCCCAGGAGCACTTGCCATGGCTGTCCACGTACGCCGGGAATTGCAGAAGGCAGGCATCGAGGTGGCACCATTCCTCCAACCGACACAGGAAAACAGGTGATGGCCAAAGGCAACCTCGTCGCCCAGGTTACCGTTACCGATCCGGACGCCTATGGGACCTGCGCGCCGGCCGCAGATGCGGACTTCATTCTGATCGAAGGCGCCGACTGACGTGTCACAGGACCCCTCCGCATCGTCCGGCAGCGTTCCGAACTACCGCCCGGTGGGCGGGCACGCGTTGCTCGTCGAATTTGGCGCGACCATCGATAAGCGGATCCACGATCAGGTCGTCAAGTTGGATGCCGCCTTGAAGGCGGCACCCTTTGAAGGATTCGTCGAAGCTGTCCCGGCCTATGCCAGCATTCTCGTATGCTTCGATCCGCTTATGGCCGATCACCGGACGACGGAGGTGGCCATTGCCGAGCTTCTGGGGGCCGAGGTTCCAGAGACGATTGGAGCGATGCGCGAAGTCGAAGTTTGCTACGATCCTGATCTTGCGCCCGATCTTGCCTCCATCGCCGAGGCAAGCGGATTATCGCCGGAAGACGTTATATCCGCCCATCTCTCCGGCGACTACAGCGTCTTCATGTACGGCTTCGCTCCGGGATACGCTTACCTTGCAGGCGTGCCCAAAGCCATTCAGCAGCCGAGGAAGCCGGCGCCTATTCGCGGCATCGCCGCCGGAAGCGTGCTAATCGCCGGTCCGCAGTGCCTGGTCAGCACGCTCACCATGCCGACCGGCTGGTGGATCATCGGCCGCTCGCCGACGAAGATCCTCGATGCCGCGTCCAACGACCGTCCGTTCCTTTTCGACGTCGGCGACACGGTGCGTTTCCGCCGCATATCGAGGACCGAATTCGACGCGAGGTGCCTTGCATGAGCCAAGCCGTCCTTGCAATCAACTTCGCGGGTCCTCACGTCGCGGTCCAGGACGGAGGACGCCACGGATTGATGCGTTACGGCGTTCCGGCCTCTGGTCCGATGGATAGGATCTCGTTTGCCGCCGCTAACGTCGCCGTCGGCAATCCTGCCGGTCAGCCCGCAATCGAAGTCTCCATGGGCGGCCTGGTTCTCGACTGCCTGTCGGGAGACGTTACGTTTGCCGTCGCCGGAGGAGGCTTCATCGTAGAGCATGCCGGCGACAAGCGCGGCGCATGGATGGTCGCCACGCTGAGGGCCGGGGAGCGGCTGGCAATCCGTCCGGGACACTGGGGAAGCTGGACATATCTGGCCTTCGTCGGTCATATCGAGGCGAAGACCTGGCTAGGCAGCATGTCGACGCACAGTCTCTCCGGTCTCGGCGGTGGGCGCCTTACGGCCGGTCAGATGGTCACCGTCGCCGATCCGGAAGTGCGGGATGATCGACATGGTCCGATCACATGTCCAGTCATCGCAAGACCGCGATCCGAGCTGCGTGTGGTGATCGGTCCACAGGATCGGTTCTTCTCGAAAGAAACCCTGTCGAATTTCCTTTCGTCGCCTTTCCGCCTGAGTGACGCCTACGACCGCATGGGCGTACGCCTACAAGGTCCGTCGCTTGCGCCAAGCGTTGCGCTGGACATGCCGTCGGAAGCGATCGTGCGGGGCTCGGTGCAGGTGGCCGGAGACGGTGTTCCCACCATTCTGCTGGCCGACCACCAGACGACCGGAGGGTATCCCAAGATCGCCACGGTGGTGGATTCGGATCTGGACGCCTTCGTCCAGCTACGCCCCCGCGACCATGTCGGCTTCCTGGCCGTGACGCCGCAGCAGGCGATCGAGCACATCCGGCTTCGGGCTGCGACTATGTCCCGTTACCTCGCGGCGGTCTGCGACGGACCATGGAACGTCCGAACATAGGCCTGTCGATCCGAAGGGGAGGGCGGCGATAGACGCTTGGAGCTGCCGTGAGCCCGAAGTACTGTTCAGAAAATCCAGATTCAGTTCGGGGGCACCATGGATTTTCTGAACGTCGCAGCGATCGTTTTCTTCCTTCTCGTCTGGGTGGCGGTCGAGCCTTTGATGGCAGCGGGATGGCCGAGAAGGAACGATAGCCTTTCCGTCGATATGGTGCGCATTCGCACAGCCTGGATGCGCGAGGTTCTGACGCGTGACAACAACTTCATTGGCGACGCCGCGATCCTCGGGCACACGATCAATTCGGCATCCTTCTTCGGCTCCGCCAATCTCATCGTCATCGTCGGGCTCAGCGGCGCGCTGTTCATGGAGCCGAACTATGGGTCGGGTGGCGGGCTGATCGCAATGTTTGCGGCTCGGGACCCAGCGTGGTTTTTCCAGTGCAAAGTCCTCCTGATCATGGCGACGCTGCTGCGGGGATTATCCGATTTCATCTGGGCGGTCCGGCAGATCAACTACTGTCTGGCGGCGATTGGGGCCAGCCCATCCCGGGATGAAGACAGGGACATCGCCGGTTGGACGAACGCCCTGACCCTGGTTTTGAACCCTGCACTTCGATCGTTCAGCGTCGGTGTCCGATCTTACTACTTCACCTTTGCAGCGGCCTTCTGGTTTCTCGGGCCAATTCCCTTCGCTGTTGCCACCATCCTCAGCGTCGGCATTTTGATCTGGCGTCAATCCTGGTCGGATGCTGCAAAAGGGATCATGGCCATACGGAAGCTGCTTGACTAGTGCCGAGCCTGAAGCTGTGCTGAAGCGGAAATTTGTCTGAGACCGGTGTGGCAGCCGCGGCGCTCGAACAATAAAACAGAAGTGGTATCTTACTGGCGGTGTCCGATGGATCGTCTCGAAGCAATGCGCATATTGCTGGCGGTCGTCGACGCCGGAAGCATCTCGGCCGGCAGCAGGAAGCTCAACGCGCCATTGCCCAGCGTCAGCCGTAAGGTGGCGGAACTTGAACGACATCTTGGGGCGAACCTCATCGTCCGCACCAGCCGCAATCTTCAGCTCACCGACGCCGGGCGTGACTATGTCGACGCCGCACGAAAGATCATGGCGGATCTTGAGGAGGCCGAGCGAAGGGCGTCCGGGGAATACCAAACGCCCAGAGGCGTGCTGACGATCACGATGCCGATCGAATACGGCAGCCGCTACGTCCTGCCCGTTGCGCTGAGCTTTATGGACAAATATCCCGAGGTATCGCTGAACCTTCTGTCGCTCGACCGCACGGTCGATCTCGTGTCCGAGCAGGTGGATATCGCGATCCGTCTCGGCGAGCTCGCCGACAGCGCCCTCCATGCCGTCAAGATTGGTGAATTCCGCCTACTGACCTGCGCGAGCCCCGCCTATCTCCAGCGGCATGGCACACCCGAGCGTCCCGGCGATCTCATCGATCGAGACGGGATCATCTTCAACAAGCGAACATTCTTCTGGACGTTTGATGTCGACGGCACGCCGATGGAGGCGGTGCCCCGCAACCGGCTGGAGGTGAATACCGCGGCGAACTGTGTTGCGGCGGCCGTCGGCGGGGCGGGGATTGCGCGGCTATTCGACTATCAGGTTCCTGACGAGCTGGCGTCCGGCACGCTCGTTCCCATCCTCAGCGATTTCGACGGCCCACCCAAACCCATTCATATCGCCTACGCGCGCCAGGGGCTTCTCGCGTTGAAGGTACGGGCTTTCGTCGACTGGGCATTGCCACGACTGCGGAAAGTCAGCAAAAATAATCGAACATTATCTGAATGATGTACGGATTTCTTCAACCGTTTGTTTCGAAGTCTGAAGATGCGGAAAGTGGCCGATGCCTGGCAGGACGTCGAGTTGTGCACCGATCTTGCCAGCGAACTCGATGCCCATCTCGCTGCTGATATAGATGTCCTTCTCGCCCCAGATCACCTTCACGGGCGTCTTCAGCCGGGTGAGGTTGGCCTCGAGATAGTGCTGATCGCGGGTGAAATTCGCGTAGTAATGAGCGAAGGCATCCGCTGAAGTCATCCCGTCAAGGCTCCACGAACGGGTCATGTCCTGCTGGATGTCGATCGGCAGATCGAATTGTTCAGCGGGTGAGAGGCCGCGCCTGTGCACGTTCTCGAGGATCTCGTCGCTCGTCGTGTTCATGTAGGCACGGGTCGGCGAAGCGGTCGGCTCGGCTTTGAGGTTCTGCAGGTTCTCCCACATGTATTGCGGCCGATCGAACGGCGCGAAGTCTCCGACGATGATCTGCCTGGCGATCGTCGGCTCGTCGAGAGCAAGCAGCAGGACGGGCAGGGCACCGATGTCAGTCGCGTAGATCAAGAGGTTCGACCGATCGATGCCTGCCCGTTCGATATAGGCCTTCAACACCTGGGCGTACGCCCTCGGCGCATAGGAAAACCGTCCCGAAGCCGGGCGCGACGACTGCCCGTAGCCCGGCCAATCGAAGGCATGGACGTCGTAGTCGAGAGCAAGCGTTGTCGCGATGTCCTTCCACACCGTCAGTGTTTCCGGAAATCCATGCAGGAAAAGCACGGTACCTTTTGGAGAGGCGGTGCGGACAACCATCCTCCTCAGCGTCAGGATCTCATTGATCTCGATGAAGCCGACGGCGTCGCGCGCGGCTTGCGTAAAAGCGAAGGCTTCAGGCGTGTGGGAAGACGGAGTTGTCGCGACTGAGGCAGCATTTACGGTTTTGTCCCTAGACATAGGATGTCCTTTCTGAACGACGATCAGCCAAAGCCCAAAGAGCCGGCTGTCTCCACAAATAATTGGGCACGGCGTCAGCTCGCGGTAGCCGGAGAAAGCGAGAGGAACCCTCTCGACGGCGGCAGCGCTGCAACCCGCTGCCCAAGGCTGACATCTGAACGAGAGGGTGCCTCTCACTTTCCCGAGGTGCCGGCCGGCCGTCGACCCGCCCAAATATTCACCAGCCGCCGATTTGAGACAGCTCGTTGGCGTTTGCGTGCGGAAGGCAGAGCGTCGGCCGCGACAATATAAGGAAGAACTGATATGAACGACATTACCCAAAGCAGACAGCTGGCAGCCGACCCCGACAAGGTCCGCAGCCTCCCTGGCCACGCCACTGTCGGCACGAATGATCTGGATGCCGCGTCGGTATTCTACGACAGACTTCTGGCCGTGTTCGGGATCGGACGAGTCCTCGTCCAGCCTAACCGAGCCATCTACTACGGTCATCGCACGCTCGAATTCGGCATCATCAAGCCGTTCGATGGCCGCCCTGCCACCGTCGGCAACGGTGGAATGGTTGCTTTCGAAGCTCCGTCCCGTTCAAAGGTCGACGAAGCCCATGCAACGGCATTGGCAGGGGGCGGCTCGGACGAAGGGGCTCCTGGTCCGCGTGGCGAGAACGGTGCGGGTCCTTACTGCGCATATTTTCGCGATCCGGAAGGCAACAAGTTTCTGATCTTTCGTTCCGGCGCCGACGCTGCCTGACGTTTTCGGCATTGAAGCGGGGCAGGGCCATCGTTTTCCCCTCCTCGATATCACGAAAGGACACGGCATCATGGCAATGCTGAACGTTTTGAAACACCGCGACGTATCGCGCCGCTCGCTGCTGTCAGGCTTTGCCGCGGCCGGCATAACCGCTGTTCTCCTTCCGCGCGCGTCCGACGCCGCTGATGTCGTTGTCGCGTCCGAGGAGATCCGACCGTTCAAGGTTGATGTCTCCGAGGCGGCGCTTACAGACCTCAGGCGGCGTCTTGCCGCGACCCGGTGGCCCGACGGCGAAACCGTCATGGATCGCTCGCAGGGGGTGCAGCCCGACAGGCTGAAGGAACTGGTGCGCTGCTGGCAGTCGTCCTACGACTGGCGGAAGGCGGAGAGCAGATTGAACACATTTCCGCAGTTTCTCACCACTGTCGACGGACTGGACATCCATTTCATCCATGTCCGTTCCCGTCATGAAAACGCGCTGCCGCTGATCATGACCCACGGTTGGCCAGGTTCGGTCTTCGAGCTGCTTAATGTCATCGGGCCGCTCACGGATCCGACGGCGCATGGCGGCACGGCTGAGGATGCCTTCCATCTGGTGATCCCTTCGATTCCAGGATTCGGCTTCTCCGGCAAACCACCAGCAACAGGTTGGAACCCCCAGCGGATAGCGGCTGCCTGGGACGTGCTGATGAAGCGACTGAACTATGACCGCTATGTCTCGCAAGGCGGCGACTGGGGCGCGATCATCAGCGACGCCTTGGGTCGCCAGGCGCCGGATGGGCTGCTCGCAATCCACGTCAACAGGGTCGAACGCGCCACGACGTTTCCAGCGGACGCAGCGCAGGCTCTCAAAAATGACGGCCAGCTCCCGATAGCTTGTCTCAGGATGAGAAGGTCGTCTTCGACGAGGCTCGGGACTTCCTCAACAACGGCTTCGGCTACGCAGCGATCATGAGCACACGGCCGGAGACGATCGGTTACGGCATTTCGGATTCTCCAGTCGGCCTCGCCGCCTGGCTTTACGACAAGATCGCCGACTGGGTGTATACACGCGGCGATCCCGAACAGGCTCTTGGCGAGGATGCGATCCTCGACAACATCACGCTGTACTGGCTGACGAATACCGGCCCCTCCAGCGGTCGGATCTATTGGGAAAACGTCATGTCGGGCGCCAAGCTTACGGCCGTCAAAGTCCCGGTCGCCGTCACAGTGTTCCCCGGCGAGGTCTACAAGCCGCCAAGGCATTGGCTGTCGAAAGCCTATCCGACGCTCATCTACTACAATCGCGCTTCCAAGGGTGGTCACTTTGCCGCCTGGGAGGAGCCAGAACTCTTCAGTCAGGAGATCAGGGAGGCCTTCAGAAGCTTGCGGTCTTAAAGCCGTCCGGCCCTTGGTTCGCAGTCTGCGTCCGCCAGACGGGTTCGTCGATTGACGTTGGTCGTGCAACGCTTCACAAAGTCCGAAGTTTCGACCAACCCAGCAAAAGCGACGACACCGTCGCGGGGACCACGGCTATATGCGCATCAACGACGACCGTCATCCCCGCCGAGGAGTGTGCGCATTCCTGACGGTGGTATTTTCAACGCTTCTGCTGGCGAGTGCAAACCCCGCATCGGCGGCTGAGCCGACCAATTCCTCGGCGCCGATCCGGGTTATTATCGAATTGCCGAATGATGATTCCGGACGAGCGCTGGTTAATCGGATCGTTCCGGGCAATCAGGAACCGGCGCAGCCGGTAGCAGTCTCGCAAGAGGCGGCACCGACGTCGATTGCAACGTCACTACAGGATTTGCGCCAGAGGTTGCTCACACTCGTCGGTGCCGTTCCGACCCTTCCCGGGCAGATCCAGTCGGCGATCCGGGTCTTCCAAACGGATGATCGTATCGAACCGGTCGGCCTGATCTTGGCGGTCATACTCTTCGTCGCAGGCGGGTTCGTTGCGCAGCGCCTTGCCTGGTGGTCAGGGCGAGGGCTGCTCCATTTCGTGCTGAACGCGCCTGCCGACACAGTCCGGCAGCGGATCAGGCTCCACGCCGCCCGGCTTTCAATGGGTCTTCTGGCGTTGGTCGGTTACCTGATCGGAAGTCTCGGCGCGTTTATCCTCTTTCCATGGCCTGCCGTGTTTCGCGATATCGCCCTCATCCTGCTATCAGCGGCGCTCATGGTGCGCCTTGGCGTGCTCGTGGGCCGTATTGTCATCGCACCAGGCGCCCGCCTGCCGCATATGCGGCTTCTGACGTTGGTCACCTCACTTGCCTGGTTCTGGTACTACTGGCTCCTCGGAATCGTCGCTGTGCTGGCGGCTGGCTGGGCCGCTATTGAAGTGATCGGGACGATCGGGGCTTCACCCATCTTGGTCGACCTCTTTACCGCAGCATGGCTCGGTGTCGTTTCAATCGCTCTGATCGTTATGATCTGGCTGCGGCACTTTCGTTCCGACGGGCCGCCGGTGAGCCGGCTGGTCTGTGTCGGCTTCAGCGCGAGCATCATAGTATCGTGGCTGTTATGGGTGTCCGGGCTCCACGGGGCATTCTGGACGGTGGTCATCATTACGCTTCTGCCTCTTACCGTTGCGGTGGCTCGTGATATCATTCGGCGCATTATTCAATCCGGGGAGGGGCAGGCGGTCGAGGATCCGGCCATCGTCGGATGGTCTGTTGTCATCATGCAAACGCTGCGGAACGGCCTCATCGTGGTCGCCGCGCTGCTCATTGCCCGCGCGTGGAATGTCAATCTCAGTGATCTCGCCGCAGCCGAAACGGTGACCACGCGTTTGATCCGCGCAGGAATCCGCATCGTTATCGTGCTGCTGGTGACCGACGTTATCTGGAAGCTCGCAAGCACGTTGATCGACAGTCAGATGGCGGTGGCGTCGCGAAGCGTGCAGGCGGGGCATCAGGAGGGACCCGACGCACGCCGGCGTCAGCGGTTGAATACCCTCCTTCCCATTCTTCGCAATGTGCTGTTTCTGGCGATCGGCGCTGTCGGCTTCCTGATGATCCTGGATGCCGTTGGCATTCAGATCGGACCGCTGCTGGCGGGCGCCGGGGTCGTCGGCATAGCCGTCGGCTTCGGTGCCCAAACACTCGTCAAGGACATCATCTCCGGCGTCTTTTATCTGTTCGACGATGCCTTTCGCATCGGCGAATACATCCAGGCGGCGAAATATAAGGGGACGGTCGAAGGTTTCTCGCTGCGATCGATCCGCTTGCGCCATCACCGCGGCCCGGTCACCATCGTTCCCTTCGGCGAACTCGGCGCGGTGCAAAACCTCAGCCGTGACTGGGTCATCGACATCATTACGCTCACCCTGAACTATGACAGCGACCTCGAGGAGGTCCGCAAGACCATCAAGCGCATCGGCGTTGAGCTTCTGGAGGATGCCGAACTCGGGCCTAACATCATCGAGCCCTTGAAAATGCAAGGGATCGAGCAGATGGCCGATTATGGTGTGCAGATACGGCTGAAGTTTATGACCAAACCCGGCGAACAGTTCGGCGTTCGCCGAAAGGCCCTTGCCATGCTCAAGAAGACATTCGCGGAAAAAGGCATCCAGTTTGCAACGCCGACCGTTCATGTTTCCGGCGGTCCCGCCGATGCAGCGGCAACCGCCGCCGCCTCGGAGCTGCAAAGACCATCGAAAGTCATCTCGACACTTGAGGAATAGCCGCGGCGAGCCCCACGTGCTTGCTTTCCATCAAATCCCGTCAAAGCAACACATAGGTCTGGTCTCAAACTTCCGAGAGCGGCCTCCTGGCGGCTCGCCGCATCAGCGGTTCCGCCCATACTGCGCGCCGCCAGCGCCAGCAGGGAGCGTCCGGGAGTCCATTCCAATGTCGTTCGCCGCCCGAACATTGCTGCCAACCGGCGGCACCGGCCGCACGAATCGCTCTCCGGGAAGAGCCAACTGACCTAACATGACTACACGTCCTGCTAGACTGATTGATCGATTTACTGCATCTAAAGGTTAGCAGGGAGCGAGAATATGATCGACATGGCAGACGGCGCATCTGAGCAGAATGAAACGTCCATCTTTCAAAGTAATCTGTCCGTAGAAGCCAAGATCGAAAAGGCCAGAACCGAACTACTTGACCTTTCTGCGCGCAACCGCCTTTTGAACGTTCCCCGCTTTTCGAAAAGTGCGAAAACCATCGACGTTGTCGACGAGAAGTCGTCCGAAGTGTTTCGGATCCTTGTGACCGATGGAAGGACCATGACTTTCCTGGCGGGGGCGAAGGGGCGGGAATCCAAGGATGACGGCGACGGTGACGAACTGATCGAACTCGCGCTCCCGGACGATGATGAGCGCGACGGCGACGGTCGGCTTGTCCGTCATGGCGACACCAAGCTCCAGACCCGCATGACGCCAAATGCTCTCCAGAAGCGTCTGCTGGACCTTTACTTCGATGCCCGGACATTAGAGGAAGAGCAGGGGGTGAATATCCTGTTCCTCGGGCTGGGCACTCTGAAGTGGATCGATCCCAACAATGCGGAGAACGTCCGCTACGCACCGCTCATCCTCGTGCCGGTGTCGTTGGAGCGTGGCAGCGCAGCCGAGCGCTTCAAGCTTCGAGCGCGCCAGGAGGACCTCGCTTCAAACCTCTCCCTCGAGGCCTTTCTCGACCGTGTCCATCAGATCTCAATGCCGGCGTTCGAGGCGAGCGACGACTTCACATTCGAGGACTACGCCGCGAAGGTGGCGGCGTGCATCTCGATGAAGCCAAACTGGTCCGTCCAACCCGACGACATCGTGCTCGGTTTCTTCAGCTTCGCCAAATTCCTCATGTACAGAGACCTTGATCCCACGCTCTGGCCTAAGGATGCCAAGTTCACCGAGCTGCCACTCATCATCGGTTTGGTTTCCGATGGCTTCGAGGGCGGCGAACAGCTGCTTGGCGAGGACGTCAAGATCGACGAGCACATTTCGCCTTCCGAGATGACGCATATCGTCGATGCCGACAGTTCGCAGACGGCCGCGATCCACGAAGTCAGGCGAGGGAGGGACCTCGTCATTCAAGGCCCGCCGGGCACGGGAAAATCCCAGACAATCGCCAACATTATCGCGTCGGCGGTCGCCGACGGCAAGACGGTGCTGTTCGTAGCCGAAAAGATGGCGGCGCTCGAGGTCGTGAAACGACGCCTTGACCAGGCGAGCGTCGGTGAAGCCTGCCTCGAACTCCATAGTAACAAGGCGAACAAGCGCGCCGTCCTCGCAGAGCTGCAGCATACTTGGGAGCTCGGCACGCCCAAAGGGGAATCCGGCAGTGCGCTCGACCAGCGCCTCACGGACGCACGCGATTTACTTAACGCCCATCCGGCACGCATTCACCGCGTGTATCAACCCTACTCGCTTTCCCCGTTCCAAGTCATGGGACACCTTGCAAGGCTGCGTCGCGAGGGCATGGCTCCATCGGATATCGATCTGCCGGTTGCTGCGGACTGGACGCCGGAGGTGCGCGAGCGGGCGAAGGCGCTGCTGACGGAACTTGCTGAACGCATCGAGGACATCGGCCTGCCAAAGCACCATCCGTGGTACGGCGTCGGGCTTACCGGAGTTACCCCGCTCGATCTTGAACGTCTGACGACGAGATTGAAAACGGCGGCCACGGAACTGGCTGAATTGCGCAGCCAGATGGATGACGTATCGCAGACGCTCGAACTATCATCGCCTCACTCGCTGGCAAACTTTATGGACATCGCGTCGACCGCGGAAAGGGTCGCCTCGTGTCCTTCGGAGATATCTTCGGAGGCATTGGCAAACGACGCATGGGCGACCGAACTGGATCGGGTACGCGATCTTGTCGTTGGCGGCGCCGAATTCTCGACATACGCGGCCGAAGTCGCGGCCCGCATGACGCCGTCCGCATGGGAATCTGATCCGGAGCCGATTGCCACGCAATTCGTCCGTCTTTCTGCAGACTTCTCACAAAGCGGGTTTGCCACGATCGAACAGCTTGCGTCTGTGCTGCCGCGCTTCCTGGCGGGCGCGGGCGCGTTGCGTACCCTGCTCGGCGTCAATGCTTCTCCGACCTTGGCATCGATTGATCGGCTCATCGTCATCGGACAGCGCGTAGCCGAAGCCCCGGACGCGAGCCCCGACGCCTTCGTTGCCGCCATCTGGGAACGAGGCCTTGACCAGGCCTCCGATCTCGCTGAGGCCGTGGGAGACTTTCGGCGTATTCGTGCCGAGCTTGAAGGCAAGATCTCTGAGCAGGCCTGGGATATCGACCTTATGCAGGTGCGGGCAGCGGTCGCCGTCCATGGCAAGCGTCTCTTCAGGTTCATGAGCGGTGAGTGGCGCAAGGCAAAGGCGCTTCTGCGCAGCGTGATGCCCAACGAGACTTCGCCCGACGAAACTGTTCGAATCCTTGATCTTCTCCAGAAGGGCAAGAGCGCCCGCGCTGCGATCAAGGACGGCGACAGCCTCGGCAGATCTGCTTTCGGAGCGGACTGGCGCGGAGAAAAGTCGGACCCGAAGCCGCTTGAAAACCTCGTACTTTGGATGCGAAGCCTGCGCGGTGTCGGTGTCGAAGCACGGTTGATAGCCGGCCGTCTCTCCGACAGGACGTCGGTAGCGGGCCGTTGTGAGCAGGTGAGGGCGCTGCTGGACGAGTCGCGACGTCTTCTGCTCAGTCTATGGAAGGATCTTGGTGAGAAGGCGTCAGTTTTGTTTTCGGACGCTCCAGGCCCAGATGGCGTCTCGCTTACACAGACATCGCAATTCGCCCGCGAAATCGCCGATGCCCACAAGGTCTTCCTGACGCTGGTCCGCTCTGTTCCGGAAACCAACGCACACCGTCTTGCGCTATTGAAGCTGCTCGCATTGGCGCGCGGCCTGAAATCCACGCTGGAGCGGCTGGACTCCCTCGGCCGGGCTTCCTTCGGTCCGCTTTGGAAGGGGACGGAGTCGGACTGGTCGCTGCTGTCTCGCACGACTGAGTGGATTTCACACAACTCCGACATCCGCCTGCTAAGCTCGCGCGTATCCGACCGCCCCGCGGTGGCTGTGAAAGCTCGCGATGCATTGGCGAGAGGAGCGATCCTTCAACACGATCTCCAAGCTTTGCTCGGCTTCCTGAAGGCGGATGTGTCGATTGTGTTCGGCGCGCACGAAATCGGACAGACGGAGCTTGCGACGGTCGCGCAAAAGCTCGCGAAATGGGTCGAGACCGAGGAGCACCTATCCAAATGGGCCGCCTATCGCGGAAGAGCGGAAGACGCTGCGAACGCCGGCGTCGGTCTTGTTGTTGAACGCCTCGAAGATGGGCGGGTGAAGCCGGATGACGTCGTGCCATATGTGGAGATGGCGATCTACGAAGGGATCCTCAGACATCAGCATTCCGCCGACCCCGAATTATCTCGTTTCGACGGCGAGGTGCACGGGCGACTCGTGAACGAATTCGCGACATTGGACCGGAGCAGAATGGCGCTATCCCGTCTTGAGGTCGTCCGCGCTCACCACAAACGAATTCCTGCCGTCAGTGGGATCGGTCCTGTCGGAGTCCTTAGGGGAGAGATGGCGCGCCGTCGCGGTCACATGCCGATCCGCCAGCTCATGCAGCGCGCGTCCGTAGCGATACAGGCCCTTAAGCCAGTCTTCATGATGAGCCCGCTTTCCATAGCACAGTTCCTGCCGCCCGGTCTTCTGCGGTTCGATCTCCTCGTCATGGACGAAGCCAGTCAAATTCAGCCGGTAGACGCGTTGGGAGCGGTAGCCCGCGCTAAACAGGTGGTCGTGGTTGGGGACGAGCGTCAGTTGCCGCCGACCCGTTTCTTCTCGAAAATGACCTCCAGCACGTCGGATGACGACGACGCCCAGGACGGCGCTCAGGTGTCAGATATTGAAAGTATCCTGGGACTCTTTTCCGCCCGAGGCCTTCCGGAAAAGATGCTCCGATGGCACTACCGAAGCCGCCATCAGTCTCTGATCGCGGTCTCAAACAGCCAGTTCTATGATAACAAGCTCTTCATTGTACCGAGTCCTTATACGGCCGAGGCGGGCATGGGCCTCCGCTTTCAGCATGTGCCTGGCGGCGTCTTCGAGGATGGCGTCAACAAGGTAGAGGCTAAGGTCGTCGCCGAAGCGATCATACGGCATGCGCTTCAATCGCCGAGCCTGTCGCTCGGCGTCGCGGCATTCTCCATCAAGCAGCGTCGAGAGATCCAGGACCAGTTGGAACTGCTGCGACGCCTCAACCCAGAAACCGAGGAGTTCTTCCACTCGCATCCGAGCGAGCCTTTCTTCATCAAGAACCTTGAAAACGTTCAGGGCGACGAGCGCGACGTCATCCTCATTTCCGTCGCCTATGCCAAGGGGCCAAGTGGCGCGCCAATGAGCATGCGCTTCGGGCCGTTGGGAGCCGAGGGAGGCGAACGTCGTCTCAATGTTCTTATCAGCCGCGCGAAGCGGCGCTGCGAGGTATACGCTTCGATCACCGACGAGGACATCGATCTCGAACGTGGAAAAGGCAAAGGCGTCTTCGCATTCAAACTGTTTCTCCATTACGCTCGGACGGGCAGGCTTTCGATGACCCAGCGCACCGACCGTGGGATGGACAGCGTCTTTGAAGAACAGGTCATGGCTGCGCTTAAGGAGAGGGGCTATCAGGTCCATCCGCAGGTTGGAATCGCCGGGTTCTTCATAGATCTGGCGGTGGCCGACGAGCAGATACCGGGCAGATATATTCTGGGGATCGAATGCGACGGCGCCGCATACCATGACTCGCGTTCGGCTCGTGACCGAGACCGGCTTCGACAGGCGGTCCTCGAGGATCATGGCTGGAATATCTATCGCATCTGGAGTGCAGACTGGTTCCAAAGGCCCAAAGCGGAACTTGAACGCCTCGTTGCCGCCATCGAGCGGGCCAAGGCCGACGTCAGGTCGGGAACAGAGGAACACCTGTCGAGGCGAGCGGTACCGGTCGAGGTCGTCACTATCGAACGTGCGGACGTTACAGAGATTGGTCTGCAGCCGGTTATCGTCGACGAAATTTCGAGCGCAACCTTGTATCAGGAGGCCGTGCTGCGACCGAATATCGTAGGCGAACTTCACGAAGCGCCGATCGGCGTGGTGATCGCGCTGGTAAAGCAAACGGTCGGAGCAGAAGGACCAGTGCATCAGGACGAGGTCGTCACCCGCATCAGGTCGGCCTGGGGTCTTCAGCGGGCGGGAAACCGGATCGATGCCCATGTCGGCGCGGCGATCACGATCGCCCAGAATTCTCAGGAGATCGTGCGCGACGGAGAGTTTCTGCTTTGGCCGGACAAGGACATCACGCTCAGAGATCGTAGCGGCGTCACGTCTCTCAGCCTGCGTCGGATCGAAATGCTGCCGCCGATGGAAATTGACGAAGGGCTTATCACAGTCATCAGAACGAGCCTCGGGGCCACCGTAGATCAGGCGGTGAATGCGGTCGCGCGCGGGCTTGGGTTCAAGTCAACGAGTAGTCAGTTAAAGGAACTGGTGGAGTCCCGGATTGTGCTCTTGCAAGAGAAGGGTTCCTTGATCGATTTCGGAGGCATGCTGACTGTTCTCAATCAAACCTGATGTGTGTAATGCCGAATTGGACGCGCAGCCTCAGGCAAGACATCTCGACAATTGTACATCGGGAAATCTCGAATTCATACTCTACCGAAGTCGTAACTTCGCCATCGAACACATTGATATCTAAATCGTAATGCCAATCGGCGATAGCCGCATCTTCGGCGGTCTGAGAGGCTATTTCATTAGGCTGCATGTTCCATAATCTATCTTATGCGATACATGTATGTAAGGGCTAATTAGTAATGCGACAGTTGGGCCAGTTAGAGATGCGACAGTCTCGCCTCTCGACGCACTGGTCAAAGCCAACGTTGGGAGCAAGGATGACGATCTTCAGCCTGGTCAAGACCATGAGCGGTCGGAGTCGTCATGTCCTTTATGATCACCATGTCGCAGAAAGAGTTGCATCGCCTTGAAGTCATCCAGAAGATCCGTGACCTACGCCTGAGCGTTGTCCAGGCTGCCGAACTGCTCGGGCTCAGTCGAAGTCAGGTCCATCGGTTGCTGCAGGCCTATGACCGGGATGGTCCAGCCGGCCTCGTTTCCAAGAAACGATCGCAGCCGAGCAACCGGCGCCACAGCGAGGAGTTTCGCAATGCAGCGCTGGATCTGATCCGCGAGCACTATCTGGATTTCGGCCCGACGCTGGCTCGCGAGAAGCTGATCGAGCTGCACCGGATCTCTGTTGCTAAGGAGACGCTGCGGCAATGGATGACCGAGGCCGGCATCTGGATCTCGCGCCGGGAACGCAAGAAACGGGTTTTCCAGCCACGCGGCCGGCGCGACTGCTTTGGCGAACTGGTGCAGATCGATGGTTCGCATCACTGGTGGTTCGAGAACCGCGGCCCCAAATGCGCCCTGCTCGTCTATATCGACGATGCGACCGGCAAGCTGCTGCACCTGCGGTTCGCCGGATCAGAGAACACGTTCGACTATCTGCATGCGACTAAGGCGTATTTGCAGCAATGGGGCAAACCTCTCGCGTTCTACAGCGACAAACATGGGGTTTTCCGTAGCACGCATGCGTCAGAGAAAGACCGGACGAGCGGCCTGACGCAGTTTGGTCGTGCGCTTTATGAGCTGAACATCGACATTATCTGTGCCAACACTCCGCAAGCCAAGGGCCGTGTGGAACGCGCCAACCAGACATTGCAGGATCGGCTGGTGAAGGAGATGCGGCTTCGCGGCATCGATACGATCGAAGCTGCCAATGCCTATGCGCCTGAGTTCATTGCGGATTTCAATTCGCGGTTCGGCAAGCAACCGCGCAATCCGAAGGACATGCACCGACCGCTGGCCGACCATGAGAATCTCGATGGCGCCATGTGCCGGAAGGAAGTCCGCACACTGTCGCAGTCGCTGACGCTCCGTTACGACAAGGTCTTGTTCATTCTCGATCCGACCGAGATTTCCAGGCCATTGGCGGGTAAGAAGGTCGTTGTCTGCGACTACCCGGACGGCCGCCTCGAGATCATGCACGAGAGCTTCACCCTGCCCTACAGAACCTTCGATACATTGCGGTCGGTCCACCGGGCAGAGGTTGTCGAGAACAAGCGTCTCGACGACATGCTTTCCATCGTCGCCGAGCTGCAGGCTGGGCGGGAACAGCAGCGCAGCAAGAGCGGCCCTCGCCGCACCGGCCAGACGGATCATATGTTCGGTATTCCCGATGGCAGCCAGGGCAATGGTTATCAGAAGCGTGGCCGCAAGCCTGGCCGGCGGACGGACTTCATGAATGATCCGGAGGTGATTGCCAAAAGGCAGAAGGCGTTGATGAGGCAGCCAGCGGAATGAAGTTCGTCAGTGCACGCCGATGTCGCTTTGCGTATCCGATTCCAACTGCAGGCAGGCTGCCCAAAGTGGCGTCTTGTGGAAGGATCCGTCCTGGAGAAGAGTGAGCCCCTCTCGTGCCTCATAGAGCAAGCCGAGCCAGCATAAGCGTCGAAAGACGCCGTGCTGGAGATCGGATTTCAACTTCCAGGCTTCCAGGGTTATTTCGGTGTCCGACAGAGGCGCCAGGTCTGGATAGAGGATCTCCACAACCTCCATTGGCGTGCAACCTTCTCTGGCCGCGATATTGAGAAGATTGAGGAATAGGCGCCACCAGCGTAACCGCGCTCGGACCTCCTCTTCCCGCTCGGTGGCGTGGACATACGAATAGAGATAATCCGTGGCGACCAGATCAAAGAAGGCTTGCGGGTCCACCAAAAACTCCCGGCCGCGTTTGGTTGGCAGCAGCACGTCCTTTTTTCGGCGAAGAAGTTTCAGATGACGGGCCATGTCGCGCACGACCCAAAGCGGCGGCATGTCGCTTTCATTGAGCACCTTGTTCATGCTGTAGAGGTCTTCGGCTGTGAAGCTTGGCCAGAGGAAGTGCACAGCGGCCCAATGCACGAACTTGCGGTTCATGGCGCCGGTCGCAGTCAATCCTATGCCACCCTCACCGTCAGCATAGGCAACCGAAAGAAGCATGCCGCGAAGAAGTGGTGACAGCGCGGCGACATCGACGTGCCCCTGCAGGTTGATTTCCGGAAGCATCGTGCGGCTTTGATCCCCATCCTGCGCCATGCAAGTGCCAGCGAGTATCGAGCGACAAAAGAACAATTGCCAGTGAGAAAGCTAAAGCCGAAGGGAGTGTCATCACCCGCCCCCGCTCCTCCCTTGCAACCCGGCCCAGCCGGTCGGATCGGCGGCTAATCCGAAGCGCAAGTGTCGCGTTTCTAACCGGCTGAAAGCGTCGCCCATCTAACCAGCTTTGACAATGTATGTAGCCGCAAAGTTAAAGTGTCCTGTTTCTGCAAAGTTGGAATGTCACTCTCCCCTTGTTTGATGACCTGGGAGATTGCGGATGGGACTGATTGCGATGAGCGAGCGTGATCTGCAGCGGATCGAGATTCTATCGAATGTGATCGCCGGCCGGATGACGATGGTGTCGGCGGCACATGTGCTTGATCTGAGTACGCGCCAGGTGCGTCGTCTGCTGGAGCGGATCAACACGGGTGGTGCGGCGTCGATCCGGCACAAGGCGATCGGCCGACCGTCGAACAACCGGATCAGCGACGGTGTTCGGGATTACGCCGTGACGTTGGTTCGCGAACGCTATGCAGACTTCGGACCAACCTTGGCGGCCGAGAAGCTTGCCGAGCGCGATGGGTTGCGGGTGTCGCGTGAGACGTTGCGCAGCTGGATGGTGGATGCGGGCCTGTGGCTCTCGCGCAAGCAGCGGCGGACGTTTCATCAGCCGCGCTTGCGGCGTGAAGCCTATGGCGAGTTGGTGCAGATTGACGGGTCCGAGCATCGCTGGTTCGAGGACCGCGGTGATCCATGCTCGCTGCTGGTGTTCGTCGACGATGCGACGGGCAAGCTGATGCAGTTGCGGTTCGTGCGCTCGGAAAGCGCCTTCAGCTATTTCGAGGCGCTGGCGCTTTACCTGCGCGATCACGGCGCGCCTGTGGCTTTCTACTCCGACAAGCATTCGGTGTTCCGGGTGGCGAAGAAGGAGGCCAAGGGTGGCCAGGGCATGACCCAGTTCGGGCGGGCGCTTTGTGAGCTAAACATCGAGATTCTTTGCGCAAATTCGAGCCAGGCGAAGGGTCGTGTCGAGCGGATGAACCGGACGTTGCAGGATCGACTGGTCAAGGAACTGCGGCTGGCGGGGATTTCCGGCATGGCGGCAGGCAATGCGTTTTTGCCTGGCTTCATGGAAGACTACAATGCCCGCTTTGCGATTGCCCCTGCCCGGTCGGAAGACCTGCATCGGCCACTGAATCTGGCGCCGGACCGGCTCAGCGAGATCCTGTGCAAGCGCGAGCAGCGCTATGTCGGGGCGCAGTTGACGTTCTCGTTCGAGCGCCAGCGGATCATGCTGGAAGAGAGTGATGTGACGCGTGGCCTGGTTGGCCGCTATGTCGAGACCTATGCCTATGCCGATGGCCGGCTGGACGTGCGCTGGAAAGGTCATTCCCTGCCCTACAAGACGTTCGACCAGGACCAGCGGGTGACGCATGCGGCGATCACCGAGAACAAGCGGCTCGGCGATGTCCTGGCCTATATCAAGGAGCGTCAGGAGCAACTGCCGGCGCCCAAGGTCAGGACCAACAGCGAGAAGAATGGCTACACGCCGCGGGGCCGCAAGCCGGGTCGGAAGACGGATTTCATGAACGATCCCGCCGTCATTGCCCGACGGCGACAAGCACTCTCTGACCTCGATGCGGCGGAATGACTGGCTGCTCCAACTGTCAAAGCTAAAGCCGAAGGGAGCATCTCACCCGCCCCCTCCCTTCCCTTGCAACCGGGTCCAGCCGGTCTGGTCGGGGGCTTGCCTCAGCGCAAGTGGACATGCCGAGTGTCGCATTTCTAAATAGCTGAAGACGCGCCCAAAGTGACACTTCTACTTTGCACACAAACGGACATTCCAACTTCCCCGCCACAATGTATGTAGCCGGGGTGGGTTCAAGGATGAAGTGCGACTTGCAATAGATAACAACGGTTTATCCCTGCAAGGAACGAGACATGAAGCGCACCTACTCCCAGATCGATATGGATGAACGCCGCAAGATCGCTCGTTGGCGAATGGCCGGATGCTGCCCTCCTGAAACGGATTGTCTCAACGGGGCAAGATCACGACACGCATGGCCCCATCCACTGACCTAGTCCTGATTGGCAACCACTGGCAAACTGCCTTCGTTCGAAAGACGGGTTTCGGTCTGCCGGGCGGCAAAGACGAGGCGGCGCTTTGCGCGGATCGCGTGCCATTGTTGGTCGATCAGGACGCCGATGAGGATGACGCCACCCATGACAGCGAAATTCAACGACGAGGGAATACCAAGTAGGTTGACGAGATTCTGCAACTCCTGGAGCAGGACCGTCCCCAGCACGACGCCGACGATCGACCCCTCGCCGCCGCGGAGCGAAAAGCCGCCGAGTACGGCAGCGGCAATCGCGTAGAGTTCGTAGAACTGGCCATGGCTCGCCGGCGAGATCGAGCGCGTGTACATGGCGAAATAAATCGCCGAAAGCGCCGTCAGCAGCCCGCAGATGACATAGGCCGACATGATCATGCGGCCGGTACGGATACCGGAATAGCGGGCTGCCTCCTCGTTCTTCCCGATCGCGTAAAGATAACGCCCGAAGACAGAGCGATGCAGCATGATCCACATGACCACGGCAATGATGACGAGTGCGATGAAGGTGTTGGGAACGCCGTAAAACCGTCCGGCGGTCAGGAATTCGAGGTCTGGGAAATTTTGGCCGAAAGCAAAGCCCGCCGTTCCGTCGGCCGTGTAGAAGCGCGCTGCCCCACGATAAATCAGGAGGCCGCAGAGGGTGACGACGAAGGGCTGCAGGTTGAGCCGGGTGATCAGCCAGCCGTGGACGGCGCCTATGACCGCGCCGAGTGCGAGAATGAACGGCAGCGCCAGCATCCATGACATATCCTGGACCGCGATGAAATCGACGAACAGCACACCGAGAAGCGCAACGAGCGAGCCCACGGAAAGCTCGATACCGCCTGTAATGATGACAAAGGCCTGGCCGATCGACAGGATGCCGAACAGGCCGATCAAGTTGGCGGTGTTGGCCAGGTTGATCGGTAGGAGGAAGCGCGGGTTGATGATGGCGACGACGATGCCGACGACGACGATCAAAAGCAGCAGTCCGAGATCTTTTTTGATCATTCGAGATCCATCCCCCGATACTTATTTATGGGCCGCAGCCGCTATTTTACCCTTTTGCCGACAGCAAGCAAAAGGACACTTTCCTGGCTGATTTCGTCCTCTTCCAATATGCCGGCGATCTGGCCCTCGTGCATGACGGCGATGCGGTCGGAAACGCCGATCACCTCTTCCATGTCGCTGGAGATCATCAGGATGGCGACTCCGGCATCGGCAAGCGCTCGCATCAGGCCGTAGATCTCGTTCTTCGCGCCGATATCGATGCCGCGCGTCGGCTCGTCGAAGATCATCACCTTCGGGCTCATCGACAACCATTTGGCAAGCACCACCTTCTGCTGGTTGCCGCCGGACAGAGTGCCGGTTCGCGTCGAAACCGACGGCGCCTTGATACCGAGGCGAACACGCTGCTTTTCGGCCGCTCCCCTCTCCCGCTCGGCAGAAAGCATGAAGCGGTTGGAGAGCTTGGGGAGATCGGCAAGGGTTATGTTCTGGGCGATCGGGAAATCAAGAAGTATGCCGTTGCGCTTGCGATCCTCCGGTACCAGGAAAATGCCACGAGCGACGGCGTCCCGGGCAGACCTGATCGCAATTTGCCGCCCGTCCTGCAGAATGGCTCCGCCGTAGCTCCGGTCGATGCCGAAGAGTACTTTTGCAAGCTCGGTGCGGCCCGACCCAACGAGCCCTGCAAGCCCCATGATTTCTCCATACCGGATTTCCAGATCAACGGGGCGGGCGGGATAGGCCTCGGTGCGCACGCCGCTTGCCTTCAGCGCGACCGAGCCAGCCGAGCGTTGCGGTTTTGCGGTCCGGGCCGCAAGCACCCGGCCGATCATCAGCTTGACCATCTGGTCGTGGCCGATGTCTTTCTTGGCGAGCGTGCCCACAAGCGTGCCGTCGCGCAGGACTATGACCCGGTCTGCGACGCGCTCAACCTCGTGGAGGCGATGCGAGATGAAAATTACGCTGATGCCATCCGCTTTCAACGATTTGATAATGCTCAGGAGCCGCTCGGTTTCGGCCAGCGGCAGGCTGGACGTGGGTTCGTCGAAGATGACGAGCCTGGCGTTGATGGATAGCGCCTTGGCGATTTCCACCATCTGCTGCTCGGCAAGGGAAAGCGATGCCACGGGTGTGTCGGCGGAAAAATGAGCCCCTACCCGCTTCAAGAGCGGCTTCACCATGTCTCGCAGCCGATCGCGATCGACGAGCTTGAAAGGTCCGGCCTTGAGCGGTTCGCGGCCCAGGAAGATATTGGCAGCAACGTCGAGATTTTCAAAGAGATTGAGTTCTTGGTGCACGAAGGCGATGCCGGATGCGATACTCGATTCCACAGTGAGGAAGCGAAGCTCTGTGCCGTCGAGCAGGATCGTGCCTCGGTCGGGTGCGATCACGCCGCCAAGAATCTTCATCAGGGTCGATTTTCCAGCCCCGTTCTCGCCGACGAGGCCAATGACCTCGCCCGGCATGATGTCGATCGACAGGCCCTCAAGCGCAACGACGCCCGGATAGGTCTTGCCAACGCCGGAAAGCGAAAGGAACGGGGTTGCAAGCGGGTCCGGTGACGGGATGTCAGAGCTGTGGTTCATCGCCTGTCCATGGCAACTAATGCTGTGTCGGCACGACACGTCAGTCGCGGCAGCGGCAAGTGCCGCCGCCGCGAAGGAGGGTTATTTTCCAGACATAGCCTTCAGGCTGGCGGCATACTTGTCAACGTCATCCTTGCCGATGATCACCGTCGGGATGATGATCAAGCCGTTGCTGGGAACGCCTGATTTGTCGCCCTTGAGATAGGCCGCCATCAGCTTCATGCCCTGATAGGCCCACTCGAACGGCTGCTGCACGACGGTCGCTGCGATCGTGCCCTCCTTGACGCCGCCGAGCGTGATCGGATCGTCATCAAAGCCGACGACGGTGATCTGGCCGAGTTTGCCGGCGTCGCGCAGCGCCTCATAGATGCGCGGCGTATTGTAGGAGTAGAAGCCGACCATGCAGGTGACGTCCGGGCTGGCCACCAGCGCGTCTTCGACGTTCTTCTTTGCGCGCGTCTGGTCGATATCGTCACCGCGGACATCCGTCAGCTCGATCTTCGTGCCCTTCAGGCCGTCCTTCATGCCCTGGATGCGTTCCTTGGCATTGTCGGCGCCGAGCAGGCCGACGAAGCCGATGCATTTGCCGCCGTCAGGCATCGCCTTTTTGGCGATCTCGGCGGCCTGCATGCCGGCATCGATATTAGACGAGCCGATATAGGCGACGCGGTTGGTCTGCGGCGCGTCACTATCGGTCGTGAAGAGAGCAGTCTGCGAGCCGATCTTGTTCAAGCCGTCCGTCTGGGTCTTGGGATCGACCGCGGAGACCATCACCCCCTTGACGCCGGCACTGACCAAGTCTTCCATAAGCCGTTGCTGAACGGCGACCGATGCCTGCTCAGGATACTTCAGCTCCATCTGGTAGTCTGGCATCTCGCCCTGCGCCTTCTTCACGCCCGCCTCTGCGGCTTTCCAGAAGTCGGATGCGCCATTGACGACAAATGCAAGTGTCGGCTTGTCGGCAGCATGCGATACGGCAATCGGCGCCGCGCTCAGCATCAACCCGGCGAAAAACAAGGCTGCATTGCGTTTCAGCTGTTTCATAATACACCTCCCGAGGGGCCGCAGTTGCACGGGCCCGTTTCCGATTTACGGCCGGCCGGATGCGCCCCCTCCCAGGGCCGTCGCAAAGCGACGAGTGGCATAGGTTCCGATCGCTCCCTGACGGTATACAAGAATTTTAATTAGTAAATAGTATTATCAATGCAGATCGAAACATTTCATCGCCCAGTGGTCAGGGCTGCAATTTCGTACTGGAAGTTGCCAATAACCGCTGGTGTTGAAGCAATTCATGCAATTGCCAACGCTTTCAGATAGATGCTAATACTATTAGCAGAAAACGACAATCAATCACCCTGCCCCATTATCTGAAGCAGAGACAGTTTCCACGAATGCGAAAACCCAAGACCCAAAAGAGGAATAAGCCTGTGCGTGTGACGATGATGGATATCGCCGCCGCAGCTGGCTGCTCGCAGGCGGCCGTCTCCTTCGTCCTCAACGACACGCCCGGCACCCGTATCTCCCAGCAGACGCGCGATCGCGTATGGGAGGCGGCGCGCGAGCTCGGCTACATGGAGAAGACCTACGCGACGAAGGCCTCTTATTCGGGACTGGACAACGTCATCGGCTTCGCCGTCGATCAGCTCGCCACCAGCCCGGAAGCGATCGTTGCGATCGAAGGCGCGCGGCAAGCCTCCTGGAACGCCGGCAATGTCCTTTTGGTAACCCAGACGCTCAGTGATCCCGTCATGGAGCCGAAGGCAATCGAGGCGTTGACGAGCGGAGGCATATCGGCGCTCATTTATATGACGATCTATACCCGCCAGGTAGAGCTTCCCTCCTATGTCTGCGAGCTCAACATCCCGACGGTCCTGCTGAACTGTTATACGGCCGACCATGCCTTTCCCGCCGTGGTGCCGAGCGAGATCGCCGGAGGGCAGAGCTCCACCCGGCACCTGATCACGCACGGACACCACCGCATCGCGACGATCACCGGCGAAATCTGGATGCAGGCTGCGCAGGACCGGCTGACGGGATATCGCCGCGCCCTGGCGACCGCCGATATACCCTTCGATCCTGAATTGGTCATTGAAGGCGACTGGTCGGCCAGTGCCGGCTATGCCTCCACGATGAAACTGCTTGCTCTGAAAGAGCCGCCCACCGCGATCTTCTGCCAGAACGACCGCACTGCCATCGGGTGCTACGAAGCGCTCAAGGATGCAGGGCTTCGCATTCCCCAGGACATGTCGGTGGTGGGTTATGACGACGAAGAAATTTCACGACATCTCGTACCGCCGCTGACGACTTCGGTCCTTCCACATCTTGCCATGGGGCAATGGGCGATCGAACATCTCAACCCGGAAAGTATACCGGGCAAGCGCTATCCAATCGCGAAGCTCGAATGCTCGCTCGTTAAGCGTCATTCCGTCGCCGCGCCGCGGGCCGAGGCGCGGCAGATCCTCGATGGCGCCCATACCTCGTCATAGAACCTGGGTTCGCGCCGGGCCAGATAGGCTGGCGAACGGATCGCCCCTGCCCTTGCCTCGTCACTGGCTACCCTACCGATCTCAAATATTCTCAACTGCAGATACAATCTACGCAGAGACGTCGTTGACGACGTGTAGATTCGGAGGTAGCTCTATCGCCCATGAAAATCGCAATGGTTCTCGTAGTCGTGATATCGCGCATGGGCAGGACGGTCTGATCGTCCGGCAATAGCCACCCATGCGCCGAAAACAGGTCCCTGACGGGGCCTTTTTTTATGCCCCGTCGCAACTATCACCTCACTCACGACGGAACCCAGATATGACCGGCGAGACAGCCAACTCTTCTCTAAACAACCCCTCTGATCGTCGCATGAACGGCGGCGAGATCGTTCTGCAAGCGCTGCGCGACAACGGTGTCGAACACATTTTCGGCTATCCAGGCGCCGCGGTGCTGCCGATCTATGACGAAATCTTCCAACAGGAGGACATCAAACATTTCCTGGTGCGCCATGAGCAAGGCGCCGGACACGCAGCCGAGGGCTATGCCCGCTCGACGGGAAAAGTCGGCGTCATGCTGGTGACATCAGGACCAGGCGTTACAAATGCGGTCACGGCGCTGCAGGATGCCCTTATGGACTCCGTTCCCCTCGTCTGCCTCGCGGGCCAGGTGCCGACAAGTCTGATCGGCACGGACGCTTTTCAGGAATGCGATACGGTCGGCATCACCCGCCCCTGCACAAAGCACAATTTCCTGGTCCAACACATCGACGATCTGGCCAAAACGATCCATCTGGCTTTCCGGATCGCGGCGGCCGGTCGGCCCGGCCCTGTTCTCGTCGACATGCCAAAGGACGTGCTGTTTGCCAGCGGCATCTACGTCTCACCTGACAAGGTAGGTCCGCTGCCGAGCTACCAGCCGGCAATGCAAGGCGATCAGAACGCGATCCGGTCGGCTGTCGCATTGATGGCCGAAGCCCGACGCCCCATCATCTATACCGGCGGCGGCATCATCAACGCCGGACCGGAGGCATCGCGATTGTTGCGCGAGTTCGTCGACCTAACCGGCTTTCCCGTAACGTCCACCATCATGGGGCTTGGAGCCTACCCCGCTACCGGGCCGAACTGGCTGCGGGTCGCCGGACAGGACGGATCGCATGAAGCCAATATGGCAATTGCCGACTGCGACCTGATGATCGCCATCGGCGCGCGGTTTGACGACCTTGCGATCTCGCGCGTGCATGAGTTTTCGCCTCACTCGAAGAAGATCCAGATCGATATCGATGCCTCGTCGATCAACAAACGCGTTCTTGTCGACATCGGCATTCAGGGCGACGCCGCGCATGTGCTGGCGGACATGATCCATGCCTGGCGGTCGCTTTCCACCGTCCCCGACCAGAAGCGGTTGCGGGCGTGGTGGTTGCAGATCGATCATTGGCGAGCCCACCAGTCGTTTTCCTACGAGCGGCTGGACCATGCAATCATGCCGCAACATGCCCTGGAGCGTCTGCATGCGCTGACAAAGCCGCACGACCCCATCATCGCCACGGAGATCGGTCAGCAGATGTGGGTGGCGCAGTTCTTCGGCTTCGACAAACCCAATCGCTGGATTACGTCAGGTGGATTGGGGGCGATGGGCTTCGGTCTTCCTGCCGCGCTGGGCGTGCAGCTCGCAAATCCTGGGCGCCTTGTCATCGACATTGCCGGCGACGCTTCGGTGCAAACGACGATGAAAGAGCTGTCGACGGCGATACAGCATCAAGCGCCGATCAAGATCTTCATCTTGAGCGATGAGCATCCGGGCATGGCGCGAGAATGGGGTCAAGTGCCGGATGGCAGTGGTCGATCGCGCTCCTATTCGGCCTCACTGCCCGATTTCACCAAGCTCGCGGAAGCCTATGGCGCCGTCGGCCTTCGTTGCGAGAGCCCTACCGAACTCGACGCCAGGATCGAGGAGATGATCGACACGGACCGGCCGGTGCTCCTTCACTGCCGGGTCGCGAGGCTCGCCGGCACCGATCGGCAGTAGCGGCCGGTTCGAACACGCCAAAAGCAAGCCGTGCGATGCTGCAGCCCGCAGATCACCGTTCTCAAGCTACCGAAGCTGTCGCCAGATCCGCCACTTGTTTAGTACTTGCGGGCCTGGGGCAGCAGGTTCATGCTTGTCCCCTGTCTGAGGCCTGCTGGTTGCGGCTGAAATAGCCGTACATCGGGGTTTCGTGAGATGCGTCCGATGGAGTGCAGCGGCTGCGGGTTCGATATTCAGAGCGGTTTTGCTTTCTGTCCGCGATGCGGCGCAAGGCAACCGATCACCTGCGCCGCCTGCGGCAATGCTTGTCAGCCCGATTTTGCCTTCTGCCCCAGCTGTGGCGCGTCGATTTCGGGCAAAGTCCAACCCGCATCGAAGCCGAAGATCGAGGCGCTACCTCAATCAGAGGGCGATGCCGACCGGCGGCCGGTGACCGTGCTCTTTGCCGATCTCTGCGGCTTCACGACTCTGAGCGAGCAGATCGACCCTGAAGTCATGCGGGTACTGCAGAACGAATTGTTCGAAGAGATGACCCAGGCGGTCGAGGCTTATGGCGGCTTCGTCGACAAGTTCGTCGGCGATGCGCTGCTGGCGCTGTTCGGCGCGCCGGTCGCTCATGAGGACGATCCGGTCCGGGCGCTCGGGGCCGCACTCGATATGATCGGTCGGGCCACTGAGGTCGGCGAGCGCTGGCACGCCCGCGCCGGCGTGCCGCTCCGCCTGCATATCGGTATCAATAGCGGTCCCGTCGTCACCGGCGGCTTCGGCGCGGTCAGTACAAAATCCTATTCGGTGACCGGCGACACGGTGAACACCGCTCAACGCCTGCAATCCATGGCCGGCGAAAACGATATCCTCGTCGGGCCGCTGACCTATCGCCTCACCCGCCATGCCTTTGCCTTCGACAGTCTTGGCGCGCAGACCTTGCGGGGTAAAAGCGGCAACGTCCTTGTCCACCGGCTGACAGGGCTGTCGGAAGCGCCGCATACGGCGCGCGGGCTCGAAAGTCTCGGCCTTCAGGCACCGATGATCGGACGGGATACGGAAATGTCGCGGTTGCTGACATGCCTCGACCTTGCCTGCGGCGGTGCGGCGCAGCTTGTCCGGCTGATCGGCGAAGCCGGCATCGGCAAGTCTCGGCTGGTCAACGAATTCGTCGCAATCGCCGGCAATGCCGCTCGTTTCCAGGGCCTCGCCATCCGCAAAGCGACCTGCTCTCCGCTCGGCGAACAATCCTATGGCACGCTCGGCGCGGTCGTGCGTAGCGCCTACGGCATCGGCGAGCGGGACGATCTCGACAGGGCGCGGCAACTGCTGGCAACGGGGTTCCGCGCGCTCGATCTGACGCAGGAGGAGGTCGAGGGACTTTTGCCGCTCTTTCTGCATGTCCTCGGTCTCGGCGATCCCGATGGCGCTTTGCGGTACATCGAGCCGGAGCAGTTGCGGCGGCAGATCTTCTATGGCGTCCGCACCGTCTTCGAGCGGCGGCTGGCGCAAGGTCCCCTGCTGCTTGTCATCGAGGATCTGCACTGGGCGGATGCCGCCTCACTGGAAGTGCTTCGCTTCATGATGGACCGGCTGGAGCGCAGCCGGTTGATGCTGCTGGCGGTCTACCGGCCGACATCGCAGACCGACCCACTGGACTCCAATCGTGTCAGCGTCACCGTGCAGCGTCTTGCACCACTGTTTGCGGCCGACGGGCAGAAGCTGCTTGCTGCGTTTTTCGGCGAGGATCAAGGCAAGTTGCCGGTCACGATGCGCAAGCGTATCCTCGACCGCGCCGGCGGCAATCCGCTTTTCATCGAAGAAATCCTTCGGGCGCTGATCGACATGGGCACGTTGCACAATGACGGCCAGCGCTGGCATGTCGCAGCGGAAGACACGGACGTCGATATCCCGGTGAACCTGCAAGCCCTGTTGCTTGCCCGCGTCGATCGTCTGCCGCAGGACATCAGACGGCTGGCGCAAGAGGCGGCGGTGGTCGGCCCGAAGTTCGATACCGCCCTGCTCCGCACCATCGCCACCGACCCAGCCGCCATCGATGCCGCATTGGATCATCTCTGCGATGCCAATATCATCGAGGAATTGCGCGGGCCCGATGCCGGCGGATCGCCGGGATATCGCTTCAGCCAGACACTGATGCACGACGTCATCTACCATAATCTCCTGCTGCAACGGCGCATGGAGCTTCATCAACGCATCGGCCGGGCTCTGGAACGTCAATATGGCGCAGCGCCCGATCGGCCCGAGCACCTGGCGCAGCTCGGCCATCACTTCAGCCTGACCACCGAAAAGGCCAAAGGGGCCACCTATCTGATGGCGGCGGGTGATCTGGCGCGCAAGGCCTACGCCAATGACGATGCAATGCGCCTCTACCGTCAGGCCCTTGCGGCCTTCGCAAACGAGGCGGAGGTGACACCGGAACAACTGGCGCTCTTGGAGCGCCTTGCCGATCTCTGCGGCCCCGCCGGCCTGCGCGACGCCGCCTTGAACCATTATCAGCGGGCGCTTGCGATCCACCGCACCAAAGACGACCCTATTGCCGCAGCGAGGATATTGCGCAAGGTCGGCCGTTTGCATCTCGATGCAGGACGCCGCGATCAAGCGGAGACATATTTGGCCGAAGCCGAAGCGATAATCGCGACAATCGATGCGCCGGTCGAACGTGCACATGTCCTGCAGGAGCGTGGCCATCTGGCCTTCCGCATGGGGGATCAGGCCGCTGCCGCCGAGTGGGCGACGCAGGCACTTCAATGCCTGCAAACGCTGCCGATCGACGGGACGACCGAGGCCGGACGGGAGACAGCGCGAGCGATGGCGGAGGCGCTGAACACCAAGGGTGCGGCCTTTGCGCGGCTAGGACGTCGCCGCGAGGCCGTGCAGGAAGTGGAGCGCAGCCTCTCGGTCGCCGAAAAAGCCGATCTGCAAAGTGCTGCCTGTCGCGCCTATTCCAATCTCGGCGTTCTCTACACGATTGTTGATCCAGCCAACGCCATCAAGATCTGCCGGCGCGGATTGGAGCTTGCGACCCGTATCGGCGATCTCGGCTTCCAGGCGCGGCTTCTCGCCAACCTCGCAGTTGCCTGCTGCACCTTCACCGATCGCTGCGCCGCTGAGGGTGTACCGGCTGCGGAAAAGGCCGTCGAAATCGACCGGGCGCTCGATCAGCGCGACCATCTCTCCGTGCCGCTGATCGTGCTGGGCCAAATTCATCAATGCCACGGGCAGCCAAAGCTAGCTCGTAAGTATTACGAAGAAGCCCTTGAGGTTGCGAAGGAAATTGATGAACCGCAACTGCTCTTTCCGTGCTATGATGGATTGGCGACACTCAGCCTTGAGCATGACGACATGGACGAGGCGGAACGGTATTTCACGCTGGCACAGGATGTGTGCATCCGCCACAACCTCGATCCAGGCACGCTCGTCGTCCTGCCGTTTCTCGACTGACTTGTCCTCGTTGCAGTGATCGCCGGAGATCGATTAGGCAAATCGATTCAAGAAGATAAAGGGAGGAACGAAACATGCAGGAGAACCACGCCGCAAGACCATTGCAGCCGGGAGATCGCGCGCCGAACGTGGTGCTGGATGCGATCACCCGCCAGGGCAAGGTCGCCATCGACGATTTTCGCGGCCAGAAGCCGGTGCTCGTCGGGTTGTTCCGCGGATTGCATTGCCCCTTCTGTCGCCGGCAGATCGCCGCCATGGCTGAACTCACCGATGCCTTGCAGGAGAAAGGCATCGACAGCCTGACCATCGTCAACACGCCGATCGACCGCGCTCGCCTCTATTTCCGCTACCATCCGCTTCCCAATTTGCTGGCGGCCTCGGACCCGGAACGGGTATCGCACAGGGCCTTCGGCCTGCCGAATCTTCAGTTTACCGAAGATGAGAATGAGTGGCCGCGCAAAGTCAGCATGAACATGGTGATGTCGATGCGCATCGACATGCCGGGCGAGCTTCCAGCGCCTATGGACCCGATGGCGGCGTCGGAATTCCTCGACAAGGCGGACGGCTATGAAATCACCGAGGATGACAAGCAGATGATCGCCACCGGCCACGGCCAACTCGTCGGCGAATTCCTGCTCGATCGGGATGGCGTCGTGCGCTGGTGTTTCACGGAAGTCGAGGAGGATGGTCGCCATATGTTCGGCGGTCCCGCCCCTCGGGAAGTGATGTCGGCAGCGTCGAACATGGCTGTTTGAAACGAATGATCTTTAAAGCGCGCCGCATCGAATCGGATTCATGCGACGCGCCTTCGATGAGACGAACGACACGTTCGGCGTCCGCACCGAGCCCTCTTACCTCAAGGAACAAATCTCGCATGGCGATGTTGTCATTACGACAAACATAGGATCATGGGAGGAACTCATGCGGAAATCTCTTCAGTGCGTACTGGTCGGCTTGGCTGCGATAAGCGGCTTGACGATCTCGCCGACGATCGCGGCCGCGCAGGACTTGGAGTTGCGGGTCGGCCCCGGTGGCGTCGGCGTTTACGATCGGAATCGCGATCGTGACCGATATGACGGATATGATCGGCGCGGACCGCGCGGATGCGATCCGGATGATGCTCTCGACATCGCACGCAGCGAAGGACTTCGCAGGGCGCAGATCGTACGCATGTCTCCCCGCAGTATCGTTGTGCAGGGGATGACGCGCCGCGGACCGGAACGAATGACCTTCGCAAACCGGCGAGGCTGCCCGGAAATCTGACTGCGGCGTGAGCAATGAGGTGGGCGGCCGGGCCTTCGAGATTGTCGAAGGAATGCGGCCCGCGCGGCCTTGTTTTCAAACCGGCGGAACCTTTGGCCACTCTGGACATTGCTGCCCATGCAGCGCTCTGCTTGTGGGTCGCGTGCACGTTGGAGCACCATAGGAGGATTCATCATGATGAGCGGTCAATTGAAGGCGCTTCTCGCCGTCCTTGCCGTTGCCGGCTACCAAAACAGAGACAAGATCGGAGAGCTTCTGCGGGGCATCCAGAACCCTCAGCCGGGTGATGAGGGAAACCCGCAGCCCGGCGGGCTAGGCGGCCTTCTTGGCGGACTGGCCGGTTCGGGTGGTCTCGGCGGCCTTCTCGGCGGACTGACATCCGGCAGTATCGTCAGCGGCGGTCTCGGCGATCTGCTGAAGACGTTTCAGCAGAATGGTCATGGTGACACGGCGGAGTCGTGGGTAAAGCCCGGTCCGAATGCGGATATCGATGACGGCCAGCTCGCGGAAGCACTGGGCCCGGATGTTCTGAACGAGATCGCCGCCAATACCGGCCTTTCGCATCAAGAGATTCTGGGGCGACTGAAGCGCGATCTTCCCAAAGCGGTCGACGACCTGACGCCAAACGGAAAACTCCCTACCGCCGAAGAGGATTTTTTGTCTTCCGCGAGCCAATTTACGACCTCCGCGCGGCCCGGCACCATCTAATCTCGGGCCGTCTTTGAGGCCGGCGTCACTCCGGAAGTCCGGCCTTACGGTAGCCGTCGATGAAATGCTTAAGCGTCCGAGCGTCGCGGAATGGCTCGGTCTTCGCCCAGTGGCGGGTTGAAAAATGCGGGTTGGCGACGAGAAACAGTTCGGCTTCGGCGCGCGCCTCGTCGAGCCGGCCGAGTTGAGCAAGGCTTGCCGCCAGGAAACGGCGTGAGCTCGTGCGATAGGTCTCGTCGCTCCGCAGCGTGTCGACAGCGGCTGCGTATTGGCCGGCGGCATATTGCGCCTGTCCGAGCGCCAGATAGTACCAGCTTGCCGGAAACGGGTTCAGCCGGAAAGCCTTGGCGATATGCTCGAGGCCCTCCCCGACCCGCCCGGCTAAAACCGCGATGTCGGATAGTGCCGCAAAGGTGTCGGCCTCGTTCGGGTCGAGTTCGATCGCCTTGGCAAATTCGGCATCCGCCTCGGCAAAGTTGCGCTCATAGGCAAGCAGGTAAGCCAGTATCCAGCGGCAGCCAGCATCGTTGGGATCGATCGCCACCGCCTTGCGCGCCAGTTCCAGAGCAGTCCCGCGTGTGGGTTCCGTCGGTCCGCCGGAATGGACCTCTCCCATCCAGTGGTTCATGGCAAGCCAGCGGTACGCCTCGGCATAATCAGGGTCGAGGGCAATCGCGCGCGTCAGCATCAGATGCGCTTCCCGCGCCGTCTGCGGCGTATCATCCATCAGCCTGCGCGCCCGTACGCAGAGATCGTAAGCCTCTAAATTTTTGGGCCGATTGCGCGATGGCGGTGCGCGCAGCCGCCCGAGCAGCGCTTCGACGATCTTGCCGGTGACCTCGTCCTGAACGGCAAAGATATCGTCGAGGCTGCGATCGAAGCGTTCCGCCCATAGATGATCGCCACTTGCCGCATCGACCAGCTTGGCGTTGACGCGCACGTGCCCTGCTACGCGTCTTGCGCTTCCCTCCACCAGGTAGCGTACGCCGAGCTCCTCGGCGATCTCGCCTACGTCCCTCGCCTTTCCCTTGTAGGCGAAGGCCGAGTTGCGGGCGATGACGAACAGGCCCGGCATTCTGGATAAGTCGGTGATCAGGTCTTCCGTCAGCCCGTCGGCGAAGGATTCCTGCTCGGGATCGTTGCTGATATTGACAAATGGCAGCACTGCTATCGATGGTTTGTCAGGCAGCGGCAAAGCTTTTCGCTTCACGCCGCCAAGCTGGTTGATGGCGCCTATGAAGCGGTAGCCGATGCGCGGAACCGTGGAGATCCATTCACCGCCGTTCGCGGCCGGACCAAGCAGCTTGCGCAGCTGCGCAATCTGGACAGTCAGGTTGCCCTCCTCGACTGATATGCCCGGCCACGCCGCGTCCATCAACTCGGCCTTGCCCAAGATTTCGCCGGGTCGTCCGACAAGCGCTGCAAGCAGCTTGACCCCGCGGTGGCCGACGGCAACGGGATCATCGTTCCGAAGAAGCGTTCCCGCAGCCGGATCAAGCACGAATGGTCCAAAGGCAAAACGCGATCCCTGCATAAGGCGCATCCTAGAGTCATTAAAGCTTGGATGGAACTGTTCGCCCGCTTAGGCCGCGTGGCATCGAGGACGCGATCAGTGTAAATCGTATTCCAATGGCCGATTGCGGTGACGACCAAATAATGACTGCCTGAAAATAGAGCGTCGAGGTGACTCCCATGGTTTTCTGGATGGCGGGTGCAGTTGGATTGACGATCGCCTATCTCCTCGGTTCCACACCCTCGGGCTATCTGGCGGGCAAACTGATCAGGGGCATCGATATCCGGGAGCATGGCTCTAAATCCACCGGGGCAACGAATGTATTGCGAACGCTCGGCAAATGGCCTGCATTTGTGGTGCTTCTGGTCGACGTCTTGAAAGGTGTGGGAGCAGTCGTCTTTGCCCGCTGGTTTTACCCTTGGTTCTCGACAGTCTCATCGGGCACGCCACCGACAGCGCTTGACCTGCAAAGCTTAGAGCCTTGGGCTGTTTGCCTCGCAGGACTTGCCGCGTTGTTGGGGCATGGCCGTTCGGTCTGGCTCAACTTTACGGGAGGCAAGTCGGTTGCTACAGGGCTCGGCGTGTTGCTGGCGATGTCATGGCCCGTAGGTTTGGGCGCTGTGGCGGTTTTCGGCGTTACGTTGGCGGCCTTCCGGATTGTTTCCCTGAGTTCGATACTGGCAGCATTGACGGCCATCGCTCTCGTCTGCGGCTTGGAACAACCGCTGCCCTATCGTCTGCTGGTGATCGCAGGCGGCATTTACGTGATTGCCCGCCATCGCACCAACATTCGGCGGCTACTGGCCGGGACGGAGCCTCGTCTGGGCAAGGTCGCCTAGAGCGGTTCAGCTTTTAATGGAAGCGCAGGGCCGCTCTAGCTTTTTGTTTTTACGCAATTCCGGACGGAAAACCGCTTCGCACTTTTCCTGGAATTGCTTTAGAAGCGAAAACGCACCGCACCATGCACTGGTTGCTGCCAGAGGAAACAGGGTTTCAATCTTGCCGGACGATGGCGCCGACCGCATTGACCAGAAGGCGTGCGGCGGTCAGGGCCGACAGGCCGTCAATGTCGGCAGGAGGATAGAGCTCGACAAGGTCGAATCCTGCGATTCTGGCCCGCCTGCCGAGGCCCGCGATCAGGTCGATCACCTCAGTGTAGGTGAGGCCGCCGGGCGTACGCGCCACCACGCCCGGCATGATGCCGGGATCGAGGCTGTCGCAGTCGAGGGTGACGACGACCCGCGCTCCTTCCGGAATATGCCGGAGAGCTGCTTCGGTCCCCTCGGCATGAATCTCGCGGGCGGTCACGAAGCGGCTGCCGTAGGCCCGCGCCGCTTCAATGTCGGCGAGGCGTGCGCTGCCGACGCTGCGGAGGCCGACCTGGACCATGCCGGCGACATGCGGCATCTCGCTCGCCCGACGCATCGGGCTCGAATAGCCGTGGCGCTCGCCATGCACCTCGTCGCGCCAGTCGATATGGGCGTCGATCTGCAGGATCCAGACCGGCTCGTGGTCCGCAAAGCCAGCGAGGAAGGGAATGGTCACGGAACAATCGCCGCCGAGCAGGATCGGCACTGCGGGCATTGACAGGACCTCGCGCGTCCTCGCCTCGATCCGGGCTCGATTGCCGGCATTGTCATGAAGGATGGTTGGAACGTCGCCAGCGTCAACGCAGCAGACCGGATTGTGGTCAAACAGCGGACCGCCGAGATCGAAATCCCAGTGCTCGACGAGCGCGGCATCATCCTGGCTCGCAGCGCGGATGGCGCCGGCCGCCAAGACATAGCCGCTGCCGTCCTTGCCGGGATAGGTGCTGCCGTGAGCGGCTGCGAAGATCACCGCTCGGGGCAAGCGACCATCGGCGAGGCGATCGGGAAGGCCAAGAAAGGAAGGTGAGGCGGTCATTTACTGATGGTCCTGATGATGTCCGGCTGAAATTGCTGTGGTGAGGACTTTTGAGAATTCGATGCTGACCTGTTTAGTCTGTTTGGACGTTTTTGAGAACTTTTTGGGAAAGCTTAAGTACGACGCTCACCCTATCCTGCAGAATTCGTCCTCTTTCAGGTGAAAGGCCCCCGGCCCTTCAACCCTATGGAGGTTGCTGTGAACGATATTTCCTGCGTGGAGCCGGCGGACGTGTCGGATCGACACTTGCACGGCACGACATCGCCGCGAGTGGATCGGACCCCATGGGCCGCGATGGCGGGCATCATCGCGACCGTCACGGTGTTTGCCGTGGCGCAGGGGCTGACCTATCCGCTGCTCAGCTTCATCCTGGAACGGCAAGGGACGACATCAGGCCTGATCGGCTTGTCGGCGGCGATGACGCCGCTCGGTTTCATCCTATCGGCGCCCTTCATTCCTGCGCTTTCACCGCGCGTGGGTGGGGCGCGGTTGGCGATCCTGTGTTCGATCCTGGCCGCGCTCACTCTAATGACGATTGCCTGGGCGCAGGACGTCTGGGCCTGGATGCCGCTGCGCTTCCTGCTCGGCGTCTTCGCCAATCCGCTTTACGTGATCAGCGAAACCTGGCTGATCTCGATCACGCCGGCGCCACGCCGGGGCCGGATCATGGGTCTCTATTCATCGATCGTTTCGGGCGGCTTCGCCATCGGCCCGCTGTCGCTCTGGCTCACCGGCACGGAGGGTTGGCCGCCCTTCGCGATCGGCATTGCGGCCTTCCTCCTCTGCGGCCTGATCGTGCTTGCGGTCGTCCCACGCCTGCCCGACATGCCTGGTGAAGGCGAGGCAACAACGGTGGGCCGCTTCTTCGCGCTAGCACCACTGCTGTTGTTTGCCGTTTTTACCGCTGCCGCCTTCGAGCAGATCCTGCTTTCCCTCTTCGCGGTCTATGGCGCAGCACTCGGCAGCGCCGAGGAGCGCATCGCTTCGCTCATCACCTGTTTCATCGCCGGCAATGCCGTATTGCAGATTTTACTCGGGCGCTTGGCCGAACGGTTCGGCTCGACGCGGATGATGCTCTTCTGCGTCCTGGCCTGCCTCGCCAGCTGTCTGCTGCTGCCGTCGGCCTTCAATTCGTGGCTCATCTGGCCGCTGCTTTTCGTCTGGGGCGGGGTCTCGTTCGGGATCTACACCCTGTCGCTGATCCTGCTCGGCGAGCGTTTCACCGGCCAGGCCCTGATCGCCGGTAACGCCGCCTTCGCCTTGGTATGGGGCATCGGCGGCATCGTCGGATCGCCCGCGACAGGACTGGCGATGCAACTGATCGGACATCAGGGTCTGCCATTGTCCCTTGTCCTGCTCAACTGTGGGCTGGCGGTGTTGCTGATGGCCAGGAGATGGCGGGGCTGATCGAGGCACTTGCTCGTGCCGCCCTGCCCCGGCTTCGCCTGCCGGCCCTTGGCTCAGAAGAATTGCCATTTTATGTATAACATGTTATATAATTTCCCATACAAATGGAGATCGGCATGGTCGAGGATGTGGTCCGAACGCTCGGGTTTCTATGTATGGGCAGCCGGCTGCGGCGCATCGGAGAAAGGCTGCAGGCCGATACGCAGCAGGTCATCGACGAGGCCGGGCTCAGCATTCAGGCGGGCCAATATCCGTTCCTTGCGGCGATCGACCGGGCCGGACCGCTGACGATCGGCGAGCTTGCGCAGGCGGTGGGCATCACCCAGCCCGGCGCAACGCGCACCACCGGCCAGCTTCTCGAACTCGGTTACGTCGACATGCAACCGGCACCGGACGATCAGCGTCGCAGACTGGTCTCGCTGACCGCCAAGGGACAGGACCTCGTCGATCATTCGAAGAAGGTGATCTGGCCACGCATCGCCGCCGCTGTTGCCGATCTCTGCGGCGATCTCGACGGACCGATCCTCGAACAGCTGGCCGCTATCGAGGACGGGCTTGCGGTGGCACCGCTTGCGCGCCGCAGCCCTGTCAAGGAGGAAACATGATGAAACATATTCTCGACCGGCCGATCTGGAGCGCGCTGGAAACCGCACATGCCGATCTCGCAGAAGGCAATGAGAAGGCACGGCGGTACCCGCCGTCCATCGTCCCCTTTGCGGCGTCCGCCGACGATGCGCCGGAAAGCCTCGACGCCCTGGAGGAGCTGCCAGCGCCGGAGGAGAGCATGATCCTCGTCGAGGCGGGACCGATCGCCATTCCACCGGGCTTAGCCGTCGTCACAGAGGCATCGGTGGTCCAGATGGTTGCCGAGCGGCCTCATGAGCGAATTTCGGATCCTCGCATCCAGCCGCTGACGGAGTCCGATGCCGCCGACATGCTGGCGCTGGCGACACTGACCAAACCCGGGCCGTTCACCCTGCGAGCCCAGAGCCTCGGCAGCTTCTGGGGGATCAGAAGCGAGGGCCGCCTGGTGGCGATGGCCGGGCAGCGGATGCGGCAGACTGGCTTTGCCGAGCTTAGCGGGCTTTGCACCCATGCCGATTTTCAGGGGCGCGGCCTCGGCACCCTGCTCTTCCGTTTCGTCGCCGGCGAAATCGCATCCACCGGCGACACGGCCTATCTGCATGCCTATGCGGCGAATACCTCGGCCATTTCCCTCTACGAAACGCAGGGCTTCGCTGTTCGCTCGGAAATGAACATGCGCGTGGTCAGACGTCGTTCCTGAGCGTGCTCAACACCTATCGTACCACCACCGGCAGCACTTCGAATTTCCAGAATTTTTCCGGGCTCAAATAGGCCGCGGCAAACGCGCGGATATCCCCGGCGGTGACCTTGCCGTAGCCGCTGAGACTATCGCGTATCCGGTCTAAACGACGCGAATCCTCTTGGGCGTGGTGCAGGTATTCGATCCAATACTCGTTGCTCTGCTGCTGATGCTTCAATGTCTCGATGATGGGTCCCCGGGCGCGCGCGAGCTCGTCTTCGGAGACATCATGCGACCGCAGATCATTGGCGGTCTCGTCGACAAGTTCATAGAAGCGCGCAACCTTTGCCGGGTCGGTCTCGACGTAGAAATATGCGTAGCCGTAGCCGGGAACTTCCCTTGAAAGCTCAACATCGCCCTGCAGGGCATAACTTGCTCCTTCTGCAATGCGAAACTGGTCGATCAACCTGTTTTGGAAAATCTGGGTGGCAATATTGGCGGTGAAGGACCGCGGCAGATCGGAGAGCAAATCTCCGATGGAAGCCCCTACGGCGGCGGCGGCATTATCTGCCCTACCGCTATGGGTCTGCAAAACGGGCTTCTCGGTCGTCGCCGGAAAATGCACGTCGTCCCGATCGTTGCTTGACGCCGTCTCCGGGCGCGGCGGCAAAGCGCCAAAGGTTTCAGCCGTCAGGCGGATTGCGTCGTCCACTGTTACGTCGCCGACGATGGTGATGTCGATGGGGCCATTGGAAACCATGGGCCGGAACAGCGCCTCGAATTCGTCTGGCTTGGCGGCGGACAACTGCGCGCGGTCGGGGAAGGTCCAGCGCGGGTCGCCGGAATGCACGAGACCTGCGAAATCGCGGCTGAAAACGCCGCCGGGCGACGCGTTGTACTGATCGAGGCCGCTCAAATAGGCCTGCTGCACGCGCTTGAACGCCTCGGGGCGATAGGCTGGATCGGAGGTGTATGCGCTCATCAGCTGCAACTGCGTCGCAAGATCTTCAGTCCGTGTACGACCGTCGAACCTGAAGGAACTGTCGCCGACCGAGAAGTCGACGCCGACAATGTTGGCGGTCAGCGCTTTCTGTATATCCTGGTAATCCATGGCCTTTACGCCAGACAGCACGACGGCCGGAGATGCCCAGATCGCAGCGGAACGGTCGTGCGGCAGGTCCAGCCGACCGCGGCCGATATCTTCGCGTACCAGCACTTCGTTGGCACGCAGCCTGGTTGGCTTGACGGTAAGCAGAATGCCGTTGGAAAAGCGCACCATGGTCAAGCCGAGATCTTCAACCGCACGGCGTTCGACCACAGCGCCCGGTTCGCCGAAATGGGTGTAAGGCCAGGCGACATCAGTTGCACCTGATGGTGCCGAGACGGCAATGGCATTTGAAGCGTCATAGACTTGCCGAACCGTGTCGGCTCCACCCTCAGGTGATTGGTCCGCCTGTAGCACGACCTGCGGACCGTTGCCGGAGAAAGCACGCTGCAAGGCCCCATTGACCTCGTCCGCCGTGACGCCGTTCGTCATCGTCTCGAACATAGAGAGGTCTTCGGCGGGCGAGGTGAAGACTTGATCGTCATCGACGCTGCGAGCCAGCATGGAAGCAATGTCGGTCGTCATCCGCGTCGCGGCTCCGGCCGCAGCAGCTTGCAGGGCCGAGCGATATTCGCGAATTTCGCGATCGATCTCCGCCTGCGCAACGCCGAACTCCTGGATCCGGCGCTGTTCCTGGTCAATGGCCGTGAGCGCCGCCTGCCATTTGTCCGGCTCGGAGTTCGCCGCGATCAGGACGACATGGGCGGAATCGAGGAGATCCTGGGAGCCGACGTCCGCACTGATGAAAGGGGCATCCGCCTTGCTGGCGATGGCGCTCACCCGACGTTTGAGCACCAGGAAACCGAGATCCTCAATAAGCCCAGCGCGGCGCTTGGCGAAGGTGTCAGGCGCGGCGTCATAGGGACGCGTCCAGGCGATCTGTATGCTGGTCATGCCGCCGGGAACGACGATGACCTCGGCGCTTTCGCCTTTCGTCTCCAGCGCGCCAAGATCCGCTTTTGTCGGCGCCGGACCCACGGCCTTCCAGTCGCCGAAGCGCTGCCGGATTTCGACTTCCATGGCGGCGGGGTCGATATCGCCCACCACTATCAGCGTTGCCCGATCGGGTCGGTAATTGGCCCCGTAATAATCACGGACGAGGTCCACGGGCGCATTGCTGATGATGTCGGCTTTACCTATCGGCGCGCGCATGGTCGCGCGCTGGCCGGCGAGCAGCGAATTCATGATTCCGAGTGACGCGCGATACTGCGGCGTGTCGCGCAGCCGCTCCTCCGACAGGATGACACCGCGTTCGCGATCGAAGGCGCCGGCATCGAGGGTCAGCTCGCTCGCCGTTTCTAGCATCAGCATCAGGCCCGTCGAAATTGTGTCTGCATCGACCTCGGGCAGATCGAGCGCATAGACGGTCTCGTCATAGGAGGTATGGGCATTGGTGTCCGGTCCAAAGGCCAAGCCCTTGCGCTGCAAGATACGGATCATCTCCCCTTCGGCGACATGTGTCGAACCCTTGAAGGCCATGTGCTCAAGAACATGCGCCAGGCCCTGCTGGTCGTCGTTTTCGTCGAGCGAACCGGAGCCAATGCGAAAGCGGATCGCTGCCTGTCCGGGCGGCGTGACATTGCGCATGATCGCAAACCGCATACCGTTGGCGAGCGTGCCAAAATGCACGTCGGACTCGGCTTGCATGTCGCTTTGCGTTTGTGGCCAGGGCACGGACGAGGTGTCCGCATAGGCTGGTAACGCGAAGTTTGCGACAAGGGAGACCGTCGCAAAAAACCACCACGCCGTGGAGCATTCCATTTTTTTGTGAGACATTCTTGTCCAGGTGATGAGAATGAAGAGGGGTAGATGGCGTCAACCTGACTATTCCACAGGTTGCATTCCTCAGCAACTTCCATGTTTATGAATAAATAAGAAGTCGATAACTCTGCCTCGAACACGATGATTTTAGGCCCGGTCGGCCTAAAATCTGAATCCTGTTCTACATTAAATAGTTAGAGCATGATGTCGTCCGAAAACCGCTCACACTTTTCGGCATCATGCTCTGGGTGTCAGACCATTGTCATCGAACCCGCCCAAGGGGATTGCGCCTCGGAGACGTTTTCGATGGCGACATCGGCGCATGGGTCGCGTTCAGGGCAGGATGGCGGCTAGGACGCAGGCCCGTGGTGGTTGGCGTGCTGATCCCGAACATCACCAATCCGGTCTTTGCCTCGTCGCTGCCAAGCATAAGGCTGCCCACGGGAACCGGGGCAGCCTTTACCTGCATTTGGAATTGAGATTGCGTTGCAATCAGTGCCGTGGCGCGTTGGCGGGAATGGACGACACCGTTGCCGAGACAGGATCGCTTGCAGGAAAGCTGTCCTCGAGGCCTTCATCGAGTTCCTCTTCCAGCGCTTGCCTGTCACCGGTCGAACGCGCACTCGGCTCACCGATCAAGCCTTTGCTGCCTTCGTCGAAATTGCCGTTGCTCAAGGCATCGTAGCGGTTGATGCTGCCATCTGCTTCGCTGCCGGCAAAGGCGGTCAGCTGAACCATCATGACCTTGGCGTGGTCGACCGCCGTCGTATCGTCGAGTTCGCCATGGGAGTTGTCGATTTTGACAGAAATCGATTCTCCTCCCTCGCCCAGGAATTCGACGGTGAAGATGTCGCCGGCCTGTGTCACCCGAGTATCGATCAGCTGCATGGGAACCTCCTATATTCATGCACCTCAACGGCGATCCAGGTCCGGAGTTCCACGGCAACGCCATTTCGAGGCAAGGCGACAGGCCCGGGACAATGGGCCAGCTCGGAACAAAAAGCGGCCATGCGAGTTCATTGGCAGTTCAATAGGTCGCATCCATGCCGAAATCGCCGCTGTCGCCTTCCGAGAAACGCTCGTTCTCTATTATTCCCGCAGACCAGAAACTCGCTTTGATATCGAGCTATTCAGAGGCGCTGCGTAAGCTCGCCAGATCGACTGAGGCGGTCGGACGAGCCGATATGCTGCCGAAACTGATCCAGGTGGCGGACGGACTGGACGGTATGGCAACCGCGATTGCCGAGACGGAGGCTGGAACCGAGGTGATGGCGCGCACGGCGCGGCTGATCCGGGCGACCGAGGGGATGCTGGCGTCGATGTCTTCGTCATCAATCGTCCACTAAATGTCACCTTTGCGAGACTGACGGATCGAATGCGGCGGCGCCCTTTGCTCTTAAGCTTTATGGTTAATTTATTAATAATTCGGGGTTTATAAGCGGAACCAGACGACCTTTCCAAATGTTGATGCTGCGCCTGGAGGAACCCCAATGATCCTGAAAATCCTTGCCCCCAAGATCGACGCCGATTGCCATGATACCGGCACCTATCCCGATGGGATCTTTGCCGAAAACCGCATCGATCTTTCCGCTCGCCGCGAAGGGCGCCGGCGCACGCCGCATGAGCGCGACTACGGCAATGACAGGAAAGTCGAGAATCTGCCGCTCGGCTTTGTCTGACCGTTCCGGCCGTGGCACGCGTCACAGCCTGCGAAAGACCAGAACGCCTGATGCCGGCAGCACGGCATTCAACACTCCTTTCGTGGCTCTGATTCTTCCGCCGCCTTGCCCAGAACGCCTCGACGGTAGCACCACCCGCTTCGGGTCGCAGACGACCGAACAGCTTTGCAGGCCACGCTGTCGAAATCGGAAAGTCCGTCGTCGTCGCCGGTTTCAACGCTCCAGAATCCATCAACGGTCCTGCGCATCCCGATGGTTGCGAGCGCTATGGTGCCGTCATCGGCGACATAGCCAACGGCCGGATCGGCGAGCACGAGCAAGACATCCCGGGTGTTCGGCGCCCAGACCGAGAAGCGGATGCAGTCGACACCGTCGCGCCATTCAACGCGGTTCGCCCCCAGGCGGCCGATCCATGTCAGATATAGGTCTGCGGCGCTATCCCCCGCTGGAGATCGAAGGAGCGCTCGCGACGCGTCGAGGTCTCGTCGTCCAGTTCGGCGGCGATCGCCCACAGGTCTGAAATGCCGGGCCGATCGAGTTCGATTCCCCCAGCGAAAATGCGTGCCGATCTCGCCATCGGGAAAGGGCACGCGGGCGACAAAAACATCATAACCATCCTCGTCACGAGAACGCTGCATTGGGTGAGACGCCCAATCGTTCGAGGCTCGGCCTTGCTCGTCCCAACTGCCGCGGAGACGGACATTGTCGAACGCCATCGAGGGCAAGCCGCTGCGAAACCGGAACTGAACATTGACGGTCATCGGATCCTCCAGGCCATGTAGGATTTCGCCAGACTCTGCCTATGGGCCGTCCCACTCGCGCATGATCAGCCGGCCGAACGAAAAAATTCAAGCGCAGATTTCATAATAAATACAATCCGAAACGGGCCACATTCGGAACAATATATCATGGTTAACGAGGCCGCGCCGCACGACCCTCCTCGTGTAAATCGAATTGGCATCAGAAATGGGGATAAAGTCCCATCGCCGATTCCCTCGTAAACTGGGAGAAAAATCTATGGCTCAAGCCGTTAGAATAAACGATATTATTCGTTCCTTTGGAATTGATACGCATATCGACTACACAGATGGAAAATATTCCAACGTCGGAGAAGTTGTTAAAGCACTCGACTATCTTGGCCTTGATACAGTTCGCGATCACGCCCCCAACTCCGCTTCCGATCCCAACGGCCAAACGCATCTCGGCGATGCTGCCGAGGCCGGCGTGCAATTCGTCTTCAGCGCCCAACGGGAAGTCGACCCCGCCACTGTCGCCCAGCGGCTGCATTCCTTCGTGCAGGCCCATCCAGGATCGGTCGTCGGTATCGAAGGTCCGAACGAAGTCAACAACTGGCCAGTCAGCTATCACGGCCTGAGCGGCCAAGCCGCAGCGCTCGCCTATCAGAAGGACCTGTCTGCCGACGTCAACGCCGATCCCTTGCTGAAAAATATCCCCGTTCTCGGCTTTACCGGATATACCGTGGCTTCCGCCTCCGACTACACGACGATCCACACCTATGCGAAGGATGGCGACCAGCCATATTCATGGCTCTCCCGAGAATCCGGCGTGCAGCGCGCTGCCGATCCGGGCAAGCCGCTGGCGATCACCGAGACCGGCTACCACACCTCGCTGACCGCCGACACCAATGGCGGCTGGGAAGGCGTCAGTGAAGCGACGCAGGCAAAGCTCCTGCTCAATACGCTGATGGACGGCGCCGCACTCGGATCAAAACAGACGTTCATCTACGAGCTGCTGGACGCCTATTCCGATCCGCAGGGCACCAATCAGGAAAAGCATTTCGGCCTTTTTCATCTCGACTATTCGGCCAAGCCGGCTGCGACGGCGATCCACAATCTGACCGAAATCCTTGCGGATGACGGCGCCGCGAAGGCAAGCTTCAGCGCGGGGACCCTCAATTATTCGATCGACGGCCTGCCGTCCTCGGCCCGGAGCCTGCTGACGGAAAAATCGGACGGAAGCTACCAGATCATCGTCTGGAACGAGCCCGATATCTGGAGCCAGTCCTCCGACACGGTTATTCAGGCCACGACAACAGCCGTCAAAGTCAATCTCGGGGCCTCGTTTGGCTCCGTTAAGGTCTTCGACCCGGTGACAGGAACGACGGCGATCAAAAGCCTCAGCAACGTGTCGTCGCTGCCGCTCGATGTCGTCGACCATCCCTTGATCATCGAGGTAGCAGGCACCGGCGCCAGCACACCGCCGCCGGCCACCAACCATCTCTATGGCGGCACCGGTAACGACACCTTCACCGTGACCAATGCAAATCAAATCGTCGACGAAAGCCGGGGCGGTGGAACAGATACCGTCAAGGCTTCGATCTCCTTCAGCCTGGCCGATCAGAAGCATACGGTCGGAACGATCGAAAACCTCACTTTGACCGGGACGGGCAATCTCAGCGCGACGGGCAACAATACGGCCAACATTCTCACCGGCAACGACGGAAACAATTCCCTCAACGGCGGGAAAGGAAACGACCGATTGATCGGCGGGCTCGGAAACGACAAGCTGATCGGCAAGGCCGGTGCTGACGTTCTCACCGGCGGCGGCGGCAGCGATTCCTTCGTCTTCGATGTGAAGCCCGACAATACCAGCGTCGACAAGATCCGGGATTTTTCCTCCGCGGCGGGCGACAAGCTGATGCTCGATCATTCGATTTTCGCCGAGCTTAGCCTATCCGGATTTTCGGATGAGAATTTCGTTTTGGGAAGGAAAGCGCTCGAGGCTGATGACAAGCTGATCTACGATCAGGCGAGCGGCATTCTATCCTATGACGCGGATGGAAGCGCGGCGGGCGCGGCCATCCATGTTACGGATCTCGATAATTCCGCAGCACTTCACTTCAAAGACTTCCTGCTTGTCTGACCCGGTCGGCCCGTCGCCTTTCAGGCGGCAGGCCCAAAGCGTCACGGGCGGTCGCATCTCTCCCTCTTGCCGGAGCCTAAATCCCGGCCACATTCTCCGTTGACACTACTCGTGCCGCAACGGAGAAGCCTTTGCCCTGGATCGCCTATATCGCCCATTTCGTCGCCGCGGCATTTTTGACCAACGGCGTCCCACATTTCGTCAACGGCGTCAGCGGCAGGCCGTTCCGGATTCCCTTCGCGCAAGGCGCAAAGCTCGGCTCGCCGACAGCCAATGTCGTCTGGGGATGGGCGAATTTCCTCATCGCCTTCCTGCTCTTTGCCAATGTCGGGCCGCTCTATATCGGCACGCCGGGTGACACGATCTTCGTGGCAGTCGGCATGCTCGTCACAGGCATTGTGCTCGCCCGCATTTTCGAGGGCGACAACAGATAGTAACTTGCATGATGATAGTTACTGCTATAGTGACATCGGCCATGCAAAGGACAAGCTTCAGCGACTTCAAATGCCCGGCGGCACGCGCGCTCGACAGCGTTGGCGACTGGTGGAGCATGCTGATCCTGCGCGACGCCTTCCAGGGGCTTTCGCGCTTCGACGAATTCCAGAAAAGCCTCGGCGTGGCGCCGAACATCCTGACGCGGCGGCTCAAACATCTGACGGAAAAGGGCCTGTTCAAACGGCGGCTCTATCATCATCGCCCTGCCCGCTACGAATATCTGCTGACGGAAAAGGGCCGTGATTTCTTTCCTGTTCTGATGACGCTGTTTTCCTGGGGAAACCGGCACATCCCCGAAGAGGACCTCTCCTTTCTCTTGGGCGATGCCGCTTCCGGCAGAGTGCGCGAGACGATGCTGGTCGATGCGCGCACCGGCGAACAAGTGACCCCCGAAAACACCAGCCTGCTTGCAGGCCCCGCCGCCGACGACGAGGTGCACGAGCGGATCGCCCGCATGCGCGCCTGGTATCTCGGCATCGACGCATAGAAAGGAAAAGGAAATGGATCGCATCGTTGTCACCGGCATGGGACTTGTCTCGCCACTCGGCACCGGCGTCGAACCTGCATGGAAGCGTCTTCTCGACGGCGTTTCCGGGTTGAGGGTGCTGGCGGAGGATATCGTCGGCGAGCTCTCGGCCAAGGTTGGAGGCATCGTTCCCGGTATCGCGGAAGATGCTGAGGCCGGTTTTGATCCCGACCGTTACATCACGCCCAAGGACCAGAAGAAGATGGACCGCTTCATCCACTTCGCCATGGCGGCGACGGAGGAAGCAGTAAAACAGGCAGGCTGGATGCCGACCGACGAAGGCGAGCGCCAGCGCACGGCAACGATCATCGCGTCGGGGGTTGGCGGCTTTCCGGCGATCGCCGAAGCGGTGCGGATTGGCGAAACGCGCGGCGTGCGGCGGCTGTCGCCCTTCACCGTGCCCTCTTTTCTCGTCAACCTCGCCGCCGGCCAGGTCAGCATCCGTTATGGCTTCAAGGGGCCGCTCGGGGCGCCGGTGACGGCCTGCGCGGCCAGCGTCCAGGCAATCGGCGATGCGGCGCGGCTGATCCGCTCCGGTGAAGCGGATGTGGCGATCTGCGGCGGTGCCGAGGCCTGCATCGACAAGGTGAGCCTCGGCGGCTTTGCCGCTGCCCGTGCCCTTTCCACCGGCTTCAACGAGACGCCGGAGTTGGCGTCGCGCCCCTTCGACGTGGCCCGCGACGGTTTCATCATGGGCGAAGGCGCCGGCATCCTGGTCATCGAAACGCTGGAGCATGCACTTGCCCGTGGCGCCACACCGCTTGCCGAACTCGTCGGCTACGGCACGGCGGCGGACGCCTACCACATGACCTCAGGCCCCGAAGACGGCGACGGCGCCCGCCGGGCGATGGAGGCAGCACTCAGGCAAGCGAAGATCCCGGCTTCAGAGGTCAGGCATCTGAACGCGCATGCGACCTCGACACCGGTCGGGGACAGAGGCGAGATCGCGGCGATCGGCACGGTCTTCGGCCGCGACGGCGGCATTGCCGTCAGCGCGACAAAATCGGCGACCGGCCACCTGCTTGGAGCGGCCGGCGGGCTGGAAGCGATCTTCACTATCCTGGCGCTGCGCGACCAGATCGCGCCTCCGACCCGCAACCTCGATGAGGCTGATCCTGATGCCGACGGCATCGATATCGTCGGCAAGACGGCGCGGCCAGTCGTGATGGACTATGCGATCACCAACGGTTTCGGCTTCGGCGGGGTGAATGCCAGTGCCCTGTTCCGCCGCTGGTCGTAAAGTCCGCTTTCCTTGCGCTAGAAATCGCCTACACTTCTACTCTATCGGAGGTCGTTCCCCGATAGAGCCGGAGATCCCCCATGCGCGCCTTCTTCGCAGTTCTCATTCTGTGTGCCGCGTCCGCCCTCTCCCCTGTATCGGCCCGCGCCGAAGATCCGATCGACACGACGCGGACGATGATCGAGGCCCAGATCAAGGCCTTCCTCAAGGACGATGCCGAGACCGCCTATTCCTTCGCCGCTCCCGGCATCCGGGCACTATATCCCGACAAGAACCTGTTCTTCGCCATGGTGAAAAAGAGCTACGAGCCGGTCTATCACCCCGGCAATTACGCCTTCGGACGCAGCCGCTCGATCGACAACGGCGCGCTGATCTATCACGAGGTGCTGATCTCAGGCCGCGACGGCAAGGATTGGACGGCGATCTACCAGATCATCCGCCAACCGGACGGCGGCTACAGGATCAACGGCGTGCAGATCATGCCCGATGCGGACAGCAAGGGCATCTGACGCGCTGTTTCCACTCTTTGGTGGAAACTCAACCGACCGCACGGTTTCGTTGCAATAACAATTTCGAAATCCTCCTGGAGTAACAAAGTGCCAACGGAGGGTTGTTGCGGTGAACGCTGGTAAGCAATTTTTTACAGCTCTTGAGGCGTTGCGAGGAATTGCGGCTATCATGGTCATGTTCCTCCACACGGGTGGTACTCTGGGTCCGATCCCGGCGAATATCAGTTACCTTGCCGTTGACTTCTTCTTTCTGTTGAGCGGCGTCGTTCTTACAAATTCATATGAGAAGCGACTGATAACAGGGCAGATTTCGCCCGCCGGGCTTCTCCTACAGCGTATCATTCGGCTTTATCCTCTTTATCTTCTTTCGCTTCCGATTGGCCTTTTCAGCTATGCACTTAAAAACGGGTTGGACTACTCCACCCTGGCGGACCTTCTGCTGAGGGCAATCCTGTTCATTCCAAGCGCAAGCCAGGAAGGTATCTTTCCCTTCAACGGGCCTAGCTGGTCACTCTTCTTCGAGCTCTGGGCCGGAGTGCTGTTCTCCATGCTTCTGATACGACTGTCATTCAGAAGCTTGCTCGCCATCGCCCTGGCGGCGGCCGGCATCACCATCTATGGGGCATTGGTCGGAGGTAATTTCGATATTGGTCCCGAGGCGGGCGATTTCAGATTTGGCTTTTCAAGAGTGCTGTTCTCGTTCTCGCTCGGAATCTGCCTTTACAGGTTATATGAGGTCCAGAAACCGAATACAGCCAATAACGGCAACGTTATAGGCCTTTTTCTCTGTGCTTGTCTGATCTTCATAACCAACATACCAGCCCGCATATTCTTCGGTTTCCCGTATTTTGATTTTTTAATATGCCTCGTGGTCTTCCCGGCCATTGTCTGGCTTGCGATGCGCACGAGACAGACCGGCCTGGTCGAGCTGGTATTCCGTTGGCTCGGGAGGCTTTCCTATCCGATTTATATCCTGCATAGCCCCATCTTCAGTCTGCTGCAGTCACTGCGGCAAAAGGGCTTTGACCTTCCTGCTTCTCCGGCAGCCGGTATGGTCGTCGTAGTCGGAATTTTCATTGTGGCTGGCATCGCCGCTATTCACTTCGACGAGCCAGTGCGCAAAAAACTTAAAATGATGGTTGTGCCAAACCCGGCGTCCGCAGTTCCTGCGGTAAGCAACGCGGGGGCGGAATAGACTTACACTGGTTCGAGATCGCCCCTCGCCCATTCCTCCTGCGTTTCCGCCATGAAATCGACGAATCGGCCTTCGGCGATCGCTTTGCGGATGCCCTGCATCAGTTCCTGATAATAGGCGAGGTTGTTCCAGGAGAGGAGCATGCCACCAAGCGCTTCGTTGGAGCGGACGAGATGGTGCAGGTAGGCACGCGAATAATCGCGCGAGGCCGGGCAGTTCGACTGTTCGTCGAGCGGGCGCATATCCTCGGCATGGCGGGCATTGCGGATATTGACCTTGCCGCGGCGGGTAAAAGCCAGACCGTGACGACCGGAACGGGTCGGCATGACGCAGTCAAACATGTCGATGCCGCGCGCGACCGATTTCAGGATATCGTCAGGCGTGCCGACGCCCATGAGGTAACGCGGCTTTTCCAGAGGAAGGACCGGCAGCGTCGTTTCCAGCATCTGCAGCATAACGTCCTGCGGCTCACCGACGGCAAGGCCGCCGATCGCATATCCTTTGAGGTCGAGCTGGCTCAACGCCTCGGCCGAGCGGATGCGCAGTGCCGGGATATCGCCGCCCTGGACGATGCCGAACATCGCCTTGCCGGGCTGCTCGCCGAAGGCGACCCTGCAGCGCTCGGCCCAGCGCAGCGACATTTCCATGGCCCGCTCGATCTCCTTCGGCTCGGCCGGCAGCGCCACGCATTCGTCGAGCTGCATCTGGATGTCGGAGCCGAGCAGCCCCTGGATTTCGATGGAGCGTTCCGGCGACATATGGTGCAGGCTGCCGTCGACATGCGACTTGAACGTAACGCCCTGTTCGTCGAGCTTACGCAGGCCGGACAGCGACATCACCTGGAAGCCGCCGGAATCGGTCAGGATCGGGTGCTCCCAGCGAATGAGCTTATGCAGGCCGCCAAGGCGGGCGACACGCTCGGCCGTCGGGCGCAGCATCAGGTGATAGGTATTGCCGAGGATGATGTCGGCGCCGGTCTCGCGCACCTGGTCGAGATACATCGCCTTGACCGTGCCGACGGTACCAACAGGCATGAAGGCCGGCGTGCGGATCTCGCCGCGCGGCATGGAAATCTGGCCGAGGCGGGCGCCGGCATCGGTCATCTTCAGGGTGAATTTGAAGTTGTCTGTCATTTGTCTTTCCGGAAAAGAAGGCTCGCGTCGCCGTAAGAGTAGAAGCGGTAGCCCGTCGAAATGGCGTGTTTATAAGCCGCGTGCATGGTCTCGAAGCCGGCAAAGGCCGCGACCAACATGAACAGCGTCGAGCGAGGCAGATGAAAATTGGTCATCAGCATGTCAACCGCCTTGAAGCGGTAACCGGGCGTGATGAAGATGCCGGTAGCGCCGGCCCAGGGCATGATCTCTCCGCCTTCCTCGGCCGCGCTCTCGACGAGCCGTAACGAGGTCGTGCCGACACAGACGATGCGCCCGCCTCTTTCCCGCACGGCATTCAGCCGGGCAGCGATCTCGGCGCTGACATAGCCGCTTTCGAGATGCATCTTGTGATCGTCGGTATCGTCGGCCTTGACCGGCAGGAAGGTGCCGGCACCGACATGCAGCGTGACGAAATGGCGTTCGATGCCGGCCTTGTCGAGCGCTTCGAACAGCGCAGGCGTGAAATGCAGGCCGGCGGTGGGGGCGGCAACGGCGCCCTCCTCGCGAGCATAGATCGTCTGGTAATCGGCGCGGTCGCGCTCATCCTCGGGGCGCTTGGCGGCGATATAGGGTGGCAGCGGGATATGGCCGACGGCGGCGATCGCCTCGTCGAGCGCCGGGCCCGAGAGATCAAACAGTAGCGTCACCTCGCCGGCCTCGCCCTTTTCCTCGACGGCGGCATCGAGCGAACCGAGGAAACAGCTTTCGCCGGAATGGCCGAAGGAGATGCGGTCGCCCTGTTTGATCCGCTTGCCCGGCTTGGCAAAGGCCTTCCAGCGGTTGGGGCCGGTGCGCATGTGCAGTGTGGCAGACACCTGCTGGCCGCCGGCGCCGTCGCGATGGCGGATGCCCTCGAGTTGGGCGGGAATGACCTTGGTATCGTTGAAGACCAGCGCATCGCCAGCCCGCAGGAAGGAGGTGAGATCGCCGACGCGATGATCCGACAGGTGGCTTTCCGCATTCGGATCAACGACGAGCAGGCGCGCGCTGTCGCGCGGCTCGGCAGGCCTCAACGCGATGCGTTCATCCGGCAGATCGAAATCGAAAAGGTCTACGCGCATCGGGGCACTTTCAGGCAAAGCGAAACCCGCCCCGCGCAGCTATGCGCAAAGGCGGGTTTCAGCAGAAATCACAATCAGACGTCGGCGGCAACCCGCATGGAGACGATCGAGTCCGGATCGGAAACCGGCTCGCCGCGCTTGATCTTGTCGACGTTGTCCATGCCTTCGATGACCTGGCCCCAGACGGAATACTGCTTGTTCAGCCAGGGCGCGTCGGTGAAGCAGATGAAGAACTGCGAATTGGCCGAGTTCGGGTTCTGCGAACGGGCCATCGAGCAGGTGCCGCGCGTATGCGTGGTCGCGGAGAATTCGGCCTTCAGATCCGGCTTCGAAGAGCCACCCATGCCGGCGCGGCCGGGATTGAAGGTTTCCGAGCCCTTCTTGCCGAATTCGACATCGCCCGTCTGGGCCATGAAATCCTGGATGACGCGGTGGAAGACGACGCCGTCATAGGCCTTCTCGCGAGCGAGTTCCTTGATGCGGGCGACATGTTCCGGGGCGACCTGCGGCAAAAGCTGAATGACAACCTTGCCCTTGGTGGTTTCCAGAATGACGGTGTTTTCGGGATCCTTGATCTCGGCCATTTGCCTTCTCCTCTTGTTTCTCTCGTAACTTACTTCTTGCCCAGGGTGACCTTGATCATCCGGTCTGGGCTTTTGACTTCGCCGTTCTGGCCTTCACCCTTCTTGATCTTGTCGACGTTCTCCATGCCGGAAACAACCTTGCCGACGACGGTGTACTGACCGTTCAGGAAGGAGCCTTCGGCGAACATGATGAAGAACTGCGAATTGGCGGAATTCGGATCCTGCGAGCGGGCCATGCCGACCGTGCCGCGCACGAACGGGGTCTTGGAGAATTCAGCCGGGATATCAGGCATATCCGACGAGCCGGTGCCGGCGAGGCTCGCATCGAAGCCCTTTTCCATGTTGCCGTATTTGACGTCGCCGGTCTGAGCCATGAAGCCGTCAATGACGCGGTGGAAGGCGACGTTGTCATATTCGCCCTTCTTGGCCAGTGCTTCAATCTGGGCGACATGCTTCGGCGCCACCTCAGGCATGAGCTGGATGACGACTGGGCCGTTCTTCAGCTGGATGGTGAGATAGTGATCGGCCGACTGGGCAAAAGCATCCCCCGCGAAGGAGGCGAGATACAACACGCCGGCAAATGCGAGATAAAAGAGTTTCATATGAGCTCCATTGCGGCGGGTTCCGCCTGGTCTTTGCGCTTGCTAGTTTGGGCGCTTGGATGTGAGGGCTTGCAAGACGGCGGCCGGCACGAAAGCGCTGACATCGCCGCCCATGGCGGCGATCTGGCGGACCAATGTGGCGGTAATGGGCCGCGAGGCAGTGCCCGCCGGCAAAAAGATGGTCTGAATATCGGGCGCCATCGTCCGGTTCATGCCGGCCATCTGCATTTCGTAATCGAGATCGGTGCCGTCGCGAAGACCGCGGATCAACAGCGTGGCGCCATGGGTGCGAGCGGCATCGACGACAAGATTGTCGAAGGCGACGACGGCGATGTCGCCGGTCTTGCCGGGCAGCGCCTCGGCCAGCGAACAGCGGATCAGCTCTGCTCTCTCTTCGAAGGAGAAGAGCGGCGCCTTGCCGGGATGGATGCCGATCCCGACGATCACCTTTTCTGCGACGTTGAGCGCCTGGACCAGAACATCCACATGCCCATTGGTGATCGGGTCGAAGGACCCCGGATAGAAAGCTGTCGTCATGTGGCCCGACCGTTGGTTTGACGCCTTTTGTCACGGATGACGCCTTCTCGCAAGTGATTTGCCCAGCTCCGGCCAGAGCGCCGCGCGTCTTTTCGGACACGTAAAAGGCCGTTATGCGCCGGGCGGTTAAACGACGGATGAATGGCCCGTTCAAGACCGTTTCAGATAGGATCTGTTTAACTCCGATCATCAAAGCAGCCGATGCCATTCCGGCATCCGCGCTCCCTGAAAGACCAGATCCATGCTGATCGTGCTTGTTGCACTTGCCGTCGTTTCCTCCCTCGCCGCCGAGATGGCCTATGGCTATTTCGCCGATCGATACGAGATGAGCTGGGTGCGGCCGGAGCTTGCCGAGCACGCGGCGATCGTGCGCATCCAGGTTCGGCTGCGCGAAAAACGAGCTGCGAATCTGAATGCCAGATGAACGAGACATTCAAGGTCGCTTCAGATCGGCATTGGTAAACACCCGATCAACATCCGGCGGAACCATTTACAGACGGATGCGTTCATTCAACCGATACATTAGAGCGGCGCGGAAGGATTAAAAATGCCCGGCAAGATTACGATGATTAACGTGCTCTGGATGGTAATGGTCACGGGCATGCTGACCGCAACTGTCGCTCTCTATGATCAGAAGGTTGATACGTCCAAGGTTTATGGACCCTACGCTTCGGCCCGGACGGCCGTGCTGGGCCAGTACTGAGGGGCGAGAACGCAACTCCCCAGGAAAGGAATGCCTATGTTCACGATCTTGACAATGCTCACCGCCCTTATCAGCGTCATGTTCATCGTGTCTGTGGCCTCGACGATTTCAGCGCTCCGGCGCGAAGGCGAAGAGGTGAAGGCTCTGAATGAAAAACATAGAGCATTCTGACATTCCTCGCTTACTGCCCTCTCCCACCCTTGAGCGGCACCCTTCCGTCGCCAGGGCCATTCAAAGCCGGATGCCACACAGCGTCCGGCTTTTTCTTTGGGCGTGTCCCGAACCATCTCCGATTTGAAAAGAAAAGGGCGGCTCGAAGCCGCCCCGTTCATTTGATCATTCCTCGGCAGGCCCGGCCGGATCGCCATCGGCAATCGGCGCCTCGTCGCCGCCACCTTCGTCGGCAGCACCTTCTTCAGTAGCAGGTGAGCCTTCGGCGATCTCGACAGCCTCTTCCGTCTCGTCCTCCTCCGGCTCGCTGATGCGCTCGACCGAGACGACCTTCTCGTCCTTGGCCGTCGAGAAGATGGTGACGCCCTTGGTGGCGCGGCTGGCGATGCGGATGCCGCCGACCGGCACGCGGATCAGCTGACCGCCATCGGAGACCAGCATGATCTGGTCGCCATCATCGATCGGAAAAGCCGCGACCAGCTCGCCGATCTCGGCTGTTTTCGAGGTGTCGGTAGCGCGGATGCCCTTGCCGCCGCGGCCGGAAATGCGGAAGTCGTAGGACGACGAACGCTTGCCGAAGCCCTTTTCGGAGACGGTGAGCACGAACTGTTCGCGTGCTCTCAGCTCGTCATAGCGGTCGTCGGAGAGCTGTCCCTCCTCGATGACCTCTTCACCGACCAGCGCAATATCCTCTTCATCCACGCCCGTCGCCCGGCGTTCGGTGGCGGAACGCTTGAGATAGGCAGCACGCTCCCACGGCTCGGCATCGACATGACCAACGATCGTCATGGAAATGATGCGGTCGCTATCGCCGAGATTGATGCCACGCACGCCGATCGAGTTGCGGCCGGCAAAGACCCGGACGTCGTCGACGGAGAAGCGGATGCACTGGCCGAGCGCCGTCGTGAGCAGCACGTCGTCATTTTCCGTGCAGGTCTCGACGGAGAGGATTTCGTCGCCCTCCTCCTCCAGCTTCATGGCGATCTTGCCATTGCGGTTGACCTGGACGAAATCCGACAGCTTGTTGCGGCGAACCGTGCCGCGCGTGGTCGAGAACATGACGTCGAGATTGTCCCAGCTCGTCTCGTCTTCGGGCAATGGCAGGATCGTGGTGATGCGCTCGCCGGGTGCGAGCGGCAGCATGTTGATCAGCGCCTTGCCGCGTGAGGTCGGCGTGCCGATCGGCAGGCGCCAGACCTTCTCCTTGTAGACGATACCGCGCGAGGAGAAGAACAGAACCGGCGTATGAGTGTTGACGACGAATAGCCGGCTAACGAAATCCGCGTCGCGGGTGGTCATGCCGGAGCGGCCCTTGCCGCCTCGGCGCTGGGCGCGGTAGGTGGTCAGTGGCACGCGCTTGATATAACCGAGATGCGAGACGGTGACGACCATGTCTTCACGCGCGATCAGGTCCTCGTCGTCCATTTCGAGACCGCCATCGACGATCTCGGTGCGGCGCGGCGTGCCGAACTCGTCGCGGACGGCGAGAAGTTCGTCCTTGACGATGGTCTGGATGCGGACGCGCGAGGAGAGGATATCGAGATAATCCTTGATTTCCTCGCCGATCTTGTTGAGTTCGTCGCCGATTTCGTCGCGGCCAAGCGCGGTCAGGCGGGCAAGGCGCAATTCGAGGATGGCGCGGGCCTGCTCTTCGGAGAGGTTGTAAGTCAGATCCTCGTTGATGCGATGGCGCGGATCGTCGATCAGACGGATCAGGCTTTCGACATCTTCCGCCGGCCAGCGGCGGGTCATCAGTTCTTCGCGAGCCGACTGCGGATCGGGCGCCTGGCGGATGACGCGGATGACCTCGTCGATATTGGCGACGGCGATGGCGAGACCAACCAACACATGGGCGCGATCACGCGCCTTGCGCAGCAGGAATTTCGTTCTCCGGCTAACGACTTCCTCGCGGAACGAGACGAAAGCGCGCAGCATGTCGAGCAGGGTCAGCTGTTCGGGCTTGCCACCGTTCAGCGCCACCATGTTGCAGCCGAAGGACGTCTGCAGCGGCGTATAACGATAGAGCTGGTTGAGGATAACATCGGCGTTGGCATCGCGCTTCAGCTCGACGACAACGCGATACCCCTGGCGGTCGGATTCGTCGCGCAGATCGGAAATGCCTTCGATGCGCTTGTCGCGCACCAGCTCGGCCATCTTCTCGATCATCGTCGCCTTGTTCACCTGGTAGGGAATCTCGGTGATGATGATCTGCTCGCGGTCACCGCGCATCGGCTCGATGGCGGCGACACCGCGCATGATGACGGAGCCGCGGCCGGTCTCATAAGCCGAGCGGATGCCGGCACGGCCGAGGATCTTCGCGCCCGTCGGGAAATCGGGACCGGGAATGATCTGGATCAGTTCCGGCAGCTCGATTGCCGGATCGTCGATCAGCGCGATGCAGCCGTCGATGACTTCGGAGAGATTGTGCGGCGGGATGTTGGTCGCCATGCCGACTGCGATGCCGCCGGCGCCGTTGACGAGCAGGTTCGGGAACTTGGCGGGCACCACGACCGGCTCGGAAAGCGTGCCGTCGTAGTTGTCGCGGAAATCGACGGTTTCCTTGTCGAGATCGTCGAGCAGCGAGTGGGCAGCCTTTTCGAGGCGGCATTCGGTATAACGTTCGGCCGCCGGCGGATCACCATCGACCGAACCGAAATTGCCCTGACCGTCGATCAGCGGCAGACGCAGCGACCAGGGCTGCGCCATGCGGGCGAGCGCATCATAGATCGCGGAATTGCCGTGCGGATGGAATTTACCCATCACGTCACCGGTGACGCGGGCGCATTTGACGTATTTCTTGTTCCAGTCGATGCCGAGTTCGGACATGCCGTAGAGGATGCGCCGGTGCACGGGCTTCAGGCCGTCGCGCACGTCGGGCAGCGCGCGGCTGACGATGACGCTCATGGCGTAATCGAGATACGACCGCTGCATTTCCTCCATGATGGAGATGGGCTCGATGCCTGGCGGGAGCTTCCCGCCGCCGGGGGGTGTTTGCTCAGTCAAAACAGATCACGATCTCTTCTAGAATCACTTGAAGATTTATAGCGGAAAGCCTGTTGCCGCGCCAATTTCACAGCGCGTTTTGAACAGGCTTTTGCGGCTTAAAGAGGGTAAAACATGCAAGTTGCGCGGCCGGACCGGACAAATCCGCCGCGGGCCGCCGCGGGATATTTGCCAAATCGGAATCCCCGCTTCACAATCATAAAAACCACGCACCCATATGGGGTTCCGGAGAGCCGATGGCAAGCGCCGACCAATTGATCAACGCCTTCACGACGCTGCTCGTCACCATCGATCCACCGGGGCTTGCGCCGATCTTTCTGGGCCTGACGACGGGCATGAGCCGAACCGAGCGCAAGCAGGTGGCGCTGCGCGGCTCGGTCATCGCCTTCATCATCCTTGCCGTCTTCGCGCTTTTCGGCGCGGGCGTGCTCGGGGTGCTCGGGATTTCGATCGGCGCCTTCCGCATCGCCGGCGGGCTGCTGCTGTTCTGGATCGCATTCGAGATGGTGTTCGAGAGGCGGCAGGAGCGCAAGGAGAAGGCGACCGAGGCGGCGATCACCAAGGATCATATCGAGAATATCGCCGTCTTCCCGCTCGCCTTGCCGCTGATCGCCGGCCCGGGCGCGATCTCGGCGACGATCCTGCTTGCCGGCACGCTCGCCACCTCGATCGGGAAAGCGCAGCTGATCGGCGTCATTGCCGCCAATCTGCTCCTGACCTTCGTCATGCTGCTCATCGCCGAAAGGCTGGACCGTTTTCTCGGCGTCACCGGCCGGGCGATCCTGACGCGACTCCTCGGCGTCATCCTCGCCGCGCTTGCCGCACAATTCGTCGTCGACGGGGCAAAGTCGGCGTTCAATCTCATCAGCGCGACGCCGCACTGAAAAACCTTGAGCGCCTTTCAATCTAAACTGCGAGAAGTGCGAACGCCTCATTCGGCGTTTCAGGAACCTGCTCCATAGTCAAAGCGCGCACGATAGCTCTCGTCAACTCGCGAAAAATATCTATCGACGAACCTATGTCCGAATGTGCCATTCGATCAAAGGAGAGAATTCCAAAACTAGGTAATGCAGCCTCACCAAGATCCTCTATCCCCTTGAACAGGCCCGGCATGTATTCCGCGGCAAATCCGGTAAGCACTTTGTGGTGACTTGGAGCAAGTGATAGGGACCACCTCTCTCCCTTGGTACGTTCAATCGGGACATTCACCTGCAGACCTTGCGTTTTAGTGGACTTATCCAGGGTAACTGACAGCAGACCATGTACAGTCATGCCTCCAACCGGCCGAGCTATTTCCGCAGCCACGTTCGTCCGATGAGGAGTGCCTTCTCCGCTGGCGAAAACTTTACTCTCCCACAGACGGCATCGAGTTGAATCCATCGACGGCGGTGACTCGTCCAACCAAAGTCGGAGGCGCGTACCGGAAGCTCTATTAAAGATGTGGCAGCTCATTCAGAATTCCCCAAATTCCGGCCGATGTGGTCTGAATCATCTGCCGCGAAATCAAAGAAAAAGAGCATGACGCCATCCAAGGCATCATGCTCTCTCACGTCTCTCACCAAGCCAGGAAAGGCTATCGATCAGAACGGGATATCGTCGTCGAGATCCCGCGAGAAGTTGCCGCCGCCGCCACCGCCGCGGCTCGGCGATGAAGCGGGAGCCGGGGCGCCGTAATCGTCGCCATAATCGTTGCCGCCGGCGCCACTGCCACGGCCGCCGCTCGCGCCGCCGCCTTCACCGCGGCCGTCGAGCATCGTCAGTGTCGAACCGAAACCCTGCAGCACCACTTCCGTGCTGTAGCGATCCTGGCCCTGCTGGTCCTGCCATTTGCGGGTCTGCAGCTGGCCTTCGATATAGAGCTTGGCGCCCTTTTTCACATATTGCTCGACGACCTTGCAGAGGCCCTCGTTGAAGACGACGACAGTGTGCCATTCGGTCTTCTCACGGCGCTCGCCGGAATTGCGATCGCGCCACGTCTCCGAGGTCGCGATACGAAGATTGGCGATCGGCCGGCCATCCTGAGTGCGGCGGATTTCGGGGTCCGCACCGACGTTTCCAATCAGAATTACCTTATTCACACTACCAGCCATACTTCTCACCCTGCCTGCCGCCCTGCCCGGCGGCGTTTAATCGATCGGCGCACCTTAAACCATCACGGACCGCCGATGCGCATGGGCGGCATTTAATCCACATCTTTATCCCATCAGAAAGCCGCATGCACTCATCAGGAATTTTGTTCTTTATTTGTTCTAGTTTATCCGTATGATCCTGTCAACAGAATCGAAAACCTTGAGCCCTTGCGGATATTCAGCCTCGACTCGCCCGTCGGCATCACTAAATAAGGGCTGTTATCCAGAAAACCAAAGCAGAGACGATGAGCGAACTGAAGACGATCTCCATCCGCGGCGCGCGCGAGCATAATCTGAAGAGCATCGATCTCGATCTGCCGCGTAACAAGCTGATCGTCATGACCGGGCTTTCGGGTTCCGGCAAGTCCTCGCTTGCGTTCGACACGATCTATGCCGAGGGCCAGCGGCGTTATGTCGAGAGCCTGTCGGCCTATGCCCGGCAGTTCCTCGAAATGATGCAGAAGCCCGACGTCGACCAGATCGACGGCCTGTCGCCGGCGATCTCGATCGAGCAGAAGACCACCTCGCGCAATCCGCGCTCGACGGTCGGCACCGTCACCGAGATCTACGACTACATGCGCCTGCTCTTTGCCCGCGTCGGCGTTCCCTATTCGCCAGCGACCGGCCTGCCGATCGAGAGCCAGACCGTCAGCCAGATGGTCGACCGCATTCTCGATTTCGGCGAGGGCACCCGTCTTTATATTCTTGCGCCACTCGTGCGCGGGCGCAAAGGCGAGTACAAAAAAGAGCTGGCCGAGCTGATGAAGAAGGGTTTTCAGCGCGTCAAGGTCGACGGCCAGTTCTATGAGATCGCTGAAGCGCCGGTGCTCGACAAGAAATATAAGCACGATATCGACGTGGTGGTCGACCGCATCGTCGTGCGCTCGGATGTCTCGGCGCGGCTGGCCGACAGTCTGGAGACTTGCCTGAAACTCGCCGACGGGCTGGCGGTCGCCGAATTCGCCGACAAGCCGCTGCCGCTGGAAGAGACGTCGGCCGGCGGCTCGGCCAACAAGTCGCTGAACGAGACACATGAGCGCGTGCTGTTTTCGGAAAAATTCGCTTGCCCGGTCTCCGGCTTCACCATTCCCGAGATCGAACCCAGGCTGTTCTCCTTCAACAACCCGTTCGGCGCCTGCCCGACCTGTGACGGCCTCGGCGCCCAGCAGAAGATCGATCCGGATCTGATCGTGCCCGAGCCCGAGCGGACGCTGCGCGACGGGGCGATCGCGCCCTGGGCCAAGTCGACCTCGCCCTATTACAATCAGACGCTGGAAGCGCTCGGCAAACATTACGGCTTCAAGCTCGGCACCCGCTGGAACGATCTCACCGACGAGGCCAAAGACGTCATCCTCAACGGAACCAACGACAAGATCGAATTCCACTACGCCGACGGCGCCCGCTCCTATACGACGCAGAAGAATTTCGAGGGCATCATCACCAATCTCGAGCGCCGCTGGAAGGAGACCGACTCCGCTTGGGCGCGCGAAGATATCGAACGCTTCATGTCGGCGGCCCCCTGCCCTTCCTGCAACGGCTTCCGCCTGAAGCCGGAGGCCTTGGCGGTGAAGATCGACACGCTGCATATCGGCGAAGTGACTGGTATGTCGATCCGTGTTGCCCGCGATTGGTTCGAGACGCTGCCGGCAAGCTTCAACGCCAAGCAGAACGAGATTGCCGTGCGCATCCTCAAGGAAATCCGCGACCGGCTGCGCTTCCTCAATGATGTCGGCCTGGAATATCTCAGCCTGTCGCGCAATTCCGGCACGCTGTCGGGCGGCGAAAGCCAGCGCATCCGGCTTGCCTCGCAGATCGGCTCCGGGCTGACGGGCGTGCTCTATGTGCTCGACGAGCCGTCGATCGGCTTGCATCAGCGTGACAATGCCCGGCTGCTCGACACGCTGAAGCACCTGCGCGACATCGGCAACACCGTCATTGTCGTGGAACATGACGAGGATGCGATCATGACGGCCGACGACGTGGTCGATATCGGCCCGGCGGCCGGCATTCACGGCGGTCAGGTCATTGCCCATGGTACGCCGCAGGACATCATGGACAGTCCGAACTCGCTGACCGGTAAATATCTCTCCGGCGAACTTGGCGTTCCCGTTCCCGACGAGCGCCGCAAGCCGAAGAAGGGCCGCGAGATCAAGGTGGTCGGGGCGCGCGGCAACAATCTGAAGAATGTCACGGCGTCGATCCCGCTCGGCGTGTTCACGGCGGTGACCGGCGTTTCCGGCGGCGGCAAATCCACCTTCCTGATCGAGACGCTTTATAAATCGGCGGCACGCCGCGTCATGGGCGCACGTGAAAACCCGGCCGATCACGATCGCATCGACGGCTTCGAGCATATCGACAAGGTGATCGACATCGACCAGTCGCCGATCGGCCGTACGCCGCGCTCGAACCCGGCGACCTATACCGGCGCCTTCACGCCGATCCGCGACTGGTTCGCCGGCCTGCCGGAGGCAAAGGCGCGCGGCTACCAGCCGGGCCGCTTCTCGTTCAACGTCAAAGGCGGACGCTGCGAGGCCTGCCAGGGCGACGGCGTCATCAAGATCGAGATGCACTTCCTGCCCGATGTCTACGTCACTTGCGATGTCTGCCACGGCAAGCGCTATAACAGAGAGACACTCGATGTCACCTTCAAGCAGAAGTCGATCGCCGAGGTGCTCGACATGACGGTGGAAGAAGGCGTCGATTTCTTTGCGGCGGTGCCTGCGGTGCGCGACAAGCTGCAATCGCTGAAGGATGTCGGCCTCGGTTATATCAAGGTCGGCCAGCAGGCGAATACGCTCTCGGGCGGCGAAGCGCAGCGCGTCAAGCTCGCCAAGGAACTGTCGAAACGCTCGACGGGGCGCACACTCTACATTCTCGATGAACCGACGACCGGCCTGCATTTCCACGACGTCGCCAAGCTGCTCGAAATGCTGCACGAACTGGTCAACCAGGGTAACTCGGTGGTGGTGATCGAGCACAATCTCGAAGTCATCAAGACGGCCGACTGGGTGCTCGATTTCGGCCCCGAAGGCGGCGACGGCGGCGGCGAGATCGTCGCGACCGGCACGCCGGAAGCGATCGTCAAGGAAAAGCGGTCCTATACCGGGCAATTCCTGAAGGAATTGCTGGAGCGGCGGCCAGCGAAGAAGGCGGTTGCGGCGGAATGACGATGAGGACGGCGTCGCCCGATGATCTGGAAACGATCGCGACGCTGACAGCAGCCGCCTATCGGCCCTATAGCGAGCTGTTCGGCGCTCCGCCGATGCCGGTGACGGAGGATTACGCGCCGCGGATCGAACGCGGCGAGGTCTGGCTCTGCGAGATCGACGGGCAGACGGCCGGCCTGGTGGTCGTCGAGCAACATTCCGATCACCTCATGCTGTTCAGCATCGCGGTCTCGCCGGCCTTTCAGGGCGCCGGGCATGGACTGGCAATGCTGCGCTGGCTGGAAGGCAAGGCGCGGGCATGGGCCTTGCCGGAGATCCGGCTCTACACCAATGCGCGGATGGAGCGGAACATCGCGCTCTATAGCGCCTTCGGGTTTCAGGAAACGGGTCGCCGGCCGAACCCTTATCGGCCGGGATGGACGCTCGTCGACATGACGAAAGAGATCAATGCGGCCTGAGCGGCTGCGAATGGGGAGGACGACATGACGAAATCCGGCACTATCCGCACCGGCATCGGCGGCTGGACCTTCGAGCCCTGGCGCGGGCATTTCTTTCCCGAGAGCCTGAAACAGAAGGACGAGCTGAATTATGCCAGCCGCCAGCTGAAGGTCATCGAGGTCAACGGCACCTATTACAGCACGCAGAAGCCTGCGGTCTTTGCCAAATGGGCGGCTGACGTGCCCGACGGCTTCATCTTCTCGCTGAAGGCGACACGTTTCGTCACCAATCGGCGGGTGCTTGCCGAAGCCGGTGAATCGATGGAGCGGTTCCTGTCATCGGGCATCAGCGAACTCGGCGATCATCTCGGGCCGCTGCTCTGGCAGTTCGCGCCGACGAAGAAGTTCGATGCAGAGGATTTCGAAGCCTTCCTGAACTTGCTGCCGGCAAAACAGGAGGGGCTGACACTCCGCCACGTGGTCGAGGTGCGGCACGATTCCTTCAAGGTGCCGGAGTTCGTGGCGCTGCTGGCCAAATACGGCGTGGCGCCTGTTTGCGCCGAACATTTCGAATATCCAATGATCGCCGACGTGACGGCCGATTTCGTCTATGCGCGGCTGCAGAAGGGATCAGACGATATTCCGACCTGCTATCCGGAAAAGGACCTGAAGGCCTGGGCTGACCGGCTGGAGACCTGGGCGGAGGGCAAGGTTCCTGATGACCTGCCGCTGATCGATGGAGATCGCAAGGTGAAGACCGAGCCGCGCGACGTCTTTGCCTTCATGATCCATGAGGGCAAGGTCAATGCGCCGCATGGGGCAATCGCCCTGCAGCAGGCGCTGGCGAAGTAGGCAAGGCTGGCCCGCCGATAACGGCAGGCTTCATTTTTTCTCGTTCGCCAGCGCCTCTTTCCGGCGCGGCAGGAGCGACTTGAGGTGCCGCCATAGCGGCGAAACGGCGTAGCCGGCGACCGGAATTGCAATCAAGCCGGCGACGATCCCGACGATGCCAGCTCCTGCGGCCTCGACGATCCAGCTGAGCACCGATGCCAGAACGGGAACTGCATGCGCCGTCGCCTCACCGGCATCATGGATCAGATGCGCAAGGCCGCCGATGCCATAGGCTTCGAGGCCATGAACGATGATGCCGCCGCCGACCCAGATCATGGCGGCTGTTCCGACAATGCCGAGCACTTTCAGAAAATAAGGCATGCCTGTGACGAGCCCCTTTCCGATCGAACGCAGGAATGCGCCGATCGGAGACGCCGTCCGCACACGCGCCAGCATCAGACCCAGATCATCGGCCTTGACGATAAGCGCCACACCGCCATAGACCAAGACCGTGATGCCCAGCCCAACGACGGCAAGGATGACGGCCTGCGTGAACATGCTGCCTGACGGCACTGCGGCGAGCGTAATCGCCATGATCTCGGCCGACAGAATGAAATCCGTCTTGATTGCGCCGGCAACCTTCTCGTCTTCTATGGATTTGGCATCGAGGCTCGTCGCCTCGAGCGCCGATTCATGGGCGTGGGCCGCGTGCGGCAGCACCAGCCCGTAGACTTTTTCCACACCCTCGTAGCAGAGATAAAGTCCGCCAATCATCAGCAGCGGTGTGATCGCCTGCGGTGCGACAAGGCTCAGGATCAGTGCTGCCGGAAGCAGGATCAGAAGCTTGTTCTTCAGCGAGCCGAGCGCGATCTTGCCGATGATCGGCAATTCGCGTGCTGCCGAAAATCCGGTGACATAGCGGGGTGTGACGGCCGCATCGTCAATGACGACGCCAGCCGCTTTCGCGCCTGCTTTGGCCGCCTGGCCGGCAATATCGTCGAGCGAGGCCGCAGCCACCTTGGCCAATGCCGCGATATCATCAAGAAGGGCGATCAGGCCAATACTCATTCGAGCCTCCGTCGGGAAGACAAACTTACACAGCAAAACGGAAAGCCCGTGAACGAGACGCGGAATCCTCCGCCGGGAAGATGCCACGCAAGGATCGCGGCGACAATGGCCGTTATTCAGCCGGCATCGAGTTCAACCCGCCCTCGATGCTGCTTCTGCGTCAGAGGTGCAGGAGGCCATCAGCGGGCAGATCCGGCAGATGGCTGGATCCGCGGCGTCCGCGCTCCTCAATCCTGGCCCATGCCGAGGCGCAAGCGCATCGGACCGAAAATCGGAATCGATTGTCGGAAAGCACAATGCGATTGAAAGAGCTAGAGCGTCCTTTGTGCGTCCCAAAGGACGCAAGGCGCTCTAAAGGGGCAACACCTCGGCTGCAAGCTCCTCCGCCGTCAGCCCCTTGCCGGCGCGTTGGCCTGCCTCGCCGTGCAGCCAGACGCCGGCGGCCGCGGCCTCGAAGGCCGGCAGGCCCTGGGCCAGCAATCCGCCGATGATGCCGGCAAGCACGTCGCCGGAACCGGCGGTGGCAAGCCAGACGGGAGCGTTGGTATTGATGAGCGCACGGCCGTCTGGCGCGGCGATGACGGTATCGGCGCCTTTGTAGATAATCGCGGCATTGGCGCGGCGGGCGGCGGCCACAGCCTTGTCCACCTTGCCGAGCCTATCGTCGCCGCCGATATCGGGAAAGAGCCGGGCGAATTCGCCCTCGTGCGGCGTCAGCACCAGACGCGGCTCACCCCGGAAAAGATCAAACAGCTGTTGCGGATCGTCCTTGAACGAGGAGATGCCGTCGGCATCGAGCACCAGATGGCGATCGGCAACGACCGAGACGAAGCCGCGCGCCCTGGCGCCGATACCGAAACCGGGGCCGAGGACGAAGGTCTGCAGCCGCTTGTCGGAGAGCCAGTCGCCGAGGTCGGCCTCGTCGTCGATGGCATGCAGCATGACGGCGGTGAGATGCGCAGCATTGGCGGCCATCGCCGCGCGGGGGGCTGCGATGGTCACCAAGCCGGCGCCGGCCTTCAGGCCCGAGATCGCCGACATGCGCGCGGCACCTGTCTTGTGGGCCTCGCCTGAGAAGACGACCAGATGACCGCGCTTGTATTTGTGGGTTTCCAGTTGCTCGGCCGGCAGCACGCGCTTCCAGGCATCCGGCGTGTTCTCGGCGATGACACCGCCTGCCTCAGCGCGGATGATGCGGGCGGGAATACCGATATCGAAGACCTCTAATTCACCGCAAAGCTCCCTACCCGGCATCAGCAGATGACCGGGCTTGCGGGTCATGAAGGTGATGGTGTTGCAGGCCCGGAAGGCGGCACCCAGCACCTTGCCGGTGCGACCATCGAGGCCGGAGGGCAGATCGATGGCGAGCACAGGAATATCGGCCTCGGTGACGCGGCCGATCAGCGCGCGCACATCGGCCGGCACCTCGCGGCCAAGCCCCGCCCCGAACAAGCCATCGACGACGACGTCGCCGGTTTCCGGCCGATAGAGGTCGAGTTCCTGTCCCTTGAGCGCGCAGTTCATGTGGGCACGGGCGGCATCACCTTTCAGCCTCATGGGATCGCCGAGGTGGAAGAGCGCCACCCTCGCCCCGCTTTCCTGCAGATGACGGGCTGCGACATAGGCGTCGCCGCCATTGTTGCCCGGTCCGCAGAGTGCGACGAAACGCAAAGCTCCGGGATAAAGGCGCAGAGCAGCGGCCGCGACCGCGGCACCTGCCCCCTCCATCAGACCGAAGGAGTCGATGCCGGATGCCGCAGCGGCCGCGTCGACCGCGGCCATTTCGGCAGGCGTGAGAAGAAGGTCGGACAGATGTTTGATCATCACCCTATTCAATCAAAAAACGCCTAAAAAACAACCGCCTGAAATACCAAAGAGAAGGACGCAATTTAAGCATTTGCCTATATTTTCATCTCCAGACGATGTGTATTCGCAGTTGCGAAAATACCTGACTTTTTCCGTTTCGGATGTGATTTTGATCGGAGACAATGTTTTTCCACCCGTTCCGCCACCAAAACCACATAGAATTCCCCGCAAACGCGCCTGTTTTGACAGAATCGACGTGTTTTTTCGACAAGATGGATTTCAAACTGGCACGATATCTGCATCATATCCGGCGAGCGGGAAAATTCCTGCCATAACAAGAGAAGCGGAGAGACATTTTCTCATGAAAAAGATCGAAGCGATCATTAAGCCTTTCAAGCTGGACGAAGTGAAGGAAGCCCTTCAGGAAGTTGGCCTGCAGGGTATCACGGTCACGGAAGCCAAGGGTTTCGGCCGTCAGAAGGGCCACACGGAACTCTACCGCGGAGCTGAATACGTCGTCGATTTCCTGCCGAAGGTTAAAGTCGAGGTCGTACTGGCCGACGAGAACGCGGAGGCCGTCATCGATGCGATCCGCAAGGCGGCGCAGACCGGCCGCATCGGCGACGGAAAGATCTTCGTCTCCAACATCGAAGAGGTTATCCGCATCCGCACCGGCGAGACCGGCATCGATGCCATCTGACCACTTTGCCAATCGCGCAAAGTCCGTTACCGTCATCGCCGACCTACACCGTCATCGCAAATCGGAGGAAACTCATTAATGGCGACCGCAAGCGAAATTCTGAAGCAGATCAAGGAGAACGACGTAAAGTTCGTCGATCTGCGTTTCACCGACCCGAAGGGCAAGCTACAGCATGTGACGATGGACGTCGTCTGCGTCGACGAAGACATGTTCGCTGACGGCGTGATGTTCGACGGCTCCTCGATCGGCGGCTGGAAGGCCATCAACGAGTCCGACATGGTGCTGATGCCCGACACCGAAACGGTGCATATGGACCCGTTCTTCGCCCAGTCGACCATGGTCATCGTCTGCGACATCCTCGATCCGGTCTCCGGCGAGGCCTATAACCGCGATCCGCGCGGCACCGCCAAGAAGGCCGAAGCCTATCTCAAGGCATCAGGCATCGGCGATACCATCTTCGTCGGCCCGGAAGCCGAATTCTTCGTCTTCGACGACGTCAAGTACAAGGCCGATCCTTATAACACCGGCTTCAAGCTCGATTCCACCGAATTGCCGTCGAACGACGACACCGACTACGAGACCGGCAACCTCGGCCACCGTCCGCGCGTCAAGGGCGGCTACTTCCCGGTTCCCCCCGTCGACAGCGCCCAGGACATGCGTTCTGAAATGCTGACGGTGCTCTCCGAAATGGGCGTCGTCGTCGAAAAGCATCACCACGAAGTGGCTGCTGCCCAGCACGAACTCGGCATCAAGTTCGATACGCTGGTGCGCAACGCCGACAAGATGCAGATCTACAAATACGTCGTGCACCAGGTGGCCAACGCCTATGGCAAGACAGCGACCTTCATGCCGAAGCCGATCTTCGGCGACAACGGCTCGGGCATGCATGTGCACCAGTCGATCTGGAAGGGCGGCAAGCCGACCTTTGCCGGCGACGAATATGCCGGCCTTTCCGAGAGCTGCCTGTTCTATATCGGCGGCATCATCAAGCACGCCAAGGCGATCAACGCCTTCACCAATCCGTCGACGAATTCCTACAAGCGTCTGGTCCCGGGTTATGAAGCACCGGTACTGCTGGCCTATTCGGCCCGCAACCGCTCGGCTTCCTGCCGCATTCCGTTCGGCACCAACCCGAAGGCAAAGCGCGTCGAAGTCCGCTTCCCGGATCCGACCGCCAACCCCTATCTCGCCTTTGCCGCCATGCTGATGGCCGGCCTCGACGGCATCAAGAACAAGATCCATCCGGGCAAGGCCATGGACAAGGATCTCTACGACCTGCCGCCGAAGGAACTGAAGAAGATCCCGACCGTCTGCGGCAGCTTGCGCGAAGCACTCGAAAGTCTCGACAAGGATCGCAAGTTCCTGACGGCCGGCGGCGTCTTCGACGACGACCAGATCGATGCCTTCATCGAGTTGAAGATGGCTGAGGTGATGCGTTTCGAAATGACGCCGCATCCGGTCGAATACGACATGTACTATTCGGCCTGATCGGGCCCTGAACACAGAAAGTCCCGGCCCGCCGGGGCTTTCGCCTCCCAGGTCACGAACGGCAAATGGCGAGGATATGACGTTCATGTGACGAACGGCGTGCAAAATCTTGATTTGCGCGGCGCCAATCACCAAATTTGGTGATGAAAGGAAGTCGTACCATGAAAGAAAGAGTAGCAAAGTTCAGCATCGGCGAAGTGGTTCGGCACAAGGTTTTTCCGTTTCGCGGCGTCATCTTTGACGTTGATCCGGAGTTCGCGAATACGGAGGAATGGTGGAATTCCATTCCGGCCGAGGTGCGCCCGAGCAGGGACCAGCCCTTCTATCACCTGCTTGCCGAGAATGACGAGAGCGAATATGTCGCTTACGTCTCCGAACAGAACCTGATGAACGACGAAAGCGGCACGCCGCTTCGCAACCCACAGATCTACCAGATCTTCGATCAGGCCCCGTCAGGGCAGTTCAAACCCAAGATGAGCTTCGCCCACTAACTCACTCGTGCCGATCGTTAAATCAAGGCCTCGCTTCTCCCGGCGAGGCCTTTTCATTGCGCAACAAAAAACCCGGCGCGAAGCCGGGTCTCTGTTTCAAAGAAAGCGGCAGGATTACTGCGCCTTGGCTGCCTTCTGGGCATCTTCAAGCTTCTTGCGGGCTTCTTCGGCCTTCTTCTGCATGCTGTCCTGCAGGCTGCGCTGGCTTTCAGCGAGCTTGGATTCGGAAACCGGTTCGCCGTCATAAGCGCCGGTGAAGCCTTCAAGCGAAATCTTGATCGGGTTCGGGGCGCGGCGGAAGTTGATTGAAGTGAAGATCACGTCGCTGCCCTTCTTGAGGCTGGCGATCATCGCGTCGGTCAGCGGAATTTCGGCTGTGCACTTGTCCGGCAGGCAGACGGCGTAGTCGAGCTTCTGGCCCTTGCCGCCGTCGATCTGCATGATGACGCCGGGAGGAACCAGGCGTGCCGTGGGAACCGAGACCTGCAAGAGCTTGCGGTTGATCTTGCCGGAAACCGAGATCAGGCCGACTGCTGTAACAAGCTGGCCGCCATTGGCGAGGATCAGGTTCTGGACAACACAGATGTCGTTGTCTTCCTGCTTGCTGCAGGTCTTGTACCAGCCGAGCTTCGGCGCTCCTGCGGCCTGTGCCGGGGCATCGGCCGGAGCCTGTGCCGCCGCATCCTGTGCGAAGGAGGAGACCGGAGCCGAAGCGCCGAACACCACTGCCAGAACGGACAGTGCTGCCCGCATTTTCTTTTCAGACTTGAACATCATAACGAATTCCGTCTCCTGATATCCGTTCGGAGCAGCGGTTTGCCGCCCCAACCATCGGGTCGTTCGGCACTCCACCTCTTAAAAAAATAAGGCAAATGCATGACCCCTAAACTTCGGGTTCACCTGTTACATCGCAGCGTTCAAGATATCCAGCATTTCTTTGGCAATTTGAGGTGCATTTCGTCGCGATGCCAAAGAAATCGCCGCTCAGTGTTGGAATCGATCGACCCCATGATAATCTCCGCGGTGAATCATGCCCCGTTTTCACGGATCAAGGATTGCCGAATGCTCCGGATTGTCGTCCCTCTCGTCCTCTCGCTGCTGTGCGGCACTGTCGCTGCCGAGCCGCTGCACGGCATCGCGATGCACGGCGAGCCGGCCTTGCCGGCCGACTACAAACACTTCCCTTACGTCAACCCCGACGTGAAAAAGGGCGGCAAGATCACTTACGGCGTCGTCGGCACCTTCGACAGTCTCAACCCGTTCATCCTGAAGAGCATGCGCACGACGGCGCGCGGCATGTGGGATCCGGAATATGGCAATCTCGTCTACGAATCGCTGATGCAGCGCTCCAGGGACGAACCCTTCACGCTTTACGGCCTGCTTGCCGAGACGGTCGAATGGGACGACAACAGGAGCTTCATCCAGTTCAATCTCAATCCGAAGGCGAAATGGGACGACGGCCAGCCGGTGACGCCCGAAGACGTGATGTTCACCTTCGAGCTGATGCGCGACAAAGGCCTCCCGCGCTACGCAACCCCCCTGAAGAAATTCGTCGCCAAGGTGGAAAGGGTCGGCGAGCGTAGCGTGCGCTTGACCTTCACCGACAAAGCTAACCGTGAGACGCCTTTGATCTTCGGCCTTTTCCCGGTGCTGCCCAAACATGCGGTCGATCCCGAAACCTTCGACCGCACAGCGCTGACGCCGCCGGTCGGCTCTGGCCCCTATAAGGTAAAGACGGTGAAGCCCGGCGAGAGCATCACCTATGAGCGCGACCCGAATTACTGGGGCAAGGACATTCCCGCCAAGGTCGGCACGGACAATTACGACCAGATCACCGTCCAGTATTTCCTGCAGGACACGACGCTGTTCGAGGCCTTCAAGAAAGGCGACGTCGACACCTACCCTGACGGCAATCCCGGCCATTGGGCCAATGCCTATGATTTCCCCGCCGTCACCTCGGGGGCTGCAATCAAGGATGCGTTCACGCCTAAACTGCCGAGCGGCATGCTCGGCTTCGTGTTCAACACGCGCCGGCCGATCTTTGCCGATCTCAAGGTGCGCGAGGGCCTGTCGCTGGTGTTCGATTTTGAATGGGCGAACAAGAACCTCTATTCCGGAGCCTACAAGCGTACGCAGAGCTTCTGGCAGAATTCCGAGCTGTCGAGCTTTGGCGTTCCGGCCGATGCGAGGGAACTTGCCCAGCTCGGGCCGATCAAGGACAAGATCGCGCCAGAGATTCTCGACGGCACCTACAAGCTGCCCGTCACCGACGGCTCCGGCCGCGACCGCAATGTACTGAAACAGGCCGTCGCGCTGTTGAAGCAGGGCGGCTATACGATCCAAGGCGGCAAGATGCTTGACGCCTCCGGCCGCCAGCTCGCCTTCGAGATCATGACGCAGAATGCCGACCAGGAGAAACTCGCCGTCGCCTACCAGCGTTCGCTGCAGACGATCGGCATCGCCGCCGCGATCCGTACGGTCGACGATTCGCAGTATCAGAGCCGGACGAACAGCTTCGATTACGACATGATCCTCAAGTCCTACACGTCTTCGCTCTCGCCTGGAACCGAACAGCTCGGCCGCTGGTCTTCGGCTGTGCGCACGCAGGAGGGGACGGACAGCTTTGCAGGCGCCAACGATCCCGATCTCGACACGCTGATCGACCATCTGCTCGGGGCGCGCTCCGCCGAGGATTTCACCGCGGCGGTGCGCTCCTACGACCGGCTGCTGCTTTCCGGCCATTACGTGCTGCCGCTCTATCATATGGACCAACAATGGGTGGCGCGCAGCAAGCGCATCGGCCATCCCGACACGGTGCCGCTCTACGGCTACCAGCTGCCGGTATGGTGGGACGTGAGCGCGCAATAGGAAGCAACCGAACCGCTGCCGGCCGAAATGTCGCCGTGCGGAGATGCATGAGAATAAGGAAGATTATTATGGAGCGTATCACCATCGACGTCGTCTCGGATGTCGTCTGCCCCTGGTGCTATCTCGGCAAGGCGCGCCTGGAGCTCGCCATCGCCGAAGTTCAGGACCAAATCGGCGTCGACATCAACTGGCGGCCGTACCAGCTCAATCCCGACTACCCAAAGGAAGGCGTCGACCAGAAGAAGGCGCTGGCGGAAAAGCTCGGCGGCGAGGAGCGTGTGGCCCAGGCGCACAAGATGCTCACCGATTACGGCCGCGAGGTCGGCGTCTCCTTCAATTTCGAGGCGATCAAGATCGGCCCGAACACGCTCGACGCACATCGGTTGGTCCACTGGGCGATGATCGAAGGCCGCGAGAAGCAGGACAAGGTCGTTGCCGCGCTGTTCAAGGCGAATTTCGAGGAAGGCCACAATGTCGGCGACCATGCGGTGCTGCTCGATATCGCCGAAAAATCAGGCCTAGACCGCTCGGTCATCGCCTCGCTGCTTGCCTCCGATGCCGACCGCGATCTGATCGTCGCCGAAATCAAGGCGGCCCAGGAGATGGGCGTCAACGGCGTGCCCTTCTTCATCTTCGACCAGCAATATGCCGTCAGCGGCGCACAGACGCCCGACGTGTTGGCGAACGCGCTGCGCGACATCGCCAAGGCGAAGGCCGAGGCGCGATCAGGCATGAACTAACGCTGCCGGCTCCAGGTTCAGCCCAGAACCGGAACGCAGCGCACATCGGTCTTCACCGAATTTGCAATGAAGCATTCGCCGTGAGCGCGATCGTGTAGAGCTTCCAGCTCGCTCAGCGAGGGCTGCTTTTCGCCGCTGAAGACGACATGCGGACGGAGGGTCACGACGGTCATGGCAAGGCGGCCTTCGGCATTCTTCTCCATGATGCCCTCGGCGGCATCGGTGTAGCTGTCGACGCAAAAGCGCTGTTTGGCGGCGATCGACAGGAACCAGAGCATGTGGCAGCTGGAGAGCGAGGCGACGAAAGCTTCCTCCGGATCGACGGCATCTTCGGCGGAATAGGGCAGCGGAACGACATGCGAGGAGGAAGATGCCCTCACCTCGGTGCCGCCGTCGAAGGTCCAGCGGTGGACGCGGCTGTAGCGGTTGTCGGTGAAGGTCTCGCCGCTCCGCTGCCAGGCGATCGTTGCGCCGTATTTCGCCATCCTTGTCTCCTTTTTCCACACAATTCCGGATGCAAAACCGAGGTACAGTTTTGCTGGAATTGCTCTATTTCGCAAATTCAGCCAGCTGCGTCATGATGACGGCAGCGCCCTGCAGGCGTTTTTCCGGCGTCGGCAGGTCGCGGGTCAGGAACAGGCTGTGGTCGGGGCGGATCTTCGCCATCGTGCCCTGCTTGCCGATATAACCGACGAGGTTTGCCGGGTTGGGGAATTCCTTGTTGCGGAACTGCACGACGACGCCCTTCGGGCCGGCATCGAGCTTTTCGACATTGGCGGTGCGGCAGAGCGACTTGATGTAGACGATCTTCAGCAGGTGCTGGACTTCGATCGGCATCGGGCCGAAGCGGTCGATCATCTCGGCGCCGAAGCCGTCGATCTCCTTGAGTTCGGTGATTTCGCCGAGACGGCGGTAGAGCGCCATGCGCAGGTGCAGATCAGGCACGTAGCCTTCCGGGATCATCACCGTCGTGCCGACGGAGATCTGCGGTGACCAGCCGGTATCGTGGATCTCGTCGACACCCTTGACCTCGGCGACCGCCTCTTCCAGCATCTGCTGGTAAAGCTCGAAGCCGACCTCCTTGATATGGCCGGACTGCTCCTCGCCGAGCAGATTGCCGGCGCCGCGGATATCGAGATCGTGGCTTGCCAACTGGAAGCCGGCACCGAGCGTATCCAGCGACTGCAGCACCTTGAGGCGGCGTTCGGCGGTGGCCGTCAGCACCTTATTAACAGGCAGGGTGAAGAGCGCAAAAGCGCGCACCTTCGAGCGGCCGACGCGGCCGCGCAGCTGATAGAGCTGGGCAAGGCCGAACATGTCGGCGCGGTGGACGATCAGCGTATTGGCGGTGGGTACGTCGAGGCCGGATTCGACGATGGTGGTCGACAACAGCACGTCGTAACGGCCTTCGTAGAAAGCGTTCATGATGTCTTCGAGTTCGCCGGCCGGCATCTGGCCATGGGCGACGGCGACCTTCAGCTCCGGCAAATCCGACTGCAGGAAGGCATGCACGTCCTCGAGATCGGCAAGCCTTGGGCAGACATAGAAGCTTTGGCCGCCGCGATAATGCTCGCGCATCAGCGTCTCGCGGATGACCAGGCTGTCAAAAGGCGAAATGAAGGTGCGCACCGCCATGCGGTCGACCGGCGGGGTGGTGATCAGCGACAATTCGCGCACACCGGTCATGGCGAGCTGCAGGGTGCGCGGGATCGGCGTTGCCGACAGCGTCAGCACGTGCACGTCGCTTTTCAGCTCCTTCAGCCTCTCCTTGTGCTTGACGCCGAAATGCTGTTCCTCGTCGATGACGAGCAGACCGAGATTGGCGAATTTGATGCCGGCGCCGAGCAGCGCATGGGTGCCGACGACGATATCGGTCTTGCCTTCCGCCACTTCCTTCTTGGTCAGCGCCAGTTCCTTGGCGCCGACGAGGCGCGAGGCCTGCTGGATGCGCACCGGCAGACCACGGAAACGGTCGGAGAAGGTCTTGAAATGCTGGCGGGAAAGCAGTGTCGTCGGCACGACGACGGCGACCTGGGCGCCGTTCATCGCCGCGACGAAGGCAGCGCGCAGCGCCACTTCGGTCTTGCCGAAGCCGACGTCGCCACAGACGAGGCGATCCATCGGCCGGCCGGCACCGAGATCGGAGCGCACGGCTTCGATGGCGTTTTCCTGGTCCTCGGTCTCGTCATAGGGGAAGCGGGCAGCGAATTCGTCGTAAAGGCCTTCCGGCGTCGTCAGCATCGGCGCGTGGCGCGTCAGGCGCTCGGCGGCGATGCGGATCAGCGCATCGGCCATGTCGAGCAGGCGCTTCTTGAGCTTGGCCTTGCGCATCTGCCAGGCGCCGCCACCGAGCTTGTCGAGCTGGGCTTCGGTGCCCTCGCCGCCGTAGCGCGAGAGAAGATCGATGTTTTCGACCGGCAGGAAGAGCTTGGCCTCGTCGGCATATTGCAGTTCGAGGCAGGCATGCGGCGCGCCTGCGGCCTCGATGGTCCTCAGCCCGATGAAGCGGCCGATGCCGTGTTCGGCGTGGACGACGATCGAGCCCTCGTCGAGGCCCGCGACCTCCGAAATGAAATCGGCGGCGCGCTTGCGGCGCTTGGAGCGGCGCACCATACGGTCGCCGAGGATATCCTGCTCGCCGATGACGACGAGATCGCCGGCCTCGAAGCCGGCTTCGAGGCTGAGCACGGCAGCGGCCGCCTCGCCTCTCGCCAGCGAGCCGACATCCTTCAGCGCCTCGATCGGCTTGACCTTTTCGAGGCCGTGCTCGTTCAGCACCTGCAGCAGGCGTTCCAGCGAGCCTTCGGTCCAGGCGGTGACGAGCACTTTCGCGCCGGCGGCGCGGCGGTCGGCGATATGCTTGACGACGACGTCGAAGATGTTGATGCGTTCGGCATCGCCGCCGCCTTCGGCGTTCGAGCGGGCCCAGCGCTGGCCCTGGCGGGCGTCGACATTGACGACCCGCCGCGCCTCGCCCTCATGCTCGTTGAAGGGGCTGATGCGGATCGCGCCGAGCGCATCGAGGGTTTTGACGAAAAGCTTGCTGTCGAGATAGAGCTGGCCCGGCGTCACCGGCTTGTAAGGCGTGCCCTGCGTCATCCCCTTGGACGGCTGGCCGGAGTTCAGGCGGGCGTCGTAATAATCGAAAACGAGCTTGGAGCGCTCTTCGGCTGCTTCACGCACCGTATGGTCGATGACGATCCGGAAGCCGCTCAAATAATCGAAGACGGTATCGAGCTTCTCGTAGAAGAGCGGCAGCCAGTGCTCCATGCCGGGGTAACGGCGGCCTTCGGAGACGGCAAGATAGAGCGCGTCGTCGCGTGTGGTCGCGCCGAAAGCGGAGAGGTAATTCTTGCGGAAACGGCTGATCGTATCGGGCGTCAGCGTCACCTCGCTCATCGGATTGAGATCGAGGGCACGCACCTGCCCGATCGTGCGCTGGCTGGCCGGATCGAAGGAGCGGATGCTCTCCAGCGTATCGCCGAAGAAATCGAGGCGGACCGGCTCTTCGGAACCCGGCACGAAGACATCGAGAATGCCGCCGCGCACCGCATATTCGCCGACTTCGCGAACGGTGGCGACCCGCTCGAAGCCATTGCGCTCCAGGCGGCCGGCGAGATCGTCCATGCGCAGCTGGTTGCCGGGACGGGCCGAAAAGCTCAGGCTTTCGATGACATCCTGCGGCGCCACCTTCTGCAGCATGGCATTGGCGGTGACGAGCACGATTGCCGCATGCGGCTTCTTGCGATGGGCGATGAGGCCACCGAGCGCAGCCAGCCGGCGGGCCGAGGTGTCGGCGCTCGGCGAGACGCGGTCATAGGGCAGACAGTCCCAGGCCGGCAGGGTGAGAACCGGAATGTCGGGGGCGACGAAGCTCAGCATTTGCTCCAGATCGGCCATGCGGTGGCCGTCGGACATGACATAGGCGACCGGCTCTCCCGTTCGGGCGAGCTCGGCGAGCAGCAGCGTTTCAAGACCTGCCGGCACATTGCCGATCGTCAGCGGCTCGGCAATGGCCGCAAGCTTCTTCGCATCGAAACCAGGGATCATTCCGGCGTCCTGAGGGGCTTGTCAAAATCGGGCTTATAGGCGGCAATGCGGGCAAACATCGGTGTCTGGAAACGCTCAGGCACCGGCCATGTTCCCATGATCCAGCGGACGAGATCATTGTCCTCTTCCGCCATGATCGTCTCGAACTCGTCGAGTTCGGCTTCCGACAGTCTGGCAACCTCGGCTTCGGCGAACTGGCCGAAGACCAGATCCATTTCGCGGATGCCGCGATGCCAGCAGCGGAAAAGGATCCGGCGGCGGCGCGGGTCGAGACCGGCACTGGTGAGCGTGACACCTGTCATGGCATACCTTCCTGTTGATGCGCCTCTATAGACCCTGGAAAGCGGCTTGTCAGCCTTGCCAAGGCCGCATTGTTTATCGCATTTTGGCCGCATGCGCCCCGCCATTCTCGATCCTCTGTTTTCCCCTATTTCGGGCCTTCCGGGCGTCGGCCCGAAGATCGCCGACCTGCTGGTCAAGCTGCTCGGGCGCGAGTCGCTGGAGGATTGCCGGGTCATAGACCTGCTCTTCCACGCGCCCTTCTCGCTGATCGACCGGCGCAACCAGCCAGGCATCGCCCGCGCGCCGCAGGGCGCAATCGTGACGATCACGGCGCGCGTCGACCGCCACCAGGTGCCGCCGGGCGGCAAAAGCAATATCCCCTACCGCGTCTTCCTGCATGACGAGACGGGCGAACTGACGCTGGTGTTCTTCCGCGGACAGGCGGCATGGCTGGAGAAGCAGCTGCCTGTTGACGCGGAGGTGACGGTCAGCGGCAAGATCGACTGGTTCAACGGCCGCGCCTCGATGGTGCATCCCGATTATATCGTCAGGGCCGACGAGACGGAGAGCCTGCCGCTGGTCGAGCCGATCTATCCGCTGACGGCGGGGCTCTCGCCGAAGACGCTGCGCAAGATCATCGACGCCGGCCTGCCGCGGTTTCCCGAGCTGCCGGAATGGGATGATCTGGCACTGACGCAGCGAGAGGGCCTGCCATCGATCCGCGACAGTTTCCACATGCTGCACGAGCCGCACGACCCTGGGGATATCGACCCGCAGGCCCCTGCCCGGCGGCGGCTTGCCTATGACGAATTCCTCGCCGGCCAGCTGTCGCTGAGCCTGGTGCGGCAGAGGCTGCGCAAGGTGGCGGGCCAGCCGGTCACTGCGACCGGCGCCATCAGCAGCAAGATCCTGAAGGCGTTGCCCTTCTCGCTGACATCAAGCCAGAACGAGGCGATCGCCGAGGTTTTGAAGGATATGGCCGGCAACGAGCGCATGCTGCGGCTGCTGCAGGGCGATGTCGGTTCCGGCAAGACGCTGGTGGCGCTGATGGCGATGGCGGCGGTGATCGAGAGCGGCGGCCAGGCCGTGCTGATGGCGCCGACGGAAATCCTGGCGCGGCAGCACCACGCAACGATATCGAAATTCGCCGCCTCTGCCGGGCTCGGCATCGAGGTGCTGACCGGGCGCACCAAGGGACGCGAACGGGAAGAAATCCTGGAGCGAATCGCCTCGGGTGCCGCCCAGATCGTCATCGGCACGCATGCGCTGTTTCAGGACAGCGTCGCCTACGCCAATCTGATGCTTGCCGTCGTCGACGAGCAGCACCGTTTCGGCGTGCATCAGCGGCTGCGGCTGACCGCCAAGGGCCTCTCGCCGCATATGCTGGTCATGACGGCGACGCCGATCCCGCGCACGCTGGTGCTCGCCGCCTTCGGCGATATGGACGTCTCCAAGCTCACCGAAAAACCGGCCGGCCGCAAGCCGATCCAGACGATCACCGTGCCGATGGAACGGACCGGCGAAATCGTCGGCCGGCTGCAAAGCGCGATCACTGAGGGCAAGAAGGCCTACTGGATCTGCCCGCTGGTGGAGGAGTCCGAGGAGCTCGACCTGATGTCGGCCGAAGAGCGGCATGCGACGCTGGTCTCAGCACTTGGTCCGGGCATCGGCCTCATCCACGGTCGCATGAGCGGGCCGGAGAAGGACGCGGCGATGATGGCGTTCAAGAACGGCGAGACCCGGCTGCTCGTCGCCACCACCGTCGTCGAGGTCGGTGTCGACGTGCCGGATGCGACGATCATGGTGATCGAACATGCCGAACGCTTCGGCCTGGCGCAATTGCATCAGCTGCGCGGCCGCGTCGGGCGCGGAGACGAGGCCTCGACATGCATCCTGCTCTACAAGGGACCACTCGGCGAGACCGGCCATGCCAGGCTTTCGATCATGCGGGAGACGGAGGACGGTTTTCGCATTGCCGAGGAGGATCTGAAGCTGCGCGGCGAAGGCGAATTGCTCGGCACACGGCAATCCGGCACGCCGGGATTCCGCATCGCCAGCCTCGAAGCACATGCCGACCTGCTGGAGATCGCCCGCAAGGATGCCGCTTACCTCATCGAGCGGGATCCGGAGCTGACCACCGAAAGGGGAGCGGCGATCCGCACCCTGCTCTATCTCTTCCGCCGCGACGAGGCGATCCGTTTTCTTAGAGCTGGATAAAGCGCGCTGCGGCGCGCTTTAAGTCATTGTTCTATGCATGTCGTTACCCCAAAACCGCTGAACACTCTTGGGCGACATGCATCATTCAGCCTTGGAAACCGCGACCGGCTTCGGCCGCGGCAAATGCTTCTGCTTCGGATCAGCCGGCTTGTGTTCTGGCGCCACGAGCCCGCCTGAAATCAGGAACTTGGCGGCGTCTTCCGGCGACATATCGAGCATGACGATCTTCTCGCGCGGTACGAAGATGAGGAAGCCGGCTGTCGGCACCGGCGTCGGCGGCAGGAAGACGGCGACCATGTCCTGGCCCATGGCATTGAACTTCGAAGCGATTTCGCCCTTGGCGTCGGTGGCGATGAAGATCAGTGCCCAGAGGCCGGGACCCGGATATTCGATGAGGCCGACCTTCTTGAAGGAGTTCGCTTGTTCCTTCAGCACGGTTTCGAAAATCTGTTTCACGCTTCTGTAGATCGTGCGCACCAGCGGCATGCGCTGAACGATCGATTCGCCGAAACGGACGATGCTCTGGCCGATGAGGTTCTTGCCGAGAAAGCCGACGACGGTGATCAGCACGATGGCGATCAGCAGACCGAAGCCGGGAATGGCGAAATTGAGATAGCTTTCCGGATTCCAGCGCGCCGGAATATAGGGCCGGACCCAGCTGTCCGACCAGTGGATGAAAGTCCAGGTCAGCCAGATGGTGATCGCGATCGGCGCGCAGATGATCAGCCCTGCGAGAAAATTATTCCTCAGCCGCGTCGCGACCGGCATTCTGGGGGTGTTGTCGGTCATCGTTTCCTGATGATCTCCATCTCAGTCGTGGACAGGCCGGTACGCCGGCCCTTCCCCCTTGTCCGCAGACCAAAATTGCCAGAATTCGGGGCGTCGCACAATATGTTTCGGCGCGACGGTCGCGGCGTTACAGGCTTATTCCACGGTCACGGATTTCGCCAGGTTGCGCGGCTGGTCGACATCGGTGCCCATGAAAACGGCGGTGTGATAGGCGAGCAGCTGAATCGGTAGCGAGAAGATCATCGGCGCGATGATTTCATCGACCACAGGCAGGGTGATCGTCGCCATGGTCGGCAGTTTCGAGGCCGCCGCGCCTGCCTCGTCGGTGATGAAAACGATGCGGCCGCCGCGGGCTGCGACCTCCTGCATGTTTGAGACGGTCTTTTCGAAGAAACGGTCGTATGGGGCGATGACGATAACAGGCATGTTCTCGTCGATCAGCGCGATCGGTCCGTGCTTCAATTCGCCGGCGGCGTAACCTTCGGCGTGGATATAGGAAATTTCCTTGAGCTTCAGCGCGCCTTCCATGGCGAGCGGGAAGCTGGTGCCGCGGCCGAGATAGAGCACGTCCTTGCACTTCGACAGCTCGCGCGACAGGCTTTCCATCTGCGGCTGGATAAGGTTCAGCACCCGGCTCATGATGCGCGGCATTTCGGCGAGATGGCGCACCAGCGCCCTCTCCTCGTCAGCACTCACCGTGCCGCGCGCTTTGCCGGCGCCAATCGCCAGCGCTGCCAGCACGGCAAGCTGGCAGGTGAAAGCCTTGGTCGAGGCGACGCCGATTTCGGGGCCGGCCATGATCGGGAAGACGGCGTCGGATTCGCGCGCGATCGTCGATTCGCGAACATTGACGACGGCGCCGATCTTCAACCCGTTGTCGCGGCAATAACGCAAGCATGCCAGCGTATCGGCGGTCTCGCCGGACTGGGAGATGAAGAGTGCTGCCTGCGACGGCGACAGCGGCATTTCGCGGTAGCGGAATTCCGAGGCAACGTCGATCTCGACCGGCAGGCGGGCATAACGCTCGAACCAGTATTTGCCGACGAGGCCGGCGAGATAGGCGGTGCCGCAGGCCGAGATCGCAAGTCCGGTCGCCGCCTTGAAGTCGATCGCGGCGGCATTGGCGCCGATGGTGTTCTCGGCGAAATCGACATAGTGGCTGAGCGCGTGAGAGATCACCTCCGGCTGCTCGTAGATTTCCTTTTCCATGAAATGGCGGTGGTTGCCCTTGTCGACGACATAGGCGGTCGCCTGCGAGATCTGGCGGGCGCGTTTGACCGGCTTGCCGGCGAAATCGAGCACCGCGACGCCGTCGCGGGTGAGGACGGCGAAATCGCCGTCGACGAGATAGGTGATCTCGTTAGTGAAGGGCGAAAGCGCGATCGCGTCCGAGCCGAGGAACATCTCGCCGCGGCCGTAGCCGACGGCAAGCGGCGGTCCGGAACGGGCGGCCATGATCGTGCCGGGATCGGCTTTGAGCATGATGGCCAGCGCATAGGCGCCGGTTACCCGGTTCAGCATCTTCAGCATGGCGGCGCGCGGCTCCAGGCCCTCGCGCAGGTATTTCGCCATCAGATGGGCAACGACTTCGGTGTCGGTCTGGGTTTCGAAGACCGACCCCTCCTCGGTCAGTTCGTCGCGAAGCTCGGAAAAATTCTCGATGATGCCGTTATGGACGACGGCGACGCCTTCGACGAAATGCGGATGGGCATTGGTCTCGTTCGGAACGCCGTGGGTCGCCCAGCGTGTGTGGGCGATGCCGACGGTGCCGGGCAGCGGTTCGCTGTCGAGGCGCTTTTCCAGATTGAACAGCTTGCCCTCGGCGCGGCGGCGATCCATCACGCCGTCATGAATGGTGGCGACGCCGGCGGAATCGTAACCGCGATATTCGAGACGCTTCAGCGCATCGACCAGGCGCCCGGCAACAGGCGCAGTTCCGACGATCCCCACAATGCCGCACATATAGTATCCCCATAAAGGCTTCGATGACGAGGCCAGTCCTAACAATTCCTGCTTATTTCTCAATCACCTCGGCGGTCACTTTCAATTTCCGCCGGTTACGCAAGGCCGGTCAGGCTTTCGCCTTCTTCGCCGCCTTGATGGCGAGCGCACGCTCACGCAGCAGCGTCGCGCGGCCGGGCTTGATCTCCTGCCGGGCGCGGCCGAGCGCCAGCGCGTCGGCCGGCACATTGACGGTAATGACGCTGCCGGAGGCGATATAGGCGCCGTCGCCGATCGTCACCGGCGCGACCAGCGAGGAATTGGAACCGATGAAGGCGTTTTCGCCGATCACCGTCTCGCTCTTGTTGACGCCGTCATAGTTGCAGGTGATCGTGCCGGCGCCGATATTGCTGCCGGCGCCGATGACGGCATCACCGATATAGGTGAGGTGGTTGACCTTGGCGCCCTCGCCGAGCCGGCCGTTCTTGACCTCGCAGAAATTGCCGACCTTCGAACCGGTACCGAGATCCGCACCTGGCCGCAGCCGCGCAAAGGGTCCGACGGTCGCGCCCTGGCTGACATGCGCGCCTTCGATATGCGAGAAGGCATGGATGACGGCGCCGCTGTCGATAACAGCACCAGGGCCGAAGACGACGTTCGGCTCGATCAGCGCATCCTGGCCGATGACGGTATCATAGGCGAGAAAGACCGTTTCCGGTGCGATCATGGTGACGCCTGAAAGCATCATCTGGTGGCGGCGGCGCTCCTGCCAGAAACGCTCGATGACGGCGAGTTCGGCACGGGTGTTACAGCCGGTCATCTCGATCTCAGGAGCATCGACCGCAGTGACGCGTCCGCCGAGCGCACGGGCGATCTCGACGAGATCGGTCAGATAGAATTCACCCTTGGCATTGGCATTGCCGATGCGCGAGAGAAGATCGAGCGCCTTTCTGCCGTTGATCGCCATCAGCCCGCTATTGCACCAGGTGACGGTGCGCTCGGCATCGGTCGCATCCTTTTCCTCGCGGATGGCGATGAGTTCGCCGTCCTTGACGAGCAGGCGGCCGTAGCCGGTCGGGCGGTCGGTGTGGAAGCCGATGACGACGACATCGCTGCCATCGGCGAGGCCCTGGCGGGCCGCCTTCAGCGGTCCCTCGGTCTGCAGCGGCACATCGCCATAGGTGACGAGGATATCGTCATAACCCTTGGCGATCGCTTCGCGCGCCGCCAGCACCGCGTGCCCGGTGCCGAGGCGCTCCTTCTGCAGATAGGATTCGATGTCGACACCGGCGATGCTTGCCGCCTTTGCCACGTCCTCGGCATCACGGCCGACCACAAGGGCGACGGACGAAATGCCGGCAGAGGCGACCGCCTCGACCACATGGGCGATCATCGGGCGACCGGCGACCGGATGCAGCACCTTCGATTTCGAGGATTTCATCCGCGTGCTGTCACCGGCGGCAAGGATGACGGCAAGACAAGTGCGTTCCATGATTTGCTCCGCGAATCCGCGCCGTGAGGCGGCTTTATCGCCTCATACTGCATAATTCCCTAAATCGGTATCGATTTAAGGATAAAATTATCCAGCAGCTCAAAGTGCTGCAGCGTCCTTTACGGCTCTCGAAAAGACGCGCGGCGCTGTCGATAGGCAAAGCCTTCACAAAGGTAAAATTGCGGCCGAAATCGATCCTATGACGGCCTCGGAACCGCGGGCCGCAAAGGCTTCGTGCACATGAATACGGCCGTCCAGGATGACGTCCTCCATCGCGCGGCGCGCGGCGGCATTATCGCCGGATACGATCGCATCGACGATGCGCATATGGGTGTCGGCGATATTGGCGAAGCCGTTTTCGGTTGGCGGCGTGCTCATCCGGAACATGCCGACGAGAGCCGCTTCGATGAGGCTGCCCAGTGTCCGCATGAAGGGATTGTGCGAGGCTTCGGCGATCGCCAGATGAAAATGAAGGTCGGCGAGTGCCAGGCTGTCGGCCGTATGACCCGCCGCTGCCATCTCGAGCGCCAGCTCGCGCAGCGTCTCGATCTCCTCGGCATTCGCCCGTTCAGCGACGAGACCGGCGGCGAAGGGTTCGAAGGCGAGACGAATATCGTAGAGCTGCAGCAGGAATTCTTCCGTCACGCCGTTGTCGAAGTGCCAGGCGATAATCTCGCTGTCGAACATGTTCCAGAGATTCTTCTCGGTCACACGCGTGCCGACCCGGGCCTTGGCGACGACCATGCCTTTGGCGGCAAGCGTCTTCATCGTCTCGCGCAACACGGTGCGGGACACTTTGAAACGCTGCGCCAGTTCCGTATCGCCAGGCAGGATCGAGCCAACGGGATAGGTGCCGGCGACGATCGCCTTGCCGAGCTCGTCGACGACCTGAGCGTGGCTCGTCCGGGTTCTGCGCCCCGTCTTGCGTGTCTCGTCCAATTTGTAGCGCAAGCGATCCGTCTCCCCCTCAGGCGTACCTCTTGTTCAGACTGGAAATGAACAGGATGGCTTTCTGCATCAGGATGAATGCAAACAGCAGAAGACCAATCAGAATCTTGGTCCACCAGCTCGACAGCGTACCATCGAAGGTGATGTAGGTCTGAATGAGCCCCTGGATCAGTATCCCGATCAAGGTTCCCGCCACGAATCCCGCTCCTCCGGTCAGCAGCGTCCCCCCAATGACCACCGCCGCGATGGCATCGAGTTCGACGCCGACTGCTGCAAGAGAATATCCGGCAGAGGTGTACAGCGAAAAAACGATCCCGGATAGGCCCGCCAGAAAGCCCGACAGCGCATAGATCTGGATTGTCGTGCGGCCGACCGGCACGCCCATCAGCCGCGCCGTCTGCGGACCGCCGCCGAGTGCATAGACATTGGTGCCGAAGCGGGTGCGCTGGGCGATGAAGATGCCGACGGCAAAGACCAGAAGCATGATGCCGCCGATCAGCGTCAGCCGCCCGCCGCCGGGCAGACGATAGTAGAGGCTCGTCAGCGTCGAATAATATTCATGATCGATCGGGATGCTGTCGATCGAGAGCACGAAGGCCATGCCGCGTGCCAGGAACATGCCGGCAAGCGTGACGATGAAGGCCGGCATTTCGAGATAATGGATGATCGCGCCCATGATACCACCAAAGACAGTGGTGATGACGAGCACGATCGCGAAAGCGAGCAGCGGATGGATCGAGGTGTTCTGCAGGATCACCGCGAGGAAGACGCCGGTAAAGGCGATGACCGAGCCGATCGACAGATCGATGCCGCCCGAAATGATGACGAAAGTCATGCCAACGGCGGCAATGCCGAGAAAGGCGTTGTCGGTCAAAAGATTGCCGATGACGCGCGTCGACAGAATGTTCGGATATTGCAGCGCGCAGCCGGCATAGGCGAGCACGAAGATGACGATGGTCGCAAGCAGCGGCAGGTATTTGGAGTTCATTTCGGCTGCTCCCTACCGCCCTGCCGGCGGCTGGCGAAGATGGCGAGCGATTGGACCGCCGGCGACTGGATGACGAGGATGACGATAATGATGACGGCCTTGATGATCAGGTTGAATTCAGGTGGAAAGCCGGCGGACAGGATGCCGGTATTCACCGCCTGGATGATCATCGCGCCGATCAGCGACCCGAGAATGCTGAAGCGGCCGCCGAGCAGCGAATTGCCGCCGACGACAACGGCGAGGATGGCGTCGAGTTCCAACCATAGGCCGGCATTGTTGGCATCGGCGCCCTTGATGTCGGCTGCGACTATGATGCCCGCGATCGAGGCGCAGAGCCCGCTCAGCATATAGACCGCCATCAGCAGCACCGGCGTTTGAATGCCGGAGAGCGTGCTGGCGCGGCGATTGATGCCGACGGCCTCGATCAGCATGCCGAGCGCCGTGCGGCGGACGAGCAGGATCACGAGCAGGCCGACGAGAAGCCAGATGACGACAGGCATCGGCAGGAGCAGCAGCGAACCGCTGCCGAAGAAGGTGAGCCCGTCATTGTTGAAGGTCAGGATGGCGCCTTCGGTGATCAGCTGGGCGATGCCGCGGCCGGCGACCATCAGCACTAGCGTCGCGATGATCGGCTGGATATTGAGGACCGCCACCAGGAAACCGTTCCAGACGCCGCAGGCAAGCCCGATCGCAAGCGTCAGGATAATGGTGTAGGCAACTGAATTTCCGGAGACAATCGACGATGCGGCGACGGCGCCGCAGATGGCGATGACTGCACCGACGGACAGGTCGATGCCCTTGGTGGCGATGACCAGCGTCATGCCGATCGCCAGCAGCGCCACCGGCGCGCCGCGGTTCAGCACATCGATCAGGCTGCCATAGAGGCGGTCATTCTGAACCACGACATTAAAAAACTGCGGCGACGTTATGAAATTCAACAGAAGAATGACAACGAGCGCAATCAATTGCGGCGCCAAGCGATATGCCAGCGCTTTCAGCGAGGACCTCATGCATCCTCCATCTTGTGTTCGGCGGCGGCGATGGCTTCGACGATGCCGGCAGCGGTGATACGCTCGCCTGTCAGTTCGGCGATATGCTGTCTGTCGCGAAGTACGATGACACGTGAACTATAGGCGACAAGCTCTTCAAGTTCCGAGGAAATCACGATGAGCGACATGCCACCGGCGCAGAGCTCTTCGATGAGCCGGATGATCTCGGCATGGGCACCGACATCAATGCCGCGGGTCGGCTCGTCGAGGATCAGAAACTTCGGATTGGTCGCCAGCCAGCGGGCGAGGATCGCCTTTTGCTGATTGCCGCCTGACAGTAGCCGGATCGGCTTCTCGCGATCGGTGGTGCGGATATCGAGCGCCTTGATGTAGCGGTCGGCAAGCGTGTTCTGTTCGGCGCGCGACAGCGGCCGCGTCCAGCCGCGGCGGGCCTGGAGCGCAAGTGCGATGTTCTCCCTGATCGACAGGTCGCCGATGATGCCATCGGTCTTGCGGTCCTCGGGGCAGAAGCCGAAACCCTTTGCGATCGCGGCGCGCGGGCTCGAAATCGTCACCGGCTGGCCGTCGATCGTGGCGCTGCCGCTGTCGGCATGCTCGATGCCGAAAAGCAGTTCGGCAGTTTCGGTGCGGCCGGAACCGAGCAGCCCGGCGACGCCGACCACCTCTCCGGCGCGCACTTCAAGATCGAATGGTTTGACCTTGCCGCGTTTGCCGTAGCCTGCAAAATGATATCGGACGTCGCCGGCCGCAAGGCTGCGTTCCCTGACGGTCTCTTCTACATGCGCCAGTTCGCGGCCGAGCATCATGGCGATCAGGCCCTGGCGCGGCAGATCGGCGGCGTCGCGGGTACCGACGAGCTTGCCGTTGCGCAGCACGGTGATACGGTCGCTGATCGCATAGACCTGCTCGAGAAAATGGGTGATGAAGACAATGCCCAGGCCGCGCTTCTTCAGGTCTTCGATGATGCGGAAGAGCAGCGCCACCTCCTGATTGTCGAGACTTGCGGTGGGCTCGTCGAGGATCAGCACCTTGCCGGAGAGATCGACGGCACGGGCGATGGCTACCACCTGCTGGACAGCGACGGAAAAACGGCCAAGCTCGGCGGTGACGTCGATATCGACGCCGTAGCCGGCGAGCAGGTCGCGCGCCTTGCGGTTCATCGAACGCACGTCGGTCATGCCGAAGCGCCTTGGCTGGCGTCCGAGAAAGAGGTTTTCGGCGACGCTCAGATTGGAAAGGAGATTGACCTCCTGATAGACCGTGCCGATACCGAGCTTCTGGGCGGCGAGCGTATTGGCCGGATTGATTTCCTGGCCTTCCAGCATCAGGCTGCCCTCGTCACGATGATAGGCGCCGGTGATGCACTTGATCAGCGTCGACTTGCCGGCGCCGTTCTCGCCCAGCAATGCGTGCACCTCGCCTCTGCGGAGCGTGAAATCGACCTTATCCAGCGCCACTGCGCCGGGAAAGAATTTCGATATTCCGGAGGCCGCGAGAACGTTCTCGAAATCGTGAATCATAAGGGTCTGTTTTCCTGATATTGACGGCAAAAGCCGCGCCGCGGCCGGACATGACGTCCCAAGGCGGCAAAGGCAGTTCCGCACCGGTCCATGACGGGCCGGTGCGGTTCTACAGCGCCGCCTGGTCTCTTCGAGAGGCATAGAGGACGCTGTAGCGCTTTGAATTGCTGCATGATTTATCCCGAAATCGAATTCCGATTTAAGGAATTATGCAGCAGTGTCACATCAGATCAGTAGCCCTGACCCTTTTTCTCTTCATAGACCTTCATCGGCTCGTCGGCAGGCGTGTAGAGCTTGGACTCGGTCTGGATCCACTTGGCCGGAGCCTTCTTGTCCTTCAGATAGGCTTCCAGCGCATCGAAGGCCGGACCTGCCATATTCGGCGTCAGCTCGACCGTGGCGTTGGCCTCGCCTTCGGACATCGCCTTGAAGATATCCGGTACGGCGTCGATGGAGACGACGAGGATATCCTTGCCAGGCTTCAGACCGGCTTCCTTGATCGCCTGGATGGCGCCGACGGCCATGTCGTCGTTATGGGCGTAGAGAGCGCAGATATCCTTGCCGCCATTCTCGGCCTTCAGGAAGCTTTCCATGACTTCCTTGCCCTTGGTGCGGGTGAAGTCACCGGTCTGGCTGCGAACGATCTTGAGGTTGTCGTGGCCGGCAAGGGCCTCTTCGAAGCCCTTCTTGCGGGCGATGGCCGGCGACGAACCGGTGGTGCCCTGAAGTTCAACCACATTGCACTTCTTGTCGCCGACGGTCTTGACCAGGAAGTCGCCTGCGACCTTGCCTTCATGGACCAGGTCTGACGTAACAGCCGTCAGATAGAGATCGTCCGGAGCCTTGATGGTACGGTCGAGAAGGATGACCGGAATCTTGGCTTCCTTGGCTTCCTTGAGAACGTCGTCCCAGCCGGTTTCAACGACCGGAGCAATGAGAATGGCATCGACGCCCTGAGCAATGAAGGAGCGCAAAGCCTTGATCTGGTTTTCCTGCTTCTGCTGCGCATCGGCAAACTTCAGATCGATGCCGCGCTTCTTGGCCTGCTCCTTGGTCACTGTCGTTTCAGCCGCACGCCAGCCCGATTCCGAGCCGATCTGCGAGAAGCCGACGGTGAGGCCGGCGGCCGAAGCCGAACCGAACATGCAGGCAGCCAGAATCGTGGCACTCAAAAGTGCAGTCTTCAATTTCATGATTTCCTCCCAATGCCGCATCTCGCGGCGCAGGGTCAAAAAATCATATAGTATTACTTTTGTAAATCGGAATCTTGGGATGCGTTGCAGCAAAAAAGAGCGCCTACAAGGGCGCTCTTCGCATCTGCGAGATGGCTACGGGACTATTTACCCGGCAGCTTATCGTCGACGCCTTCGACATAGAAGTTCATGCCGAGCAGCGTGCCGTCATCGGCCTTCTCGCCAGCCTTCAGCCAGGGCGTTCCGTCCTGCTTGTTGATCGGGCCGGTGAAGGGATGCAGTTCGCCTGACTTGATCTTGGCTTCGGTTTCCTCGGCCATCTTCTTCACGTCGTCGGGCATGTTGGTATAGGGCGCCATCTTCAGGATGCCGTCCTTCAGGCCGTCCCAGCTCTGCTCGGACTTCCAGGTGCCGTCCAGAAGAGCGTGAACGCGCTTGGAGTAGTAGGTCCCCCAAGTGTCAACGATTGCCGTCAGCTGAGCCTTCGGGCCTGCTGCGATCATGTCGGAGGCCTGGCCGAAGGCGTGGATGCCGCGTTCTTCGGCGACCTGCATCGGCGCAGTCGTGTCGGTGTGCTGCGTCAAGACGTCGACGCCCTGGTCGACCATCGCCTTGGCGGCATCGGCTTCCTTGCCGGGGTCGAACCAGGTGTTGACCCAGATGACCTTCAGCTTGAAGCTCGGATCGACCGACTTGGCGCCCTGTTCGAACGAGTTGATGCCCATCACGACTTCGGGAATCGGGAAGGAGGCGATGTAGGCCGCGCCGTGATTCTTCGAGGTCTTGGCGGCGATCTGGCCGAGGATGTAGCGGCCTTCATAGAAGCGCGAATTGTAGGTCGCAAGGTTCGGGCCGGCCTTGTAGCCGGTGCCATGCTCGAACTTCACGTCCGGGAACTTGGCGGCGACCTTGACGGTCGCGTCCATGAAGCCGAAGGACGTCGTGAAGATCAGCTTGCAGCCGGAACGGGCAAGGCGCTCGATGGCGCGCTCGGCATCCGGGCCTTCCGGCACGTTTTCGAGATAAGGCGTGTCGATCTTGTCGCCGAACTCGGCCTGGATCTGCTGGCGGCCGAGGTCGTGGGCCTGTGAATAGCCGCCGTCGGTATGCGAACCGACATAGACGAAGCAGACCTTCGTCTTGTCCGCGGCTTGCGCGGCGGAAGAGATGCCGATCACGGCGGCAGCCGAGGCGGCAAGTGTGAATGCTAACTTCTTCATGGGGACCCCTGTTGGTTTGAAGTTATTGCGTAAACCCGTCTTTGTATTGTTGCTTTATCGCTCCGGCACGAAGGCTTTTCCGAGCGACGCGGGCGTGTTGATCAACGTCGTGCGCCGATTATGGGAAATGATGATGAGAACCACAATAGTCGCGGCATAGGGCAGCATCGAGAGAAACTGCGAGGGAATGCCGAGACCGAAGGCCTGCGCGTGAAGCTGCAGGATGGTGACCGCGCCGAAGAGATAACCGCCGGCAAAGACCCGCCACGGCCGCCAAGAGGCAAAGACCACCAGCGCCAGCGTGATCCAGCCGCGGCCGGCCGACATGTTCTCGGCCCATTGTGGCGTGTAGACGAGCGAAAGCTGCGCGCCGGCAAGACCGGCGCAGGCACCGCCGAACATCACCGCCAGATACCGCGTACGGATGACGTGAATACCGAGTGCGTGGGCCGAACCGTGATTGTCGCCGATCGCCCTGAGCTTCAGCCCGATCCGGCTGCGGAACAGGAACCAGCTGACGCCGACGACGAGCGCGATCGACAGGTAGAAGATTAGGTCCTGGCTGAAGAGAGCGTGGCCAACGACCGGAATATCCGACAGGGCGGGAATGACGATCTCTCCTAGCCGAATGCCGGGCACGCTGACATAGGCTTCGCCAAGCATGCCTGAGGCGCCGAGGCCGAGAAGGGTGAGCGCCAGTCCAGTTGCCACCTGGTTCGCCACCAGCGTTAGTGTCAGGAAGGCAAACAACAGAGAGAAAAGCGCGCCTGCCGCAATGCCGCAGACAATGCCGACATAGGGCGAACCCGACATCTGCGCGCCGGCAAAGGCGGCGACTGCACCCATGATCATCATGCCTTCGACGCCGAGATTGAGAACGCCGGAGCGCTCGGTCACCAGTTCGCCGAGTGCGGCGATGACGAGCGGCGTCGAGGCGGTGATGACAGTCAGAAGAATGGCTTCGAAGATGCTCATGCCGCCCTGCCCCTTAACCGCGACCAGACAATGCGGATTTTGTAATAGATCAGCGTATCGCAGGAGAGCACGAAGAAGAGCAGTAAGCCCTGGAAGACGCGGGTGACCTTGTCGGAAACGCCGAGCGAAAGCTGGGCTGCCTCGCCGCCGAGATAGGTCAGCGCCAGCACCAGGCCGGATGCAATGATGCCGAGTGGATTGAGGCGGCCAAGGAAGGCGACGATGATGGCGGTGAAGCCGTAGCCCGGCGAAATCGCCGGCTGCAGGTGGCCGATCGAGCCGGAAACCTCGCTGATGCCAGCAAGGCCGGCAAGAGCGCCCGAGAAGAGAAAGCTGAACCAGATCATCTTCTTCGACGAGAAACCGGCAAAACGCCCTGCCCGTTCCGATTGGCCGAGCACGACGATCTCGAAGCCTTTCAGCGTATAACGCAGCATGAACCAGGCACCGACCGCCGCAATGATGGCGAAGATGAAGGCCCAATGGGCGCGGCCCGACTCTTCCCAGATCGCCGGCAGCACCGCCTCCGGCGCGAAATCGCGCGAGACTGGAAAGTTGAAGCCCTTCGGATCCCGCCAGGCGCCGCGAATCAGCCAGTCAAGGAAGAGCTGGGCGATATAGACCAGCATCAGTGACGTCAGGATCTCATTGGTGTTGAAATGCGCCTTCAGCAGCGCCGGAATGGCGGCGAAAAGCGCACCACCGAACGCACCAAGGATCAGCATCAGCGGCAGCACGAGCGGCGAATGCCAGTCGTAAAAGACGATCGGCAGATAGGAGCCGGTGATGGCGCCGATGGTGAACTGGCCTTCCGCGCCGATATTCCAGTTGTTCGAGCGATAACAGACGGCCAGGCCGACGGCGATCAGGATAAGCGGGGCGGCCTTGATCGCCAGCTCGTGCAACGACCAGACCTCGAGCAGCGGCTCGACGAAGAAGGCGTCGAGTGCCTCGACCGGGTCCTTGCCGAGCATGGCAAACATGATGGCGCCGAATACCAGCGTCAGGACAAGGGCAAGCAGTGGCGAGACGACGGCGAAGAGCTTCGAGACGTCGGGCCGTTTTTCAAGTTCAATGCGCATGGGGCGCCTCCGGGGGAGAGCTGCTCTCGTGCAGTCCGCCCATCAGCAGTCCGATCCTTTCCCGCGTCAGTTCGCCGGCCGGGAACGGGCGGGAAAGACGGCCTTCGCAGATGACGGCAATATCGGTCGCCACTTCGAAGATCTCGTCGAGATCCTGGCTGATAACGACGACGGCCGAACCAGCTCTTGCGAGATCGACGAGCGCCTGACGGATGCGGCTTGCAGCCCCGGCATCGACGCCCCAGGTCGGCTGGTTGACGACGAGGACTGCCGGCTGACGGTCGAGCTCGCGTCCGACGATAAACTTCTGCAGGTTGCCGCCTGACAGGGAGCCGGCCGCCGGATCATCACTGCTCTTGCGGACATCCATCGCCTCGGAAATGCGCCTTGCGGCGGATTTCACCGCAGCGTGGCGAATGATACCGAGCAGGCCCAGAAACGCCTTGCGGTCCGACTGGCTGCGGGCAAGGACGAGATTATCCGACAGTTTCATGGCAGAGACGGCGGCATGGCCATGGCGCTCCTCCGGCACGAAGCCGGCGCCGAGAAGACGCCGGGCGGTAATGCCCTGGTTACCGACCGGCCTCTTGCGGATGACGATCGCCTCGGCCGAAACAACGGGATATTCGCCGGACAATGCGTCGAAGAGCTCGCTTTGGCCGTTGCCCGCGACACCTGCTATGGCGAGGATTTCGCCGGAGCGGACCGCCATCGACACGTCGCGCAGCGGCATAGCGAAGGGGGTGCGCGCGGCGACGGAAAGGTTGGCAACGGCAAGCTGGATCTCGCCCTTGTCGCTGCGCTCCGGATGCGTCACGGTCGCCACTTCGCTGCCGACCATCATGCGGGCGAGCGAGGCCGGCGTTTCGTGTTTGGGATCGCATGCGCCGGTCACGCGGCCATGGCGCAGGACTGTGGCGCGATCGCAGATGCGCTGCACTTCCTCCAGGCGGTGGCTGATATAAAGAACCGAACGCCCCTCGGCGCGCAGTTTGAACAGCGTCTCGAACAGTCTGTCGGCTTCCTGCGGCGTCAGCACCGAGGTCGGTTCGTCGAGGATGATGAGCTTCGGGTTCTGCAGCAGCGCACGGACGATCTCGATACGCTGGCGCTCGCCGACCGAGAGATCGGCGACATGGGCATGCGGATCGAGCGGCAGGCCGTAGGCGATGGACAGCGCCCTCGCCTCCTCGGCGATTTTGTCGATCGGGATGGCGTCATCGAGCGACAGCGCGATGTTTTCGGCAACCGTCAGCGCCTCGAACAGCGAAAAATGCTGGAAGACCATGCCGATGCCGAGCTTGCGGGCTTCACCGGGCGACGCGATCGCGACCGGCTGGCCCTGCCAGAGGATATGCCCGCCCGTCGGCTCGAGAACGCCGAACAGCATCTTCACCAGGGTGGATTTGCCTGCACCATTTTCGCCGAGAAGCGCATGAATTTCGCCCGGCGCGATATCGAGATCGATTTCATTGCAGGCTGCAAAGCCACCGAAGAACTTCGTCAGCTTCTGGACCGATAATAACGCGCCGGAATCCGGCACATTCAATGGCGACACGTTCCCCTCATTTCTTCTGCCAACCGGTCCGTTCGGATCTCATGGAATCAGCAGCGTCGTTCCTGTTGTTTTTCTTGTCTCCAGATCCGCATGAGCCCGCCCAACCTCACGCAGCGGATAGGTTTGATTGATATTGATACGCACTTTGTTGCTTTGCACAATATCAAATAGCGCTTTCGCACTGTCGATCAGTTCCTGACGCGTGGCGATATAGGTGAAGAGCGTCGGCCGCGTCGCAAAGAGCGAGCCCCTTTGCGCCAGAGCCGCAAGGGTGAAATTCTCGATCGGTCCGGAGGATTGGCCGAAGGAGGCAAAAAGGCCCCGCGGCTTCAGGCAGTCAAGCGACTGTGGAAAAGTATCGCGGCCGATCGAATCGTAGACGACATCCACGCCCTTGCCGCCGGTGATGTCGCGGACACGGTCGACGAAGCTGTCGCTCTTGTAGTTGATCACATGATCGTAGCCATGGGCGAGCGCCAGCTCGATCTTGTCTTCAGAGCCCGCCGTGCCGATGACGGTGGCGCCCAGCGCCTTAGCCCATTGGCCGGCGATCAGGCCGACGCCGCCGGCAGCGGCGTGGAACAGCAGGACGGTCTGCGGGCCGACCTTGAAGGTGCGGTTCAAGAGATATTCGGCGGTCATGCCCTTCAGCATCATCGCCGCTGCGGTTTCGAGCTCGATTCCCTCGGGAACATGCACCAGATGGCGCGTCTCGACATTGCGCTCGGCGCTATAGGCACCATCGGCACTGGCATAGGCGACACGGTCGCCGACCTTGAAATCCTCGACGCCGGGACCGACCGATGTCACGGTGCCGGCGCCCTCCTTGCCGGTGACGAAGGGCAGATGCGGCGCCTTGTAGGTGCCGTTGCGGAAATAGACGTCGATGAAATTAAGCCCAACCGCCGCCTGCCTGATCTGCACTTCGCCCGTCGAGGGTGAGGGAAGATCGATCTCGACATAGTCGAAAACCTCCGGCCCACCCGTTCTCGAAAATGAAACAGCCTGCGTTTTGGTCATCTTGCCTGTCCTATGCTTCGCGTCCCAGGGCGGGGAAGAATTGCAGCACCGCGCCGATGACGTAAAGATAGGCTCCAGTCACGATAAAGAGAATGAGCGCCCATTCGGGCGTGTCGAAATGCATCAGCAGCGAAAAAATGCCGAGCGCCGACCACAGGAAAAAGACGCCGAGGTTGAGCGGGCGCAGCCTTTTGACCCGGACCGGGTGGAGGAAATTGATCGGCAGGAAGGTCAGCACCACCGAGACGATGACGACGGTGAGCGCCGTCGTGGCGCTGGCATCGATGACGAACAGCGTGAAGACGATCATATTCCAGACGACGGGAAAGCCGGAGAAGAAATATTCGTCCGTCTTCATGCCCATATCGGCATAGTAAATGGCGCTCGAGACGACGATCATGCCGGCGGCGACGAAGGACCAGGGCTCGCCGATCATGCCGCTCTGATAAAGCGCGAAGGCCGGCAGAAGCACATAGGTGACGTAATCGATGATATTGTCGAGCGTATCGCCCGACCAGTTCGGCAGCACTTCCTTGACGCGCACCTTGCGGGCGATCGGCCCGTCTATGCCGTCGACCAGAAGGGCAAGTCCCAGCCACCAGAACATGTCGATGAAGCGGTGCTCGGCGGCAGCGACGACGCCAAGAAAGGCAAGGAAGGAGCCGGATGCCGTCAGGATATGGACGGAAAAGGCGCGCATCTCCGCATAAGGAACGCGCTTGTAGTTGAAAATCTTCATATTCCCCCGACCGCCCTATCGCGCTCGCCCCGGCAAGCATCTTTTTTTCGCCACCATCGCCGAACCTGTTACTGAATCGGGTTCGACGCCGTAGGTCTTTGTTGTCGCACCGTTTTTGCCGAAAACCGGCATCCGTTTCCGGCGTGCTGCTCTAATATGCATCCTTTGCCGGGCTTCGCCAGCGGGAAATACGACATTCCCCGCCTGCTCCCTGCTCCCCATTGAATCCTGACAATGACATGCATATTTCCCTTTAGAAGCGTCGTGTGGAATGGAATGCCTTTAATTCCGGCCCGATTTGTAATATCTCGCTCGCATCCGACAGTTCATCCGACGAAACGGGATCCTCTACCGCAATGAACGCGCCTGCAAAGACCGAAGACTTCGCCTCGTCCATCCCCGCCGGCGTCTACGCCGAGACGGTGCTCGATGTCACGCACTATACCGACCGGCTCTTCCGCTTCACGATGACCCGGCCGCAGGGCTTCCGTTTCCGTTCCGGCGAATTCGCGATGATCGGCCTGATGGTCGAGGGCAAACCGGTCTTCCGCGCCTATTCGATCGCCAGCCCCGCCTGGGCCGAAGAGCTTGAATTCTTCTCGATCAAGGTGCCGGACGGTCCGCTCACCTCACATCTGCAGGAGATCAAGCCGGGCGACCAGGTGCTGATGCGCAAGAAGCCAACGGGCACGCTGGTGCTCGATGCGCTGACGCCAGGCCGTCGTCTCTACATGTTCTCGACAGGAACGGGCATTGCGCCTTTCGCCAGCCTGATCCGCGATCCCGAGACCTATGAAAAGTTCGAGGAAGTCATCCTCACCCATACGACACGCGACGTCGCCGAGCTGAAATACGGCTTCGACCTCGTGCACGAGATCCAGAATGACGAGCTGCTGAAGGAAGTCGTCGGCGACAAGCTGCGCCACTATCCGACAGTCACGCGCGAGGATTTCGAATATCGCGGCCGCATCACCGACCTGATCTCCTCCGGCAAGCTGTTCACCGATCTCGGCGTGCCGCCGCTCGACCCGGTGATCGACCGCGGCATGATCTGCGGTTCCTCGGCCATGCTGAAGGATACCAAGGAACTGCTCGAGAAGGCCGGCCTCGATGAAGGCGCCAACAGCAAGCCCGCCGAATTCGTCATCGAGCGCGCTTTCGTCGGCTAAAACATTTCTGACAATCAGACCTGTAGCGGCTCCGGAAACGGAGCCGCTTCTATGTGTGGCTGAGGTAATCGATCAGCACCGCCATGGTGGCGCGCGCTTCATCCGGCCTGCCCTGATGGATGGCGCGGATGACGGCGACGTGCAGCGCGATGGCGCGGTCCATGCGCTCCGGGCTTGCCTTGGAGTACCAGAGGCGACGTGAATGCGTCTGCACCGGGCCGAGTGCTGCCGTGATGAAGCCGTTCGGGCAGGCATCCTCGAGGATTTCGTCGAAGGCCTTGTCGGCGGCGAAGAAGCCGTCGAGATCGCCGTTAACGGCGCATTCCTCCATCGCGCGGGCGCAGTCGAGGAGACGCGCGCGCTGTTCGTCGCTCGCATGTTCGGCGACAAGGCTTGCCGCGATCGGCTCCAGCTCACGACGCACCTGCATGACATTGCCATGATCCTCCGGCGCGATCTCGGCGACCTGCAGCCCGACGCGCGGCTTCACCAGGATCAGTCCCTGCCAGGCGAGCTTCTGGATTGCCTCGCGCACCGGCGTACGCCCGTGGCCCGCCATATCGATCAGCTGTTTTTCGGTGACAAGCGCGCCGGGCTTCAGCGCCAGCGTCACGATCAGATGCTCCAGCGCGAGATAGGCAAGATGGCTCTGAGAAGTCTGCAATACGGAGCTCCGTCGCCAAGTCTGATATATCACATACTGACACGGTCAAAAACCGAAGACAAGTCGGCATTGAAATATCAGAATAGAGACAGATAGATAACATAGGCGAGGCGTGAAACTCGGCGAGGCATTGACGTCTGCGCCGTGAAGGCTCGTGCCACCCGCCCGGCCTACTGAGGTACACCGGCTCGCCTAGTCATCAGGCCGGCACTACCCCCTCGGTCACCCCTTGCGAAACGCCCGGCTGGAAACCGAGATCGAATTTTGACACGGGTCTTTGGCATTGGCGAACAGATAACCGTCGGCTTTATGGATGGCGCCGAACTCCAGGCCGTTCTCCGCGCATCGACTGCAAAAGGCCTCGACGTCCTCCACGTCGAAGACCAGCTTGACGGTGGATTGACCGCTCCGCTGGCCCTTGGCGGCCTGGTGCAGCATGATATTCGCACCGCCGTCCTGAGCGACCAGTTCAACGATCCTGTCGCCCGGCAGGCTGGTCGCCTTGAAACCGAAGTGCTTCTCATAAAACCGCGCCGTTTCCTCGACATTCCCAGCGTAAATCACCAGTCTGTTGAGCGGCATGATGCTGACCTCCGATAGTGCTTGTGTTCGATTGATAGGAGTAGCGAGACATCATGCGTTTTGCCACGGCGCATTATTCGTGCCGCAGCGCCTCGATCGGGTTCAACTGCGCGGCCCTTCTCGCCGGAAAATAGCCGAAGATCATGCCGATCGCCGCGGAGAACAGGAAGGCGACGGCGACCATCAGGGGGCTGAAGACGAAGGGTACTTTCAGCAGCGTCACAGCGCCGAAGCCGAGGCTGAGCCCCAGCACGATGCCGGTGATGCCGCCGAACAGCGACAGTGCCACCGCCTCGACCAGGAACTGGGTGAGCACCTGGTTTTCGAGCGCGCCGATCGCCAGGCGGATGCCGATCTCGCGGGTGCGCTCGGTGACGGAGACCAGCATGATGTTCATGATGCCGATGCCGCCGACGAGCAGGCTGATCGCCGCGACGGCGCCGAGCAGGCCGGTCAGCAGCGTCGTCGTGCCGGTCATCGCCTCGGCGATCTGAGTCATGTCGTTGACGTTGAAATCGTCCTGGCGGCCGGGCACGATCTTGCGGCGCTCGCGCAGGAGATTTTCGACATCGGACTGTACTTTGGCTGTGGAGACACCGTCGCGCGCCGAGATGATGATCTGCGGCACGTTGCTGCTGCCGCTGATGCGCCGCTGAAACACCTTGACCGGCATGATGACGACATCGTCCTGGTCGTTGCCCATGCCGGACTGGCCGCGCTTGGCCAGCACCCCGATGACCGGGCATGAGACCTTGCCGACGCGGATCTGCTGGCCGGTAGGGTCAGCGCTGCCGAAGAGCTGTGAGCGCACCGTCTCGCCGATGATGCAGCGCGCCTGGCCGCGTTCCTCGGCGGGAAGAAAATTGCGACCGAGCGCCAGATTCCAGTCCTGTGCGATGAAATAGTCGTTGGTGGTGCCCGACACGCTGGTCGAATGGTTCTGGCCGCCGAAAATCACGGTCGCTGTCGACTGGTTGAGCGGCGCCACCGCCCTGAGACCGCCGATCTGGTCGCGGATGGCCGCGACGTCCTTGACGCTAAAGCGCTTGGCCTCGGAGCTTGCCCGACCGGGGCCGAACTGGCCGGGACGGACGAACAGCATGTTGGTGCCGAGCCGCGACAGCTCGGTCGAGACCTGTGCGGTCGTGCCGTTGCCGATCGTCACCAGCGCGATGACAGCGGCAACGCCGATGACGACGCCGAGCACGGTCAGGAACGAGCGCAGCATGTTGCGGCTGATGGCCCGCAGCGCCAGTTTCAGCGTCTCAAAGAACATGATCCGCCCTCCTCCGATGCTCGACTTCCGTCTCCAGCTTGCCGTCGACGAAACGCAGCAGCCGTTGCGCATAGGCGGCAATATCGGGTTCGTGGGTGACCATGACGATGGTGATGCCCTGCTCGCGGTTCAGCCGCGTCATCAGATCCATGATCTCGACGCTGGTCTTCGTGTCGAGATTGCCGGTGGGCTCATCGGCGAGCAGCAGCGCTGGCTCGGTGACGATGGCGCGGGCTATGGCGACGCGCTGCTGCTGGCCGCCTGACAGTTCCTGTGTCTTGTGATGTTCGCGCCCGGTGAGGCCGACGAGTGCTAAGGCCTCGCGGGCCCGTTCGCGCCGCTCGCGCACCGCCATGCCGCGATAGATCAGCGGCAGTTCGACATTTTCGACGGCCGAGGTGCGCGACAGCAGGTTGAAGCCCTGGAAGACGAAGCCGAGCATGTGCCGGCGCAGCAGCGTCAACTGGCTGCGGTCGAAGCCGCTGGTCGGAATACCCTCGAAGATGTAGTCGCCGGCGCTCGGCACGTCGAGGCAGCCGAGAATGTTCATCGCCGTCGACTTGCCGGAGCCAGACGGGCCCATGATCGCGACGAATTCATGGGCGTTGATCGCAAGGTCAACATGGTCGAGCGCGCGGATCGCCGCCTCGCCCTCTCCGTAAATTTTCGAGATCTGTCTGAATTCGATGAGCGGCGGGCTTGCCATCCGTCTCTCCGCCTAGTTCGCACGCGTCGTGGCGTCGGTCACCAGTGCGTCGTTTTCCTTGATGTCGCCGGAGACGACCTGGGTGAACTGGCCGTCAGATGAGCCGACCTGGATGACAACAGGCGCCGGGCGACCGTTGCGCAGCAGCCAGACACGGCGCTCAGCGCCCTTCAGCGCCGGACCGGCATTGTTGTTGCGCTGGCGCGGCGGGCCGAAGATGCCGAAAATACCGCGGCCGCGCCTTTCCGCCTGCGCCGGAGCGTAGCGCAGCGCCGCATTCGGCACCATCAGCGTGTCCTTGACGGCCTCGACGGTGACATCGGCCGTCGCCGTCATGCCGGGGCGCAGCAGCAAATCGGCATTGTCGACCGATAGGACCGCCTTATAGGTCACGACATTGTTGACCACTTCGGAGGCGAAGCGGATCTGCTCGATCTCGGCGGGAAAGCTGCGATCGGGATAGGCGTCGACGGTGAACTTCGCCTTTTGGCCGACGGCGATCTGACCGACATCGGCCTCGTCGACATCAACCTGCAGCTCCATCTTCTTCAGGTCGCCGGCGATGGTGAAAAGGATCGGCGCCGAGAGCGAGGCTGCGACCGTGGCGCCAGGATTGACGGAGCGGGTGAGGATGACGCCGTCGATCGGCGATATGATCTTCGCCTTGGCGAGATTGACTTCGGCAAGCTGCAGGTCGGCCTCCGAGGCCAGAACCTCGGCCTCATTGATCTGTTTGGCGGCGACGGCGGAATCATATTTGTAGCTGGCGTCGTCGAGGCTCTGCTGGGTGGAGACGTTGCTCTTGACCAGGCTCTTCAGCCGCTCGAGCGAGGTGCCTGCCGATTGCATATCGGCATTGGCTTTGATGACGTTCGCCTTGGCCGAATTGAGCTTGGCGCGCGAGCTCTTCACATCGGCCTCGAGCTTGTTGGTATCGAGGAGAGCGAGCACTTCGCCCGATTTGACCGTGCTGTTGTAATCGACGTTGACGTCGCGAACTGTGCCTGACAGTTCGCTCGATATATCCACCTGCTCGGTCGGCTGCACGGAACCGGTGGCGGTGACGAGCACCGTCAGGTCGCCGCGTTTTGCCGGCTGGGTGGCATAGCTCACTTCGCTTTGCCCACGGCCCATATAGACATAAGCGGAGACGGCTGCAGCAGCGATGAGAATCAGCAGGATGAGCAGGCGTCCGCGCCAGCGGCTGCGCTTGCCCTGCCGGCCCGATGCAGCAAGGACCGCGGCGAGATCAGACGCTGCGCCTGTCTTTGCTCCGGTTTCGCTGCCGCTTACGATTTTGTTCATGTCGTCCTCAATCCGTCAGTGGCCGCTTGTGGCCTCTGCGGCGAAGTAATCACAACGCAGATGAACCGGCGATTAGCGTTGCCGCCGAACTGGCACGGAATTGCGGATGGGTGAAATGAAATATTGGTAAGGAAAGTCAAGTTTTCGATGAGCAAGCGTCCGTCAGTTCGGATCCTCGGCAAATTGGCCCGCGCCGGGCAAAGGATGCAGCCACGGTTCACGCCGCTTGATCCAGACCTCATAACCAGGCGCAAAGTCGGTTGGCGGACTGTCGAGCGAGCCCAGACGGATTTCCGCCTCGTCTTCCCTGAGGCAGAAAAGCCTGCCGCCGCAGACGGGGCAGAAGCTGCGGCCGGCGAAGGTGGCGATCTCGCCGCTGTGGGAAAAAGCCTGGCGCGGCCAGACCGCGAAGAACACGAAGGCGGAGCCGCTCGATTTGCGGCAATCGGCGCAGTGGCAGAGGCCGGTGCGAAGCGGCTGGCCTTCCACCCTGTAGGCCACCGCCCCGCAAAGGCAACTTCCGGTTCGGATACCCATGGCGCCCGTCAGCCGTCGAGATTGGTCGGCAGGCCCGGCGGGCGCCGCTTTGCTGCCATCAATAGGTCGAGTTCGGTGGCCGACGGGCCGAACTTGTCGTAGAGGCGCTTTGCCTCCTTGTCGTCGAGCCGATATTTCCTGGCAAATTCGCCGATGCTGTAAGGGCGGCCACGCAACACTCTCCGCGCCGGGGTCGCCGTATTCGGTGCGTCGGTCATGGTTTTCTCCTTTTCGTCAGATACTCTCTAAGTTAGAGCGACCCGTCGATTTGGAAAGAGCCGGCGAGCCGCATCGAGGCTTCCGGCGCGGGTGGATGCAATTGTTTTTCTGGAACCTTTTCGCCAACATGCGCACTTTTTGATCGATGTTGCGGGCCGCGCCAAGCGGACGCGGCGGTGCTGGAGAACATCGGGATTTTTCCGCTTTCTCACTCTGGCCAACGAAATGGCAGTCGAGCTCCCTACCCGCCCGGTCCACGTCCTCGTAGCGCTTTTTCCGAGCGAAGATCACGAAATATTAAAATGCGGAACGCTTGCGCGGGAGCGCGGTTCTCCTCTCGAGGTCGACGTGGCCTCGTTCAAACCAAGGAGAACCGAATGGCAAACCAAGGTGGATCCAATGAACAGCACGTCAAGGCTGGGCAGCAGAGTCCCAAGAATGACTCCAATGCCCGCAACGCCTCAGTTGGCCGCGACGCGCAGTCCAGCGGAACCCGCGGCGGCAGCCATGAACAGCATGTAAAGGCTGATCAACAAAGCCACAAGAACAGCCACTAAAGCTCTGTTATGATATGCAATTAGACTCGCGCTTCGGCGCGGGCTTTTCTTTTGGACGCATTGTTCCACGCATGTCTTTATTGCAAAATCGCTGCACACTTTTGCGCGTCATGCTTAGGACAAGCGCCTGCCGTCCTCGCCGAAGAGGTGCAGCACATCGGGGTCGAGATGCAGCGGCAGGCTGTCACCCGATTTCATCCGCTGCTGGCCGGCAAAAACCGCAATCAGCTTCTTCCCGCCTGCGTCGGCGTGGACGACAGTCTCCGAGCCCAATTCCTCGACAAGGGTAACGCTTGTATCCAGTCTGCCCGCTGAGCCCGCTTCGGCGAGGGTGATATGCTGCGGCCGAATGCCGATGCTGACCCTTTCGCCCGCCGGGGGGGCCTCCTTGGCAATGACGGAAAGGCGATGGCCGCCGACGGTTTCGACTTCAGCGAAACCGCCCTCGTGACCGACAATCGCACCTTCGAGGAAATTCATGTGCGGCGCGCCGATGAAGCCGGCGACGAAGCGGTTGGCCGGCTTGTTGTAGAGTTCCAGCGGTGTTCCCACCTGCTCGATCCTGCCGCCTCTCAGCACGACGATGCGGTCGGCCAGTGTCATTGCCTCGACCTGATCGTGGGTGACGTAGATCATCGTCGCCTTCAGGCGGGCGTGAAGGGCCGCCAGTTCGGCCCGCATGCTGACCCTGAGTTCGGCGTCGAGATTGGATAGCGGCTCGTCGAGCAGAAAGGCATCCGGCCGCCGCACGATGGCGCGGCCGATGGCGACGCGCTGGCGCTGGCCGCCGGAGAGTTGGCCCGGACGGCGTTGCAGGAAAGGCTCGATCTCCAGCATGCGCGCGGCGTCGGTAATGCGCGCTTCGATCTCGGCTTTCGCCACCTTGGTGTTCTCGAGACCAAAGGCGAGGTTCTCCCTGACACTCATATGCGGATAGAGCGCATAGGACTGGAAGACCATGGCCAGGCCGCGATCGGCAGCGCTGATAGCGGTAACATCCTTGCCGTCGATGGCGATGCTGCCGTCAGTCGGCTTATCGAGGCCGGCAATCAGGCGCAAGAGCGTCGATTTCCCGCAACCGGAAGGGCCGACGAAAGCGACGAACTCGCCGTCATTGACATGAAGCGAGACATCGCGAATGACCTCGACGGCGCCGAAATTCTTGACGATGTTCCTGAGCTCGAGCCCGCTCATGCACTCTCCTGTTTTCTTCTTTTAAGGTGGCCTATTTGAGCCCCGAGCCGGCAATGCCCGTGGTGATGAAGCGCTGCAGGAAGACGAAGATCAGCACGACCGGGATCATCGAGACGACGGTCATGGCGAGGATGTAGTGCCATTGCACATTGAGCTCGCCGGCATAGACGTTGAGGCCGACCTGCAGCGTATAGAGTTCCTTGCGCGACAGCACGATCAGCGGCCAGAGGAAGTCGTTCCAACGCCAGACGACGGAGAAGATCGCCAGCACGGCGAGAGCCGGCGCCGACAGCGGCAGGATGATGCGCCAGTAGATCTGCCATTCGCTGGCCTTGTCCATGCGGGCGGCGTCGAGCAATTCGTCAGGGATCGTCAGCATGTATTGCCTGAGCAGGAAGACGCCCGTCGGGGTGGCGACCGTCGGCAGGATGACGCCCCAGAGGCTGTCGAAGAGGTTCAGCGTGCCGATGACGGAATAGAGCGGCACGACGATGACCGAAAGCGGCACCATCAGCGTCGCCAGGATCATCAGCATGACGGCGGTGCGGCCGGGGAATTGGTATTTCGACAGCGCGAAGGCGGCCATGGAATTGACGAGCAGCGTAATCGCCGTCGCTACGACGGTGACGAAGACGGAGTTGCGCAGGAACAGGAAGAAATCGAAGCGCTGGAACGGTTCGGTGTAGTTGCCGCCGGCGAATTCGACCTGACGCACCGGTGTGCGGTCCTTGATATTCGCCTTGACGATTTCGCCCGGCTGTTTCGGATCGACCATCTGGCCGATGATGCCGATGCGGCGGACTTCGGCGAGCACACGCACGCTGCCATCCGGCATCGCGACATTATAGAGCGGCAACGGCTTGTCGTATCCCGGCACCACGGCCTGTTCGGTGACGTAGGGCAGGAAGGACGGCGGGAACTCGGCAAGGGCCGCCGGCGTCTTGAAGGAAGAGAAGACCAGCCAAACGGCGGGCCCGAACATCAGGAAGACGCCTGAGATCAGCCAGATCCAGGTGACGACATCCGTCCAGTGCCAGCCTCGTCCGCGGCGGCGGAGCAGAAAGGCAGAGACAGCGCTCATTGGCGTGCTCCCTTCTTCTCGTTGCGGCTGCTGACGCCGAGCTGGACCAGCGTCAGGATGACGAGCACGATGCCCATCAGGATCGAGGCAGCGGAAGCCAGCCCCGGATTGCGCAGCGAACTCGCAAAGCCGGTCTCGTAGATATATTGGGTGATGTACATGGTGCTGGTGCCCGGCCCGCCGCCGGTCAAAACGAAAACCTCGTCGAAGATCTGCACGGCGCGGATCAGCGCCAAGACCAGGACGACGATGAGGTTCGGCATCAGAAGCGGCAAGGTGATGCGCCGGAAGATGCGGGTCGGGCGGGCGCTGTCCATCGCCGCCGCCTCGTAGAGATCCCGGGGGATCGCCTGCAGGCCGGCGAGCAGGATCAGCGCATAAAAGCCCATATGCGCCCAGACCGAGACGAAGACGGCGAAGAAAAAGGCCCAGAAGCGATCGCTGAGCCAGGAAAATGGTTCGAAGCCGAAGGGGCTCAGCGCATAATTCAACAGGCCTTCACGCTGCAGGATCCATTTCCAGATCAGGCCGACGACGACGGGCGACAGCAGCACCGGGAAGAAGAAGACGGCGCGCCAGAAGCCGCGATTGGAAAGCTCACGGTTGAGGATCAGCGCCGTTGCGAGCGCTGCGATCAGCATCACTGTGACCTGGAAGACGACGAAGACGGCGGTGTTGCGCACCGCCGCCCAGAAAGTATCGGCGGCGCAGGTCGAGGGATCGAGATAGCTGCCGCAATCGAAGAGGATGCGGTACTGGTCGGCGCCGACATAGGTCCTGTTCTGCAGGAAGATGGCGCTGCCGCTCGTCGTCGAATAGATGAAGTTGATGACCAGCGGCAGCAGCACGAAGACGGTGAAGATCAGCATGTTGGGCGCCAGGAAGACGCCCGCCATGCCGTTCAGCCCGGTCAACTTCTGCCAGCCGCGCATGGAAATATCGACGAGCCCCATGGCAAGCCGGACAGGCGCCAAGAGCGCCTGCCGCAGGCCGGTTTTGACAGGTGGTTCAGAAGAAACCGTCTTCGCCGTCATCTGTTCTTCCGTCAGTTGCCGGCGACCTTGGCCTTGATGTCCTCGTCGATGCGGGCATAGGCGTCGTCGAGCTTCATTTCGCCGGCGATCACCTGGCTGATGCGGGCGACGATGGCGCTGTAATATGCATCCGACCACTTCCAGCCCGGCAGCTTCATGGCGGGTGCCGCCGTCTGGCCGGCCGCTTCGACGAAGGCCTTCAGCGCCGCCTGCACATGCGGATTGTCGGTCTTGAAGTCCATCTGGCCGGCGGCGACGCCCTTATGCGCCGGAATGAACAGGCTGCGTTCGGCAAACTCCTTCTGCACGTCGGCACCTGCCAGGTAATCCATCACCTTGGCGACGTCCTTCGGGTTCTTGGTGTATTTGACGGCCACCAGACCGGCGCCGCCCTGCATGCCGGAGCATGCGACAGAACCGCAGGGACTGCCCGCCATCACCCAGTCGAAATTGTCGCCAATCTTCTGGGCGAAGCCCGAAACCTGCCAACTGCCCGAATAAAGATAGGCAAGGCCGCCATTGATGAAGTCCTCGGCGGCGGAGCGGTAAGTGGTGCCGGCAGCACTCACCCAGACATCCTTGTTGATGGTGCCGTCCTCGTTCCACTTGACGAAGCGGCTGAGGAAGTCCTTGGCGCCCTGATCGATCGGCGCCGGCTTGCCGTCGGCGGCGATGTAGTTGGCGCCGTAAGAGATGTTCGGGCCGGAGACGCGGTGGCCGGAGCGGTCGATCGCCATGGCGAAGACCTTCTGGCTGTCGGCAACCTTCTTGGCCGCCGCCGCCCAATCGTCCCAGGTGGCTTTCGGGCCGGGAATTTCGACCCCGGCCTGCTCGAACAGCGTCTTGTTGACGAAGCCGCCGGTCAAGGTCAGCTGCGTCATGAAGCCGGTGATGGCGTTCGAGCCGTCGGGACGCATCCAGTCGGCCTGGGCGCCGAAATTGTCCTCCCAGTATTTCGCGTCGGTGAGGTAGGGCCGAAGATCGAGCCAGTGCTGGGCCGGCGCCTTCAGATTGGTGACGCGGGCGATATCCGGCCCCTGCCCGGCTTCGAGCTGAACCGGCAGCTGTTCCTTGACGACGTCGTAGGAGACTTCGTCGAGGATGACGTTGACGTCAGGATTGGCCTTGGAGAAGCGCGAGAGCAGGTCCTTGATCACCTCGCCTTCGCCGCCGTCGGAATACCACATGATGCGCACGTCGCCGGCATGGGCGGCAACGGAACTCAAGAGAATTGCAGCAAAAGCCGCGCCGATCGATTTCATTCTGGTCATTTTTTCCTCCTCTGATCGATCAATTCCTGCGTCCGGCCGGTCCTCCACCTGCCAGACACGTCGTCTACGAGGCCGCGCGCCGAGGCTGCCTGCCCGGTATCTTCAGATGTACCGCGTCTCCCCGCACCGACCAGTCCGTCGGGCGAAGAATACGGCCTTCGGCGCGCACGGTGCCGTCTTCTTCGAAGACGACCCGGCCATAATCCGGATCGATAACGATCAATGCGCCCTCTTCGTCGCGGCGGGCCGAAAGCGTGGCGAAACGCGCCTGCATGCCGTCAAGGCTACCCTCGCGCCCGACATCGGAGAGACGGACGATCCAGCGGCCCTTGCGGCCGGCCAGCCGCAGCTCGATATCCGTTGTCGGCCCTTGCTTCACCGGCTCCAGCGCGCCGTTGCCGATCAGCATCACAATACCGTTGCCGGAACGGGCGAGCGCCAGATTGCCGTCGACCACCGTGTCGTCGAAGGCCTCGAGCGGGAACCAGGCATGGGTGAAATCCGGCTGGCCCTCATGGATGTCGAAATCGAGGATCGCCAGATCGCGATACTGATGCACGCGCGGCAGCGTTCCGCAGCCGCCCCAGAAGCTCGGCCGGCCATACCCGAACTGGATGGTTTCGCCGGGATGATTGATCCAGATCTGCGCTTCCGGCCGGTCGCCCAAGCGCAGATGCAGCACCGTCTCCTGGTAGCCCCAGGCGCCGGGACGATAATGGGCGATGGTACCGAGCGCGGCGTCACGGGTCTTATAGTGGTAGAGGGCGGCGAAACGGTTCTCGCCCTGTGAAAAGGTCCATTCCTGCGCGTCGTCGGACTGGTGCGCCGCAATCGCCGCAAGCGCTTCTGGAAAACACAGGCCGTGGTCGCGGATGCAGACGGCAAGCTGCGGCAAAGCGTGGACACGCCGGCCGTACCAGCCTCGGCCCCAGAGCAGCCGGGCAATGGCAGAGAGTTCGACCGAGCGGCCGGGGCGCAGCGTATGTTCGTAGGAGCGGCCCTGGCTGCCGGTCAGCATGCCGTGATGGGCCGAGCGGGCGACGATCTCCATCAGGCGGACGATGCTGGCACTCGCCCGGTTGCGGATCGTCTCATCCGGCGCGCAGGCGGCCAGCGCCGTCAGCCCCTTGAGATCGATCGGGAAATAGGGAACGGAATTCCACTCGGCCATTTCCCAGCGCTCGAAATGATCGAGCCAGGCGCGGACGCGCTCTTCGCCGACCTGCATCTGCTCCGCGCCGGTGCGGCCGGAACGGACGAAGACAGCATCGGGGAAAAGCCTGCCGCCGAGATAGGCGGCGGTATGGAAGAGAAGCGCGTGGTTTTCCGAAAAATACCATTGAACGTCGTTGCCGGGCTCATCCATCCAGTAGCGGTAATTGAGGACGGCGTGTTCGATCCTGTCGCGCAGCTCGGGTGACAGTAGATCACTCCAGCGTGTATAGGCAAAGAGCAGCGGCACCAGCACGAAATCGGCGCAGTCGTGGCAATCCTCGATGACCGGCAGCATCGCCGAGATCATCGCCTCGGTTTCCTCGCCGCCCTGCCCCAGCGCAAGACGCGCGAAAGCGCAGACCGTGTCGGGCTCGGAATGGGCAGCGACCTCGGCCAGCGCCTCGGCGACGCGGTCCTCCAGCATGGCGGGGGCATCCCCCTGGCGCTGGGGATGACAGATCTCGACGCCGAGCGTGCGACCGAGCGAAAGCTCGCCTGTTTTGAAGGTGATGCGGAAATGGCGGAAATCGGCGGGCATATCCGCCGAAGTTCCGAGTTCCAGCTTGGTCGCTCCCGCTTCCAGCTCGAAATCATAGTCGAAGCGCTCGATCGACATGAAGTCGCCTTCGATCTCGACATGGCAGCTCAGCGCCACCGGCAGCGGCACGGGGAAGAGGATCGTCACATCTTCGCCGAGATAGGCAGTGCGGTCGAAGCGCATGCCTTCGAGGATGACCTCCAGCGCATCCGCATCGCCGGCGGCGGTGGGAACGGGCACGGCGGTTTCAACTTCCGGTCCTTCGACATAATCCAGTTGGAAATAGAAACGGGCGTCGCGCTCGGCGAGATCGTCGAAATAGACGCGGATCTCGTTGAGGCCAGCGGCCAGCTCGACCTCGAACAGCTGCTCGGCTTCGAGATTGCGCTGGTAAGGCGCCATGAAGCCCTGCTCGCGGCCATTGACGAAGAGGATCGCGCCACCGCAGGTCGACAGGCGGAGCGTCGCGGCCCCAGCAGACTGGATATCGAGGAAGGTGCGCGCCCAGCAGCCGATGCGTGTCGGGCGGAACCAGAAGCCGGAGAGATCGACACGCGGGGAAGCAAAGGGAAGCCACCACCGGACAGCCTCGAATTCGGCAGCCGGTTGCGGCCGCCGGCCGGAGAAGGATTTTTTGAATTCGGTGCGGCAGGGATATTCATGCGGAATGAAGTTCTTCGTCTTGGTGACGAAGAAGAAGGGATCCATGCTGCCGTCCATCGGACGGTCGGCGACGTCATAGCGCTCCTGCCACAGGTCGGCGAGCTGCCAGTAGACGATCGGGCTATCCTTCACCGTTGCACGGCGGAGATGAGATTGCTGCTCGGCGGTCATGCTTCAGCCCGCCCTAGAACAGCTAGAGCATGATGTCGTCCGAAAACCGCTCACACTTTTCGGCATCATGCTCGATCCTTGAGACGCCGGGTAAAACGCCGACGCATCGACTGGCCGTCTAGCCACATTTCAAAGCCTCCCTGCTCTGCCGCTGCCGCGGACTCCTCAGCAACAATTGTGCATAGGCATTCCATTTGCGCAATCTGAAAGATTTTTGCATAATAGTTGGGAGCGAGGAGACGACATGGCGGCGGAAGAGAAAAAAGGCAGGCGCACGCGCCTCGACGACATTGCCGCCCGATGCGGCGTCTCGATCAGCACGGTGTCGCGTGCGCTGGCCGGCGAAAAGGGCGTCAGGCCGGAGATCCGCAAGCTGGTGCTGGAAACGGCGAGTGCGGTCAGCTACGCGCTGCCGGCCAGCGTTGCCGGCAAGAAGGTCATGCTCGTCGCCTCCGGCGCGGCGATGATCGACTATGTCCGCAACCAGTTCACGCTCTATGTGCTCGAAGGATTGAATGCGCGTGCAACCGCCCTCGGCATCGAACTGGCGATGCGCCCCATCGCCGACAAGGGGGATGAAGCCCGCGTCGTCGCCGAGATGCGTGACGATCCGAGCTTCGGCGGCATGCTGATCATGACCGTTGATGAAGAGGAGATGCTGGCAGCGGCCGCCGATCTTGGAAAACCTGTCGTGCTGGTCAACAGCGACGATCCCTATATGCGGCTTTCGAGTGTGACACCCTGCAACCGTTCAGCCGCCTTCATCGCTGCCGAGCGGCTGATCAAGGCCGGGCATGAACGCATCCTGTTCATGCTGAGGCCGGGGCGGCGGACCATCGAGCGGCGCCTTGAGGGCTGGCGCGATGCCCTGCAGCATCATGGGCTGACGGCCGATGCCGATCTGGTGCTCGAAGTCGATGACTGGCTGCCGGAACTCGGCGCCGAGGCCGTCACCCGTCTTGTCCGCGAGAAAGGCCTCACCTTCACCGCCATCCTGACGGCGGGCGACAGCCTTGCCAATGGTGCGGTGCGCGGATTGCAGGCGATGGGTTATGCCGTACCGCAGGACATCTCGGTGATGGGCATAGACGACCTGCCGCAGTCGGCCTTTCTCAATCCACCGCTCTCGACGGTGCATATTCCGATGCGCGAACTCGGCGCCACCGCGCTCGATCTTTTGCGCGACATGATGCTCGGCCTTGCGGCCCCACGGCGGCGGGTCGAGCTTGCCTGCCATCTTGTCGAAAGGGGCAGCGTTGCGGCTGTCCGCATCCCTGCCGCAACGGCGGGCCGCTGAACCCACACCGCGATCGAGGATATCAAGCCTCGATAAAACTCGCCTCAAACAGTTCTCGCGCATAGGCATCATGCGTGGTGCCGGCCTGCAGATCCGCTTTGGTGAGCTCGTCCACAAAGCAACCGTTCTTCATGATCAGCACCCGGTCGCACATATGGGCGATGACTGCGAGGTCGTGGCTGACAAGCAGATAGGTCAGGCCCTTTTCCTCGCGCTGATCGGCCAGCAGGTTCAGGATTTCGGCCTGGACCGAGACGTCGAGCGCCGATGTCGGCTCGTCGAGCAACAGGATGGGCGGCGACAGGATCAGGGCCCGGGCGATTGCCACCCTCTGCCTCTGGCCGCCGGAAAGTTCGTGCGGAAAACGGTTTGCGAAGCTCGCCGGCAAACCGACCTGGATCAAAGCCCTTTCGACCTTCGACCAGATATCGGAATGGCCCATCGCGCGCAGCGGTTCCGCCAGGGCGGTGCCGATACGATGGCGCGGATGCAGGGATCCGTAAGGGTCCTGAAACACCATCTGGGCAAATTTCAGCTCCTCGCGGGAGCGCTTCTTGCCGATCGGTTTGCCGCCAAGCTCGATGTGACCGGTCCAACCGGCCTCCATGCCGGCCAGGCAACGCAGCACCGTCGATTTGCCGCATCCGGATTCACCGACAATGCCAAGGGTCTCCCCCTGGTTGACCTGAAAACTGATGCCCCTGACGACATGGTTGCTAGTCTTGCCAGAGGCAAAGACGACATCGAGGTCACGCACATTGATCATTGCGCCGTCTCCAGATCGAGTTTCGTCCTGTCGAGAACTGCAAGCCGGCGAACCGGATTCCTGGGGTCGGGCAGCGCAGCGATCAGCCCGCGGGTATAGGGATGGCGCGCCTCCTCGAGACAGGTCAGCGTTTCCACGATCCGGCCGGCATACATGACGATGATGCGCTCGCAAAAAGCTGCCACCATGCGAATGTCGTGGCTGATCAACAGCAGTCCGGAATTATTCTCGCGCACCAGTTCATCAAGCAGCAGCAGCACGTCCTTGCGGACGCTGACATCAAGCGCCGAGGTCGGCTCGTCGGCGATGACAAGCTTCGGCCGCGCCAGCAGCATCATGGCGATCATCACGCGCTGGCCCATGCCGCCCGATATCTGGTGCGGATAAAGCGCCATGACCCGCTCCGGATCGCTGATGCGCACGCGCTCCAGCATGGCGCGGGCAGCCTCATGCGCCTGTTTCTTATGAAGACCGAGGTGAAGGCGGGCGGCTTCGGCGATCTGCTTACCGATCGAAAGCACCGGATTCAGCGAATAGCGCGGATCCTGCATGATCAGCGCGATGTCCTTGCCGCGCAGCGCGCCCATCTGACGCTCACTCTTTGAAAGCAACGGATCGCCGCTAAGATCCATGCGTTCGGCCGAGACCACCGCGGCCGGCGGCAAAAGGCGCATGATCGCGCGACCTGTCGTCGATTTGCCGGAACCGGATTCGCCGACAATCCCGACGCGTTCGCGCCCGACGTCGAAACTGACATTGGAGACGGCGGGTACGGCGCCTCGGCCGAAACGGACGGTCAATCCTTCGACGGAAAGAACGGGCTGCAGATCACGATCTTGCATGGCGGGGATCCAAAAGGTCGCGCAGAGCATCTCCGGCGATGTTGAAGGCAAGGCTGGTGAGGAGGATGGCGATACCCGGCATCACGGCGACCCACCAATAATCGAGCATGAACTTGCGGCCGCTGGAGATCATCGCGCCCCATTCCGGCGCCGGCGGCTGGGCGCCAAGCCCGAGGAAGCCAAGCGAAGCTGCCGTCAGAATGATGCCCGCCATGTTGAGCGTCAGCCGAACGATGACGGAGGGAACGCACATCGGCGCGATATAGAGAAGAAGAATGCGCATCGGCGAGGCGCCATAAAGGCGGGCGGCGACCACATAGTCGGCGTTTCTGACGACAAGGGCCTCGGCGCGCGCGAGTCTCGCAATCGGCGGCCATGCGGTCAACGAGATCGCGATGATTGCCGTGGTCAAGCCGGCGCCGAGTGCCGCAGCAAAAGCCAAAGCCAGGATCAGCGACGGGAAAGACAGAACGATATCGGTGGCGCGCATCAGCAGCGCATCGGTGCGCCCTCCGAAGAAACCGGCGACGACGCCGATCAACAGGCCGATCGGGCCGACGATCAAGGAGATCGACAGCACGGTCTGGATGGTGATGCGCGTGCCGAAGATGAGGCGGCTCAAGATGTCCCGGCCGAATTCGTCCGTGCCTGCCAGGTGCGCGAGGCTCGGCGGCTGCAAGGCATCGCCAAGCGACTGTATAACCGGATCGTAGGGCGCCAGGAGCGGCGCGAAGATCGCGATCAAACAAAGCAGACCAAGGATGACGAAACCGGCAAGACCAAGCGGCTCGTGGGCCAATTTGCGGCCGGCGCGCGCAAACGACGCCGCGATACGGGTCGACACACTTGGAGGGCGGATCTCTATTTCGCTGCGGATGACATCGCTCATCGGGCCGCCTCCCGCATGCGCGGATCAAAGACGGCGTAAGCGACGTCGGCCAGGAAGTTCAACAACATGAAAATGAATCCCACAATGATGGTGCCGGCGACGATGGCGTTCATGTCGCCGATCATCAGCGCGTTGGTCATGTACTGGCCAATGCCCGGCCAGGAGAAAACGATCTCGGTCACGACAGCGCCTTCGAGCAGACCGCCATAGGAAATGGCCAGGATGGTGATCAGCTGCACCGCAATGTTCGGCAGGACGTGGTGCCAGATCGTGCCGAGCGGGCTCACACCCTTGGCTCGGGCCGCGATGACATAATCCTGGCTCAACTGCTCCAGGGTGAAGCTGCGTGTCATGCGGGTGATGTAGGCCATCGCCGCGTAGGCGAGAATGACAGCCGGAAGAATGATATGGCCGAGTGCATTCCAGAAGATTTCCGTCTCGCCCTGCAGCAGGCTGTCGATCAACAACAGCCCGGTGCGCGGCGTGACGAGACCCTCGTAAAACACATCGATCCTGCCCGGCCCGCCGACCCAGTTGAGGCCGGCATAGAAGATGACGAGCCCGACGATGCCGAACCAGAAAACCGGGATCGAATGACCGACGAGCGCGACCACGCGGGCCGTCTTGTCGATGAAGCTATCTCGAAACAGTGCTGCGACCAACCCGAGCGGGACACCGACGAAGGTCGAAATGATCACCGCCAGCGTCGCCAGTTCGAATGTCGCAGGAAAGGCTTGAGCGAGATCCGAAGAGACGGGATTGCCGGTGAGGACGGCGGTGCCGAAATCACCGTGGGCCAGCCCGTTCAGATAGAGGAAAAACTGCTGGTAGATCGGCAGATCGAGCCCGAGACGCGCCCGCATCGCCGCATAGGCGGCGGGATCCGCGAGCTCGCCGACAATCGCGCCGACCGGATCGGTGGGCAGGATACGGCCGATCACGAAGGTCACACATAAGAGGATGAACAGGCTGACCAGCAAATGCGCCAGGCGTCGGCCAAATTCGGCTACGGAGAGTTCCTTCATGATCGGCTGTCCTGGAAGTATTACTGGGTTTCGACCTTGGTGACGTTCTCGAGACGCGTCAGCTGAGACGGATGCCCCACATATCCCTCGACCTTGCTATTGAGGACGATCGGCTCAAAGCGCTCGAAGAGCGGAAGCACCGCCGGCTTCTGTTCGACGAACATCTTCTGCATCTGAACATAGAGTTCGCCACGCTTCTTGGCGTCCGGCTCCATCGATGCTTTCGCCGTCAGCGCCGTGAGTTCCGGAATATCCCAGGCCGAGCGCCAGACGAAATTGCCGGCATTGTTGGCTTCCTTCGAATTGTCGGGATTGGAGGAAAACTGCTCCATCGAGCCGAGCACGTTCGGCATATAGGCGCTGGTCTGCGGGATCAGCAGATCGAAATCCCTGGCGCGATGGGCGGCGATGATTTCCGAGCCGTTGCCCTGCTGGATGTCGATCTTGATGCCAACTTGAGCAAGCGATGCCTGGATGGCGGTGGCAAGATCGATGCGCGGCGTTTGCGCGATGGTCTTCAGCGTCAGCGAAAAGCCGTCCTTGAAGCCTGCCTCGCTCAGCAGCTGTTTCGACTTTTCGACGTCGAGATGCCAATCGGGGTTCGGGATGGCATATTCGAAATTCTCCGGAACGGGAACGTTTCTCGCCCGGCCGTAAGGGCCCATGATCGTCTTTTCGATGCCCTTGTAGTCGATGCCATAGGCGATGGCTTCGCGAACCTTCGGATTGGCGAGGTATTTGTTGCCGGCATTCATCGACAGCACGTAGAAACCGCCCGTCGGAATACGCTGGATGGCAAAGCCTTTCTTGGTCTGGAACGTCGCGAGATCCGATGCGGTCAAGGCGCTGGCAATATCGATATCGCCGCGTTCAAGCATCAGCCGCTCGACCTGGCTTTCAGGCACATGCCGGACGATGACGCGACGCATCTTCGGCGTGCCTGCCATATAGTCCTTGTTGGCGTCGAGGATCACCAGTTCGTTCGGAGACCAGCGATTGAGGGTAAACGGACCGGAGCCGGCAGAATGCGTTCGCATCCACGCGTTTCCGTAGTCGTTATCGACGGCGTGGCTCTCGACTTCGACGCTGTCGACCACGCTGGTCGTCGTCGTTGTCAGCCGATAGAGCAGAAGCTCTGCCGTCACCTGGTCGGAGAGATCGATCCGCACCGTCTGATCGTCGACGGCCTTGACGAGCTTTTCGACATTGTCCTTGTCGTAGCCGACGCGCTTGAGGTTAGCGGCGGCGGCCTGGTCCATTTTCAGGAGCCGCGCCAGTGAATAGACGACATCCTTCGAGGTGACCGGGTTACCGGAGGCGAAATTGGCCTTGCGCAGCGTAAAGGTGATGCCCTTGTCGTCAATCTTCCAGCTTTCCGCCAGTTGCGGAAGGATCTTGCCATCAGCCGTGCTGGCAACCAGCCGATCGTACAGATTCGACATGATTTCGACCGCCTTGCCTTCGGTCGCCTGCTGCGGATCGAGCGACAAAACCTGCGCCAGCGAAGTGCCAATCACCAGCTGGTCCTGCGGCGTGGCGGCCTGCAGCTGCGCTGCCGATATCGTCAGGGCGCCGATGACGGCACCGACGAACAAGCTCTTAGAAAAATGCTTCATTGTCACTCCTCCCTGGATTACTATAGGAAACATATTATGTCGTCCGTATGTCGTATTATGATTTAACGAAGTCCGATAAGATTGACAAGTCCCGGGCGACAGAGACTTGATGCGAAGGGATTGGGGGAGCCGAAATGACGACACTCAGCCGGGGCCGGCAAAGACTGGCGCAACAGGTTATCGATCAGCTGCGGGCGCAAATCGAAACGGGGAAGCTGCGCGTCGGCGACCAGCTGCCGACCGAGCCGCAGCTCGAAGCGACATTCGGCGTCAGCCGCACTGTGGTGCGCGAGGCGATAGCCGATCTGAGGTCGGCTGGCTTCGTCAAGCCGATCCAGGGCAAAGGCGTCTTCGTCGCGGATCCGAAGACGCATTCGATGCTTTCCTTAACACCAGTGGAAATCAAGAGCATTCCGGAAACCCTGGAATTGCTGGAGTTTCGCATGGCCGCCGAGGGTGAAGCGGCGGCGATCGCCGCCTATCGCCGCACCGCCGAGCAGGAAGCGGCGATCCGCGAAGCCAACCGCAGGATGGCGAACCTGATCGAGACGGGACAGCAGACGGTGGAGGCGGATTATGCCTTCCACATGGCAATCGCCGCCGCCACGAACAACCGATTCTATGTTGCCGTCTTGCGCCAATTCGGCCCAAAAGCCATTCCCCGCGGCCAATTTCCGACGCTTCCCGAGGCCAATGACCGCGACTATCTTCAGAAGGTCTATGCCGAACATGTCGAGATCCTGTCAGCGATCGCCGACCAGGATCCGGAGCGGGCGAGACAGGCAATGCGGGCGCATATGCTGGCCAGCCAACGCCGTTATCGAATGCTCGCGGAGCAGCAATAGGGCTCGACACTCTTCGAAATTCATATTATGTCATATGACATTGGATAATTTTGAAAGAGACTCAAATATGTATCTGGGAACACAGGTCGCCGCGCGGGACGACGACGATTATCGTATCTTCGCGCAACTGGGCGTGAAGCATATCAATGCCGACCCACCGGGGAAGCCGAGCAGCTGGACGCTCTCCGATCTCGAGCGCCATCGCGACAAGGTCGAAAGCTTCGGCCTGATCCTCGACATGATCCAGTTGCCGCTGCCCTCGCAGCCGATCGAGAAGGCTTCCTATCCTGATATTCTGCTTGCCGGCCCCGATCGCGACAGACAGATCGACGCCGTCTGCAAGCTGATCGAGAATACCGCCGCCGCCGGCATTCCTGCGGTGAAGTACAATCTCAACCTGATCGGCATTCCCCGTACGCCGGATGAGCCGGGGCGCGGCGGATCTCTGAATGCGAGCTTCCGCTGGGACAAGACGGATCAGCAGGCCGAGCCCGGCCTTGCCGGTGTGCTTTCCGAAGACGAAAACTGGGAACGGATCGACTATTTCCTGGAACGCGTCGTTCCTGTCGCTGCAAGCAACCGCGTCCGGCTCGCCTGCCATCCGCACGATCCCTATACGCCGCCGGGCTATCGCGGCGTCACGCGGGTGCTCGGCACGGTGGAAGGCCTAAAGAAATTCGTGCTAATGCGCGAAAACCCCTATCACGGCCTCAATTTCTGCCAGGGTTCGATCGGCGAGATGCTGGAAAATCCCGGCAAGGAAATCGACGATGTCATCCGCTGGTTCGGCCAGCGCGGTAAGATCTTCAATGTTCACTTCCGCAATATTCGCGGCGGCAAGCTGTCCTTCATGGAGACCTTCCCTGAAGAAGGCGACATGGACATGGTCCGCTCCGCCAGGATCTACAAGGAGGTGGGCTTCAAATACATGCTGATGCCCGACCATGTGCCGACCGTCAGCGGCAAGGATCCAACCGCCACCGCATTTGCCTTCTGCTACGGCTATATCGCCGCACTTCTGCAAGTGCTCGACAGCGAGTGACCCGGTTTTCAACACGTAAGAAATAGGACTTCATGATGAACCCGATTGAATTGAAGAAGGCCGTCGGTAGTGGTCTCCTGTCGTTTCCGGTTACGCACTTCGACGATCAACTGAAATTTGACGAAGCGAAGTACAGCCGCCATGTCGAGTGGCTTGCAGGTTATGACGCCGCTGCACTGTTTGCCGCCGGCGGCACCGGTGAATTCTTCTCGCTTAATCCGGCCGAGATTCCGCAGGTGATCCGGGCCGCCAAGGCGTCGGCCGGCAAGACGCCGATCATTTCGGGAACCGGCTACGGCACGTCGCTCGCAATCGAGATCGCAGTCGCGGCCGAGAAGGCCGGCGCCGACGGACTGCTGCTGCTGCCGCCCTATCTGATGTTTGCCGAACAGGCGGGTCTCATCGCCCACGTCAAGGCGGTCTGCCAATCGGTCGGCATCGGCGTCATCGTCTATAACCGCGACAACGCCGTCCTGACCGCCGACAGCATCGCGCGCCTGGCGGAGGAATGCCCGAACCTGATCGGCTTCAAGGACGGCGTCGGCGATGTCGACAAGGTGATCGAGATTACCACCCTGCTTGGCGATCGTCTCGTCTATGTCGGCGGCATGCCGACCCACGAGGTTTATGCCCAGGCCTATTTTGCCGCAGGCGTGACGACCTATTCATCGGCCGTGTTCAACTTCGTACCAGCGCTTGCCCAGCGCTTTTACGGCGCCTTGCGCACCGGCGATCAGGCGACCGTCGATGAGATCTTGAAGGGCTTCTTCTTCCCCTTCGTCGCCTTGCGCAATCGCAAGAAGGGATATGCCGTCTCGATCATCAAAGCCGGCCTTCGCGTCCTCGGGCAGAACCCAGGCCCCGTGCGCCCGCCTCTGACGGATCTTTCCCAGGATGAGCTCGCGCTGCTGGAAAAGATCGTCCAGGCCAACGGCGTCACACGGATCGCGGCGGAATAATATATCGCGGCAGTAGGCCGCCGGGGTGGCCCGGCGGCTGTCCGGTTCGCACCAGCAACGGACATCGGCTCGGTTTGGATAGACGACCGCTACGGGGCCGGAAGCGACGTGTCTGTTATCAGGGCGAGTTCATGCATTGCGCCGGATCTACACCATCATCGATCCTGAATAGTTGTCGATTTGGCATTCATGGGCGCAAAACCAAACTGTGCCTTGAAGGCTCGGCTGAAGGCTGCTTCGGAATCATAGCCGACTTGCCTGGCGACCGACCCAACCTTGGCATCAGGCTGGCGCATCAAGCCCAAGGCGAGCGTCAGCCGCCAGCGACTGTGGTAGGAAGTGGCGCTTCTTTCACCAATGCTGTAAATCGCGCCGCGAAGCCGGACCGAGACAGGCCCGCCACCCGAGCCAGATCGAGCACGGTCCAGCGCCGATAAGGTTCGTCGTGGATGGCCTTGAGCGCGCGGCTGATGCGCGCATCCCCGAGCGCTCCAAGCCAGCCGACATTGCCGCCCCGCTCGATCCGCACCCAGCTCCGCAGGATACTGATCACCAGCACGTCGATCAGCCGTGAAATCATGATGGACGCGCCGGGATACACCTCCTGGGCTTCCTTCATCATGAAGTAGCCAAGGCCCTCGGCCCATCCGGCGGTCTCGCCGCTAGCTTTTGGAATGTGTATGACCGACGGCAGTGCCGATACGAGCCAGGGCACGGAAGCGCTTTCGAACCGAAAGGCTCCGGCGATAAGCTTGGTCTGCTGGCCGCCTCCGCCGTGGGAGACATTGAGTTTTTCGGCGGTAACCTGCGCCGCCATCAGGGCTGCCAAGTCAGCCTCAGTTGCACACTCGCCATCGCTCAAGCCGTGTCCAAGGCCTCTCGGCAGCATGATCAGATCGCCAGTTGCCACCTGCAAGGCATGGCCCTGATCGTTCACAACGCTCAGGCCCCCTTCGAGCACGATGAAGAAATAAGCCGCTCCTGGATGAAAGCGTAACGCCCATGGTTGGCTGAGCTCAACTGTAAAGACGATTTCGCCATGCAGGCTGACCATGGCCAAAATCTGGGAGAGCAGATCCACCCGAGAGGCGAGCATAATCGCATTTTTGGACGACGGAGCATGCATTGCGGGGCTCTGGTCATGGTGATCCATCTCGGTGAGCCCTAGTTTGGTTTTGTCTTCAACGAGGAATTATCTGGCAGTTCAAGTGTTTGCGCGAAGGCAAGGCCATCCTGGTCTTCCTGCCGTCGCGTAGGCGATAGCATTGCAGATTATCCGAATTAAGCAATTGCGCTGATGCGCCCTGTAGGAGCTCCAAATGAAATCTCTTCTTATGTCCGCCCTGATGCTGACGACCGGCATGCTTGGTGCTGCACCCGCGTGGGCCCAGCCGGCTCTCCCGGATCAAACAATCAAGAATATCGTTCTTGTCCACGGCGCCTTCGTCGACGAAACCAGTTGGGACGGCGTCGCTGCAATCCTGACCGTCAAGGGCTACAAGGTGACTGCGGTAAAGAACCCATTGACCTCGCTTGCTGACGACGTCGCTGCCACCAATGCGGTGCTGGATGCGCAAAATGGCCCGGTTGTCCTGGTGGGGCATTCCTGGGGTGGCGTGGTGATCGGCGAGGCGGGCGACAACGCCAAGGTGGCGTCACTCGTCTATGTCTCGGCCTTTGCGCCCGAGAAAGGTGAAACCATCACAGCATTGGCAGCCAGCGGTCCGGCAACTCCCGGAGCGGCGGCCATTCGGCCCGACGCAAAGGGTTACTTGACCATCGATCCTGCAGTATTCCCCAGTGCAGTGGCGGGCGACCTGCCCAAGAAGATCGGTGAACATCTGGCAGCGCACCAGATGCCGATCAACCACACTGCCTTCGATGCACCTGCTGAGGTCGCGGCATGGCACGACAAGCCAAGCTGGTACGTCCTGAGCTCCAAGGACCTCGTCCTTGATCCCCACGCACAGGCTTTCTTTGCCGAACGGATGAAGGCCAAGGTGACGACGGTCGAGGGTGGCCACGCCTCGCTGGCCTCGCACGCCAAGGAAGTGGCTGCGGTCATAGAAGCGGCCGCAGGAGCACAGTAGCCCTCGTCAACCGATGCTATCGCCCGCCTAGCGGTGGTCGGTAGCATCGATGTGCAACGATCCCGGTCGCAGAGCAAAGCCCCCGCCACTGCCCACACGCCATGGCCTCGGACAGCGCAGCACCGGATAGGACTCAGCCATCACGCCCCCTCACCGCCCATGAGGCGGTATCGTGATCGGGGTGCTGGTTGTTGCTCTCCTTGATCGCCGCCGCCCAGTCGGCGCCGTTGTCTTCGGTCGCACCGGTATTTTCTATGCCCGTGATCGTATCGAACCATGCCACCATGTTCTCGGTGCAGGTATTGGCAAGCGGCGAGAAGGCGTGCGGATCGTCAAGCGAACCGATCATCAGGTTGGTGCGACCGTTTTCGAGGTGGTGGAAGAACAATGGCGTGCCGCAATTGGCGCAGAAGCCGCGCTCGACAAGCTCCGAACTCTTCCAGACGCTCGGCTTGCCGCGTGTCCAGCTGAGCGCATCATCGGGCGCGGCGACGAGCGCGGCAAAGACGTTGCCCGAGGCTTTTTGGCACATGCGGCAATGGCAGAGATGCGAATTGTCAAACATAGCGGTTGCGTGGTAGCGCACGGCACCGCACTGGCAGCCGCCGCTCACCTCCATCTCGATGCGTTTCATTTTTCTCCTCCTTCAAGAGGCGGGTTTGGGCTTGATCTCTTTTGGGTTTTCGCCACTTTCCCGCTGCCCGAAGCTGGCATGCTGCCTTAGTGGTAGGTCACGACGGGATTGAACACCCTTTGCAGGAAGGGCCTGAGAGCTCCCTGCATGTGGTTCCTTGGAATTTGATGTCCACACTCAAAGACGTGAAGCGTCGCCAGGACTCCGGCATTGGACAGAGCTTTTGAGAAGAGTTCGGCTTGGGCAACAGGAGCACGGTCGTCATGCTTTCCATGCAGCACAGCGTCTCAGACCGAACTTCGGGCGCATAATGAATTGCAGAGCGAGCCAGAAAGGCCTCTCTCGATAGGCCCGCCTCTTTCTCGATAGCCCACCGCAAACCGTCTGAACTCTCGTGATAAGCGACTTCAAGGTCATAGACGCCGCTGGATAGGATGACTGCTCGCAGATCAGAAACCTGGGTGGCGACCATTGCCGATGCAACGGCACCACGACTGTTTCCGTAGAGAACAATTCGGTTAGGATCGACGGAAGGCTGGCCCCGCAGGAAAGCGAGAGCAGCTATGATCGCTTGCTGGGTTTTGGGACCGCAAAAATCTGGAGGGCCGTCTGACGCCCCGAAACAGGGCTGCGAGACTGCCGCAGCAGTGATATTCAAACCAGAACAGAACCGATGCAACGCGCCGCTATCGACCGCCTCTATCCCTCCAAGCAGACGGCCACCCTGATTGCCGTGGACAAATAGGATTGCTCCTGTGGGCGTTTCGCTTGCGGCTTGAGCTTGAAAAAGCTCGACCGTGGCTCCGTCACCCCGGTCAATGAGATGTCGAGTTACTACCGGCATAACCACCATCAGGTTTTTGCGTGCCGGACAGACAATAGTGCAACTTGTGGCATTGGCAACGTCCGGTGGCGGCGGATATGGTTGAGAAACCAAGTGGCTTAGCCGCTCATCCGTCCGTTTCGGTCTTTTGATCGAAATTCCGGAAGCGACAGCACAATAAAGGCCGCAGATGAATAGTGATCATTTTGATGAACGATCAACTTCCGCACTTATGAATATCATCCAAGACAAGGATGTCGGTAACGAAAACAGGTATGCCGCAACACAATCCGTTTTAAGAAGATGGCGACAAGGAGTTGATCTAGAATTCCTCATCGATCTCCTTCTTTCGGAGAGTTCGCGGGACCGCCTCCGTGGTGCACACTATCTTGCGGAGTTGGGGCAGGAGGTAGAAGGTTTGAATGTCGCTGCGACACAACTCGCCGATGACGCCCTGTCAGATTGTCGTAGGGCGTTTGTCGAATACACAGTGAATTCCGGACGCTATGATCAAACGATTTCCAACGCCTTGGCTAAATGCCTATTGGACTTGAACCTACATGTGAGGGTGGAAGTAATTAATTGGGCGGTCCCTATATCCGATGAGAGATTTGAAAACTTTTCCCAATTGGTTGAAGCTGGAGCTGGTTGGCCTGAGTTTCGGTTCCCTAACCCTCTGAGTAATGATTTCTGGAATGCCTCCATTCTCAAACGCGCAGTTCGAGGGCTAGATATCATTCGTTGCATCCGCGACGGCAAGGAAATCGAACAGATCAAGAAAGACTTTCCGGAAGAAGACAGTTTTATATTCGATGTTATTCAATTTTCGAGAACGCGCCGAGAACGGCTCGCGAAATGGCAAGACAAATCACAGTATTGATTAGCTGGAGCCATGTGTCTCGCCCCTCCTCCTTCTAACTCGGCTTGCGCGCAAAGGGGCATCGCGCGATCTCTCGACTCCCTCTTCTCTCCTCGGGGAGAAGAGGGTATGCCGCACCCCTCCCGGTCCCCGCTCGTCGCCGCAAATCGGACAGCCGTGGGACAAACTGCCCCGCCTACAGCGCCACACCAGTACCGCGGTCGAAGACGTGGACCTGATCGCTGGTGATGCTTGCCTCGAAGACGGCGCCGTAACGGGCGGGGTATTCGCCGTCGACGATGGCGGTCACCTGCTGGCCGGCAAGATCGAAGACCACATGGGTCTGGGCGCCGGTGGGTTCCACCAGCATCGTCCGACCGGCGAGCGGCGTGCCGGCGGCGACACCGGGAACGAGATGTTCGGGACGCAGGCCGATGGTGATGGCCTGGCCGGCCTTGACCTTGCGGTCCGGCGCGATGCGGATCGCCGTGCCGTCGCTGAGACGAGCAGCAGGCCCACCATTTTCTCCGTCGACCGTGCCTTCGAGCATGTTCATTGCCGGCGATCCTATGAAGGCGGCGACGAAGAGATTGGCGGGCTTCCTGTAGAGTTCGAGCGGCGTGCCCTGCTGTTCCACCCTGCCCTGATTGAGAACGACGATGCGGTCGGCAAGCGTCATCGCTTCGATCTGGTCATGGGTGACATAGATCGAGGTCGTCCTGACCTTCTGGTGCAGCGTCTTGATTTCCGAGCGCATCTGCACGCGCAACTTGGCATCGAGGTTGGACAGCGGTTCGTCGAACAGGAAGACGGCCGGATTGCGCACGACGGCGCGTCCCATGGCGACGCGCTGGCGCTGGCCGCCGGAAAGCTGGGCCGGCTTGCGGTCGAGGAGTTCGGCGAGATCCAGCATGCGGGCGGCCTCGGCCACCCGGGCCTCGATCTGGGGTTTAGCAACGCCGGCGAGCTTCAGATTGAAGCCCATGTTTTCGGCAACGGTCATGTGCGGGTAAAGCGCGTAGGATTGGAAGACCATGGCGATGTTGCGCTCGCGCGGCGTCATGGCGTTGACGACTTTGCCGCCGATGGCGATCTCGCCATCGGTGATCTCCTCGAGACCGGCGATCATCCGCAGCAGCGTTGATTTTCCGCAACCGGACGGCCCGACGAGGGCGACGAATTCCCCATCCTCAATATGAAGTGAAATGCCGTGGATGACGTCGACGGCGCCATAGGTCTTGCTGATATCGGTGAGTTCAACAGATGCCATGATTGCACCTCCAATGGTTCGGCTCAGGACTTCACGGCACCGGCGGTCAGACCGGCGATGATGTGTCTCTGGGCGACGAAAAAGACGATGATGGTGGGAAGGATGGTGAGCGTAATGAAGGCCAGCACCAGCTGCCACTCCGTGCCGTATTCGCCGCGATAGACCATGATGCCGAGCGGCCAGGGATATTTCGATTCCGAGTTCAGCATGATCAGCGGCAGGATGTAGCTGTTCCAGCTGCCGACGAAGGAGATGATGCTGACGGTGGCGACGATCGGCCGGGAAAGCGGCAGCGAGATATGCCAGAAAAAGCGGAGATAACCGCAGCCGTCGACAAAGGCCGCCTGAAACAATTCCTCCGGAAGGTTGCGGAAATAGTTTCGAAACAGCAGGATGCTCATGCCAAGGCCGAAGGCCACCTGCGGCAGCACCACGCCCCAATAGGTATCGAGCAGGCCGAGATCGCGGATGCGGATGAAGAGCGGCAGGATCGCCGTCGCCGCCGGAAACATCAGGCCGAGCAGGAAATAATTGAGCAGGAACGACGATCCGAAAAAGCGGACATGGGCAAAGGCGAAAGCCGCCATCGACGATACGATCAGCGTCAGGAGGACGGTGAGCGACGCGATCACCAGCGAATTTCCGATCTGCAGCCAGTAGCGCTCGCCGAAGAGAATATCGGTATAGTTCGCCCATTGCCACTCCGTCGGCAGGCCGAAGGGATTGGTGCGCAGGTCGCCCAGCGTCTTGAAGCCGCCGAGCGCCGTCGTCAGCAGCGGCACGAGCACGATCGCGGCAATCAGGCTCAGCGACACATAGAGATAGACGCGTGTGGACGTGCTCATGCGGATGGAAGAGCTCATATCAGTCATGGCGCATGAATATCCTTTTGTAACCGAAGGCGAGCGTCACGCAGATGACGAAGAGCACGACGCCGACGGCGCTGCCGAGGCCGACCTGCATGCGCATGACGCCATAGGTGTAGAGGAAGGTGACCATCGTCTGGGTGGAGTTGGACGGCCCGCCGCCGGTCAGCGGCATGATCATGTCGAAGAGCTGCAGCGAGCCGACGACGGCAAAGAAGATGGAAAGACGCAAGGTCGAGCCGAGCAGCGGCAGCGTGACATAACGGAACTTCTGCCAACCTGTAGCGCCGTCGATTTCGGCTGCCTCCAGCACGCTCTTGTCGACGGATTGCAGGCCGGCGATGAACAGCATCATGTGGAAGCCGAAATATTTCCAGACGATGACCCCAAGCACGGCGTAGATCGCCACGTCCTTGTCGGCGAGCACGTAAGGGTTGGCGAAGCCGAAGAAGTTGGAAACGGCGGCAAACAGGCCATAATCGCCATCATAGACGAAGCGCCAGATAAGGCCCGCGGCAACGTCCGCCAGCACATAGGGCAGGAAGAAGATGAGGCGGTAGCCGACGACACCCGGAATGCGGTGCGCCAGCATGGTCGCCAGCCAGATGGCAAGCGGCACCTGGATGCAGATCGAGATCACGATGATCAGGCCGTTATTGACCAGCGCCTGGGTGAAGGCCGCATTTCGAAACAGGACCTGGAAATTGCGCAGCGCGATGAACTCGGTCGGCGTGCCGTAGCCGTTCCACTTGTAGAGGCTGTACCAGGCCGCCTCGCCCATCGGCATGATGACGAAGAGGGTGAAAAGCAGCAGCGCCGGCGGCAGGAAGATCAACAGCACCGCCAGCCGGTCATGGGCGACCGAGCTCTTGCTGTTTGCGGCTCTTTTTGCCGGCCTTGCGGCCGTGGTTATCGATGGGACTGAAATGTTGGCCATGGGTCCTGCTTTCGCTTCTCGTCGGCAGCAATGCTGGCGCTCCGGATTAGCGGAGCGCCAGGAAGGGTCTGCAGGCGCTGGTTATTGTTCCAGTTCGAAAGCGTCCTGGATCATCTGGGCGCCGTCCTTGGAATTCATCTGCCCGGAGACGATTTCCACCGACACGTCGTTGACGACACGGCCGACCGCAGCGCCAAGATCCTGGTCGAAATAGTTCTGATGCCAGGTCGAACCGGCCAGCTGTTTTGCCGATTCGGCAAGCAGCGGATTGGTGACGCCATCGCCGGCGCCGACGGCAACGGGCAGAAGCATGCCGGCCTTGGCCATCGCCCGCTCATTGTCCGCATTGGTCAGGAAGGCGAGGAAATCGAGCGCTTCCTTGGATGCCTTCTTGGTGACAGCCCAGCCGTTCAGACCGCCAAGCGTATCGGTCGGCTTGCCGGCGCCGCCATCGACGGCCGGGAAGGCGAAGCGGCCGATATTTTCGGGCGCGAGACCCTTGCCGTCGCCGGCATTCTTGCGCTGGTTGGCCTCGGTATTTTCAAAGCCGAGGATGATCGCCGCCTTGCCGTCGCCGAAAACGCCGAGCGCCTGCGGCCAGGTGGAGCCGAGATAGCCGGGCTGGAACGGTTCGAGCTTTCCGAGTTCAGCGAGATCGTCGCCGGCCTTGATGATCGAAGGATCGAGGAAACCTTCGCCCTGGCCAGTCTTTGCCGCTTCGAAGACCTTCTGTCCGCCTTCGCGCATGACGAGATAGCTCCAGTAGAAGTGGATCGGCCATTTCTCACCGCCGCCGCCGGCGATCGGCACGATGCCTGCCTCTTTGATCTTCTTCACGGTACCCAGAAAATCAGCCCAGTTCTTGATGTCCTCGGCCTTGACGCCGGCCTTGGCAAACAGGTCCTTGTTGTAGAAAAAGCTGACCAGACCGACCTTATAGGGAATAGCCCAGGTCTTGCCTTCAAATGTCAGGCCGCTGACCGAAGCCGGGCTATAGGCGCCGCGCAGTTTGCCGCCATCGGCATCCAGCGCCGGCGTCACATCCTGGAGCGCGCCGGTCTCGGACTGCTGCTTCAAGACGCCGCCGCCCCAGCTGAAAAAGAAATCCGGCACGTCGTCAGATTGCAGCAATGTCGGAAGCTTGGCCTTGAAGGCCTCGTTTTCAAGAAACTGCATCTGGATATCGACGTCTGGATGCTGGGCTTCGTATTTCTTGACGATATCTTCCCAGGCCGCGACGTATTTCGGGTCGAGCTCGAGATGCAGCCACTTGACCACCGTCGTTGCCGAGGCAGCTCCTGCTCCGGCCAGCAACATGCCGGCAGCTGCGGCCATCGATGCGATACGCCTGCCGCCAAAAGCGGTGCTCTTGAACCTAAAAGTCATGATTTTTCCTCCCAGGGGCTATCCTCACAATTTTTCCCCTATGCGGATTAATTCAACGGAGCTTTGGCATATTGTCAACCCAATGCCTCTATTTTTATCAAATGCGCTTGACAGGACCACTGAATTCCCTGCTATTTATTTCGTAACCCGTTAAAAATATTTGGGTTCCGCCCCAACGAAACGCTCGCCTGGCTAGTTCCCATGAAGACCGCAGATCCCGAATTAATGCGCGCGATCAATCGCTTGAACGTGCTCGATACCATCAGGCGCCATGGTCCGATCTCGCGGATAGAGATCAGCGAGCGTACCGAACTCTCCACCACCACCGTTTCGGCCATCACCGCCTCATTGCTCGACGACGGACTGATCCTGCCGCGTCACGAAGGCGATATCCGCAATGAGGCGGTGCGCGGACGGCCGCGGGTGATGCTGGAGCTCAATCCCGATGCGGCCCGCGTGGTCGGCGCCAAGATCGCCGCCAACAGGATGGTTTTCGTCGTCACCAATTTCCGCGGCGACGTGCTGTCGAAGCTCGCCTTGCCGATCCGCATCGACCGGCAGCCGATCGGCGTCATCGCCGATCTGGTCGAGGACGGGGTCAGGCGTTGCGTCGTCGATGCCGGGCTGTCGCTGGAGGATGTCGACAGCGTCTGCCTCGGCTTTCCCGGCGTCATCGAGCACCGCACTGGCTACATCAGAAGCAGCCCGATCTTTCGCGACACCAATGTCGATTTCGCCGCCGAGATGTCGACGCGGCTGGCGACGCCGACCATTGTCGAAAGCGACGCCCACGCCATCACGCTTGGCCATCACTGGTTTGGAAAGGCCCGCGATCTCGAAGATATGGTGCTGATTTCGCTGGAGCAAACGCTGGGGCTCGGCGTCCTGCACGGCAACAGCCTGTTTCGCGGCGCCGGCGGCCTCAGTCACAATCTCGGCGACCTCGTGCTCGGCATGGGACCGAATGGGGTCGTCCGGCTCTTCAGCCAGGCCGGCGAAAGCGCGATCCTCGGAGAACAACAGGCTGATGGGCGTTTTGCCGAGGCAATCCGCCTCGGGCGCGGCATGAACCATGCCCAGGCGCTGATCAAGGCCGATGACGACCGGCTGATCAGCGCCGCCATCCGCGCCGGCGAAGCGGTGGGATTGACCATTGCCAATATCGTCACGTTGTTTGCGCCGCCGCGGGTCATTCTTGTGGGGTCGAGCCTGGCGCTCGGCGAACCCTTTCTCAACAGCCTGCGCGATGCTTATGCGCTCGCCATTCCGCCATCGCTGCGCGGGGTGAGCGAACTCGTCTTCGACGATTCGACCGATGATTTCTGGGCGCAGGGTGCCGCGGCGGTGGCGCTCTACGAGCTTTATGAATCGCCCTGGAGCACGACGGGGCCGGCGCTCTGACGAGCGACACAATCAAGATCAATGGCAAGACCAATGGAGGAATTCATGGACAAGGTCGGTATCGGCATCATCGGATGCGGCAATATTTCGGGCGCCTATCTCACGGCGATGGCATCCTTTCCCATCCTCGACATCCGCGGCGTCGCCGATCTCAACCGGGAGCTGGCGGAAGCAAAGGCTGCGGAATTCAGCGTTCCCGTCAAGACCGTCGAAGAGCTTTTCGCCGACCCCAAGGTTGAGATCATCGTCAATCTGACGATCCCGAAGGCCCATGTTGCCGTGGCGCTGCAGGCGCTCGATGCCGGCAAGCACACCTATTCGGAAAAGCCGCTCGGGATTAATTTCGCGGAAGGGAAAAAATTGGCGGAAGCCGCCAAGGCGAGGAATCTGCGCATCGGCGCTGCCCCCGACACTTTCCTCGGCGGCGGCCACCAGACGGCGCGTGGCTTGATCGACCAAGGCGTCATCGGCCAGCCGGTCGGCGGCTCGGCAACCTTCATGTGCCCGGGCCATGAGCGCTGGCATCCGAACCCGGCCTTCTATTACGAGGTCGGCGGCGGGCCGATGCTCGATATGGGTCCTTACTACATCACCGATCTCGTCAATCTTCTCGGGCCGGTTTCTCAAGTTGCGGGTTTTGCGACGACGCCGCGATCGGAACGGCTGATCACCAGCGAACCGCGAAACGGCGAGCGCATTCCCGTGCATGTGCCGACCCATGTCACCGGCATGATGGCCTTTGCCAACGGCGCCGTCGTGCAGATCGCTATGAGCTTCGATGTCGCCGGCCACAAACATGTGCCGCTGGAAGTCTACGGGACCGAGGGCACGCTGATCGTTCCCGATCCGAACAAGTTCGGCGGCCCTGTGGAATATCTGAAGAAGGGCGGTCCGTTCGAGGACCAGCCGGTCACATCGCCTTATGCCGACGGCAATTATCGCTCGCTCGGCGTTGCCGACATGGCGCATGCGATCCGCTCCAACCGGCCGCACCGCGCCAATGGCGATCTGGCGCTGCATGTGCTCGAAGTCATGGAAGCATTCCACACCGCCGCCTCGACCGGCCGCACGGTCGCGATCACCACGGCAACGGAGCGCCCTGCGCCGCTGTCCGATTCCATCGTCGACGGACGACTGGCGAAATAAGTTTCAGGAGGAAAGACTATGCGTGAAGCACTGATCGTCTGGGGCGGCTGGAGCGGGCATGAGCCGCAGGAGTGCGCCGAAATCATCAAGACCATGCTCGAGGAAGACGGCTTCAAGGTCTATCTCGAACACGGCACCGAGGCGCTTGCCGACCCCTCCGTCCATGATCTCAGCCTCGTCGTGCCGATCATGACGATGTCGAAGATCGAGAAGGAGGAGGTGAAGAACCTCGCCACGGCGATCGAGAGCGGCGTCGGTATCGCCGGCTATCACGGCGGCGCGGGCGATGCCTTCCGGGACTCCGTCGACTACCAGTTCATCATCGGCGGCCAGTGGGTGGCTCACCCCGGCAACATCATCGACTATACCGTCAACATTACCCGGCCCGACGATCCGCTCATGGAGGGCATTGCCGATTTTCCCTATACGTCAGAGCAATATTACATGCATGTCGACCCCTCGAACGAGGTTCTGGCGACGACCAAGTTCACCGGCGAACACGCCTACTGGATCGACGGCGTCGTCATGCCCGTCGTCTGGAAGCGGAAATACGGCAAGGGCCGGGTCTTCTATTCCTCGCTCGGCCATCAGGCCAAGGAATTCGACGTTCCCCAGATGAAGACCATCTTCCGCCGCGGCGCCAACTGGGCTGCGCGGTAAGGTGAGGCTCGATTGAGGCTGCCGCTATGAGGGGCACATGGAGCCCTCTGGCAAGGGTTGCCCCTCATCCGCCTGCCGGCACCTTCTCCCCGCTTGCGGGGCGAAGGGGGATTGCCGCTCACCTCTCCGTTCCTCGACAACCTCTCGCAGGGCACGTCCCCTCGCCCCGTTTACGCGGAGAGGGTTAGTGTGAGGGGCAGGCGGCGATCCTCATTGGGCGAGGCGAGCAGACCCCGAGCTCACCCAATGATCAATGCCGTGCCATAAAGCCCCAGCGCAAAAACCGTATGGGCGAGAAGGTTGAAGCACCGAACCTTGTTTGGGGTCGGATGTTTGGAAGCGGCCCAGCCGATGCCGAGGCCCGGCTGCAGCAGGAACCACCCTGCCCCGACGGTGACGATGCCGAAGATCCAGGCGGGAAGAAATGTCGGGGCCGCCAACCAGCCTGAGCCCATGATGATGGCGAGGATCACCCCATAGAGAATGCCGACGGCGTAATGGCTGATCCAGCCGAGCGCCAGCTCATTGGCATAGGGCTCGGCGTCGGCAATGCTCTCGTGAAAGACCTTGCCGCGGCGGAGGTGCCAGAACCAGCGTCCAACCGGTGCCCAATTGGGGGCCGCCTGGCCGAACTGGGTGAGCAGGATCGCCCAGAGGTCCATGAGGATGGTTGCGCCGGCGCCGATCACCAGGCCGCGCCACAGAATATCGAACATTGGGAATCACCGGAAAACGTTGCGATTGCAGGTCGCTACAAGATCATCGCAGACGCGCCGGCGCAATGGCTCCGGTGAATTCACCCGACATATCAAGGAGGAATTTAGAGGCTAATCCGCTTGCCGTCCGCCCTCGCCCGCAGCTTCTCCCGCGCCATTGCCGATATCGCCGCTGATATCCTCGGCAAACTTCCGCATGAGCCGCACCAGTTCATTGAAGTCATGTTCGTCCCAGCTCTCGAAAATGGCGCGGCCCATCCGCTCGCGGGCGATATCGATGCGATCGGTCATTGCCTTGCCCTTCGGGCTGATGACCGCCTCGCGCACGCGGCGGTCGGTAGCATTGCCGCGGCGCTCCACCAGATCGAGACTTTCGAGCTTGGCGACCTGACGGCTGACGGTGGTGTAGTCGCGCCCGGCGCGGTCGGCGAGTTCGACCACCCCGATGGGACCGAGCCGTTCGATCGTGACCAGCAGCGGAAACAGGGCGCGATCGAGCGAAATGCCTGCCTCGCGGACCATCTGCTCGTCGCGCTGCGGGCGGTTCATGACGCTGACGATCTCGATCAAAGCCCCATGCAGCTCGCGCAGCTTTCCGCTTATATGTGTATTTTGCACATTCTTTGTTGACGCCATGCCGATTCTCCTATTATGTGCATAATACACACATGGAGAGATCAATGACAGAGAATTCCACAGTCGACGTGCTGATATCAGGCGCCGGGGCTGCCGGCCTGACGCTGGCGATCGAGCTGGCGCGGCGGGGCGTCTCCTTCCGCCTGATCGAAAAATTGAACGACCCGTTCCGCGGTTCCCGCGGCAAGGGCATTCAGCCGCGGAGCCAGGAAGTGTTCGAGGATCTCGGCATTCTCGACCGGATCGTCGCCCAAGGCGGCACCTATCCCAGGCAGCGGGAATATCGTGACGATGGCAGCGTCTGCGAATCCGACGCTGTGGTGGGTGGCGAGCCGACGCCGGCCGAGCCCTATCATCTTCCGCTGATGGTGCCGCAGTTCCTGACCGAAGGCGTGATGCGCGAGCGCCTGCTCGAACTTGGGCATCGCCCCGAATTCGGATGCGAACTCATCGGCTTCGAACAGGATGAGGCGGGCGTGACTGCTCGACTTAAGGGCACATCCGGTGAAGAGACCATCCGCGTGCGTTGGCTCGTCGGCGCCGATGGCGGCCGCAGCTTTGTGCGCCATGCGCTGGATATCGGTTTTCCCGGCAAGACGCTCGGCGTGCGCGCCATGGTCGCCGATGTCATTCTGACAGGGTTGGACCGAGAGGTATGGCATCGCTTCGGCGATGGCGACATGCAGCGGCAGATCGCCATTTGCCCGCTGGCGGGGACGGACCTGTTCCAGATCCAGGGACCCATCCCGCTCGAAGGCGAGGTCGACCTCTCCGCGGCGGGCTTGACCGCCCTGGTGAAGGAACGCACCGGCCGCGACGACATCGAGGTCCGATCGGTCTCCTGGGCGTCAGCCTTCCATATGAACGCCCGGCTTGCCGATCACTACCGGCTCGGCCGCGTGTTCCTGGTCGGCGATGCCGCCCATACGCATCCGCCGACCGGCGGACAGGGGCTGAATACCAGCGTTCAGGACGCCTATAATCTCGGATGGAAACTGGCTGCGCTCACTGCCGGCGCGCCCGACGCGCTGCTCGACAGCTATGAGGAAGAGCGCCGTCCGGTCGCCGCCGCCGTGCTCGGTCTGGCGACCAATCTTCTCGACGCCATGAAGCGAGGCGATATGCGGCGTGGCCGCGATGTGCATCAACTCGATATCGGCTATCCCTCCTCCTCCTTCGCGCTGGAAAAGCCGGAGCGGAACGCCGGCCTGCTTGCGGGCGACCGTGCGCCCGATGCGCCGCTCAAAGGTGTCGCCGGCCAGCCAACGCGCCTGTTCGAACTGTTCAGGGGGCCGCACTGGACGCTGCTCGGCTACGAGGTCGAGCAAGCCGCCGTGCCGCCGCGCCCGGGCCTGCATATCCACAGGATCGGCGAGCGCGGAGATGTCATCGATGAAGGCGGGCATTTCCATGATGCCTACGGTCTGACATCGGGCGACTGGGTGCTCGTGCGTCCGGATGGCTATGTCGGCGCTATCATTGCGTCCGCTCACGCCTGGGCTCTGGAAGCCTATCTCGCAAATGTCGGCCTTGCTGCGTAAGCGGCAACTCAAAGCGTCACGGCCTCGGCGCGTCTGAAGACAGGCGCGCTGCTGGGAACCCGGCTGCGGGAATACCCGCCGCGGCCGCGTAACGCCGGAGAAGCGAGTTTCTCAGGGCGGCCGGCCGCGTGCACCGTCCTAGCCTCAGTCAGAGAGAGAAATGTGATGAGCGACGAACTGCGTCCGATCGATGCTGCCGCAAGCGCCGTGTCGCAGAAACTTGACTGGCGGCTGATGCTGCCGGTTTTCATCATCGTCAGCCTCGATGCCGCCAGCAGCGGCGCCATCCTGCCGTTCCTGCCATTCTACCTCCGGAATCTCGGGGCGTCGCCGCTCGTTCTCGGGCTTGTTCTCGGTGCGGAAGCGCTCAGCCAGTTCGTTGCCGCGCCCTGGCTAGGTCAACTTTCCGACCGTTGCGGACGCAAGAGGGTTTTGCTCGCCAGCCAGGCCGGAGCGTTGATCAGCCTTTTGCTGCTGGCGCTTGCCAACAGCGTCGTCTTCGTGCTGCTGGCGCGGATCCTGCTCGGCCTGACCGCAGCCAATTTCTCGGCCGCGGCAGCCTATGCTGCCGACAACAGCAGCGCCACCACCCGGCGCCAGGCCATCGGCATTCTGAGTGCGGGCCTCGGCCTTGGCGGAATGATCGGACCGAGCCTCTCCGGATACCTTGCCGACACGTCTCTGACGGCGCCGATCTGGGTCGCGCTTGCCCTGTCGGCGACCAGCATGCTGGTGACCGGGCTTTGGCTGAAAGGCGCCGATGCGCCCGGCCGGTTCGGCAACGACAGCGAAGCGGACGAGACGGTCGGCGAGAAGGTTTCCTTCCGAACCCTGCTCGCCTCGCCGGTCATCCGCGTCCTCGTCGCCGTTCTTCTCTGCCACTATTTCTCATACGGGATGTTCAGTTCGCAGCTCGCCGTTTTTCTGGCGGATACATTCACCTGGAATGAACATGCGTTCGGTCCGAAGGAGCTGGGTTACCTCCTGAGCGCCGACGGTGCGATCAACGTCCTGGTCCAGCTTTTCCTGCTGAGATGGCTCGGCGGCACCTTCTCTGAGCGAGGCCTGATCGTCCTGGTCTTCACCATTCTCTCAATTGGTTATGTCACGGCTGGCCTCGCCACCGACATCGTTACCCTCGCCTTCGCCGTCCTTTGCATCAGCACGGGCGTGGCATTGGCGCGGCCGACATTCGTTGCAGCACTCTCCGTGCATGTGCCGCAGCAACGCCAGGGCATCGTCATGGGAGCAACGCAGTCGCTCGTCGCCGTCACCGACATCGTCACGCCGGTCCTTGCCGGCGTCATTCTCGGGCAGAGCTTGTATGGCGCATGGATCGGCGCCGTGGTGGCGATCGCACTGGTCGGAGCCGTCATCGCCCGCAGCCGGCTGCCCGCAATCGATCCGGAGACGAGTGCTACCGGCGGCTGAAGCCTCTTGCCGGTTCGGATCGCCTCAATTTCAGAGAGCGTCGCGCTCGTATCGCGGCGCCCATCCGCGGGCCATCCCGCGGCTCATCACGCTTTCCGCCAGCGCTAGTTGCTGGCGGAGATGTTTGCAGTCGTCGAGCAGGGAACGTATCGCCGCTTTGGCATTGTCGTCATGCCAGGCAAGCACGGCTTCGATTTCCCAGGCCTGATCGGGCCAAGCCTGATCGGACCCAACTTGTTCGGAGCGCACCTGACCGGGTTCCAAGATCCTTGCCGGCCGCATCAGTTCAGCGCCAACGGCAATTGAACCGGACGCGGCAATGGCGGCAGCGGCCGACTGAGTTCGACCTTTCTCTGCCAGGCGGCGCGCCGCTGTTGATCCCGCTCCCGGGCTGCGCGGGACGCTTCGACAAGCGCGAGGGCGTTGGCGATCACCTGTTCCGTATGCGTCATGATCATCTCCAATGTTCCTGTTTTGTTCTAAGTTAGAACTTCAGCAGGAAAAGTCAAGCGTCGGGACGATCTGGCGTTGAGGATAGGTGGGGAAGCGCGGAGAGTATTCAGTCCGCCGCTTCTATGACGGCAATGCCGGCCTCCTGCGCAGCCCTGATGAAGGCTGCCCGAACGTGTTCCGGTGGGAGGTCGCCGATAATCGCATCCAGGCACGACTTGACGGCCTCGAAATACTCTTCGCCGTCGTCTACCGGCCAGTCGCGCAGGAGCGTGCGCGCGGCGTCCCACACAGAGTTAATAACGGCATAATGGCCGAGCCCCATTGAGGCCAAGCCAACCGGTCGAAAATGTGCCGTCTGTCTCACTTTGCTACAGCTTTTCCCAATTTCGGTGGAGCTATGGAATACGATGCAATTTGCGTGCCGTTGGCAGGTCGCCTACCGGGACGAAAGCTTGGCTTTTGATCCTAGAACAGGATGATTTAGGCCCGGGTCGGCCTGAAATCTGAATCCTGTTCCACACTATAGAGTTAGAGCATGATGTCTTCCGAAAACCGCTCACACTTTTCGGCATTATGCTCAGGTCAATCATGGCCGTAACAGACGTGTTTCTCCATCCCTCCCGGGTCCGGCAGCCGCCGCGTTTGAGAACATGGAACGCCTGAAGACCCCGACAGCTCCCCCGACCAGTCATTAAGCGACTGATTATGGTAAATATCGGGCTTTCCATCCCACTCCCGCTGATTAAAACTCAGTCTTTCCTTTTATACTCTATAAGGATTACAGCAACTCATATGCATTGCTGGAAGCAAGAACCTCTCTAATCATTCATTGATTGTGCCAGAGGTGGACGGAGTTTCGTCCCGGTCGTACAATGCCATCTCCTGCACGCGGCGGATCTGGGAGGAGCGCGCGATGCCTATTTTCATGGACCGGCACTTTCTTGAAGGAACGTCAGCGGCTGACGTTGCCCGGGCGCATCGCATGGATCTCGATATCCAGGACAAGTACGGCGTCAAGTTCCTGACCTACTGGTTCGATCAGCGGCGCGGGACCGCCTTTTGCCTCGTGGATGCGCCGGATGCGGAGACTGCGCAATGCGTGCATCGCGAGGCCCATGGCTTCGTCGCCGGCGAGATCGTCGAGGTCGCCCTGTCGGCGGTCGAGGCTTTTCTCGGCCGAATTCACGATCCTGAGCCGACGCCTGGCCAGTCGTCCAGCGACGTCGATCCCGGCCACCGGGCAATCCTGTTTACCGACATCGTCGGATCGACGGCGATGACATCGCGCCTCGGCGACCGCATTGCGACCGAAATGGTCAGGGCCCATGACTCTATCGTGCGCCGATGCCTGAGCCAGAATTCAGGTCGCGAAGTGAAACACACCGGCGACGGCATCATGGCGGCCTTCGCCGCGACAACGGCAGCCGTCGCATGCGCCATGGCGATCCAGCAGGAATTCGAGCGTTACAACGGCGGAAACACCGAGCCTATCCATATCCGCATCGGAGTGGATTGCGGCGAACCGGTCGAGGACAGCAACGATCTGTTCGGCTCGACCGTGCAACTTGCCGCGCGACTCTGCGCGGCAGCCTCCAGCGACCAGATCCTGGTCTCGGAGAATATTTTTCGGGAATATGGCGCCGCCGATCTCTTCACTCACGCAACGCGCCGACGGTTCAAAGGATTTTCGAAGCCCATGCTGGTCTTCCGATGCGACTGGGCGAGTGCGGGCGTAAACTAAGATCTACTGGATCCGACACCCGAATAGCCGGCTGCCTCTTGGCAAGGCTTGCCGCGTCGCTCTGCGGCCAAGAAATAGGCGATCATCCGATCTGTTGATATCGAAACCAGAACGCGCCGCAACTGATGTGACGGCGCGCCATCCGTGCCATGCAAACGGCCCCCAACAGGCCTATAATCTGACTAAGCATTACCAATTTGGTGGTTCATCGGTCCGTCGAATTTGGGGCCACCCTCGACCTTCGCAAGGACGCCAGCCATGTTCAGGAACCGCCGGAAATTCTCGCGCGCAGCGCTCAGCGGGAAACGCCCATTGGCCGCATCTCTGCACGCCTTCAACAGCGTGTCATATGCCAAGCCCCGTTTGTCCTCCGGCCACCCGTCCAGAACATCGAAGATTTCATCGAGGCACGTGACCTCATCGATGATATGTTGACGATGAAGCAGAATCGGATCAAACCGAGTTGACGACATAGTATCCTCCCATTTATATTACTTTTTATGGTGTAATTTTACTCAAAAACCGCAATCTATTCAAGTCGAAATCGCGTCCACTTGACTATTAACGTCGCGAAACTACTTCCATAACGACAGAATAGCCCGACCAGGTTAGACTTACGTGAATTTAATCATCAACTGAGGCGCGACGCATCACGATTATAGATTGATTGATCAATCGTGCGAATGTTTCGGCTCAGGTGAGCGTGATCTAGCGGGCCACAAGTTTTCGTATAGGCTCGCGTTGGCATGGTAGATTGCGACCATGACAAGCTTATGAGGAGACGTTCAGATGAACCGATTTTTTCCATTGGTAGTGGGAGTGCTGATCAGTGTGTCCGCGTTCACGTCTTCCTGCACATCGCCTGCAAGGCAGGATCACCAGGACTTTCAATATCAGCGGAATACATCGGTAAACCCGGCATGTGCGGATGGGTTCAGACCCAGCAATGCTCGCTCGTGCAGCTATTGAAAGGCATAGAGCCGGAAATTGGTCCTGCGCCGAAGGTGGCACGCTACAGCAATTGGACCGGTTGGGAACTCCAAGCCCTGCCTCACCGTTAAGTGATCGGGTCACAATGGCCCGACACTAAACAGGAGAACGCTTTCCCATGAACAATTTGATCTGGCTTGTCGGCGCTGTCGTTATCGTGCTCGCGATTTTGAGTTTCTTCGGCTTCCGCTGATTGCAGACACGTGCTGATGGAAATGTCGTGGCTCAACCGCGTCTTCCCTTCCGGCGATCGGACGGACGATGAATCCTCCGCGCCGATGGATCGCTGAACAGCGACTTAACAGTACCTTTCCGGTCATAAGACAGTAGGCAAAGGGTTGGGTTGGATGGTACGATGCGACATGGCAAAAGAAACGAAATTAGGTCGATCTGCTGAATCCGGCCGGTTTGTCACACGTCCGATCGGTGAAAAGAAGGCGGAGAAATTCGCCGCGGTCGAAGGTTTGAAGATGAGTGCCGGTTCCAAGGCGCTGTCGCAGAAACTAACGTCCGGCGACCTCAAGGGGGACGCTTACCGCCGAGAGATACTTAAAGCCTTCAAGAAAGTCTGACGGGTGGTCCGTTACAATGCCGTCGAGGATCCGCTCTGTTATCCAGGCACTCACCTCCTACGCAACAAGGCAGATATCGAAGATCAAGACCAGCTTGATCAATTCGAACAGCTGATGTTCGATTCCCGCGGCAACGGAAGCTCTGCCAGAGGGCAATTGGGATTTCGCGCACTATCGGGCGCTGCACCATCATTTTTTCCAGGATGTATACGAGTGGGCCGGGAATATCCGAACGATCCGCACCGGCAAGGGTGACAGTTGGTTCGGTTATCCTGAATATCGAGCCGGAGGCCAAGCGGCTGTTTGCTCAATTGGCAAGCCGCGAATATCTCGCCCAAGCCGGAAAAAAGGACGCCTTCGCTGAAGACTCCGCATGGTTTCTGGCGGAAATCAACGCGATCCATCCATTCCGCGAAGGTAATGGACGGATTCAGCTGGTCTTTCTGACGATTCTGGCGCGCAATGCAGGATATGAGATCGATGAAGACCAACTGCGCCCTGGGCCGTTTCTACAAGCGATCATCAAAAGCTTCCACCGCGAGTTGGCGGCTCTCGTCAACGAAATCCGGCGAATGATTTAGGCCGCAACAGGCAATCTCCCCCACCGCCGCTTCTTCGCAGAATGACGTGTGATCAGCGCAAAAAGTGGATGATCACCCCCTCGGCCTTCCTTTACAATCAGTCGTTTCGGCCTCCCAAGGCAGACGGCAAAGGAAAATCGATGGCTCGTCTTATGGGTCCGGATGAAGCGGCTCAATCGGAAAAGCGAACTGCAAAAGCCGATCGGCCGGATGGCCTGTCGCGGAACGTTACGGCCATCAAGGTCGGCGACTGTCTGCTGGGTTACAAGGCCGTCCAGCGCCGTACGCGGGCCAGCCGTTGGAACCATTTCCGCGGCCGGATGCGCGAGATCGAAAAATTGATCAGGCATCGCCACGGAGACATCGTGCCGGAGGCCGATGACGCATTGATTTACGTCGAGGTGATCGCCGGCCTCGCCTTGGTCGAATTCAAGGAAGAGTTTGTCGAGGTGGTCCTCGGCTGGGCGGCGCGATGGCTTCCCTGGGCTGGCAAAGCCGAGATAGAGGACGTCATCTACGAGCGGACAAAGGTGCGCTTTTCCGACTTGTCCGCCGACGCCCTCGGCCATGCTTTGCACTTAAGCTACGCAGAACGGAGCGCCCTCGATATCCGCACCATCGGTGCCTTCGATGTGCCGAAACGGAAGAGAGCAAAACTTCAAAAGGAAAAGCGGCGGCAGCGGGACCGAAGCCGAAAAGAGGAGCAGCGCCGTGCCGCCGGCGCGCTTTCCAGAGCCGATTACCTCGCCAATTCTTTCAGCCAAGTGCGCCCCTGGGAGGCTTTCGGCATCAGCCGCCGGACATGGGAACGCCGGGGTAAGCCGATGCCGGATGCCACAACGATATCGGATTGCGATCCGATCTCGCTCGCCGCTTAGGTCAGCGCTTTTTCGGCGTTTAGCCGTGTGATCCGAACCAGCTATTCATCGCCTCTTGCAGACCATCCTGCGTCCTGTCGCCTACCCACGCCACATATCCATCCGGCCGGATCAACACTGCCATTGGCGCGGAGACCAAGCCCAGCGCAGGCAGCTCCCATGCGCCGTCATATCCGGCGTCAACCAATTTGATGCGGTCCGAGCACGGCGCGATGTCGAAGCTGCCGGCCGCGCCGAGGTTCAAGAACACCGGCCGCGCATCCTGGAGCAGCTTATAGACGCGCGTGGGACCATCAGGCGTGGTGAGGTCGAGGTCAGGCATGCGGCGGCCGAGCAGCGGATGCCCCTCGCCGAACTCGTAGTGGATCGCCAATCCGGACATTTCGGCAGCGATCCGTTTGCGCGGCTCCTCCATGCCGAGCAGCTCCGTTACCACGTCACGCAAGGCTTCGGTGCGATCGTCGGTGCGCTGCAATGCCACCTGCGCCATCGTCATGCGCAACACGCGGGCAGCAACCGGATGCCGCTCGGCGTGATAGGTGTCGAGCAAGGCGTCAGGCGACGTGCCTTTCACCACCTGGGCCAACTTCCAACCGAGATTGACGGCATCCTGCACACCGGTATTCAGGCCCTGCCCGCCGACCGGAGAATGCACATGGGCGGCATCGCCAGCGAGGAGTACCCGGCCCTTGCGGTAGGCCGTTGCCTGCCTGGACATGTCGGTGAACCTGGAAATCCAGTTGACGCGATGGAGTCCGTAATCCGTTCCGAATGCAGCAATGAGCGCTTCTTTGAGATCACTGAGCGTCGGTTCAGTCGTCGCGCCGGCATTCGTCTCCGGCACCATCACGCCGATCGGACCCTCTTTGGCAAAGACGATCTTGCCGTCGTGAATTTCATACTCCTCCCTGCCGAAGGCATAGATGCCAAGGGCCGTGCGATGGATGCCCAATGGCGGCTCCTCGTCCATCTCTACTTCGGCGAGAATGTTGCCGGTCGTCGGATCCCATCCTTCAAACGCGATGCCGGCAGCCTTGCGAACCAGACTGCGGCCTCCATCGCAGCCGACGAGATAGCCTGCCCTGAGCAACGCGGCATCGGAGAGATCAAGGGTGACGCCGGTATCGTCCTGCGCGAAACCCGTTACCTCAAGGCCGCGATAGATCGGCACCGCCAACTCGCCGACCCAGCCGGCCAGAATGCGCTCGATATGCTTCTGTCGCAGCGCCAGCCCGTAATTGTGCCGGGTCGGAAAATCGCTGATATCAAGCCGCGTGACCGCAAACCCCGTGACCTGGGCTATCTGCCCTTCCGCGAGGAACCGGTCGACGATGCCGCGCTGATCGAGAACCTCGAGCGTGCGCGCACTCAGACCGCCGGCCCGCGTACCTGCAAGCTCCTGATTGGGTCGGCGCTCGACGATGGCGACGTCGACGCCCGCCAAGGCCAGTTCGCCTGCCAGCATCAGGCCCGTCGGCCCTGCCCCTGATATCACGACTGCATGTTCCCTCATCCGTAAACTCCTCTGTTCCGGCGCACTCTCTCAGGGTTCCAGACAGAGCTGGCCCCCACTGCTTCTCCCCAATCTCATCGCTTCTGCGCAGATGCCGATTTTCTCTGTCGCAGGTTGTTCTCCCTATAATAAGAGTTCCATACTGGTTGGAAGGACTTGCGACAGGATGTCGGGCTTGCTTTCCGAAGCCATATTCTTTGCCACTTGCTGATCTGGTGCCATGGAGCACAGGCGTTTCAGTACGACCTGACTGGGTGGGCGCCGGATTTTGACAGGCATCTTCCCCGGTCATCGTCTGTTCTCGAACGGCGATCAATCAATGACTTGGAAAGAGGTATCTTACTGCGGAGCCGGAGCTTTTTGCGGAATCGTCTCGGCCGCCGGTCGCTCGGACGGATCGGCGGGATGGCCATAGATCGTGTACGCAGCCCCCGCCAGCACCCCCAGGACGAGAAGAGCGAGTACGTACAGCATCATGCCGCGGATGGCCGTCTTCGGTGTCTTGTCCATCAGGGATCTCCAGGATTGCTCAGCGGTCAAATTCAATGCGAGCGCTTTTGGTTCTGACGCGGCGGTTGTTCAAGTGAGTAGCCGCTCACGGAACGATCAGGTTCGGATTTGGTTAATCCACATCCTCATCGCTAGCGGAGGCCACCATGTGGGCAATCCTCACCGGAGCCGCTCTCATCATCGGCGGAGTTCTTTTTCTCTTTACGTCGGCGCTTGGTCGAAGACCGAGTGATCCGCATCGAATGCCGCAAGGCGGCACCACGCTGGAACCCCGGCGCCAAGGCCTCAGGTTCCTCGGCCTATCGCAAAACTGGCCGGCGCTCGCCGTGATCGCGCTCGGCGTCCTTCTCCTGGCTTTTGGCGGATATTCATGACGTCCGACGGACATCAGCCGCCTTAACTCCACTCCTTCGGCAGCAAAAACCCGGCTTTCACCGGGTTTTTGTTCTGTGACTACCAAGTTTGGCGACCAGACCAGTCATCGATGTCGCGTTTAATACGATCCTTTTCGATGCCATACCGCTCCTGGATCTTGCCCTCCAGCTGGTCGCGCTTGCCGGCGATCTGGTCGAGATCGTCGTCAGTGAGTTTGCCCCACTGCTCCTTGACCTTGCCCTTCGCCTGCTTCCAGTTTCCTTCGATACGATTCCAATCCATGGTGGATTTCTCCTGTTGTTGATGAGGAGAAAACGGACCGCAGCGGAATTTGGTTCCTGTGTCTGAGCCAATTTCTTAAACCGTCGCGTGACCTGTATCGACGCACATAAACGACAGGTTAGGCCATTCGCGCAGGCGCTCGCCAGCAGCGGATCGCCATCGGCTCATTTCAGTGTTTGAGCAAATGCGCACCTATTGTACCGACCATAGTGCGGAGATCATCTTTTGATCGTACCCCATGCTCGAACATGGAGATCAACTCTTGAGCTGCTTTGATTGCACTTGGGCTATCCTTGGCGCAGCAGCGCGCGGCGCACCATTCGTCATAGATGTCTTTGATCATTGTGAGGTCTTCTGGACCCAGTGCCGACTTGGAGCCGTGCATACCTTGAAACATCGCAATCCTCCCAGATGCTGACGTGACACGTAACCACAACGAACTGATTTTATAACAACTTCCAGAAATTTCAATGGGTGGCATGGCACCGAGTGAAGCTCAATTCCTGCGGGAAAGACGCAAGGCGCTACCCATCTCAAATCAAACCCACACTCCAAACAAGGAAATCTGAATAAATTTTTGGAGCTATACTAGATGTTGAAAATATTTATCTAGGACTAAGCAAATATTTCTTTGCGTGTTATACTGTACCAACGGGAGAGGAACAATGTCACTCAATGTATTCGTTAGCCTCTACAATTTAGGCGGCCTGGACGCACTTAACGTTTCCCTGCGAAGCCTTTCAGATGACGAAAGGCTTGGCGCTTTACTCTCGCTTGAGAAGATAGGGTACGAAGTGATCTGGAATGCCCAGCGAAAGCCGGCTTCTGCATATGTGTGGAGCGGGCCGAACGAGAATTAGTTGCCAGATGGGACAAAGACCTATCACGACAATGAGGGTGAGACCTCACGACCTTGTGTCTCCCTTCACCCGCTTAAAAAGCAGATGTTCCACCCTCCTATCGATCCGAAGGAAGCGAGGGCGATCATGATCCGATCCCAGATAGCCGACGCACAAACCGTGTTGAGCGACGAAGAAGTTGCCCTCTGCCAGAGAGTATTCGACCACATCAGCTCGATGCGACAAATCACAACAGACACCGAGCGCGAAGATCTTGCTCGGCGGGTTATCCATTCGTACCAGCATGGGGTGAAGGATGAGGGCGCGTTACTGCGTCTGCTGATCTAAGATTGCGGCGGCGGCCTGCGGGCAATGGAGAAATCACTCACTCGGAAGTAATTAGGACGCCAGAATGCTTAGTGATGCAATAATCGCCAAAGCAATTGACCCAGATTGATTATTGGCTAACTCCAGAACGGCGCGGCGTGTCTCCTGCCGCCAATTCATGCAGCCACCCCTTGCATAGGTTGCTCAGCACTATCTATGCTCTCGGGAAACTTGAGGGAGTTGCGATGAAGTTCTGGTACGAGCGCTATGGAGTATGGGTTGCGCTCACAGTTTTTATTCTGGTCAGCATCCTATCATTGGTTGGATTCAGCCCAACACACCAGCTTCTGCAAATGATGTGCTCGCCAGCCGATAAAGGAGATTGCTTTCGCCAATGGGCGTCCGCTACCAGCGGCTGGTTCGGAGGCGCAGTTACGCTCGCCACGCTGATTGTTCTTTCGCGACAGATCAGTGACATACGAAATCATCATCGGGAGACGATGCTGCACGCGACGCGCCCCACCTATTTGAGAGCGATGCGATTGAACGATGCTGTTAGGTTCGCTCGCATAACCCTGAAACTGCTCGCGGACGCGATTACGAAAGTTGATCAAAACGGCGAGACCATGGAGGGATTTTTCTCGATAATGGCCTGCATTAGGTCATTGAATGAGGAACTTTCTCGTCCAGAATTCGATAACTTTGAAAATGACATAGGCTATGTCGGTATCGGCTCCGCATTCGCGATCAGATCCGGCCTGCGGACTATCCTTGAGTTTGGGGAGTTTACTGTGGAAGCGGCAAAGCGTGATCTGAATCGAAAGATCGACAGTGCCGCGTTCGAAGACTTCAAAGCGAAAGCTTCCTACCAAAAGTATACGGAACTCTATTTTGAAGGCATCTCGGCAGAAGCGGATAAGTACATCCGACATTGGGAAGCAACATCTGGCGGCGCGGTCATGCGATGACTTCCTGACTCCTCGAAAAGTCGTTCCTGCAGCGCCGTCACGCCTCGCGGACGGCTGCTGTGGTGATGAGATCGCCGGTCGATCCATCGAAAATTTGATCAACTTGATGCCGGCCTACAGATGAATCCTGACCAGGCGGGGCCAATTTTCTGCAACACTGCTGACGGCCGCAAGCAGCCCGCTTATGCGAGATGGGGAGTGCCTTCGCCGCCTCACATACCTGCCGCGCGAGCGCTCTCATCTAAATCGATCGACGACGCGTATGCACGGTCCTGCTTGAGCTTTCGGATGCGCTTCAACCTCTGTTGAGCATGCATAACGACTTATAGATCAATAACCGGGCACCGTAACAGCGCCGGAGTGCCGCGACACCATCGGGCGGGGGAGCAAGCTTGGTTCGGCGTTCTGCGGGCTCCACTTCGATGGCAACTGTCATCGGGGTACCCTCTTAGCTTAATCGGAGCTACCGTGCGCAGCTGTATCCTCGACTAGCGACGAAATTGCAATGAAAATGGCCCATAAGGCGAATTGAAACAGGTCCTCCCTAACCGTCATTGTGGTATTCAACCAGCCCATTGAGTCAACAAAATCGTCAATTCGATCGTTCAAACCGGTGGGCGGAACTACATTGTGCGCGATATCATTCCGGATTTTGTTCAGCTTCTTGGCTGATTGCCAAAGGTCATGGTCCTCGGGACAAAATGCCTCAGCTAGGCAGATAGCCTGATACGTCGCAATCCGACCATCTTTCAGAGCACTGGGCTTTCGGAGCCGTGAAGATATAACTTTCCACACTTGCTCTTCTACTAGGAGGTGGCCCTTCAATATGATCAATGTAAGGTCTTGGCTGCGAGGGAGCAATTTTAAGAATCTTCTAAAATCTGCCACCTGCTCGTCCGTGATCGGCTGGCTTGACATTTAGACCTCTTCTAAACCAGGCGTGCGCGGCTATGGCTCCTATGAATGAGCCGTCGAATCGTTGGCGACGGGGTTAGCCGACGGCCAACACAGCTTTAATATGTCATTCAGAATATTGATTTCAAAGGAATTTTGGTGAGAGCGTCGGGGTTCGAACCCGAGACCTACTGATTAAAAGTCAGTTGCTCTACCAGCTGAGCTACGCTCTCCCTCTCCGCGGGTGTGACCACCCCGGCTGGAAGTGGGCGGAACATAGGCAGGCGACCCATTGCGGTCAACCGAAAAATTTGCCTTTTTCCGGTGGTCGGCACATTTCTTGCTGGCGCGAAGGCATCTCGCGCGCGCAAAGCAAATGTCTGGCGTGCAAAGACAGATTTCCTGCGCGCGCAAAAAGGTGATTGGCAATCGCTTGCCTGCAAAGCTAGGAACATCACGCAGATTGCAGCCGGAGAGAATGCGTGTCGATTGCCGATATTTCCCTGTGGAGCGCGTTGATTGCCGGGGCGCTTTCCTTTCTGTCGCCCTGCGTGCTTCCCCTCGTCCCGCCCTATCTCTGCTATATGGCCGGCATCTCCGTCGAGCAGTTTCGCGGCGGCGGTGCAGTGGCGGTGGCGCCCGACGTCAGGCGCGGCGTATTCTTTTCCGCACTGCTCTTCACGCTCGGCTTTGCCACCGTCTTCGTAGCGCTCGGCGCCGGTGCTTCCAGCATCGGCATGGTGCTTCGCCAGCATCTCGACCTCCTGTCGAAGATCGGCGGGCTGATCATCATCGTCATGGGGTTGAACTTCCTTGGCCTCTTTCGAATCGGGGTGCTGGCGCGTGAGGCGCGCTTCCAGGGCAGCGGCAAGCCGGCGACGCTGACGGGCGCCTATATCATGGGCCTTGCCTTCGCCTTCGGCTGGACGCCCTGCATCGGCCCCGTGCTTGGCGCAATCCTCGGCGTTGCCGCCTCGCGCGAGACGGTCGGCTCCGGCGCCGGGCTGCTCGCCATCTATTCGCTCGGCCTTGCCATCCCCTTCTGGATCGCCGCCGGCTTTTCCGGCTCCTTCATGCGCTTCCTGTCGCGCTTCCGCCGCCATCTCGGCACGGTGGAAAAGGTGATGGGTCTGTTCCTCGTGCTTACCGGCCTCGCCTTCCTGTTCGGATGGGTCAGCAATGTGGCGATCTGGTTCCAGCAGACCTTTCCGATCCTGATGCAGATCGGCTAGGCCACCGGCTGCCGATTTTCCAGGCCATGGTGCAGGTGCGCGGGCTCCTCCGCTTCCTTCCGCGCCGTCTGTCGTCGTGTGCAGGTATCGGAAAAAGCGTCCCACGTTGCCGGATCGCCCATTGGTCAAAGAGACACTCCTCAGCATGCTGAGAATATCTGGCATCCGCACGCCGACACTGCCATAAATGGAGCTTCATCGAGGGAGGCATCGTGATGCAGAAGAATGCGCCGGACTTCAGCCTTGAGGGCAAGGTGACTTTGGTGACAGGAGCGAGCCGCGGCATCGGTCGAGCTTGCGCACTTGCCTGCGCCGCAGCAGGTTCCAATATTGTTTTAGGGGTCCGCGATGTCGCGGCGTCGGCGGACCTGGTTGCCGAACTCGAGGGCGCGGGCCGAAAAGTTCTCCCTGTTGAACTGGACATCCCCAACAAGGCCCATATCGCACAAGCCGTCGACGCGGCGCTTGCGACATTCGGCCGGATCGACGTCCTCGTCAACAACGTCGGCGTGGCTCCAGGCAATCTCGCGGAACTCGTCGAAGAGAAGGATCTTGACGAGATACTCGACGTCAACATCAAGGGTACCTTTCTGATGACGCAGGCTGTGGGCCGGCACATGATCAAGCGCAACGGCGGCCGGATCATCAACATCAGCTCACAGGCCGGCACCGTGGCACTGCGCGGCGAGGCAATCTATTGCATGAGCAAGGCGGCCATCAATCACCTCACGCGCTGCCTTGCAGCCGAATGGGCACGCTATGACGTCACCGTAAATACCGTATCGCCGACATTCATTCACACCGATGGCACAGCGCCTTTTCTATCCGACGCCGACAATCGGGAAGCGACGCTCGGTCACATTCCGCTCGGCCGGATCGGTGAGACCGATGATGTGGTGGGTGCCGTCGTCTTCCTTGCATCACCGGCTGCGAGCCTGATTACCGGCGCTAATCTGCTGGTAGACGGTGGATGGTCCGTCGCCTGAGATCGAGGCGGCCCCTGCAGGGCAAGTCCTGTCCAGACGAGAACAACGATTTGCCGGACAAGGATCTCTTCGGCGACTTGCGGACGCCGATGAGGGATCTACATTCCCTGGATGAAAACTTTCGAATCCGACGACGGCTCTCTGCAGAATTCGCTTCGTCAGGTGCTGCGAGGGCTCGATAGGGCCGACGGCAGGCAGGCGATTGCCTTTCGGCTGGTATTTGCTGCCATTGACGTCGCCATTCTCGCCTTCTTCCTGCTCGGTCCGTACCTGCGATCCGGTCCGTCCTATCTGATCATCGACTATGCGATAGCAGTGTGGATCGCCGCCGAGATGGTCGGCCGGGCGGTCGCCGCATTCTCTTTGCGCGAGTGGATTCGGCGACCGATGACCTGGATCGACTTCGTGGTGCTGGCCACGCTGTTGCTGCCGGACCTGCTCTTCAATTTCGCTTTCCTGCGGATCATGCGGTTCTGGGCGATCGGCACCAGTCCGCTGCTCAAGGACTTGCTGCGCAAGGCCGGCTATTTGTACCTTCTCGACGTCGTCCGGGCGGTGATCAATCTCCTTGTGTTCCTCTTCATGGCAACCGGGTTCGTCTATACGTCCTTCTTCTACAACAGGGAGGGAAGCGAAGGATTCGTCGATGCGCTATACTTCACGGTCGCGACGGTGACGACGACGGGATTCGGAGACATCACGCTTCCGGGAACGCTGGGCAAGCTCACTTCCGTTGTGACGATGATCGTCGGCATCTCCCTATTCGTCAGGCTTGCTCAGGCAGTGGTCCGCCCTCACAAAGTGACCTATTCCTGTCACCGATGCGGCCTCCAGCGCCATGACGCCGACGCCGTTCATTGCAAGGCGTGCGGAGAGGTCTTGAACATACCGGACGAGGGATCGTGACCGTCGACCCTGGCTAGCCGATACGCCAGGAATTCGCACGCAGTCGTTGTCTGAGAGAGCGCCTCAAGATCGTATTGAACGTGGAATCTTGCGAGCGAGTTAATCGTCGCGGCAAAACGCCGACGGCCGCCTTGGCGTGCCTGGCCCTGAAGGGCCCGCATTCTCGTCGATTGAATGCCGAATGATTGATGTGCTTGCCTTTCAAAAGAAAATGCCTAGGATATCTTCAGTTTTATAAGAAATATCTTCAGATTTTTTCTATTTATGAAAGCCATGACCATTGCGAGAACATCTCGATCAGACCGACCGGCGACTGGTTAAACTGCTGTCGGAGGATGCGCAGCTTGGCGTCAATCGCCTCGCCGAGAAGATGGCGATCTCTGTTCCGACAGTGCGTATGCGCTTGCGAAACCTCCTGGGCCGCAACCTGCTCAAGATCGTCGGATTGCTGAACCTGACCGAGCGTCCGGAATTGATCTCGGCCATTGTCGGCATCAATGCCCAGGGGCGCGGGCAGGCCCGGAAACTGGCGGAACGCATCTCCGAGCTGCCTTTCGTGAACTCCGCCTGCGTGGTCACCGGGCGCTTCGACATTATCGTCGACGTGACAGTGGTCGGCGATGTCGCCGATCTCTACCGCGTCACCAGCGAGTTGATCCCGGGCGCGGGCGAGCCGGGCGAAGTCGTGCGCAGCGAGACCTTCGTCGTCATGGCATCATGCAACAAGTGGGTCAGCCTGCCGGAAGGTTGCTGGTCGGACGAGAATCCTCGAAAGGAAAGCGCGTGAAGATCGCGGTACTTGGCGGCCTCGGGTTGCAAGGGCGCGCCGCGATCACCGATCTCGTCGCCAGCGACGGTGTCGAGCGAGTGGTCTGTTTCGATACCGCGCCGGATGGCGCGGCCCTGCTTGCCGGACTGACAGACATTGGCCGCATTCGTTTCGTGGTGCCGGAAGGCCCGATCGGTCCAACGCTGGCGGATGTGATGGAGGACGCCGACGCGGTCATCGACCTCTTGCCGCAGCCGCTGATGCGCGAGGCGGTTCTCGCGGCGATCGCCACAGGCACGCCGCTCGTCACCACCAATTACGGCAAGGCCATCGCCGATCTCGATCCCGCGGCCACGACGGCGGGCGTTTCGATCATGACCGAATGCGGGCTCGACCCCGGCATCGATCTGGTGCTTTACGCGCGTGCCGCCAGTCAGTTCGACACCATCACCTCCATCGACTCCTATTGCGGCGGCATCCCCGAGCCGAAAGCGACGACCGAGCCGCTACGCTATAAGGTGAGCTGGAACTTCGACATGGTCTTGACGAGCCAGAATCGCGACAGCGTGCTGGTCGAAAACGGCGAACGGGTCGACGTGCCCGCCGCCCGGCAACACGACAACCGTTTCATCCATCAGATCGAGTTCGCGGGCCTCGGCAGGCTGGAGGCCTTTCCGAACGGCGATGCGCCGCACTATTCCGACATGCTCGGCCATGCCAAAGGGCTGCGGCGCGGTGGCCGCTATTCACTGCGTTGGCCGGGCTGGTCGGCTTTTTGGGCTCCGCTGAAGGAACTCGGCTTCCTCTCCGAAGACAAGGTGCCGGGCATTGGCACCAGCCCGCGCGAATTTCTCGGCCGGATGCTCGGTCCGAAATTACAGTATGGTGTCGATGAGAAGGATCTTTGCGTGATGCGCAACGTGTTCTCCGGCAGCGAAGGCGGCCGCCGCAAGACAGTGACATCGGACCTGATCATAGAGCGCGACCTGACGTCCGGGCTGTTCGGCATGAGCCGCGGCGTCGGCTATCCCGCCAGCATCGTGGCGCAGATGTTGGCCCGCGGCGAGATCGCTAAGCCTGGCCTGCTCAACCCGCTGATGCATGTGCCGGACGGTCGCTTCCTCGACGAGTTGGCCAGGCGCGGCATCCGGGTTTCCGAGACGGTCAGCTGGGATTGAGAGTTTCGAACGCGGTCGCCGCCGGGAACGGCGCCGAGGTTCAAAAGGCACCCACGGGTGGGTAGGACAACGACAACCGGGAGGAATATGAAATGAACATTACCAAGTTTTTCGCCGCAGCGGTCGCGCTTGCCAGTATCGCCGCCGCCGCCAATGCCGGAACGCTCGACGACATCGCCAAGCGCGGCGAGCTGCGCGTCGCGGTGCAGACACAAGGCCCTCCCTTCTCGTTGGTCGACGCGGCCGGCGAACGGACCGGCAGCTCGGTCGAGCTCGCCGAATTGATGGCCAAGGAAATGGGCGTGAAGATCACCTTCCTTGATTTCGACTGGGATGGCCTGATCCCGGCGCTGTTGTCCGGAAAGGCCGATCTCCTGGTCGCCGACATGACGCCGACGCTGGCGCGGGGAATGAAGGTCGCCTTCACCAAGCCCTACATGTATACCGGCAGCACCGTCTTCACCAAGGCCGGCGGCAAGTTCAACACGACCGGAGACTGCAAGGCCAAGGGCACCAAGATCGCGGTACTGCTCGGTGCCACCGGCGAGAAAGAGGCCAAGGCCGCCTTTCCCGATGCCGAGATCAAGAGCTACAAGGGTGGCGGCCCGCTGCTGCTCGATGCCGTCAATAACGGCCAGGCCGATTGCGGCGTCAACGACGTCTCGGCGGTCAAGGGTCAGTCAACGGCTTATCCGGCCGGCAGCTTCACCATTATGCCCGACATGCTGTCGAAGGAGCCGTTGGCATTCGCCACGCGCTATGACGAACCGGACCTGTTGATCTGGATGAACCAGTTTCTCGACCAGGTCACCCTCGACGGCCGTCTGCAGAAAAACCTCGATTATTGGGTCAACTCCGACAACTGGAAGAAGGATCACTAAGCCCGACCCATGGTTCAAGCATCCATCTGATCCGGCCGGTTTCGCGCGCGCTTCGGCGTCGCGAGACCGTCCGGGACATTTCGTCTTCCGCCGTCTGGGATAGGCCATTCGCCATGCTCGAGAACTTCAGCTTCCGCGCCATCGTTGAATATCTGCCCTTGTTCGGGCAGGGTCTCTTCACGACGGTGTGGCTGTCGCTCCTCTCCTTCGCCGGTGCGCTCGCCGTTGGCATCGTGCTCGTCGCCATGAACCTGCAGCCCGCCCGGCTGTTTCGCCTTCCCGCCAGGGCCTTCATCGACGCGGTGCGGGCCACACCCTTGCTGGCGCAGCTCTATTTCCTCTATTTCGGTCTGCCTCGCCTCGGCTTCATCCTGCCGGAACTCGTTGTCGGCATTCTCGCCTTGTCGCTGAACAGCGGTGCCTATATTGCCGAGATCATCCGTGCCGGCATCCTGTCGATCCACCGCGGCCAGGTGGAGGCAGGCATCGCTTCGGGCATGACCTTCATCCAACGCATGCGCTTCGTCATCCTGCCGCAAGCCTTCAAGGTGACGATTCCACCATTGCTCGGCCAAGCGATCGTGCTGGTCAAGGATTCGGCCTTGCTATCGTTGATTTCGGTCGCCGAACTGACCCGTGCCGGGCAACTGCTCGCCTCCGACCGCTTCATGCCCGCCGAAGGGTTCATGACCATCGCGGCCTTCTACCTCCTGCTCTATTACGGCCTGAAGGGGCTAGCGGCGCTATCCGCGTACTGGCTCGGATTGGCGCCGACAGGAGCGCGGACATGATCTGGCAGCAGTTGCAGAGCCTCGCCGGCAGCTATCCCCTCGCCTTGCGTGGCCTCGGCATGACCGTCGCGTTGTCGCTGATTAGCCTGGTGCTCGGTACGCTGATCGGCTTTTGCCTCGGCATCCTTCGGACTGGTGGAAGCCGGCTTTTAAGCGCAGCGATCGGCTCCTGGGTCGACCTGATCCGCGGCACGCCGTTCCTGGTGCAGATCTTTCTGATATTCTTCATTCTGCCGGAATTCGGCATCGAGCTCGACGCCTTCAGTGCCGGCATCATTGCTCTGACAAACCTCGCGGCTTGTTTTATCTGCGAGATCGTCGCCGCCGGCATCCGCGCCGTTCCAACCGGCCAGATCGAGGCGGCGCTGGCGTCCGGGCTGTCACGGTGGCAGAGGATGCGCCAGGTCGTGCTGCCGCAGGCGATGCGGATCGTGTTGCCGCCACTGGTTGGCCAGTACGTGCTGCTGATCAAGGATTCCTCCGTCGTCTCGGCCATCGGGCTCACCGACCTCACGCGGGTCGGCTGGCTGGTGGTGCAGCGGGTGCCGAATGGGCTCCTGGTCTTCTTCCTGGTCGGCGTGGGTTATTTCATTGTCTGCTATCCGCTCATCATGCTCGCCCGCCGTCTGGAGCTTCGAATGGGCGCGGCCCATGGCGAGGTGCGATTGTGACGCCGCCGCAGAATCCGAAAGGTTGAACCAGCATGATCGAGTTTCGCGCCGTCAATAAATGGTTTGGCCCACTTCATGTGCTCAAGGATATCACGCTCGACGTCGCGCCGCGCGAGGTCGTCGTCGTCTGCGGTCCATCCGGCTCGGGCAAGAGCACCTTGATCCGTTGCGTGAACGGTTTGGAGACGATCCGTGACGGTGACTTGGTTGTCGACGGTCAGCGTCTCGGCGATCGCACCACCAACATGACACTATTGCGCGCGGAGATCGGCTTTGTCTTCCAGTCGTTCAATCTCTATCCGCACAAGACAGCGCTGGAGAACGTCACGCTGGCGCCAATGCACGTGCGCAAGATCCCGCGCGCCGAAGCCGAGAAGGCCGGCCGCGAGCTGCTGGCCAAGGTCGGGCTCGCGGACAAGGTCGATGCTTACCCCGCGCAACTGTCGGGCGGCCAGCAGCAGCGCGTGGCCATCGCGCGCTGCCTCGGCATGCGCCCCAAGATCATGCTGTTCGACGAACCAACCTCGGCGCTCGATCCCGAGATGATATCGGAAGTGCTCGATGTCATGGTCGCCGTCGCGGAGGAAGGCATGACGATGATGGTGGTGACCCACGAAATGGGCTTCGCCCGCAAGGTCGCGCAACGCGTGGTGTTCATGGACGCCGGCGCCATCGTCGAAAGCGGCACGCCGGATGAATTCTTCGCCCACCCGAAGACCGACCGCAGCCGCGCCTTCCTCGGCAAGATTCTGCGCCACTAGAGCCCGTTGATCGGTTCCTTCCCCTACGCGAAAGGATTATCCGCATCGTTGGCTGTTGCTAGACCGGCCGCCAGTTCATACGTTCTGTCATCCAACCTCAAAGGAGCAGAAGATGCAGATCGACCTTACAGGCAAGACCGCTCTGGTTACCGGATCCACCGAAGGCATTGGATACGCAATCGTCCGCCAGCTCGCGAGGGCGGGGGCGAACGTGGTGGTCAACGGCCGGTCCGAGGAAAAGACCGCGAAGGCCGCCGACCGCCTGAAAGGCGACGGCGCCAAGGGAAGCGTGACCGCGGCGGCAGCGGATCTCGCAACCGCTGGCGGATGTAACGCTCTTGTCGCCCAGGTTCCTCACGTGGACATCCTCATCAACAACGCGGGCATCTTCCAGCCGCTGGACTTCTTCGATGCGGACGACGAGGTATGGGACCGCCACTGGCAGGTGAACGTCATGTCCGCCGTCAGGCTTTCGCGCGCATATCTTCCGGGCATGCAAAAGCTCGATTGGGGCCGCGTCATCTTCATCGCGTCCGAATCCGGCTTTAACATACCGGTCGAGATGATCCACTACGGTGTCAGCAAGACCGCGGACATCGCGGTTGCCCGCGGCCTTGCCAAACGCATGGCCGGCACCGGCGTCACCGTGAACTCCGTCCTTCCCGGCCCCACGCTGTCGGAAGGCGTCGAGGCGATGCTCGCCGAGGAACGTGCGAGGACAGGGAAACCGATCGAGGAGGTGGCGGCGGACTTCGTCAAGAAGCACCGCGCCGGTTCGATCATCCAACGCGCCGCGAGCGTCGAGGAAATCGCCAATCTCGTCACCTATCTGGCCTCCCCTTTGGCGTCCGCAACGACTGGAGCTTCGATGCGCGTGGACGGAGGCCTGATCGACACGCTCTGACGGACTCCACCGACCGGCCACTGCACCGTCTTCGTCGGAAGTTGTCTCCGCGATGCGCTGCCGTGGCGGGCTATTTGCAGCTTTTCGAAGCGGCTTTCGCGCGCCCGCCATGGTCCGCTGGCCCGGCAAGATGCCTCCCGGCAGCGTAGAAAACGGCATCATGTCCGGCCTCGACTGTCAAAAATGACATTTGTGGCGAGCCCAGTCACAGGCATGCCGCGTTCGCTGATCTGATCGAGTCCGCCCATCAGCACGCCGCCGACAGCAAAAAGCGAGGCCTGGACCTATGCCGTGGTATGGCTTGCCCTGTCCCTCGGCCCCACCCGCCCTTATCCCTCGACCCAATCGATCGAAAACACGGCTCCATGTAGCGTCGTCGATGCCGTGTTTAAGGCGGCGGTCAGAAGGAGACGAACATGAACCTTGAGACAAAGATGAGCCTGGAAAACACCGCACACACCGGCAGACCTCGGCTCGACGAATTGGTTCCGTCGCGCTACGCGGTGCAGGTCGGCGAGATTGAGGTGCTGGTGGTCAGCGACGGGGTGCTACCGCTCCCAACCGCGATGCTGGGACACAACATCGATCCCGCCGTCCGAGCGGCCTGGCTGAAAGACATGTTCCTGCCAGCGGACGCTTTCGACTGGGCGCTGAACGTGGTCGTGGTACGCAGCGGCGACCAGACCATACTTCTCGACGCCGGGTTGGGGCTCGACCCGGACCTGCACCTGCCGCGGGCCGGGCAGCTGATCAAGCGACTGGAGGCCGCCGGCATCGATCTTGCGTCGGTGACCGACGTGGTCCTGACCCACATGCACATGGACCACATTGGCGGGCTGCTCGTCGACGGAGTGAAGGACCAGCTGCGTCCGGACCTGCGGATCCACGTGGCGGCGGCAGAGGTCAAATTCTGGGAGGCGCCCGATTTCTCTCGGGTCTCCATGCCGCCGGGCTTCCCGGACGCGCTTCGGGCGACCGCCAAGCGATTCGCCAAAGAGTATCGCAGCCATCTCAGGCTGTTCGATGATGAGTACGAGGTGGCGCCGGGCGTGGTCGTCCATCGCACCGGCGGCCACACCCCCGGCCACAGCGTGATCCGCGTGGCCTCCGGCGGCGACAGGCTAATGTTTGCCGGCGACGCCGTGTTCGCGGTCGGGTTTGAACATCCGGACTGGTACAACGGCTTCGAACACGACCCCGAGGAGGCGGCGCGCGTTCGGGTCCGTCTGTTGCGGGAACTGGCGGAGACCGGCGAGCAGCTGGTGGCCACTCACCTGCCGTTTCCCTCCGTCGGCCGGGTGGCGGTGGACGGCGACGCCTTTCGTTGGGTGGCGGCCTTCTGGGACTATTGATCGCTTGTTGGCGGTCGCAGAGCGTGTACTCATCGCGTGAATGAGTCCACGCTCTACTGGTTTGTTTTTTTGAGCAATTCCTGACGAAAAACCGCTACACACTTTTGCTGGAATTGCTCTTGTTTCTGCGCAATTCCTGACGAAAAACCGCTACACACTTTTGCTGGAATTGCTTAAGTCAGATCCTGACCCGCCGATCATCCCCGCGCCCTGGAAGACCTCTTGGCCGATATTGTCAGCCTGCTATTGCCGTTCTTCGGCCTGATCCTGATCGGTTACATCGCCGCCAAGGCGACCAAGCAGCCGGCCGAAGCGCTCGGCTGGCTGAACACTTTCATCATCTATGCCGCCCTGCCCGCGCTGTTCTTCAAGCTCGTCTCGCGCACGCCGATCGAAGAGCTGACGCGCGTCGATTTCATTGTCACCGATATCGCGGCGACCTATGCGGTCTTCATCCTGCTTTTCGTCATCGGCCGCGTCGTGCGCGGCAATTCGCTGGCCGATTGCACCATCCAGTCCTTTGCCGGCGCCTATGGCAATATCGGCTATATGGGACCGGGCCTGGCACTCTTGGCGCTCGGCGAAGGCGCAGCCGTGCCGGTGGCGCTGATCATCTGCTTCGAAAACGCGCTGCATTTCATCGTGGCGCCGGCGCTGATGGCGGCGGCCGGCGACGACAAGGGTTCAACAGGCCAACTCGCCGCCGATATCGTCCAGAAGGTGGCGCTGCATCCCTTCATCCTGTCGACCGCGCTGGGCTTTGCGGTGGCCGCCTTGCACATCGACCAGCCGCCGGCGTTTCAGCGCCTCGTCGACTATCTCGCCCAGGCGGCGGCGCCCTGCGCGCTCTTTGCCATGGGCGTGACGCTGGCGCTCCGACCGTTGAAGCGGATCCCGGCAGAAATCTCCTATATCGTGCCGGCGAAGCTGATCCTTCATCCGATCGCGGTCTTCGTTGCGCTGACGGCGGTTGGCGGTTTCGAACCGGTCTGGATCCAGGCGGCCGTGCTGCTCGCCTCACTGCCGACGGCGACCAACGTCTTCGTCATCGGTCAGCAGTATGGCGTCTGGCAGGAGCGCGCCTCGGCGACGATCCTGATCACGACGGTGTTTTCGGTGGTGACTGTTTCGCTCTGGCTAATCGTGATCCGCTCAGGCCTTCTTCCGCTTCAGCTTTTCCCGTAGCGCCTCCGGAATATCGCGGAAGCCGCGGCCCGGCTCGATGCCCTCACGCATGACGATATTGCGCAGCGGCGGTATGGCCGAGAGGATGTGCAGGCCGGCAGCGCGCAGCATCTGGACGGGCAGGAAATCCGAAAGCAGCGAGCGGTTGAGAATATCGACACTTGCCGTGCGCGTCATGATGTCGGCGCGGCGTTTGCGGTCGAAGCTTTCGCCGGCGTCGGCCGGCACCGGCAATTCCGCCCTGTCGCAGAGGATATCGGCAAGCGCCATGATATCGCGCAGGCTGAGGTTCAGCCCCTGAGCCCCGATCGGCGGGAAGACATGGGCGGCCTCCCCGATCAGCGCGATGCGTCCCTTGCCGAAACGATGCGCCATCATGCCGGAGAGCGGCCAGACCTGGACGCCCTCTTCGACATCGACCTTGCCGAGCATGGACTGCATGCGCGCTTCGACAAGGGCGCCGAGCTCGGCAAGCGGCAACTCCGCGCGGCTCGCCGCCTCAGCGGGATCCTGCACCCAGACGAGGCTGGAGCGGCTTCCCGGCAGCGGCACCTGGGTGAAGGGGCCGTGTTTGGTGTGGAATTCGGTCGAGATGTTCTGGTGCGGCAGCGAATGGGCGAAATTCAGCACCATGGCCGATTGCGGATAGGACCAGTTGCGCACGGCAATGCCGGAGGTCTCGCGCAGCTTCGAGCCGCGGCCATCGGCGCCGACGGCAAAATCGGCCGACAGTGTCTCGCCGCCAGTAATGCGGATCGAGACAGCCTCGGCTGATATGTCGATCGATTCGGCCATATCGGTGAAACGGGTGATATTGCCCTCGCCGGCGGCAGCCTCTTCGAGAATGCCGTTCAGCGCCTTGTTGGGGAAATTGTAGCCGAAGGCATCGAGGCCGACCTCGGCCGCGCGGAAAGTGGTGGTCGGCGCGCGCAGCAGTCGATCGGTACCGTCGACGATGCGCATGCTGGTCAGAGGAGCGGCTGCGGGACGGAGCTTTTCCCAGAGCGCCAGCCGGTCGAGGAAGCGGATCGATTGATCCATCAGCGCCGTGGTGCGCCGATCCTCCTTCGGAGCGAGGGGTGCCACCAGCGCGACATTGCGACCGCCACGCGCCAGCGCGATTGCGGCGATCATGCCGGCGAGACCGCCACCGATCACCGCTACTTCGAATCTCTTCATGCTACCGTTCCGTCAAGGTAAAACGGCTGACCAGCCGCTTATGCGGCCGGCTTCGCCTGACGGCGCCAACTATAGCCCTTGCCGGCTTCGGCGTCACGCACCGCCGGCTGATAATGATGGGGAATGGCGGGAAGACGGTTTTCGGAAAGCCGCTTCAGCGCCGTGGCGTTGGTGACGGAAAAGCTGTCGATGCCGACGCGCAGCATCAGCGGCACCTGATCGATCAGCACGTCGCCGACGGCACGCAGCTCATTGGTGTAGCCGAGGCGCTGGCGCAGCAGCGAGGCATGGCTGAAGGCGCGGCCGTCGTTGAAAGCCGGAAAGGCGACGGCGACGATTTCGAGGCGATCGAGATAGGGCTCCAGCCGGCGCACGTCGTCGGCCGGCTTGATCAGCACGCCGAGGCCCACATCGTTGCTTTCGTCGGCCTTGGCAATCAGTTCGTCGAGACCGAGCAGCGGCTTCTGCTCCTCGGTCGCCTTCACCTCGTCGGTTTCGATCACCCAGGGATCGTTTTCGACAAAACCGGTTTCTCTCCAGATCTTCGTCATCATCCCCTCCTTATGCCGCTTCGGCCGCCGAGCCGTAGAGCGCAGTCTTGAAAGGCTGCGGTCCGACGCGGCGATAAGCGGCGAGGAAGTTCTCGGATTGATCGAGGCGCAGGCCGAGATAGGTGTCGACGATCGTCTCGATCGCGTCCGTCACCCGGTCCGGCTCGAAGCCGCGGCCGATGATTTCACCGATCGAGGTATGTTCGTCGCCGGAGCCGCCGAGCGTGATCTGGTAGAGTTCAGCGCCCTTCTTCTCGACACCGAGCAGGCCGATATGGCCGACATGGTGATGGCCGCAGGCATTGATGCAGCCGGAGATCTTGATCTTCAGCTCGCCGATCTCGGCCTGGCGTTCCGCATCGCCGAAGCGGCGGGAGATTTCCTGCGCCAGCGGAATGGAGCGCGCATTGGCGAGCGCGCAGTAGTCCAGCCCGGGACAGGCAATGATATCAGTGATCAAGCCGGCATTGGCTTCGGCGAGATTGATGGCGACGAGGCCGCGATAGACGGCTTCGAGATCGGCAAGCGCCACATGCGGCAGAATCAGGTTCTGCTCATGGCTGACGCGGATTTCGTCGAAGGCATATTCCTCGGCGAGGTCGGCGATCGCATCCATCTGCGCATCCGAGGCGTCGCCCGGAATGCCGCCGATCGGCTTCAGCGAGATCGTCACCATGCCGTAATCGGGGTTCTTGTGCGGCTGCACGTTCTGCTGGACCCAGCGGGCGAAGCCGGAATCGGCCTTCTTCCAGCGGGCAAGGTTTTCCCAGCCTTCGGCGCGTTCGGGCAGGGCCGGCGGCGCGAAATAGGCAGATATCGACTGGACGTCCTTTTCCGGCAGCTTGAGCTCGGTATCCTTCAGCGCGGCGAATTCAGCCTCCACCTGGCGCGTCAGTTCCTCGGTGCCGGTTTCGTGCACGAGGATCTTGATGCGGGCCTTGTATTTGTTGTCGCGGCGGCCGTGCAGATTGTACACGCGCACGATGGCCGTGGTGTAGGAAAGCAGGTCTTCCTCGGGCAGGAAGTCGCGGATCAGCTTGGCGATCATCGGTGTACGGCCCTGGCCGCCGCCGACATAGACGGCAAAGCCGATCTCGCCCTTGTCGTTCGTCTTCACGTGCAGGCCGATATCATGGACCTGGATTGCGGCGCGGTCGCGCTCGGCACCGGTGACGGCGATCTTGAACTTGCGCGGCAGGAAGGAGAATTCCGGGTGGACCGACGACCACTGGCGCAGGATTTCGGCGTAAGGACGCGGATCGGCGATCTCATCGGCGGCGGCACCGGCGAAGTGATCGGCCGTGACGTTTCTGATGCAATTGCCCGAGGTCTGCAGCGCATGCATCTCTACGCTGGCAAGGTCGGCAAGCGCATCGGGAATGTCGGACAGTTTCGGCCAGTTGAACTGCAGGTTCTGGCGCGTGGTGAAGTGGCCATAGCCGCGGTCATAGGTGCGGGCGATATGGGCGAGCATGCGCAGCTGGCGGGAGCTCAGCGTGCCATAGGGAATGGCAATGCGCAGCATGTAGGCGTGAAGCTGCAGGTAGACGCCGTTCATCAGGCGCAGCGGCTTGAACGCGTCCTCGGCGAGCTCGCCGGAAAGGCGGCGCTCGACCTGATCGCGAAACTGCTCGACGCGCTCGGTAACAAAGGCATGGTCAAATTCGTCGTAACGGTACATCGTCTTCCTCAGACTGCAATGAATTCGGGATCGGCAGGAGCGTAGCCCGGGGCATATTCCATGGTCGGGCCCTGCGCGCGGATGCGCTCGCGAAGGCGAAGAGGCCAGAGAATGCCGTTGGTTTCCTGAACGTCGACAACGGCGACGTCAACCACCTCGTTGTCGGCATAGGATTTCTTGCCGATCGCCTCCAGCGCCTCAACGGCCTCGGCATGACGGGCAACAAGCGCCTCCTGCAGCGAGGTGGACCACTTCCCGTTCGCATCCAGCCAGACGGCAATGCCGTCCGTCAGCCGGTTGGCGGTCAGAACCTTGTCACCCATATTCAGCTCCTTGCAAGTTCCTCGAGCCGGGCGTTTGCGCGCACCAAGGGCTCGGACAGTTCGAAATTGGCACCGGCGACCGCATCGCCGATGATGACCATGACGGGCCCTGTTAATTCGTCGCGGTGCTGCAGATCGGGCAGATCGGCGAGCGTGCCATGCAGCAGGCGGCGATCGGCGCGGCTGGCATTTTCGATGACGGCAACGGTAGTCTCAGACGGAATGCCCGCCTGCATCAGCCGCTCGGCGACGGAGGCGGCAACCGTGCGACCCATATAGACGGCGATCGTCGCGCCGGAAACGGCAAGGCTTGCCCAATCGGGCAGCACGTCGCCGGTGAGATCATGGCCGGTCGTGAAGACCAGCGAGGAGGCGACGCCGCGCAGCGTCAGCGGCAGCTCGAAATCGGCAGCGGCGGCGAAAGCCGAGGTGATGCCGGGCACGATCTCATAGGTGACGCCGGCGGCGCGCAGTGCCGCCATCTCTTCGCCAGCCCGGCCATAGACCAGGGGATCGCCGGATTTCAGACGGACGACACGCTTGCCCTGGCGGCCGAGATCGACCAGCAGGTCGTTGATCTCTTCCTGGGACTTCGAATGGCAGCCCTTGCGCTTGCCGACGGAAAGCCGCTCGGCATCGCGGCGGCCCATATCGACGATCGCCTGCGGCACCAGCGCGTCATAGACGATGACGTCGGCTTCCATCATCACGCGCTGGGCGCGCAGCGTCAGCAGATCCTCGGCACCCGGACCGGCGCCGACCAGCCAGACGTGGCCGGCGACCTTGTCCATCGCGTGCAGCAGCCGGTCGGCGGCATGGCGGGCCTGCGGCAGGTTGCCGTTGGCGACCGCATCGGCAACGGCGCCGGAGAAGAAACGGCGCCAGAAGACCCGGCGGGAGACGCCTCTGGGAATCAGTTGTTCGACGGACTTGCGGTAGCTCGTCGCCAGCCCGGCAAGACGGCCGAGCGAGGGCGAAAGAAGCTGGTCGATCTGCGCGCGGATCATCTGCGCCAAAACCGGCCCTGCCCCTTCCGTGCCGATCGCCACGGCGACGGGGGCGCGGTTGACCAGCGCCGGCGTGAAGAAATCGCAGTAATCGGGTTGATCGACGGCATTGGCCGGAATTCTGGCGGCACGTGCAGCATCGACGATGCTGCGGTCGTCAGCTTCATCGCCGGTTGCGGCGAAGACGAGCGCCGAACCCTCGACCTGTTCGGCTGCGAAGGCAGCGCGTACGGTCTCGATCCGGTTGGCGATCAGGAAAGCGTGGTAATCGGCTTCCGGCCGGTCGGCATAGGCGATAATCCGCGCCCGCGTGTTGAGCAGCAGCCGCACCTTGGCGAACGCTTCGTCGCCATTGCCGAAGACAGCCGTCTTCTGGCCTTCCACGCGAAAGAAGGCGGGAAATACCGAAAGCTGTTCAGTCTTGGAAGGCATCATCAATCCACTTCGAGGTTGCCGGAATATGCCCTTGATCGACAAGGGATTGAAGGAACAGAAATTCGAAAGCCCAAGCAAGCAGGTATTCTTTTGCTCGTGCCGTCAGTGATTTGAGAAAAGTCACCCGTGCGTCCCAAAAGCCGCATGTTCCCAACCCGCTTGCTGCGGTGCAGTATAAAGCCTGTGACAAAAGACGTCCACCGGTGCTTGACGCATTTCACTCGCGCCGCCAAGGCGATAGACTGAGGAAAACTGGAGTGTCCTCATGCCTGATAAGACCATTGCCTCCCGCCTGCTTTCGGTCATGGAAGACGATATCCTGCCACTGACGGAGCGTGGGGTTTCGCTTGGCAACAAGGTATTCGGTGCGGCGATCCTGCGGAAATCCGATCTTTCGCTCGTCGTCGCCGAGACCAATAACGAGCTGGAAAATCCGCTCTGGCACGGCGAAGTCCATACGCTGAAGCGCTTCTACGAGCTTGGCGACAAGCCGCCGACCAAGGATCTGATCTTCCTGTCGACGCACGAACCCTGCACCATGTGCATGTCGGCGATCACCTGGGCCGGCTTCGACAATTTCTACTATTTCTTCAGCCATGAGGATTCGCGCGACGCCTTCGCCATTCCGCACGATTTGAAGATCCTGAAGGACGTCTTCGGGCTTGAACCCGGCGGCTACCGCAGGCAAAACGCCTTCTGGAACAGCTTTGCCATCGCCGATCTCGTCGAGACCGAAGAGGCTCAGCTGAAAAACGCGCTGAAGACGCAGACCGCCCGCATCAAGGCGCGCTACGACGCGCTGTCGACCAGCTATCAGTCGTCGAAGAGCGCCAACGACATCCCCTTGAACTGAAGGCCCCTGAACTGAGGGCCACCCAACTGAAGCCTGCTGAACCGAGGCAACATGGAACCTTCCAAAGACATTTCGCGGCTGATCGAGATCATGGCGGCGCTGCGCCATCCCGAAACCGGCTGCCCCTGGGACATCGTGCAGAACTTCGAGACGATCAAGCCCTATACGATCGAGGAGGCCTATGAGGTCTCCGACGCGATCGAGCGCGGCGATATGGACGATCTCTGCGACGAGTTGGGCGATCTGCTGCTGCAGGTGGTCTTTCACGCCCGCATGGCCGAGGAGGCCGGCGAATTTTCCTTCGGCGACGTGGTCAACGCCATCACTGCCAAGATGATCCGCCGCCACCCGCACGTCTTTGCACGCTCGGCGGCGGATACGCCAGACGCGGTGAAGAGACAATGGGACGAGATCAAGCAGGCGGAGAAACGCGAGCGCGCCGAGCGACGGTCACGGCGCGGCATCACCGAGGACTTCAACAGCGGCTTCCTCGGCTCCGTACAGCGCAGCTTCCCGGCCTTGACGGAAGCACTGAAACTGCAGGAACGCGCCGCCAAGGTCGGCTTCGATTGGTCAGCGCCCGAGCCGATCCTCGACAAGATCGAGGAGGAGATCGGCGAATTGCGGGTGGCCCTTCGCGAAGGCGATCAGGCAAAGGTCAACGACGAGCTCGGCGATCTGATCTTCGCGGTCGTCAATATCGGCCGGCATGTGAAGGCCGATCCGGAACAGGCAGTGCGCGGAACTAATACGAAATTCCGTCGTCGGTTCAGCCATATAGAACAGGTTCTTGAAGCAGAAGGTGAGACTCTGCAAGACGCGACGCTGGAGCGGATGGAGGAAATCTGGCAGGCGGCGAAGGCGATTGAAAGGGCGATCGTGGTTGGAGCGGAGTGAGGTATCGGCTGTCCGGTTTGTGCAGATGGCTGCCCCTCACCCTAACCCTCTCCCCGTGAACGGGTAGAGGGGACGTGCCATACCAGAGGTGCGCGAGAGCCGAGACATTGCGGCTTGTCCCTTCGCCCCGTTTACGGGGAGAAGGTGGCGGCAGCCGGATGAGGGGCTGGTCTCGCCGACCTTACCGCTCCCAATCTTCCTTTGAAGACTTCTGGCCGTTGCCGATGCGGCGCTCGAGTTCGGTGGCTTCGGTTTCGGACAAGCGCAGGTCGAGGGTGATCGTTCCGTCTTCATTATCCTCGCGGCCGTCGACGATCGCGTGATCGTAAAGCCAGGGCAGCAGCGCCAGCTTGTCGACCGGAAGGCGGATCGTTGCCACGGTCATCACGCCGGATAGTCTGCGGCTGATCTCTTCCATCAGCGTATCGACGCCCTCGCCGCTGACGGCCGAAACGGCGACCACGTTGCTGGCGCCGGCCGATTTCTGCACCATGGTGTCGTGCACCTCGGGCTCCAGCCGGTCGATCTTGTTCCAGACCTCAATCAGCCGCTTCTCGGCTTCGGCCTCGTCGATGCCAAGATCGTTCAGGATGCGCATCACGTCGGAGCTCTGCGCCTGGTTGTCGGCATCGGACATGTCGCGGACATGCAGGATGAGATCGGCTTCCAGCACTTCTTCCAGCGTCGCCCGGAAGGCGGCGACCAGATGGGTCGGCAGGTCGGAGATGAAGCCGACGGTGTCGGACAGGATGACGGTGCGGCCGTGCGGCAGTTTCATGCGCCGAAGCGTCGGGTCGAGCGTGGCAAAGAGCATGTCTTCAGCCAGCACGCCGGCGCCGGTGATACGGTTGAACAGCGTCGACTTGCCGGCATTGGTATAGCCGACCAGCGCCACGATCGGGTGCGGCACCTTGCGGCGCTTGGCGCGGTGGAGCTGGCGGGTGCGCACGACCTGCTCCAGCTCGCGTTCGAGCTTGATGATGCGGTCCTGCAGCATCCGTCGGTCGGCTTCGATCTGGGTTTCGCCGGGACCGCCCATGAAGCCGCCGCCGCCGCGCTGGCGTTCAAGGTGGGTCCAGCTTCGGACGAGGCGGCCCTTCTGATAATTCAGATGGGCGAGGTCGACCTGCAGCGTGCCTTCCTTGGTGGAGGCGCGGCGGCCGAAGATTTCGAGGATGAGGCCCGTCCGGTCGATGACCTTGGCGTTCCATACCTTTTCGAGGTTGCGCTGCTGTACCGGAGTCAACGGATGATCGACGATGACGAGACCGGAATCGCGCTCATCGAGCAGTGCCTTGATCTCCTCGATCTTGCCGGTGCCGAGCAGTGTGGCCGGTCGCGGATCGTTGACCGGGACAATGGAGCCGTTGACGACATCGAGGTCGATCGCCTGGGCAAGGCCCGTCGCCTCTTCGAGCCGGCTTTCCGGTGTGCGGGTCGAGGCCGATTCGCCCTGGCCGCCGCGACTGCGCGATTTCAGAACCGGCACGACGACAGTCGCGCGCATGTCGTCCCTGTGCTTGGCGGCCTCAGGGATGATCGAATCGTTCTTGGTATCGCGTGTCGAAATGACGGCTGATCCTGTTAGGACGCTGCTTCTTCGCTCTCGAACATCTGCATGGGCTGGCCCGGCATGATCGTCGAGATCGCATGCTTATACACGAGCTGCGAATGGCCGTCACGGCGAAGAAGAACACAGAAATTGTCAAAAGACGTAACAACGCCCGTGAGTTTCACGCCGTTGATCAGAAAGATTGTCAGGGAAATCTTTTGCTTGCGAACAGTATTGAGAAATAAGTCCTGAAGATTCTGAGAACGTTCCGCCATCGCGCCGCTTCTTTCTTTATTGCCGACCTGATCCGGCCAGTAGAATATCAATCAACCTCACCATGCGAAGACCGGTGGCATCCTCATTCCACCTGTCCAGCAAATCTTGGTATCAAATCGCAATCTTTTCCGCAACGTCGAAAAAGGCCTCGCGGACTTTCTGCGAAACGCTGCCCGGATGACCGTTGGCAATGGGCTGGCCGTCGACGGAAACGACCGGAAAACAAATGCTTGTGGCTGCAGTGAGGAAGACCTCGCGGGCTGCGAGCATCTCCGAAACGGAGAAGTTCCGCTCAGTGATCGTCAACCCCAGCTTGGCTCCGACATCCATCAGAGTGGTGCGGGTAATGCCGCGCAGAATGCCGTGTTCGGCCGGGCGCGTCACCAGCGTTCCATCAGGATCGACGATCCAGACATTGGTCGCCGCCCCTTCCTTCACCATGCCGTCGCCGTCGGTATAGATCGCTTCCTGGGCGCCGGCTTCCTTGGCCTGCTGGCGGGCCATGGCATTCGGCAGCAAGCCGACGGACTTGATGTCGACGCGGTCCCAGCGATTATCGACAAGGGTGATCGCCTTGATGCCATTGGCGTTCTTGGCGGCGATGATCCTGGCATCGGTGCTCTTGGCGGTGATCACGAGTGAGGGCGGCGTTCCCTCGGCCGGAAAGACGTGATCGCGGCGGGCGACGCCGCGTGTCACCTGCATGTAGAAAAGCCCGTTGCGGACATGGTTGCGGCGCAGCGTCTCGCGAATGACCTGCGTCAGCGCCGCCCGGCCCATCGGCCAGGCGATGCGCAACTCTCCAAGCGATCGGTCGAGACGGTTCAGGTGGCGCGTGAGATCGACGATATAGCCGTGGCGCACCTCGCAGACCTCATAGACGCCATCGGCGAACTGGTAGCCGCGATCCTCGATATGCACGCTGGCATTGGAATGCTTGACGTAACGGCCATTCACATAGGCAATTCTCGGCATGGGAAACCTGGTCTTCCGGGAAGCAATATGGGACGCGGCGCGGGGTCGGCCGCGCCGGATACACTTAGACGCCGAGCGACTTCAGCTTGCGGTGGAGCGCCGAACGCTCCATGCCGACAAATTCCGCGGTGCGCGAGATGTTGCCGCCGAAGCGGTTGATCTGGGCGATCAGGTAATCCTTCTCGAACATCTCGCGGGCTTCGCGCAGCGGCAGCGTCATGATGTGATAGTCGTTCTTGGCGGACACCTTCGGCAGCATGTCGCCGAGATCGGTCGGCAGCATGTCGGCGGTGATCGGCGCATCCGGGCCGTCGGTGCGGGCAAGGATCATCAGCCGCTCGATATTGTTGCGCAGCTGGCGGATGTTGCCGGGCCAGTCATGCGCCTGCAGCACCGCCATGGCGTCGTCGCCGATACGGCGCGGACGGATGCCGGCCTGCTCCGATATCTGGCGCATCAGTTGATCGACGAGGAAGGGAATGTCCTCGCGCCGTTCGGCAAGCGCGGGCACACGCACCGGCACGACGGCAAGGCGATGATAGAGATCCTCGCGGAACCATCCCTCGGCGATGCGGCTCTCGAGATTGTATGCGGTCGAGGAGATGATGCGGACATCGACCTTGACGCGCTTGGAGCCGCCGACCCGCTCGAACTGCTGATCGACCAGGACGCGGAGAATCTTGTTCTGCGTCTCGCGCGGCATCTCGCCGACCTCGTCGAGATAGAGGATGCCGCGATGGGCTTCTTCGAGCGCGCCGATCTTGCGCGCCTGGCCGGGCGTGCCCTCGGTGCCGAACAGCGCCACTTCCATGCGCTCGGGCGTGATGTTGGCGGCGTTGATCGCAACGAAGGGGCCGTTGGCGCGGGCCGACTTCTTGTGGATCATCCGCGCCACCAGCTCCTTGCCGGAGCCCGACGCGCCGAGGATCATGATGCGGCTGTTGGTCGGCGCAACCTTCTCGATCGTCTGGCGCAACTGCGAGACGGCAACCGAGGTGCCGATCAGCTCCAGCGCATCGCCGGTGCGGCGCTTCAGATCCGACACCTCGCGCTTCAGCTTGGAATTCTCCAGCGCGCGTTCGGCGATCAGGATCAGCCGGTCGGCCTTGAAGGGCTTTTCGATGAAATCGAAGGCGCCGCGCTTGATCGCCGAGACGGCGGTCTCGATGTTGCCATGGCCTGATATCATCACGACGGGCAGTTCCGGATGGCGAGTCCTGATCTCGTCGAGCAGTGAGAGACCATCGAGCTTGCTGCCCTGCATCCAGATATCGAGGAAGATCAGCCGCGGCACGCGATCGGAAATCGCCGCCAGTGCGCTGTCGCTGTCATGGGCCGTGCGCGTCTCGTGCCCTTCGTCGGAGAGAATGCCGGAAACGATCTCGCGAATATCGTGCTCATCGTCGACGACGAGAATATCAGAGGCCATAAACGCTTTCCTTGTCATTGGCTGCGGGGGCAGCAGGCGTCGGATCCAGGCGTGGCAGATGCACGCGGATCATGGCCCCTCTTCCCCGGTCAAAATCGGCGGGCGCATCATGCAGCTCGAGCTGCCCGCCATGTTCCTCGATGATCTTCTTGACGATGGCGAGGCCGAGGCCGGTGCCCTTCTCGCGCATCGTCATATAGGGTTCCAGAATGCTGTGGCGGTTCTCCACCGGCAGGCCGCGGCCATTGTCGATCACGTCGACGGTGAAGCGGTCGCGGCCGGTATCGAGGGCGGCGCGGACGAGAACCTTGCGTTCGTCCCGTTCGTCGCCAGGAACGGCCTCGATCGATTCAACGGCATTCTTGATGAGATTTCCGAAGGCCTGGCCGAGCATGCGGCTGTCGAACAGGCCTTCCAGCGGCTGGTCGCCGAAATCCTGCCCGAAGGTGACGTGATGGTTGCCCATCTCGCGCAGGAAGATCGCGTCGCGCAGGATATTGCGCAGATCGCTCGGCTCCTTGGTGGGTTTCGGCATGCGAGCAAAGGCGGAGAATTCGTCGACCATGCGGCCGATGTCGCCGACCTGGCGGATGATCGTATCCGTGCACTGGTCGAAGACGGTCCGGTCATCCGGGTCGATCTGCTTGCCGTAACGGCGCTGGATGCGCTCGGCGGACAGCTGGATCGGCGTCAGCGGGTTCTTGATCTCATGAGCGATGCGCCTGGCCACGTCGCCCCAGGCGGTCGAGCGCTGGGCGATGACGAGATCGGTGATGTCGTCGAGCGTGATCACGTAGGATTCGCTCATGTCGCGCACTTCCTCGCGGGTGACCTGCACGCTCAGCGTCCTCACCGTGCCGCCGCGCACCAGCGCGATCTGCTTGCGGAAATCGCCGCGATAACGCACCGCAGCCTCCGTCAGCACGTGATCGACCTCCGGCGCGATGTCGACCAGCTGCTTTCCGAGCATTTCGTCGGCCGACAACGACATCAGCGTCTCGGCCGAACTGTTGACGATGGCGATGCGGCGATCCTGCTCGACGCCGATGACGGCGGCGGTGACGCCCGACAGCACCGCTTCGATGAAGCGGCGGCGGTCGTCGACCTCGTCCTTGGCCTCAAGGATCTCGTCGCGCTGGGTGCGAATTTCGGAGATCATCTTGTTGAAGGTGCGAGAGAGATTGGCGACGTCGCCGTCGACGGCATGCACCGGCACGACGATATCCATATTGCCCGATGCAACGCTGTCGGCCGCCGTGATCAGCAGGCGGATCGGCCGGACGATGCGGTCGGCGACGGCGATCGCGGTCCAGATCGCCGCCAGCAGCACGATGAGCGCGAAGCCGATATAGAGCACGGCGAAGGCGACCTGCAGCGAGAAGCGGTTGGCCTCCATCGAGCGGTATTCGGTGGCGTTCTCCTCCATCATGCGCATGGCGCCCATGACCTTGGGATCGACGGCGCGCACCGTATAGAGGAAGGTGCCCTGGATGGCGTCGAGCTTGATGATGGCGCCGACGAGATTGGTAACGCCGGGCGGGATCAGCGTCGGCTGGCCGGCAGCCGCCTTTTCCAATGCGTCCTGCGGAATGGCCGGCAGCGGCTTTTCGGTGGCGATATCGGCTTGGACGATCACCGAGCCGTCGCGCTCGACGAGGAAGGCGCCGAGCAGGCCGCGGCCCCTCGCCTGGCGGGTCATCAGGTCGGCAAAGCCGGTCCTGTCGAGGGTGTAGAGCGCGCGGTTGCGCTCCAAATCGTTGGCCATGGAGACCGTCTGCCCCTGCAGGTAGCTGGCATTCTCCATCATGTAGGCTTGGCCGATGTTGCGCGACGAGCTGACGATCGACTGGGTGCGCAGGGCAAACCAGCGGTCGAGGCCGGCATTCAGCGTGATACTGGCGAAGATGGCGACGAGGATCGCCGGCGTAATCGCGACGATCGAAAAGAGCACGACGATGCGGATGTGCAGGCGGGCTGCCGCACGGCCGCGGGTGCGGGCTTTCAGCAGCCTTGCCACCTCGCGGCCGATCAAGGCGAGCAGCGTCAGGACAAAGAAGGAATTGACGATCACCGAGGTGATGACGACATGCGACGTCGGGGCGATCGGCGTCAGGCCGAGCAGCACGAAAAGCGTCGCTGTGGCGCAGAGAAGCGCGCCGCCGGCGAGCACCAGGCCGGGCACGGCAAAAAGGGCGCGGCGGTCGGTCACTGTCGTCACCGTCTCGCCCGCCGCCGCCGGCGATACCCCATCCTGCGTCATTCGGCCTCTCTTCAGACGACACCTGCCGCCCTCGCCATCCGATCGAAAACCAAGCAACGCCGGCTTTAGAAAGCCAGCGCTGCAACGACTCGATCGGGAGCGAATGTCCAAAACCCTTGCGTGACCTTTAAGCAACGCATTGTGGCGAAAATGCAACGCGTCTCGTCACATTGTCAAGCCGTGTTAACCTTGTCTCGTCGGCCATGCTTTCGCAGTCGCGGCGTCGCGGTTGCCGGATGATACACTGACGAGCAGACGCTGTAGGCTGGGCAAATCGCCTGCCGTTTGCCATGCTGTGTGCCGTCAGCCTTTCCGTCGTGTTGAAAACTAGACTGCAGGCTCATTTACTATGATCCCTGTATTGGATCAGAAAATCTAAGACCCGTTTGAGCGTCTTCTCGTCGTCATCGCGTATTACACCCATACCGACCAGGTCAGAGAACTCGTTGATGAGTCGTAGAGACCTTCTGCAACTGGCATCACCGATCGCACTTGCAAGGTCCATGGCGATCCGGCAGCGAGTGAAGGATTCATCGAAAGCGTTTATTCTCAGATACATACTGGCAAAGCTATCAGGTCTTGCGAAAAGACTGATCCCTGTCAAATTCGCCTCGATTTTCCCCTGACTGATGGCGCAGAAAAATAACAGCCACGCAAGGATACGAAACTTAGAGCGTTTCATTTTGCCTTACTGATCAAGTAAACCGCCACAGGCATCATAAACACGACCATGAAAACGATCCAACACTGCCTGTAAAGCACGAATTGACTCTTCAATTCCCGTGGAATCACTTGGCTGTTCTGATCAATTTCGGGGAGCGCCCTTCCCCTTTTCGTTACCAAGTTCGGCCCATATTTGTTGATCTTACTGGTCAGGTGCTCGAAGGCGAAGAGCATGCAGACGTGAAAAATTCCAGCGGCTATAAGACTTCCGATCGCGAAAACTTCAAGAAAATGCATCCCGCCTCCCTAGCATGTCACTGTTGCAAAAAGCTCGTTACAGCCGATCCAACCTAGTCACGGATACGCAGGCCCTCTCACGCGCCATCGTGCTGGAACGATTGGCCAGCGACGTCTCTCGACGGGCGTTGATCTGGCCCGTCGAGAGGTTTGTTTTCTCTAGAAGCGACGTGGTCCTTCGGGCTTGTTTCCGACGATCGTGTCGATCCGCTCCAGCACGTCAGACGTCATCTTGTGTCTGTGTGAGAGGGCCGCGAGATTGTCCTGCAGCTGGCCGGCGCGCGAGGCTCCAAGAATGACGGTCGAGACGTTGCGGTTGGCGAGGCACCACAAAAGGGCGAGATGGGTGATCGATATGCCGATCTCGTCCGCGAGCTTTGCGAGCTCGCCAACTTGTTTGAGCTGGGCAAGGCCGGCATCACTGGACCACTTTTCCTTCAGCCATTCGTAGCCCGGCAGGTTCATACGGCTGTCGGCAGGGACACCGTTGTTGTACTTGCCGGTCAGGACGCCTGAGGCGAGCGGCGACCAGATCGTGGTGCCAAGGCCGATCAGATCGTAGAGCGGCAGGTAGTCGGATTCGACCTTCTGGCGTTCGAAGATGTTGTACTGCGGCTGTTCCATGGTCGGCGGCGTGATGCGCAAGTCCCGGGCGACGGCATAGGCTTCCGTCAATTGCTGCGCGGACCATTCCGACGTGCCCCAATAGAGCACCTTGCCCTGGGCGACGAGGTCGTGCATCGCCCGGACCGTTTCCTCGATCGGCGTGTCGATATCCGGGCGGTGGCAGAAGTAGAGGTCGAGGTAATCGACCTGAAGCCGCTTAAGCGCTGCGTGGCAGGCGTCGGTCACATGCTTGCGCGACAGGCCGCGCTGCGTCGGCTTCTGGCCTCCCCAGAAGACCTTGCTGGAGACGACGAAGCTGTCGCGGCTCCAGCCGAGCCTGCTGAGCGCCTCGCCCATCACGATCTCGGACTTGCCGCTCTCGTATCCTTCGGCATTGTCGAAGAAGTTCACCCCGTTGTCATAGGCAAGCTTCATGAGGTCGACGGCGTCGCCTCCATTGACCTGCTTACCGAACGTCACCCATGAGCCGAAGGCGAACTCGCTCACCTGCAGGCCCGACTTTCCCAAACGTCGATATTCCATCATGCAACTCCCGCAAATTATGAATACGTGCCGGCCTGTCACCGGGGTCGGCGTCGCCCGATTGATCGACGACCGATTGGCGTAATCTATGGCATCCGCAACGATATGCGAGGCTCAGTGCGCCAAGTTGACCAAACACGATGTCGCAGTTCCCGTCAGCCCCTGACCGTAAAGAAAAAGGGCGCTCAACGACATCAGTCGGAGCGCCCCGTGGCATGCGATCGACGACGTTTGCGGCGGAGGTCGACGGCAGCAACGGCAGAATGACGAGATTCGGAACGGATAGGCAACATGCGATTGGCATCTGCGACATTATCGACCGCTGATTGCTCATGTCGTCCACCGGATATCCACAGCTTATCCACAGGCACGGCGACGATGATCGCAGCAACTTCAATGACATTTGCCTGTCGGCAAAACAATCTTCACTAATGCTTATGTGACTGTCGAATGACACCGCATCTTTGTTTGTCGGCTTGGATATAAACCGTGGCCTCGCTCAGATAGGCTCACCTCTCCTCCCGACCGTGGCGGCGGACGCCGGGAGGGGTGGGCGGTGGGCAACATGAGGGCCCGCCGCCTTCTTTTCATCGCCCCGAGCGAGCTCAGGCGGTGCGGGAACTCCTGTAGACCGAGACGCCAAGTTCCCTGATCTTCTTGCGCAAGGTGTTGCGGTTGAGACCGAGAAGATCGGCCGCCTTGATCTGGTTGCCGCGCGTCGCCGTCAGGGCGGCGAGGATCAGCGGGTATTCCATTTCGGTCAGCACACGGTCATAGAGGCCGGGCGGCGGCAGATTGTCCCCGAAGCCTGCGAAATAGCTGCGCATGTTCTCTTCCACGGCTTGCGCGATCGTCATCGAGCCGCTGCGCATCGGCCCCTTGTCGATCGGGCTGTCGGGCACGTCGGAGCGAAGTTCCGCGTCGATGATCTCGCGGGTGATCACATCCTGCGGGTAAAGCGCCATCAGACGGCGGATGAGGTTTTCCAGCTCGCGAACGTTGCCCGGCCAGGCATAAGCCTTCATCAGTTCGAGCGCTTCCTGATCGAAGCGCTTTGAGCCGAGACCTTCCTTTTCCGCCTGCTGGATGAAATGGCGCACCAGATCGGGAATGTCCTCGGCGCGGTCGCGCAGCGGCGGCAGGCGCAGCGGCACGACATTGAGGCGGTAGTACAGATCCTCGCGGAAGAGGCCCTGGTTGATCGCCTGCTTCAGGTCCTTGTTGGTGGCGGCAACGATGCGCACATCGGTGCGGATCGGCGTGCGGCCGCCGACGGTGGTGTATTCACCCTGCTGCAGGACGCGTAAGAGCCGCGTCTGGGCGTCCATCGGCATATCGCCGATCTCGTCGAGGAAGAGCGTGCCGCCTTCGGCCTGCTCGAAGCGGCCGGTCGAGCGCGTCTGGGCGCCGGTGAAGGCGCCCTTCTCATGGCCGAAGAGTTCGGATTCGATCAGGTCACGCGGGATCGCCGCCATGTTGATTGCGACGAACGGGCCGTTGCGGCGCTTGCCGTAATCATGCAGCGCGCGGGCGACGAGCTCCTTGCCGGTGCCGGATTCGCCGGTGATCATCAGCGTCAGGTCCGTCTGCATCAGTCGGGCGAGCACGCGATAGATTTCCTGCATCGCCGCCGAGCGGCCGACGAGCGGCATGCCGTCCTGCATGTCGTCCTCGAGTTTGGCGGGCTTGCGCTTCGGCTCGGAGAGCGCCCGGCCGATGATGCCGATCAGCTCGGTGAGATCGAAGGGCTTCGGCAGATAGTCGTAGGCGCCCTTCTCCGAGGCCTTGATGGCAGTCATGAAGGTGTTCTGGGCGCTCATGACGAGGACCGGCAGGTCGGGCCGCGCCTTCTTGATGCGCGGCAGCAGATCGAAGGCGTTTTCGTCGGGCATCACCACATCGGTGACGACCAGATCGCCCTCGCCTGCCGAAATCCAGCGCCAGAGGGTAGCGGCGTTGGAGGTGATGCGAACGTCATAACCGGCGCGGCTCAAAGCCTGGTTGAGCACGGTCCGGATGGCCGCATCATCATCTGCAACGAGGATCGTGGCTGTCATCGAGAAGGTCCTGTCGAGCTTGCTATAGAGGCGTCTTCAAGCGAGGCGTCCTTCGACGCCGGCATGAGAACGCGGAATGTCGTGCGGCTGTTCTGGCTGTCGCATTCGATGATGCCGCCGTGATCGCCGATGATCTTGGCGACCAGCGCCAGGCCGAGGCCGCTGCCGTTCGGCTTGGTGGTGATGAAGGGATCGAAGAGATGCGGCAACAGATCGAGGGGAACGCCCGGGCCGTTATCGTGGACGCAGAATTCCAGCGGCAGCGAGATCTTTTCGCGCGTGCCGGCGACCGAAAGACGGATGCCGGGGCGATAGGCCGTCGTCAGCATGATTTCGCCGTCCGGCCGATCGCCGACCGCTTCGGCGGCGTTTTTCACCAGATTGAGGAAGACCTGGACGAGCTGGTCGCGATTGGCATAGACGGCCGGCAGCGACGGATCGTAACTCTCGGTGACCCGAATGTTGCGGGCAAAACCCGCCTTGGCGACCGCCTTCACATGATCGAGCACCGAATGGATATTGACCGGCATGCGGTCGACAGGGCGTTCGTCGGAAAAGACTTCCATCCGGTCGACCAGCGAAACGATGCGATCGGTCTCGTCGCAGATCAGCCGGGTCAGCGCCCGATCGTCGTCGTCCGCAGATTGTTCGAGCAGCTGGGCGGCGCCGCGGATGCCGGAGAGCGGGTTTTTGATCTCGTGCGCCAGCATCGAGGCAAGACCGGTCACCGAGCGGGCGGCGGCGCGATGCGTCAGCTGCCGGTCGATCTTGTCGGCCATCGAGCGTTCCTGAAAGACGATGACGACGGCGCCGGGCTCGCTGAGCACCGGGGCGACGTAGAGATCGACGAGCTTGTCCTGGCCGAGGCGGGGCGAACTCAGGTCGACGCGATATTCGTTGACCGGCGCCTTGCGCTCGCGCACCTGGTCGATCAGGGCAAGCAGCGGGCTGCCGAAAGGAATGAAAGTCGAAATCCGGTAACGCGCCAGATGCGAGGCGCTGGCGCCGAAGAAGGCCTCCGCCTCCCAATTGGCGAAAACGACGAAGCCGGATTCGTCGACCATGATGACGGGGTTCTGGATGGCGTTCAGCACGGCCATGGCGACGGTCCCGCCGGCGTGATCGGACGGAGATGTCATATCCTTCGTCATGCCGCCTCCCGGCTGTCGACAACACTGGCCGCCAATGCATCGTAAAGGCGCGCGGCCACCTCGCGCGGGTCGCGCGAGGTCATGATCTCAGCCTTTTCAGGGCCTGACAGATCAGGCGCGAAACGCTGGAGATACCAGCCAAGGTGCTTGCGGGCATGGCGGATCGCCACCGCCTCGCCGTAGAAATCCAGCATCATCCGGTAATGCTCGACGGCGATATCGGCGATCTTCAGGGATTGCGGTGCGGGCGCCCCCGATATGACGCCGGCATGCCATGGCCTGCCCTGGCAGCCCCTGCCGATCATCACGGCATCGGCGCCGGAGCGGCGCAATATTTCCTGCGCATCGCTTGCCGTTTCGACATCACCGTTGGCGATCAGCGGAATGGAGATCACCTCGCGGACGGCGCGGATCGCATCCCAATCGGCGCGGCCTTCATAGAATTGCATGCGGGTGCGCCCATGAATGGTCACAAGCTGGATGCCGGCCGCCTCGGCGCGGCGGGCGATATCAGGCGCGTTGATCGAATTCTCATCCCAGCCAAGGCGCATCTTCAGCGTCACCGGAATGTCGACGGCCTTGACCGTCGCCTCGATGAGGCCGAGCGCGTGATCGGGATCGCGCATCAGCGCCGAGCCGGAATAACCGCCGATCACTTTCTTTGCCGGGCAACCCATGTTGATGTCGATGATATCGGCGCCGTGATCGGCGGCGATCTTGGCCGCCTCCGCCATCCAGTGCGCCTCGCGCCCGGCAAGCTGCACCATATGCGGCCGGAAGCCCGCAGCGCTAAGCCGCGACCAGGATTCGGCCGTGTCGTTGACCAGTTCACGGCTCGCCACCATCTCGGTGACGACGAGGCCAGCGCCGAAGCGCCAGGCAAGCTCGCGGAAGGGCATATCCGTGACGCCGGACATCGGCGCCAGTACAACGCGGTTCCGCACGGACACGGGTCCGATTTGGAAAGGCGCTGCGAGGTCCTTGGAAATCAAATGATTATCTTTCGGGCACACAATAGAACTGCATTATTTTTAGCCACTATTCCCTGGCTTGCCAAGGGGGCTGGGACGGGAATTGATATTTTTCGGGCAGATGCTGGAAAAGGCCAAAGCAAGACGTTAGAGCACTCGGGTCAATTCCGCATAATTTAGGGGATTTATGCTGCAAATGCCTTCTAAGCAACCGATATCGGCTGGAATTGTCATCGTGGCCGCCGGCCGCGGCGAGCGCGCAGGATCATCCAAGGAAGGCCCCAAGCAGTATCGCATGATCGGCGGCAAGCCGGTTATCGTGCATACGCTTGAAAACTTCATGACATGGGAAGCGGCAACTGAGATCGTCGTCGTCATCCATCCCGATGACGAGGCGCTGTTTGCGAGAGCCTTCCGCCACATCATCTCGGCAACACCGATCGAAACGGTGCATGGGGGTGCGACTAGGCAGCAATCCGTGCTTGCCGGCCTCAGATACCTCAAGGACAAGCAAATCAGCCATGTGCTGATCCACGATGCCGTTCGGCCGTTCTTCGACCATGATCTCCTGGACCGCATTGCCGAGAGCCTTAATGCCGGCGCGCAGGCGGTCCTGCCGGCGATCCCGGTCACCGATACGCTGAAACGCGCCGACAACACAGGCACGGTGCTGACGACGGTTTCACGCGAGCATCTTTACGCTGCGCAGACGCCGCAATCCTTCGCCTTCGAAACGATCCTCGAGGCTCATGAGAAGGCGGCTTCAAGCGGGCGAAGCGATTTCACCGACGATGCCTCGATCGCCGAATGGCTGGGCATTCCGGTGACGATCGTCGAGGGCACGGCCGACAACGTCAAGCTGACGGTCAAGAACGATATCGCCATGGCCGACGACAAGCTGTCGGCTCCGCTGCTTCCGGACGTGCGCACCGGCAACGGCTACGACGTGCACCAGCTCGTAGTCGGCGATGGCGTGACACTCTGCGGCGTGTTCATTCCGCATGACCAGAAGCTCAAAGGACACTCCGATGCCGACGTCGCGCTGCATGCGCTGACGGACGCGCTGCTTGCCACGTGCGGCGCCGGCGATATCGGCGATCATTTCCCACCGTCCGATCCGCAATGGAAGGGGGCAGCTTCGCGGATCTTCATCGAGCATGCTGCCCGGATCGTGCGCGAGCGCGGCGGCACGATCATGAATGCCGACGTCTCGCTGATCGCCGAGGCGCCGAAGGTCGGCCCGCATCGCGACGCCATGCGGGCGAAACTATCGGACTATCTCGGCATTGACATCGAGCGTTGCTCGGTCAAGGCGACGACCAACGAGACGATCGGCTTCGTCGGCCGGCGCGAAGGCATCGCGGCGATTGCGACGGCGACCGTCGTCTATCGCGGGAGGAAATGATGAGTGTTTTTCCCGACGATATCCTTTCAGCGGCGGAGACGATCATCCATGACTTTACGGCCGCAGGATTGATGGTCTCGACCGCCGAATCATGCACCGGCGGGCTGATCGCCGGAGCGCTGACGGAGATTTCGGGTTCGTCAGCCGTCGTCGACCGCGGCTTCGTCACCTATACGAATACCGCGAAGATCGAGATGCTCGGCGTGCAGGCGGAAACCCTGCTGCGCTTCGGGGCGGTCTCCGAGGAAACGGCGCGGCAGATGGTGCATGGCGCCCTCTTCCGCTCACGCGCCGAGATCGCCGTTGCCGTCACAGGCATTGCCGGCCCCGGCGGCGGATCGGCGGAAAAGCCGGTCGGCCTCGTGCATCTCGCCGCCAAATCGCGCGACGGCACGCTCATCCATCGCAAAATGCTCTATGGCGATATCGGCCGCAGCGAGGTTCGGCTGGCGACGATCAGGACGGCGCTGGAAATGGTGCGCTCGCTCCTTGCTGCCTGACGCGGGTTCGCTCATCAAACCGGCGTGTAGATCCTGTTTGCGCGCGTCTCGAAGGCTTCGGTGAACATGCGGAAGGCGCGGTCGAACATCGAGCCCATCAGCGCGCCCAGGATGCGGCTCTTGAACTCGTAATCGATGAAGAAATCGACGGTGCAGCCGCCATATGGCGTCTCGGCAAAGTGCCAGCGATTGTCGAGATATTTGAACGGGCCATCGATATATTTGACCTCGATGACGTGTTCGGCCCGGTTGAGCAGCACCTGTGTCGTGAAGGTCTCGCGGATCGCCTTGTAGCCGACCGTCATGTCGGCGACGAGCAGGATCTTGCCGTCGCGCTCCTTGCGGCTCCTGATGGCGAGCGCTTCGCAGAGCGGCAGGAATTCCGGATAGCGCTCGACATCGGCGACGAGATCGAACATCTGCTCGGGCGTGTGCGGGACGGGACGGTGCGTTTCGAATTGCGGCATAAGCGGCAATTAATCGGGCCGGCCGAGAAGATCAAGAAGCTCGCGCATCTGGCGGCGGGATTTTAGCTGAAGAACCGGCACTTCGGGGCCGTGCTCGGCGATGCCCGCGACGAGACGCGGCGCGAATTTTTCCTCGAAAGTCCAGATGAAGCGGAGGAATTCCAAATCGATCTTCTCGATACAGCCCGGCGCCATTTCGGGGCGAGTGCGGCCGATCCATTTCGCCCACCGGCTGATTGCACCCCAGATACAGAGAAGCCGCGGCATGCGGACCCAGACGACGAGATCGGTGCGCGGCAACCGAATGTCCAAGGAAGACGGATTCGTGCCGTCCATGATCCAACGTTCTTCGAGGATCCGACTGGTGATGATATTTCTCTGCTCGACCCTGTCGCGCACCACCCAGCCGGGAAGCCAAAATACGTCGCGATCGAGCGAAATGTAGGAAAGCCCGAAGCGCTTGGCAATCTTCAGCGATAGCGTGGATTTGCCGCCGCCCGAGCAACCCATGACGAGGATGCGGCGGGCTGTGCGAATATGCTCCGAAGCCTGTTCGAGATCGGTGATCTGCTGACGCGGCGGCAAGTCTACTCTCTGATCCATCATGCAACTCCCTCGAGCCAGACGTGCGTTTCGCCGGCGCGACTCAAGCGCTAAGAGCGGCGAACCGGTTAGCTGCTTTGCGCGATTTTATGATGACGGTGGAATTTGCAAGCCCGTGATCCTGAAGTGCTACCTCGATCAGAGGTGCGGCATCGCGCTCGAAATTCCAGATATAGGCGAGCGCGTCCAACGAGAGGCGTTGCAGTTCGGGACGGTTGCGCCCAAAATAACGGTATGTTCTCGAGACCGCGCCGTACAGGCATGCATATCTGGGCAGCCGAAGCCAAATGACGGCGTCTGCGCGCGGCAGGCGAAGATGGAAGGAGCTGAGGCCGGTTCCATCCATGATCCAGCGTTCTTCCGCCACCGCCTTGGCGATCAGGCTGTCGATCTCGTTGCGCGGCCTCTTTCTCCAGCCTGGTAGCCAGTAGAAGTCGCGGTCCATGGAGATGTAGTCAAGGTCGAGCGCGCGCGACAGCCGCTTTGCCAGCGTGCTTTTGCCGCTGCCGGGGCAACCGATCACCAGGATACGGTCGGCTTCGGCCAACGCCGATTTCAATCCGAAGGTGATGTTCATCGTCGGCCGCCCAAAGAAAAACCGCGGCGAAAATCGCCGCGGTTCAATCAAAAAGCAAGTGCCGGCGCTTACTCGGCGGCGATCAGCAGCTTCTTTTCGCGCGCCGCTCTCAGCCGGGCAAAATCGTCGCCGGCATGGTGGGAAGAGCGGGTCAGCGGGCTGGAGGCGACCATCAGGAAGCCCTTGCTGTAGGCGACGGTCTCATAAGACTTGAACTCGTCGGGCGTGACGAAGCTTTCGACCTTGTGGTGCTTGCGTGTCGGCTGCAGGTACTGGCCGATCGTCAGGAAGTCGACATCGGCTGTGCGCAGATCGTCCATCAGCTGGAGGACTTCGTTTCGCTCTTCGCCAAGACCGACCATGATGCCCGATTTGGTGAACATGGTGGGGTCGAGTTCCTTCACCCGCTGCAGCAGGCGGACGGAATGGAAGTAGCGGGCGCCAGGGCGAACCGTCAGATAGTTGCCAGGCACCGTTTCCATATTGTGGTTGAAGACGTCGGGCTTGGCGGCGACGACGCGTTCCAGCGCACCCGGCTTCTTCAGGAAGTCGGGCGTCAGGATCTCGATCGTCGTCATCGGCGAGGCCGCACGGATTGCCCAGATCACCTTTTCGAAGTGTTCGGCGCCGCCGTCCTCCAGGTCGTCACGGTCGACCGAGGTGATAACGACGTGGGATAGGCCCATCTCCTTGACCGCCTTGGCGACATTCTCCGGCTCGGCCATGTCGAGCGCATTCGGCTTGCCGGTGGCGACGTTGCAGAAGGCGCAGGCGCGGGTACAGATCTCGCCCATGATCATGAACGTCGCGTGCTTCTTGTCCCAGCACTCGCCGATATTCGGGCAGCCGGCCTCCTCGCAGACGGTGACGAGCTTGTGCTCCTTCACGATCGCGCGCGTCTCGGCATAACCCTTGGAGGTCGGCGCCTTGACGCGAATCCAGTCCGGCTTGCGCATGACTTCCGTATCAGGCCGATGCGCCTTCTCCGGATGCCGCACGCGCTTGGCGTCGGGATTGATCGTATCGAGGATCGTCACCATTGCAGTTTCAGCTTTCTATCGCCCCTATGCGGCAAATCTCATTCGGATCTAGCGCCGCACCAGCCGCGCAAGGAATATCAACAGGCAGGCGCCAAGGAAACCCGTCACGAAGTAACCGAGCCGTCCGCCGACCACCTCGACATGGAACTGCGCAAGGACGGCGCTTGCGACGACCGAACCGACGATGCCGAGCACAATGTTCAGAAAAATCCCGTATCGCGCTTCCATCAGCTTGCCGGCGAGCCAGCCCGCAAGTCCACCGATGATGATTGCCGAAATCCAACCGACGCTTTCCATGCCTGCCCCTACCCTCAAGTTGGCCCTCAGTTACGCCTCAAGCCACCGCCCTGGCGATCAGAACCACGATGATGGCGCCGACGGTGGCGTGGATGATCTGCACCACCAGCGCGTTTTCAATGCCCAGCGAAATGCCGAGCGCGCTGAACAGATAACCGCCGACGAAGGCGCCGATAATGCCGCTCAGCAGGCATCTTATCAACCCGCCGCCACCGACGACCAGGCTTGCGAGGAAGCCTGCGACCAGGCCGATCAGCAAAAATACCAGCAACGCCTGCGTCTCCATAGACATGATGATTTCCTTTCGTTTTTTCCACCCCGGTGGGATGGCTTTGCCACCCCTTGGGGATGGCGTTGCCACCCCGACATAAAGGGCAGCCTTGGAAATTATCAAGCGTTCAGGACACGGCCGTAGGCATCGAGCACCGCTTCCTTCATCGATTCCGACACGGTCGGATGCGGGAAGATCGTGTGCATCAGCTCTTCCTCGGTCGTTTCGAGGTTCATCGCGACGACGAAGCCCTGAATGAGCTCGGTGACTTCGGCGCCGACCATGTGGGCGCCGAGCAGCTCACCGGTCTTCTTGTCGAAGATCACCTTCACCATGCCCTGGTCTTCGCCAAGCGCGATCGCCTTGCCGTTCGCTGCGAACGAGAAGCGGCCGACGCGGATGTCGCGGCCCTGTTCTTTGGCTTTGGGCTCGGTGATGCCAACGGAGGCGACCTGCGGATTGCAATAGGTGCAGCCCGGGACCTTGCCCTTGTCGGTCGGATGAACGTTCGGCAGGCCGGCGATCTTTTCGACGCAGACGACGCCTTCATGCTCTGCCTTGTGCGCCAGCATCGGCGGGCCGGCGACATCGCCGATCGCATAGATGCCGGCGATATTGGTCTTGCCGTAACCGTCGATGACGACGCAGCCGCGGTCGGTCTTGACGCCGAGCGCCTCGAGACCGAGGTTTTCGATATTGCCCTGAACACCGACGGCCGAAATCAGTCGGTCGGCGGTGATCTGCTGCACCTTGCCATCGGCCGTCTCGACATGGGCGGTAACGCTGTTGGCGGCCTTGTCGACCTTCGAGACCTTGGCGCTGGTGAAGATCTTGAGGCCGCGCTTTTCAAGCTGCTTGCGGGCGATCGCCGTGATCTCGGCATCCTCGACAGGCATGATGGTCGGCATGACTTCGACGACGGTGACGTCGACGCCCATCGAGCGGTAGAAGCTGGCGAATTCGATGCCGATAGCTCCCGAGCCCATGACGATCAGCGACTTCGGCAGAACATCCGGCTTCAGCGCCTCAAAATAGGTCCAGATCAGCTTGCCATCCGGCTCGATGCCGGGCAGCGCGCGCGGACGGGCACCGGTGGCGATGATGATGTGCTTGGCGGTATAGGTGCCCTCGCCGCTCTTGACGTTCTTCGGCAGCGGATGCTGCGGCTCGACGACGGCCTTCGACGACTTGCCGACGACGACCTCTCCCGGCTTCGTGATCTTTGCCTCGCCCCAGATGATGTCGATCTTGTTCTTCTTCATCAGGAAGCCGACGCCAGCATTCAGGCGGGCGGAGACGGCCCGCGAGCGGCCGACGACGGCCTTGGCATCCGGCTTGACCGTGCCTTCGAGAACGAGGCCGAAATCCTTGAAGTGATTGGCGTGATCGAGCACCTCGGCCGAGCGCAACAGCGCCTTGGTCGGAATGCAGCCCCAGTTCAGGCAGATGCCGCCCATATGCTCGCGCTCGACGATCGCGGTCTTCAGGCCGAGCTGGCTGGCGCGGATGGCGGCGACATAGCCGCCGGGACCCGAGCCGATGATGATGACGTCGTAGGATTCAGCCATGTGTTTCCTGCCTTTGTTACGCTGCGCTGCGGGTCATGAGCACCCACGCATGTCTTTTGCTGTTTTCGAAGAGCGGCACGGCATCGGCGCGCGCAGCCTCCAGGAATCCGTTTCTTCCATAAAGCGACAAAGCCGCTTCGTTATCACTTGCGGTAATGAGACTGACGGGCCGCCGATCGGCCCTTTCGATCTGATCGTCCAGCAGCCTGCGTCCGATGCCGATGCCGCGCAGGTGGCGATAGACGCCGAGACTGCCGATGAACCAGCTTCCGACCACCGTTTTCTGCAAGGCGAGCATCGGTGCGGTCGCCGGAATCGTCGCCTCGATATCGCCTATCCCCTCACCCAGCGCATGGCCGATCGCCACACCAGCGACCTCGCCATAGGCCTCTGCAATGACGGCATCCCGCCAGCTGCCGACAGCTTCCTCCTCGCTCATCTTCAGCCGGCCCCGCTCCAGCGGCGTGTCGCTCACGCCGTTTTCCACACCGGCAACCCAGAGCCAGGAGGCAAAACCGCGCGATGCGATATCCGCCAGAATCGCCAGCTCCGAGGCATCCCGCCGTGAGGCCTGCCGGAGGGCGATGAAGGAGGTCATGGTCAGATCCCCAGCATCATCCGCACGATCGATTCCAGCCCGCGACCGAGCGCACGCGTATTCTCCGCATCGAGGTGAATGCCATCGATCGGTGTGGTCTTGGCGACAGAATTGCCGTCGAAGAAGCCACAACCGAGTTCGTCGGCAAGATCACGATAAAGCGTTGCAAGTTTTGCCGATTCCTCGATGCCGCCGGGAAACGACGCGGCGAAGGGCACATTGCCCGTCGCGCGGATCGCCGGTGGCGCCACGATCAGGATCTCCGGCCCATCGAATTCGAAGGGCCAGGCATGATTGCGGATCAGCCGCACGAGCCGGCTGATGCCCTGGCATGCGGCAAAGGCCGAGCCTGCCACGACCGGCTTCATGTCATTGGTGCCGAGCAGAAGGACGACGAGGTCGAGCGGCGCATGCGTCTGCAGGATCGTCGGCAAGATGCGCGCACCGTTGCGGTCACAATCGGCGAGGTGGTCGTCGAAAGCGGTGGTGCGACCGTTCAGGCCTTCGGCAATGACGCGGGCCTCACTGCCGAGCGCTGCCTGAAGCACGCTCGGCCAGCGATTCTTGTAATCATGACGGCCGATCGTCTCGGCGTCATAACCCCAGGTCAGCGAGTCACCATAGCAAAGAACGGTCTTGGTCATTTCCGCCTCCGCGACGCTATCAGACAAGCATGCCCATCGGGTTTTCGATGTAGCCCTTGAAGGCCTGGAGCAGCTCGGCGCCGAGCGCGCCATCGACGCAGCGATGGTCCGTCGAGAGCGTGACGGACATCACGGTCGCAATCGCCATCTCGCCCTTCTTGACGACGACCCGCTGTTCGCCGGCGCCGACCGCGAGGATCGTCGCATGCGGCGGGTTGACCACGGCTGCGAAGTTCTTCACGCCCATCATGCCCATGTTCGAGACCGAACTGGTGCCGCCCTGATATTCCTCAGGCTTCAGCTTGCGGTCCTTGGCCCGCTTGCCGAGATCGCGCATCTCGTTGGAGATCGTCGACAGGGTCTTTTCCTCGGCCTTGCGGATGATCGGCGTGATCAGGCCGCCGGGGATCGAGACAGCAACGCCGACATCGGCATGCTTGTGCTTGATCATGTTGTTGTCGGTCCAGGAGACGTTCGCATCCGGAACGTCGCGCAGCGACAGCGCCATGGCCTTGATGACCATGTCGTTGACCGAGAGCTTGTAGGCCGGAGCGTTATCCTTGCGCGGAGCCGCATCGTTCAGCTGGGCACGCAGCGCCAGAAGCGCATCGAGTTCGCAATCGACGCTGACGTAGAAATGCGGGATCGTCTGCTTGGATTCGACCAGGCGCCTGGCGATCGTCTTGCGCATGCCGTCATGCGGCACGAGCTCGTAGGAGCCCGGTTCGAAGAGCTTGAGCACGGCTTCTTCGGAAGCGCCCTTCGGGGCAGCGGCGGCCGGAGCCGGAGCTGCGGAGGCTTGCGGAGCGGAAGCAGCAGCGGCGGGGGCTGCGGCCTTGGCGCCGCCGCCGGCAAGGGCGGCTTCGATGTCGCTCTTGACGACGCGGCCGTGCGGGCCGGAGCCTGCGACTGCCGAAAGGTCGATACCGGCTTCCTTGGCCAGCCTGCGGGCAAGCGGCGAAGAGAAGGCGCGGCTGCCATCAGATGACACCGATGCGGGTGCAGCGGCGGCTACAGGTGCCGCAGCCGGAGTAGACTGGGCCGGAGCCGGTGCAGCTTCGGCCTTCGGCGCGGCTGCACCGTCAGCTTTCGGTGCCGGAGCAGCGGAACCCGCACTGCTTGCGGCAGCGGAGACATCCTCGCCATCGGCGGCGAGAACCGCAATCAGCGCATTGACCTTGACGCCTTCGGTGCCGGCGGCAACGACGAGCTTGGCGACCGTGCCTTCATCGACGGCTTCGACTTCCATCGTCGCCTTGTCGGTCTCGATCTCGGCGATCACATCGCCAGACTTGACCTTGTCGCCTTCCTTGACCAGCCATTTGGAAAGGTTGCCTTCCTCCATGGTCGGAGAGAGGGCGGGCATCGTGATATTGATCGGCATCGAAACACCCTCCCCTTATTTGTAGCAAACAGCCTTCACCGCATCGACCACTTCGCCGACGTTCGGAAGGGCGAGCTTTTCGAGATTGGCGGCGTAAGGCATCGGAACGTCCTTGCCTGCGATCGTCAGGATCGGCGCATCGAGATAGTCGAAGGCCTGCTGCATGACGCGGGTGGCGATTTCGGTGCCGACGGAGGACTGCGGATAGCCTTCCTCGACGGTGACGAGACGTCCGGTTTTCTTCACCGATTCGATAACAGCCGGCAGGTCCATCGGGCGGATAGTGCGAAGGTCGATCAGTTCGACATCGATGCCGAGCTTTTCGAGTTCGGCGACAGCCTTGATCGCATAGGTCATGCCGATGCCGAAGGAGACCACGGTGACGTCCTTGCCGGGACGATGGATGCGGGCCTTGCCGATCGGCAGAACGAAATTATCGAGCTTCGGCACATCGAAGTGCTGGCCGTAGAGAATTTCGTTTTCGAGGAAGATGACCGGGTTCGGATCGCGGATCGCAGCCTTCAGCAGGCCCTTGGCATCAGATGCCGTGTAGGGCATGACGACCTTCAGGCCGGGAATGGCGCTGTACCAGGCTGCATAATCCTGGCTGTGCTGGGCGCCGACACGGGCCGCTGCACCATTCGGGCCGCGGAAGACGATCGGAGCGCCCATCTGGCCGCCGGACATATAAAGCGTCTTGGCAGCGGAGTTGATGATCTGGTCGATCGCCTGCATGGCGAAGTTGAAGGTCATGAACTCGACGATCGGGCGAAGGCCGGCCATGGCTGCACCGACGCCGACGCCGGCAAAGCCATGCTCGGTGATCGGCGTATCGACGACGCGGCGGGGGCCGAATTCCTGCAGCAGGCCCTGCGTGACCTTGTAGGCGCCCTGATATTCGGCGACTTCCTCGCCCATGACGAAGACGTTTTCGTCGGTGCGCATTTCCTCGGCCATGGCGTCACGAAGCGCTTCGCGCACGGTCGTCGACACCATTTCGGTGCCGGCCGGGATTTCCGGATCGTTCTGCACCTGGGCTTTCGGCTCGGCGGGAACGGGTGCGGATGCCGGAGTTGCGGCAGCCGGCTTTTCCTCCTGCGCGGCCTGCGGTGCAGCAGCCGGCGCTGCTGCCGGAGCGGACGCAGACATGTCGGATGCGGATTCACCGTCCTGCAGGAGAACGGCGATCTTGGCGTTCACCTTGACGCCTTCGGTTCCGGCAGGAACCAGAAGCTTGCCGATGACGCCTTCGTCAACGGCTTCGACTTCCATCGTCGCCTTGTCGGTTTCGATTTCGGCAATCACGTCGCCGGAGGTGACCTTGTCACCTTCCTGCTTCAGCCATTTGGACAGTGTGCCTTCTTCCATGGTCGGAGAGAGGGCGGGCATGAGGATATCGATAGGCATGGGTTCCCTCCCCGATTAGAGCAGAATGTCGGTATAGAGCTCGGATGCATCCGGCTCCGGATCGGCCTGGGCGAAATCGGCGCTATCGGCGACGATGTCGCGAACATCCTTGTCGATCGCCTTCAGATCGTCTTCGGAAGCCCAGCCCTTTTCGACGAGGCGTGCCTTGACCTGTTCGATCGGGTCATGCTCGGAGCGCATCTTCTGCACTTCGTCCTTGGAGCGATACTTCGCCGGGTCGGACATCGAGTGACCGCGATAACGATAGGTCAGCATTTCGAGAATGATCGGACCCTTGCCGGAACGGCAATGCTCGAGCGCCTCGTCGGCGGCCGCCTTGACGGCGCGGACGTCCATGCCATCGACCTGAATGCCGGGGATGCCGAAACCGGATCCGCGAAGCGAGTAATTCGACTGCGCGGTGGCGCGGGCAGTCGAGGTGCCCATGGCGTAACGGTTGTTCTCGACGATGTAGACGATCGGCAGCTTCCAGAGAGCAGCCATGTTGAAGCTCTCGTAGACCTGGCCCTGGTTGGCAGCGCCGTCGCCGAAATAGGCGATGGAGACATTGTCATTGCCGCGGTAGCGGTTTGCGAAGGCAAGACCCGTTCCGAGCGAGACCTGGGCACCGACGATGCCGTGACCGCCGTAGAAATGCTTCTCTTTCGAGAACATGTGCATCGAGCCGCCCTTGCCGTGGGAATAGCCGCTGCGGCGCCCGGTCAGTTCCGCCATGACGCCACGCGCTTCCATGCCGGTTGCCAGCATATGACCGTGGTCGCGATAGGCGGTGATGACCTGGTCGCCATCCTTCTGCGCCATCTGCATGCCGACGACGACAGCTTCCTGACCGATGTAGAGGTGACAAAAGCCGCCGATGAACCCCATGCCGTAAAGCTGGCCGGCCTTCTCCTCGAAGCGGCGGATCAGCAGCATCTCGCGATAGGCCTTCAGCTCTTCATTGCGATCGAAGTCGGCTACCGGGCCTCCATTCGATGCTTTGGCTGCCGGTTTTGCTGCAGTTTTGCGGCTGGAAACGGTCGCGGTCTTTCGCGGCGCCATTCAACCCTCCCTATGGGTTTGTCGTTTCTTGGTGGCGCGTACCATAGGGAAGAAATATGAGCACAGCAATGCCATAATTGCATGGCTCGTATTCGGTGCTAAATTATTGGAAAAACATTGAAAATTCCAATTAACCTGTTTCCGGTTAATTGGAATAATGATTGAATACGACGATCTCGTCGGCGCGCGACATGTTGAGCTGATAACGCGCTTTTTCGTCCAACATATCCTTATCGAGCGACCCGTCACTCAAGAGCGCGACCTGATTTTCCAGATGTTCGCGCTTCGCCTTCAAGATCGCAAGCTCTTTTTCACGCGCGACACGCTGATGCTCGAACGTCTCCGTTGCGCGCAGGCCGTAATCGCCATGGATGCAATGATAACCGAAATAGGAGAGGAAGGCGACCGTCATGGCCGGAATGACGAAGCGACCGATCTTTCTCTTCTTATGATGCTTTGTCCACATACACGCATGCTCTTGAACGCATTACCAATTCGTTCAATCTAACGTGCAGAGATTAACCGTTCGTTGACTCTAAAAAACGGGCAACAAAAAACCCGCGCCGGGAAGGCGCGGGTCAAGCCGTTGAAAATCAGATCCGATCAGCCGCGAACGATCGAGCGGCCGGCATACTGGGCCTGCGGGCCGAGGCCCTCTTCGATACGGATCAGCTGATTGTACTTGGCAAGACGGTCGGAGCGCGACAGCGAGCCGGTCTTGATCTGACCGCAGTTGGTGGCGACCGCGAGATCGGCGATGGTCGAATCTTCGGTCTCGCCGGAGCGGTGGGACATGACGGCGGTATAGGCCGCCTTGTGCGCCGTGTTGACGGCATCAAGCGTCTCCGTCAGCGTGCCGATCTGGTTGACCTTGACGAGGATCGAGTTGGCGACGCCCATGCGGATACCGTCGCGAAGACGGGCGGAGTTGGTGACGAAGAGATCATCGCCGACGAGCTGGGTCTTCTTGCCGGCTAGGTCGGTCAGCGTCTTCCAGCCATCCCAGTCGTCTTCGGCCATGCCGTCCTCGATCGAGATGATCGGATACTTGGCGGCGAGTTCGGCCAGATATTCGGCCATGGCGCCCGATTCCAGCGTGCGGCCTTCCCCTTCGAGAACGTATTTGCCGTCCTTGAAGAATTCCGTCGAGGCGCAGTCGAGGCCGAGGCACATGTCGTCGCCCGGCTTGTAGCCGGCTTTCTCGATCGACTTCATGATGAAGTCGAGAGCTTCCGGCGCGCTCTTCAGGCCCGGTGCGAAACCGCCTTCATCGCCGACATTGGTGTTATGGCCCTGTGCGGCAAGTTCCTTGCGCAGCGTATGGAAGACTTCCGAACCCATGCGCACGGCTTCGGCGATCGAATCGGCGCCGACCGGCAGGATCATGAATTCCTGGAAATCGATCGGGTTGTCGGCATGGGCACCACCATTGATGATGTTCATCATCGGCACTGGCAGCAGGCTGGCGGAAGCACCGCCGACATAGCGGTAGAGCGGCAGGCCGGACGCCTGGGCGGCAGCCTTGGCGACGGCGAGCGACACGCCAAGGATGGCGTTGGCGCCGAGACGCGACTTGTTCGGCGTGCCGTCCAGCTCGATCATGATGTTGTCGATCTGGATCTGGTTTTCGGCGTCGATGCCGCCGATCGCGTCGAAGATCTCGGTGTTGGCGGCTTCGACCGCCTTTTCGACGCCCTTGCCCAGGTAGCGCTTGCCGCCGTCACGCAGTTCGACCGCCTCATGCGCGCCCGTCGAGGCGCCCGAGGGAACGGCCGCGCGGCCCATGCTGCCATCTTCGAGATAGACATCGACTTCGACGGTGGGGTTGCCACGGCTATCGAGAATCTCGCGGGCGATGATATCGGTGATTGCAGTCATGGGTTCTTCCTGCTCGGTGGGTGATAAATGGTTCGAAACCTGTCTTAGTCGAAGGCGTGCAAATTACAATGCTGCAATAGCCTTCGGACCAGCGTTCGGATGTGGCCTATAGCACGATCATGTCAGACTGTTGAACGTCAAGCCTTGGCGACCGCATCGAAGGCGAGCAGCTTTTCGAGAAGCCGCGGCATGTCCTTGAGATAGACCATGTTCGGGCCGTCGGAAGGGGCATTGTCGGGGTCCTGATGGGTTTCGACGAAGACGCCGGCAATACCGGCAGCCACTGCTGCCCGCGCCAGGGTTTCTACGAATTCCCGCTGACCGCCGGAGGAATCGCCCTGCCCGCCCGGCTGCGCTACGGAATGGGTCGCATCGAAGACAACGGGCGCACCCATCGCCGCCATGATCGGCAGCGAGCGCATGTCGGAAACCAGCGTATTGTAACCAAAGGAGGCGCCGCGCTCGCAAAGCAGCACGTTCGGATTGCCGCTGGCGTTGAGCTTCTTCAGAACATTCTTCATATCCCAGGGAGCGAGGAACTGGCCCTTCTTGACATTGACGACGCGGCCGGTCTTGGCGGCGGCGATGAGAAGGTCGGTCTGGCGGCAGAGGAAGGCCGGGATCTGCAGGACGTCGACGACCTTTGCCACCTCCGCGCATTGCTCGGCGGTATGAACGTCGGTCAGGACGGGAAAGCCGAACTCCTTTTTGAGGTCGGCAAAGACCTCCATGCCTTTTTCAATCCCGATACCGCGTTCGGCCGACAGCGAGGTGCGGTTCGCCTTGTCGAAGGAGCTCTTGTAAACGAGGCCGATGCCGAGCTTGCCGCAAAGCTCCTTCAGCGTGCCGGCGACCATGAAGGCGTGGTCGCGGCTCTCCATCTGGCAGGGACCGGCAATCAGCGACAGGCGGCCGGTATTGGAAAAGCTGACCTGGCCTTGGCCTTCGCCGATCCTGACTTCGGAATTCGTATCAGTGCTCATCGTGTTTCCTCGAAGGCGAAGAGCGTGCCCTGCCCGGGCGCGGGCTTCACCAGAATGCGATTGTTCTTGCGCGCGTATGTCACCCCGTTAGCAGCCAAATGCGCTTCTGTCACGGCAAGATCGGCGACAGCGAAGAGGATTGCCCGGCCGCGCAGGCCACGATCTGCGGATGAGCCGACGATGTCGAAATAGGCCTCCAACCCTTCCGCCGTCATCAGGCTGATTTTGGCATTCGACGCCGGGATATTGACGCCGAAACCGGTTTTCTCGACTGCCGATTGCACCACGGCGAGGCTGACGAAGGCAGCGAAGGCGGCAGCATCAGGCGCGCAAAGCGCTATCTCGACTATGCCGGTGACGCCATTGGCATGCGTCTCCAGCACGGCGCGGTCGGCCGGCAGCGGATTGACGCGCTCGACGGTAAATAGCAGGAGATCAGGCGCGCGCAGATCGCCGGCAAAAGCCAGCTTGAAGCCGGCAATCGTCTCAGAACCGTCCGGCATCGTCATCGGCCGGGTGAACTGCAGCATCTCGCCGGCGCTCGATCCGTTACCGACGAAATTCTGATGATCGATGCCGGCATCCTTGCTGCCAAAAGCCAGCCCCGAAAGCCCCTCCGCGCCGCAGCGGAAGCGGAAAGCCTGATTGCGGGCGGTGAAGACATTGCCTTGGCGCGCCGACGCCTCGCTCTCCTCGACGCTCGCAATCCCGAGCGGCTCCAGATAGGTCTTGTCAGCAAAGAAGACGCAGGCATTCTCCGTTCCGAAGGGATGGCGCGCATCGGGGGCAACGGTGAAGCCGAGCTTGCCGAGCCTCTCGCGCGCCAGATCGATATTGACGACCGGCAGCACGACATGATCCAGCGGGTGCGGTTTGGCGGAGTGCTCGTTCATGATATCCCTCCCTGACACGGCAAGAGATGTGCGACAGCGCTTCCCTCAACGCAAGACTTCTGTGCCAATCCGGCGAATGAAAATAAAAATCTCAACGAGTTGGCGCCAAGTTTTACGGAAATTTAGCTACTTGCGGAACACATATGGAACATATAGTGTCTGTTCTGGATTTGTTTCAATCACGAGGTCACAACGTCGATGCTCACGCGCAAACAACAGGAGCTTCTCCTTTTCATTCATGAGCGCATGAAGGAATCCGGCGTTCCGCCATCTTTCGACGAAATGAAGGATGCTCTGGACCTCGCCTCGAAGTCCGGGATTCATCGCCTGATTACGGCGCTCGAGGAGAGAGGCTTCATTCGCCGCCTACCGAACCGCGCCCGTGCGCTCGAGGTCATCAAGCTTCCGGAGGCCTACAGCCCCAGCATCCAGCCGCGGCGCGGCTTTTCGCCGAGCGTCATCGAAGGCAGCCTGGGCAAACCTCAGCCGGTCGCCGCCCCTGCTCCCGCAAAACCCGTCGCCGACAACGGCAACTCGGTTTCCGTGCCGGTCATGGGCAGAATCGCCGCCGGTGTGCCGATCTCGGCGATCCAGAACAACACCCACGACATCGCCGTTCCGGCCGACATGCTCGGTTCCGGTGAACATTATGCCCTGGAGGTCAAGGGCGATTCGATGATCGACGCCGGCATCTTCGACGGCGACACCGTGATCATCCGCAATGGCAGCACCGCAAGTCCTGGCGACATTGTTGTTGCACTCGTCGATGACGAAGAAGCGACACTCAAGCGCTTCCGCCGCAAGGGCGCCTCGATCGCACTGGAAGCGGCCAACCCGGCTTACGAGACCCGGATTTTCGGACCAGACCGTGTTAAGGTGCAGGGCAAACTCGTCGGCCTCATTCGCCGCTATCACTGACATCGGTTAGGCCGGATTCGGTAAAGCTGTTGCTGCGCCAGTCAAAGGCGCGATGGCGCATCCATGGTCGCGACAATGCGTCAAATGCGGTTGCCACCTCCAGGCCGGCGTCCGCGAAGCGCAACTCGATGGATCCGGTCCTGCGCAGCGTCTCGCCGGTGAAGAGCGTCGCACCTGAGCGGCAGCTGTTGAAACGCAGGCGGACCGACGTCACGATGATATCGGCCGCGTCGCATGCCGGGCCGAGATAGGCGGCATTGTCGATGACAGCAACCACACGACCATTGCCAAGCCTTGATGCGCACCAGGCCCTCTTGACGCAGGAAAAGCGGTTTGCTTCACCGGCCGCTGCGGCCGCCCGCATCGCTGTCCTCGCTTCGTTCTGCTGATCGCGGGAAAGCTTGACGCGGCGGTCTTCTCCTACCTGCGGGATAGCAGGACCATCCAGCATCTTCGGCGGATCATGTCTCGGCAGGACCAGGGCTCTCTGCCACTGGTCGAAGATGAAATCCGGTGGTCTTTCACGGTTGGAAGCCATTGCTGCCGCTTCGACCACCGCGACGAGACTGCCATCCTCCGAAATCACCAGATCCGGCGGCCGGGGAACCGGTAGAAGCAACAGGATGAGCGTTGCGACCGCGATGATTGATGTGCCGATATGGCGCAGCCGGGTGCGGAGCAGCGTCAGCAGCAGAAAGCCTGCCACGGCGACCGCGAAATACCAGGCGGGCAAGCGGCCGACGTCGATATTGCCATCCCAGCCGGACACCGTCTTTGCGACCGCGATCACCAGATCGAGGCCGAATCCGACGACCTTCCAGGGCAAAACATCCAGACCGAAAGGCATGAGCAGCATCGCCAGCAAGCCGGCCGGCATGACGATGAAGGAGATGATCGGCATCGTCGCGAGGTTTGCCGGCAGGCCGTAGGCGGTCAGGCGATGAAAATGCTCGATCGAAAACAGCGCGGTGGAAAAACCGCCGATCAGCGAAGTCAGGAAGACGCCGCCGAAGAAACCGGCAACCGTAACGACGGGCCTGATGATAGGTAGCTTCAGAAAGGCGTTTTCGCGGACGCGCCGGTCCTTCCACAACTGATAACCCGAGACCAGCGCCAATGTCGCGGCAAAGGACATCTGGAAGCTCGGACCTAAGACCTCGGACGGTGAAATGAGGATGATGACGAGGGCGGAAAGCGCGACATTGCGCAGGCTGATCGACGGCCGGTCGAAGAAGACGGCAATCAACATGATGGCCATCATGATGAAAGCGCGCTCGGCAGAGACCGCAAAGCCCGAAATCAGGAAATAGGCAGTAACGGCGATGAGCGCGCCGGCGGCAGCGATCTTCTTCGTCGGGTAGGCCTCAGCGATACCGGCAAAGATGCTGAGCAGCATCCGAAAGCCGACGAAGAAGATGCCGGCCGACAGCGCCATGTTGAGACCGGAGATGGCGATGATATGAGCCAGACCGGACTGGCGTAGTGCCTCCGTCGTCGCATCCGAGATGGCGCGCCGCTCGTCCGTCACCAGTGCGGCGGCAAAAGCGCCGGTATCGCCGGGCAGGATCGACCTTATCCGGTCGCCAATGCCGCTGCGCAGCCGGTAGAGCCCTTCGAGCAGCGCTTCCACCGCCGATCTTGCAGCCTGCGGACCTGCCTGCGCATCGACCTTCGTCGGTGCACCGTAGAAGAAGCCGTTGGCGCCGATGCCGTCGAAATAGGCACTGAAGGAGAAGTCGTTGAGCTCGGGAAGTGCTGGGCCCGCCGGCGGCGTCAGCCGCGCCCTGCCGGTGATGATATCGCCGATCTCGAAGGCTGCGTCCGCACCGCGGGCGATGGCGGTGATGCGTTCCGGCGGCCGCTTGACCTGAGGCGCTTCAGTGCCGGTGACGGCAAGAATGTAGCGCCACCGGCCGCGACCATCGCCTTCGCGCCGCTCGACGCGGCCGGTCACCGTCGTCGTCACTGATGAATCGAGGATCACGGTCGAAGCCCGCCAGCTCTCGAACTGCGCCGAGACTATGCCGCAAGCCACGAGCGAAAGCGCCAGCAGCGCTGCCCGCAATGCCGCCCGGTTGCGGCTGGCGATGAGAACTGCGACGGTCAGCACCAACAGGCAGAGCAGCGATGCAGTGAGCGGAAAATCCGATGCCGCGAGAAACCAGATGGCTGACCCGGCGCCGAGGAAGACCGGCGAGAACAGCAGCAGGCGGCCATGGTCCGTCTCCTCGCCCAGCATGCGCATGCCGGCACGCAGCAAGTGCGAGGCTGCGGCCGGCAGCCGGTGGCGCAATGGTATTGCCGACTGCGTCCTTGCCGGTCGCGTCACCACGACTGGTGGTGAAAAATTGGAGGAGCGGCAAGGCCTTCGCCTGTTTCCGGCCGCAATTCGACTGACGTCAACTCCTGCATGAACCGCCCAAGCCCGGCTGCGAAGGCAGTCAGAATGCAACCTCCAATCAAATCCGGCAAGCATAATCGATTGAAATATGAGGCAAAATCGCGAGCCCCAAAAGACCAGTCGAATCATCGGCTTCCGATATGCGTGTGGCTCATCGCTGCAGTGCCTAAAAGGTGATACCGCATTGCACAAAATGCCATCACAGTAACTTGGCATTAGCTTCGCGATCATATAGCTATCGGTGAGGACGCTTAACCCCTATGGCGCTTTTATGGCGCCACCGCCATTTCGGAGGATCAGCATGACGGATCAAAGCGCTACAATAAAAATCGGTGACAAGTCTGTCGACCTTGCTGTCAAAAGCGGCACGATCGGCCCGAGCGTCATCGATATCGGTGCCCTCTACAAGAACACCGCTTCCTTCACCTACGATCCGGGTTTTACCTCGACCGCATCCTGTGAATCGAAAATCACCTACATCGACGGCGACGAAGGTGTCCTGCTGCATCGTGGCTATCCGATCGAGCAGCTCGCCGAGCATGGCGACTTCCTCGAAGTCTGCTATCTCCTGCTTTACGGCGAACTGCCGACCACCGTGCAGAAGAAGGATTTCGATTACCGCGTTACGCACCACACCATGGTACACGAGCAGATGAGCCGCTTCTTCACCGGCTTCCGCCGCGATGCGCATCCGATGGCCGTCATGTGCGGCTGCGTCGGCGCACTGTCGGCCTTCTATCACGACTCCACCGACATCACCGATCCGCACCAGCGCATGGTCGCCAGCCTGCGCATGATCGCCAAGATGCCGACGCTTGCCGCGATGGCCTACAAATACCATATCGGCCAACCCTTCGTTTATCCGAAGAACGACCTCGACTATGCCTCGAACTTCCTGCGCATGTGCTTTGCTGTGCCCTGCGAGGAATATGTGGTCAATCCGGTGCTTTCCCGCGCCATGGACCGCATCTTCATCCTGCATGCCGATCATGAGCAGAACGCCTCGACCTCGACCGTCCGTCTCGCCGGTTCATCGGGTGCCAACCCGTTCGCCTGCATCGCCGCCGGCATTGCTTGCCTCTGGGGGCCCGCTCACGGCGGTGCTAACGAAGCAGCCCTCAACATGCTGACGGAAATCGGCACGGTCGACCGCATTCCGGAATATGTCGCCCGCGCCAAGGACAAGAATGATCCGTTCCGCCTGATGGGCTTCGGTCACCGGGTCTACAAGAACTACGATCCGCGCGCCAAGATCATGCAGAAGACGACGCATGAAGTGCTCGGCGAACTCGGCATCAAGGACGATCCGTTGCTCGAAGTGGCGATGGAGCTGGAGCGCATCGCGCTCACCGACGAATATTTCATCGAGAAGAAGCTCTATCCGAACATCGACTTCTATTCCGGCATCACGCTGAAGGCGCTGGGCTTCCCCACGACCATGTTCACCGTGCTCTTCGCGCTCGCCCGCACCGTCGGCTGGATCGCGCAGTGGAACGAGATGATCGAGGATCCGGAACAGCGCATCGGCCGTCCGCGCCAGCTTTATGTCGGCGAACCGAAGCGCGACTACATTCCGGTTTCGAAGCGCTGATCGCTTCAGAAAGAACCCAAAAGAAAACCCGGTCAGAAACGACCGGGTTTTTTCTTTTTCAGCACGTCGAGAAGGATCTCGGCAGCGTGTTCGCCGGGCGGCTTTTCGGTCTGCATGCGTTGCCAGACGAGATCATAACCCTCGTTCATCGCCTTCAATTGGAACGTGTCGGCCGACAGCCGCTCCATCCAGCGCGCCAGGCTGGCGCCGCGGACGATCTCGTTCAGATATTCCGGCACGACGGCATAATCGGCGATGATATTGGGCAATGCGCCCGTCCATACCTTGATGCGCCGGGCGAGCAGGCGGATAATCCAATCCGTCTTGTAAACGGACACCGTCGGCACGCCGGCAAGGGCGAGTTCGAGGATCACCGTGCCGGAAGCTGCCATCGCCGCATCCGCCTCGGCAAGGGCCTTCCACTTCTGCGCCGGCCCGACCGCCACCTCCGGCGGCGTGGCCCAGCCGGCGACGAGCCCTTTCACCAGCGCTTCGTTGTGCGGCACGGTCGGCAGCAGGAATCGCATCGGGCCGTTGCGGGCGACAAGTTCTTTGGCCGCATCCTCGAAGAACGGAAGCAGTTTGGCGATTTCGGAGGATCTTGATCCAGGAAGCATCAGGATCGCCTTGCCGGCTCCCTCGACGGGTGCGCGCATGGCGCGCTGCTGCCGCACTTCGAGCAGCGCCGGATCGGCGGTCAGGCGATGGCCGACATAGGTGGTCTCAGGCCCGCCGAGCGCACGCATTGTTGCCGGCTCGAAGGGCAGGACGGCGAGCACATGATCGACATAGGCGAGCATGCGCGTGGCGCGATATTCCTTCCAGGCCCAGACGCTTGGACAAACATAATTGACAACCGGCAGATCCGGCAGAGCGATGCGGACACGCTTTGCGACGCGATGGGTGAAATCCGGGCTGTCGATGATCAGAAGAATATCCGGCCTTGCGGCGATGATGGCAGCCGTCGTCTGGCGGATCAGCGTATAGAGCTTTGGCAGCCGGCTCAGCACCTGGGTGATACCCATGATCGACAGCTCGGAGAAATCGAACAGGGATCGCAAGCCTTCCGCCTGCAGCCCCTCGCCGCCGACACCGACGAGCTCCACCGGTCCGCTATGAACCCGCTTCAGGGCGGCGATGAGATCGGCACCGAGCAGATCCCCCGACACCTCGCCGGCAATGACGGCGATCTTCAGCGACGCCCCGTTCATTCAAGCCCCCATGCCGGCAGGCCGCGATCGATGCCACAGACGAAGAGCCCAGCCTCATCGGCGGCTTTGATGACGGCGGCGCGATCGAGCACCAGCGAGCGGCCGGCCTCGACGGCGACGCCGGCAAGGCCGGCTTTCCTCGCGTTCAGAACCGTGGAAACGCCGATCGCCGGCAAGTCGGCGCGGATATCCTGTTGCGGCTTGCAGAGTTTGACGAGTGCGCCACGGCGGCGCGGCGAGATGCGCCCGGCGGCTCTGAGACCCGCGACACGCTCCAGCATCTCGTCCGTGCCCTCAAGACCCTCCAGCGCGACGATACGCCCGCCGATGGCGACGGCGCCCTGACCGACATCGAGCCGGCCCAGCATCTCAGCGGCATCGGCTGCGCGCCTGATATCGCGCCGGTCTTCCTCGCCAGGCGCTGCAGCGCCAAGCGGACCGACGTAGGCAAGAAGGTCGGGAGCGATCTCATGAGCGCCGACGACCCGGCGGCCGTTTCCCTCGATCAGCCGGATCACCATCTGCAGCACCGTATCGTCGCCACCGGACAGCAAGGTGCGGATCACGGCCGGCATCTTCATCAGAGTGCGCAGCGTCGGGCGCACCTCGCGCCATTCCGGCCGGCGCCGCACGCTGCCGGACATGACGACACGGCCGATGCCGTAGCGGTTCAAGAGGCCCTCGAGAGCTGCAAAATCGCCGACGCCGATGACGGCATGGTCATACCCTTCCCAGCGCCGGTCGCTTTCGTCCTTCAGCGCGACGATGACGGGATTTTCGCCCGCCGCGCGCGCAGCTTCGGCTACATAGGAAGGCAGAAGGCCGCCGCCGGCGATGATCGCCAGCCGGCCCGCAGCGGTATCGCCGGAAAGAGTCACGGACTAGCCCTTCTGCCCCCGAGTTGGCGAGGACAAGGCGCGGTCGCTGTCGGCGGCGATGAAGTCGAGGATGTGGACCGCCTGCTCGCAATCAGCATATTCTTCGCGGATGGCGGCGGCGTTTTCGCGGACGGAGCCCGGTCCTTCGAAGATCGACTTGTAGGCGCGCCGCACCCTGTGAATGACGGCGCGGTCCACGCCGGCGCGCGTCATGCCGACGACGTTGAGGCCGCTCAGCAGCCCGGGATTGCCGTTCAGCATGCCGTACGGAATGACGTCGTAACTCACTGCCGAGAGCCCCCCGACGAAGGCCTGACGGCCGACGCGGGTAAACTGGTGAACGGCCGAGCCGCCGCCCAGGATGACGCGATCTTCGATGACGACATGGCCGGCGAGCATGACGTTGTTCGACATGATCACATGGTTGCCCACCCGGCAGTCATGCGCGACATGCGAATTGGCAAGGAAGAGGTTATTGTCGCCGACGATCGTCTGGCCGCCGAAATCGGCCGTGCCCGTATTCATCGTCACGCCCTCGCGGATCGTGCAGTTGGCGCCGACCGTCAGCGTCGTCTCCTCGCCGCCGTGATGCACGCTCTGCGGATCGCCGCCAACGACCGCCATCGGAAAGATGCGTGTGCCCTTGCCGACCACGGTGCGGCCGGTCACGACCGCATGCGACAAAAGCTCGACATTCGCATGCAGGACGACGTGCGACCCGACATGGCAGAAGGGACCGATCTTGACGCCCTCACCGATGGTCGCGCCGTCTTCGACGACAGCCATCGGATGAATGCGAGCGCTTTCGGCGATAGTGCTCATGCCTGATCCTTACGAACGATCATCGCGCCGATATCGGCCTCGGCGACAAGTGCGCCGTCGACCTTGGCGTCGCAATGGAATTTCCAGATATTGCCGCGCTGCTTGTGCTTCCTGACATGGAATTCAACACGATCGCCGGGTACAACGGGCTTGCGGAAGCGCGCATTCTCGATGGTCATGAAATAGACGAGGTTGCCTGGCTGGCCATCCTTCTTGGCACAGATCGCACCCGCGGTCTGGGCCATGCCCTCGATCAGGAGAACGCCGGGCATGATCGGAGATTCCGGAAAATGACCGGTGAAATGCGGTTCGTTCACCGTGACGTTCTTGATGCCGATCGCCGTGTTGTCGCCGTCAATCTCGATGATCTTGTCGACCATGAGAAACGGGTAGCGATGCGGCAGCAGTTTCATGATCTCGATGATGTCAGCCGAAGAAAGCGTTGTCGTGGCTTCCTCAGTCATTTTGCTTGCCTCCAGGTTTCGTCCCGCGCAGCTTCGTCCTTGACATCTGTTGCGCGACATCTCTCAGATAGTCATTCAGCGGGCGCCCAGGTGTACCACCATATTGTCCGCCGGCGGCAAGATCGGTCATGATACCGCTTTGGGCGGCGATCTGCACGCCGTCACCGATCGTCACATGCCCCTTGATACCGACCTGGCCGCCGATCTGAACGCCATTGCCGATCTTCGCGCTGCCGGCGATGCCGACATGCGCAACGATCGCGCAATGGCGGCCGATCTGAACGTTGTGGCCGATCTGTACCTGGTTGTCGATCTTGGTGCCTTCGCCGATGACCGTATCGTCCATGGTGCCACGGTCGATCGAGGTGTTGGCGCCGATCTCGACATTATCCTGGATGATCACTCGGCCGATCTGGACGATCTTGATCATGCCGCGCGGGCCCGGCGCATAACCGAAACCATCCTGGCCGATGCGGGCGCCGTTGTGGATGATGACGCCATTGCCGAGCAGCGCGCAGAGAATGCTGGCGCCGGCCGCAATCGAACAATCCCGGCCAATCTTGACATTCGGACCGATGATGCTTTGGGCGCCGATGCGCGTCCCTTCGCCGATCTCGGCATGCGCTCCGATGACGGCCATCGGCTCGACGATCACGCCCTTTTCAAGCTTGGCGCTCGGATCGATCACCGCGCTTGGCGCGATCTCGCTTTCACCGGAAAAGACGACCGGGCGCAATGCCGCGGGATAAAACAGGCCGCCCGCCATCGCGAAAGCCGCATGTGGATTGGACGACAGGATGACCGGGATATGGGGGGGTACGAGATCGGCGAGCGCCTTATCGCAGATCACTGCCGAGGCCTCGCATGTCGCCAGTTCATCGCGGTTACGACGCGACAGGATATAGCAGACGTCTCCCGCCCGAGCCCGGCTGATGGGGGCAACGGACCTGACGACAACATCGGCATGGTCGGAATTGGCGAGTTCTGCCCCAAGAAACTCTGCCAGCTCAGCGAGCTTCAGACCTTCATGGGGCAGAAAAAAAACGTTTTGCTCCATCGGCAATGCTCCAGAACGGAATTGAGTCTTACAGTTCCGGACTGCCGATATCAGAATTGGTTGTTGATGCCAAACTTGAAGTTCTGCGTCTTGTCGAAGTCTTCCTTGAGAACCGGGATCGCGTAATCCAGACGCAATGCACCGAAGGGAGACTGCCAGACGACGCCGACACCGACGGAGGCGCGCAGCGAAGCGCTGGTACCGTCGGCCTGGTCTGACCCAAGAAGCTCGACGTCATTGCCGAACAGCGTACCGGCATCGGCAAAGACTGCGCCGCGCAGGTTGAAGTCACGCGGGAAGCCCGGCATCGGGAAGGTGGCTTCTGCAGACGCCGTGAAATAGGTCGTGCCACCGAGCGGGTCATCGTGATCCCCGCGGATGCGCGGGCCGATACCCTTGTTCTCGAAGCCGCGAATATCGCCGTTGGTCAGCGTGAACTGGTCGAAGACGTTCAGATGGTCGCCCAAGGGAACGACATAACCAGCCGAAGCGGAGACCGAGCCGATGATATCGGCATCGTCAGCGAGCAGGTGGTAATAACGGGCCTTGCCGTAGATCTTGTAGAACTGCGAGTCGCCGCCGAGGCCGGCAAGTTCGTGCGTCGCCGTCGCATAGATGCCTTCACGCGGCAGGACGGTGTCGTCAAGCGTGTTGTAGGTCAGCGTCTGCGAGACGGAAGAGCGTGTCCACGGGCTCTCGTCGACCAGATTGGCGTAGGTCGCCGAAAGATCAGAGGTATCGCCGTCATACTTCATCTGCTTGTAGTTATAACGGAAGGTCGTCGCCAGATCTTCGGTGATCGGCGCAGTCACACGCAGGACGACGCTGGTTTCTTCGTAATCGTAGTCGTCGTTGCTCGACGTTTCGCTGCGGTTGACGTCGAAGCCTGCCGCCAGACGGTAGCCGAGGAAATAGGGTTCAGTGAAGCTGACGCCGTAGGCGCGTGAGCCTTCCTGGCCGCCACCGGCCGAGATGCGGATGTACTGACCACGACCGAGGAAGTTCTTTTCCTCGATCGATGCTTCGAGCAGCAGGCCGTCGCCGCCGGCGGCATAACCCGCGCCGACACCGAACGAACCGGTCGACTGATCCTGCACGTCGACGACCACCACGACACGGTCAGGCGAACTGCCCGGCTGGGTGGAGATATTGACGGAAGAGAAGTAACCGAGCGCTTCGAGGCGACGCTTGGCCTTGGTGATCATCTGCTGGTTGAAGGCATCGCCTTCGCTCATGTCGAATTCGCGGCGAATGACGTAGTCGCGCGTGCGGCTGTTGCCGCGGATCTCGATGCGCTCGACATAGGCGCGCTCGCCCTGGTCGACCAGATATTCGACACCGATCGTGTTGTTGTTGAGGTCGCGGTTACCGCGCGGCGTGACGCGCGCAAAGGGATAACCGGCTGACGCCACCTGATCGGAGATCGCCTCGATCGACTTCTGGACTTCCTTGGCGTTGTAGACCTGGCCTTCGCGGGTGCGCACCAGCGGCTGCAGCTGCTCTGAGCCGACGCCTTCGACGGTCGATTGGACGGTCACCGGTCCGAAGTCGTAACGCTGGCCTTCCTCGATGTTGAAGGTCAGCGTGTATTTGTTGGTCGCGTCGTCGAAGGTGGCATCGGAAGAGACGATGCGCATGTCGGCGTAGCCGCGATTGTAATAGAACTGGCGCAGCGCTTCTTCGTCGGCGTGGAGCTTGTCTTCGTTGTAGACATCCTTGCGAGTCAGGAACGACAGGAAGTTCGAACGCTTGGTGGCGATGACGGCAGCCAGGCGGCCGGCGCTGTAGGCATTGTTACCGACGAAGTTGATCGAATCGATCTTGGTGCGGTCGCCCTCGTTGATGACGAAGGCGAGGTTGACACGGCCTTCGCCGAGCGGCACCACCTGCGTCGTGACTTCGACCTCGCTGCGGCCGGTGGCAGCGTAAGCTTCCTTGATCGACTGAATGTCGGCCTGGATCTGGGTGTCGCTGTAGGGACCGGCAGCGTGGGTCTGGACGATCGTCGCGAGCTTGTCGTCCTTGATCTTGCGGTTGCCGTTGAAGACGACCTGATTGACCAGCTGGGCTTCCTGAACGTTGACAACCAGCGTGCTTCCGGAAACCGAGATCTTGACGTCGGAGAAGTAACCCGTGCCGTAGAGCTGCTTGACCGAGGCATCGATATCGCTGTTCGAAAAACTCTTTCCGGGAGCGATGGTGAGGTTCGACCGAACGGCTTCCGCGCCGACACGGCTTGCGCCGCGCACATCGATGCGCTGGATAACCGCGGCCTCAGCGGCCGTAGCGGAAACGAACGTCAAAGCACCTGCGCCCGAAGCAACAACACTAGCAGACAGCGCAACCGCCGATACTGCGTTCAAAAACTTTGAACCAGCCTTCATTTCACCCATTACCTTTTGTTTCCCTCGTCCCCGGCTTCAGGAAACCCCGATTCCGGTCACGTGTGTCGTTTTACCCGCTTTTGACATACAAGCAAGGCAGGTCGTTAATTTCTGTTTACTTCATTTGCAAGCGTGACCCATTCGCCACTACAGCCTTGAAACATCGTAAATAAATAGTAATTAGCCTCGCCTTGCTCGTTTACCCTCTTAACGAGCCAATGTCGTTCCAGGTCGTGAAAACCATCAATGTCAGTATCATCGCCAGGCCGATGCGAAATGCAATTTCCTGGGCCGAAGAGCCGAGCGGTTTCCCCCTCACCGCTTCCACCGCATAGAACATCAGGTGGCCGCCATCAAGTACCGGAACCGGCATCAGGTTAAGCAAGCCTATCGAAATAGAAAGCACCGCCGCAAGCTGCAACACTGCGCCTATTCCAAGCGACGCCATCTGGCCCGAAGCTTGCGCCACGCGGATCGGCCCGCCCAATTGATCGGCGCGCATCGTTCCGCTGAAGATGTTGCCGATATATTTGAAGGTGCCGGTGACAATGTCACGGGTCTCAATCACAGCCTCGCGCAACGACTCCAGCGGCGTGTAGGTCTTCAGACGGAAGTTGCCGGCCTCCCGGCTGGTGACGATGCCGATCTGGCCGAGCTCGACCTTGTTGCCGAACTGGTCGGTCTGGTCTACGCGCTGCGGCACCATCGGCACATCGAGCTTCTGGCCGGCGCGCTCGATCGTCACGACGATCTTCTGGCTCGGGCGGATGCCGACATAGCGGCGCACGTCGTCGAAGGTCTCGACCTTGCCGCCGTCGATGGCGACCAGCAGATCGCCTGGAAGGATGCCGGCGGCAGCGGCTGCGCCGTCTGGCTTGACCTCGGCAACGACGGGATCGGCGATCGTGCGGCCATAGACCGAGAAAAGAATGGTGAAGATGGCGATCGCCAGCAGAAAATTGGCGATCGGGCCAGCCGCGACGGTTGCAGCGCGTTTCCACAGCTTGGCGCCGGCAAAGGAGCGCGCCCTGTCCTCCTCGGACATGGCGGCGATCTTGTCGGTGTCGGGCTTGCTCGAGGCATCCTCATCGCCGAAGAACCGGACGTAGCCGCCAAGCGGGATTACCGCAATCTTCCAGCGTGTCCCGTGGCGGTCGGTGAAGCCGAAGATCTCCGGACCGAAGCCGACGGAAAAGGCAAGGATGCGAATGCCGCTCCAGCGCCCGACGAGGTAATGGCCCATCTCATGCACAAAGACGAGCAGTGACAGCACGAGGATGAAGGTAACGATGTTCCCCATCAGAAATGCGTATATGCCGCTCATCGTTTCCATGAGTCCCTTCCGTCAGACTGCCGCGTTGTCAGAGTCCGAACAATGCCGCACCAAGCGACGTCATTCCGGCCCCCTTTATCAGGGAAAAAAGCCCAGCAAGCAAGAACGCCGAAAAACAGGCGAAAATCAGTCCGTCGACACGGTCCATGACGCCGCCATGACCCGGAATGAGACGGCTCGAATCCTTGACGCCGAATTTTCGCTTGATGAACGATTCGAAAAGATCGCCCGACTGGCTGCAAACCGAGAGAACCAATGCCACGCCGGCGGCGATGATTTCAGCGCCCGGAAGGAGAAAATGGACGAGAACGACGCCGGCTACGACCGCCGAAACGGCGCCGCCGATTGCGCCCGACCAGGTCTTTCCGGGCGAGATCGAAGGGGCAAGCTTTGGCCCGCCGAGCGCCCTGCCGACGAAATAGGCAAGGATATCGGTTGCCCAGACGACAGCAAAGACGAAGAGCATGGCGTAAAGGCCAAGCCCGTCATCGCTTCTGATCGCGGCAAGCGACAGGCCGGTGGCGCCGGCATAAAACAGGCCCACTGGCAACCAGCGGCTCGTGCCCTGCAGGATGATCAGGGCGATGCCGACGGCGGTGACGCCGGCCAGCATGCCGGCGGCGAATTCGAAATTGCCGACAAGCACGAGAAAGGCAATCGCCGCCTCGCCGATCCAGCCGACGGCATTGGCGACCCAATCCCGCGCGATGCCTGTCATTTTCGACCATTCATAATAGATCAGCAGGCCGATCACGACCGCCAGGATACGGAAGGCAAGGCCACCATACCAGGTGGCGGCAAGAACGATGGCCGCAAGAATCAGTCCTGAAACGATGCGGAGCTTCAATTCCCTCTGCATCAGGTGCCGACCGCGGCCGCCTGCGACGACAGGCCGCCGAAGCGCCGGTCACGAGAGGCGAATGTATCGAGCGCCGAGCGGAAGATCTCGGGGCTGAAATCCGGCCAATATTCCGGAAGGAAGATGAATTCCGAATAGGCGGCCTGCCAGAGGAGGAAGTTGGAAAGCCGCTCCTCGCCGCTGGTGCGGATGATGAGATCCGGATCGGGGATGCCGGCCGTATCGAGACGGGCGTTGATCAGGGCGGGCGTAATATCCTGCGCTCTCAGGCGGCCGGCTTCGACATCCCGGGCGAGGCTGACGACGGCGCGGGCGATCTCGTCGCGCGAACCATAGTTGAAGGCGATGACGAGCGTCAGCGACGTGTTGTCCTTGGTCGTCTCCTCCGCCTCCAGCAGCAGGCCGAGAATGTCGCTGCGCAGGCTGTCGCGGTCGCCGATCACCTTGATCCGCACGTTCTGGCGATGAAGCTCGGCGAGGTCGCGCCGGATAAAAGCCTTGAGCAGGCCGAGCAGATCGGAGACCTCTGCTTCGGGCCGGCGCCAGTTCTCCGAGGAGAAGGCAAAGAGGGTCAGATATTTTATGCCGGCCGCACCAGCGGCGCGGACTGTCTCACGCACCGCCTCGACGCCCTTGCGATGGCCCATCGTGCGCGGCAGGCCACGTTGCTTGGCCCAACGGCCATTGCCGTCCATGATGATGGCAACATGCTCTGGCACAGTCACAAATACAGATTCCGACATTTCCCGTCCGGTCTTTCCAGGCAAAGGCACAGATCCACTAGACCTGCATGATTTCCTTTTCCTTCTCGCCAAGCAAGCGGTCGATTTCGGAAATCGTCTCGTCCGTCATCTTCTGTACACGTTCCGACTGCGCCCGGCTCTCGTCCTGGCCGATTACGCCGTCCTTTTCGGCTTTCTTAAGGCCGTCCATGCCGTCGCGGCGGACATGGCGAATCGCCACTTTGCTCTTTTCGGCATAGTCGTGCGCCACCTTGACGAGCGACTTGCGGCGCTCCTCGTTCAGCTCCGGCAGCGGAATGCGCAGGTTCTGGCCGTCGATGATCGGGTTGAGGCCGAGATTGGATTCTCGGATGCCGCGCTCGACGGCGCTGACCATCGACTTGTCCCAGACGGAAACCGACAGCATGCGCGGCTCAGGCACGGTGATGTTGGCGACCTGGTTCAGCGGCATGCGCGAACCATAGGCCTCGACCGTGACCGGGTCGAGAATGTTGGCCGAAGCACGGCCGGTGCGCAGCGATGCGATGTCGCCCTTGAATACGGAAATCGCGCCGTCCATGCGGCGCTTCAGTTCCTTGATGTCGATACCTTCACTCATGTCGATGCTCCCGTCCAGAGCATGATGCCGAAAAGTGTCAGCGGTTTTCGGGCGACATCATGCTCTTACTATTTAATGTAGAACATGATTCAGCTTTCAGGCCAAACGGGCCTAAAATCATCATGTTCTAGCGAGGGCTGCGCCGAAACCGCGGCGCAGCTTTATCAGTTGTCGGAGACGATGGTCTTGAGGCCACCGCCCGTCAAGATTTCAGCAAAACCACCCTTCTCGTGGATCGAGAAGACGATGATCGGAATGGAATTTTCTCTGGCCAGCGCCACGGCGGCAACGTCCATCACCGCCAGCCCCCTGTCCAGCACTTCCTGGTGCGTCAGCCGGTCGAGGCGGGTCGCATCAGGATATTTCTTCGGGTCGGCGGTGTAGATGCCGTCGACCTGCGTGCCCTTGAAGATCGCTTCCGCACCCATTTCGGCGGCGCGAAGTGCTGCGGCGGAATCGGTGGTGAAGAAGGGGTTGCCGGTGCCGCCGGCAAAAATCACCACGCGTCCCATCGACAGATGATAAAGGGTCGCGCGCTGCGAAAAGCTCTCGCAGATCTCGGGCATGGAGATGGCCGAAAGCACCACCGTATCGATATTCAACTTGCGCAGCGAGGTCGCCAGCGCCAGCGCATTGATGATGGTGCCGAGCATGCCCATATGGTCGCCGGTGACCCGGTCGCCGCCCTTGGACGCTACCGCGACACCGCGGAAGATATTGCCGCCACCGACGACGACGCCGACTTCCACGCCCATATGCCGTGCCTCGGCGATGTCGGATGCGATGCGGTCCGCCACAGTCACATCGATCCCGAAACCCTGGCCACCCATGAGCGCTTCGCCGGAGGCCTTGAGTAGAACGCGTTTATAGACAGGCTCTAAAGACATCTTGGCTCCTCGTAAATTGCCGTGAATGCCCGATACACGAAGGGCACCGCGTTGTCACGCGATGCCCTTCGTGTTTTCCCAATTATGGCTGGAAGATCAACCCTTGACGGCAGCCGCGACTTCGGCCGCGAAGTCGGTCTCTTCCTTCTCGACGCCTTCGCCGAGCAGAAGACGGGCCATGCCTGCGACTTCGATCGGCGCGCCGACGGCCTTTTCAGCTTCCTTGATGGCGGCAGCGACCGTCAGATCCGGATTGATGACGAAAGCCTGCGAGAGAAGGGCGACTTCCTCGAAGAACTTTCGCATGCGGCCGTCGACCATCTTCTCGATGATATTGTCCGGCTTGCCGGAAGCGCGCGACTGCTCGATGAAGACGTTGCGCTCGCGCTCGGCGACAGCGGCATCGACTTCTTCCGGGCGGATTGCCAGCGGCGCGGTGGCGGCGATGTGCATGGCGACCTGACGGCCGATGGCGTTCAGGGCATCCTTGTCACCGGTCGACTTCAGCGCGACGAGAACGCCGAGCTTGCCGAGGCCGTCGGAAACAGCATTGTGGATATAGGTGGCGACGACGCCGTCTTCGACCGAGAGAGCGACCGAACGGCGCAGGTTCATGTTCTCGCCGATCGTTGCGATCGCATCCTTGATCGTGTCGGACACGGACTTGCCGGATGCCGGGTAGGTCGCAGCGGCAACGGCATCGACGGTTCCGTCGGTCGAGGCGGCGACCTTGGCGATGCCGCGGACGAGTTCCTGGAAGGCATCGTTACGGGCGACGAAGTCGGTCTCGGAATTGACTTCGACGACGACGGCCTTGGTGCCCTGGCTCGCAACGCCGATGAGGCCTTCGGCAGCGGTGCGGCCGGACTTCTTGTCGGCCTTGGCGATGCCCTTGGCGCGCAGCCAGTCGATCGCCGCTTCCATGTCGCCACCGGTTTCAGCAAGAGCCTTCTTGCAGTCCATCATGCCTGCGCCGGTCTTTTCGCGCAGTTCCTTCACCATTGCAGCCGTAATCTCGCTCATTAGCTTCCTCTTATCGGTTCATACGGTGGGCCGCAAAGCGCGGCTCGGCACCGGATTGAGGCACGAAATGTACCTGTATGTATGACAGCGTGATGAAGACGCGTCATAACGAAACTTATCGGACGGAGAGCCTGACGCCCTCCCCTTGAAACAGGCAAGGCCGCCGAACTTCGATGAGTCGCGAGCGGCCTTTCCCAGTCTCTGTAAGCATTGGCGGACCTTTTCGATCCGCCCGCTTTCATCAGCCTTCGGCTGCTTCCTCGAGAGCCGGCTCGACCGGAACTTCGGAGGATGCGCCGAGATCGCGGCCGGAAGAGCCCTGCTGACGCGCGATGCCGTCGATGGCGGCGCGGGAGATAAGCTCGCAGTAAAGAGCGATGGCGCGCGATGCGTCGTCGTTACCCGGGATCGGATAGTCGATCAGGTCCGGATCGCAGTTCGAATCGATGATGGCGACAACCGGGATGCCGAGGCGCTTGGCTTCGTCGATCGCGATCTTTTCCTTGTTGGTGTCGATGATGAACATCAGGTCGGGCGTGCCGCCCATATCGCGGATACCGCCAAGAGCCTTGTCCAGCTTCTCACGTTCGCGCTCGAGGTTCAGGCGTTCCTTCTTGGTGAAGCCCTGGGCTTCGCCGTTCAGGATCTCGTCGAGCTTGCGCAGACGCTGGATCGAGTTGGAGATGGTCTTCCAGTTCGTCATCATGCCGCCGAGCCAGCGCGAGTTGACGTAGTACTGGGCCGAGCGCTTGGCGCTGTCGGCAATGATCTCAGACGCCTGGCGCTTGGTGCCGACGAAGAGAACACGGCCGCCGCGGGCAACGGTGTCGCTGACGACCTGAAGGGCGCGCGACAGCATCGGAACGGTCTGGGCCAGATCGATGATGTGAATGTTGTTGCGATCGCCGAAGATGTACGGCTTCATCTTCGGGTTCCAGCGATGCGTCTGGTGGCCGAAGTGGACGCCTGCTTCAAGAAGCTGACGCATAGAAAAATCAGGCAATGCCATGCCTTGTTACTCCTTTTCCGGTTGAACCTCCGCAAGGCGAACAGCATCCTCTTCGAGAATGCCACCGGGCGGAACAGTCCGGATTTCTCCCGGACGATCCCATGCCTTACGTGTGGAATGCGGGTGCCCATACATTCGATTTGGCGCAAAAGCAAGGCTTATGCCGAAAAAACCTGGCTCACGCACCGGCCACGGCGCGTGGATCTCAATAAAAGAGACAAAGGCGACTGCCTGCCCTTGGAATGCCGCACTCAGCCTGCCAGCGTCGGCAGCAACATCGACAGGATGAATATCAGTCTCAGGGGCTGCGGAAGGCAACGAGGCCTACTTGCAAACCTCGGCCTTGCGGTCGAGCAACTCCAGCTTGGCGAGCTTGCCGGTCAGGACGAAATCGCCGTAATCCATCGTCAGGTCGCGGGTGATGCCGTTCTCATAGAGCTTGAAGGACATGCGGTAGACCGGCAAAGCATCCGATTTCGCACTCTCGTTGAAATAGGCGATCGTCACCGGCCAGAAGGCCGTCTTGGAGAAGGCGCCGGCATTGCCGGCATCGGCTTCCTCGGCGATCGGTGTCTCCTGCTTGCCGACGATCGTAGTCGTCGCCAGCGATTTGTCACCGTCATCGGAACCGTCGAAGACGCGCGCCTCGAAGAAGCGCTTGCCGTCCTTGGCGTGCTGGATCACATCGAGCATATGTTCCGTGGGAAAGCGGCTTTCTAAAAGCTGCAGCTCGCGGCTCGCCGGCTGCTTGAGATCTACCTTGACACCATCAGGCTGGTCCTGAGCCGCACCGTTGACCTCTTTATCGAGCTGCTCGTCGGTGAAGGATTTGGTGTCGAAGGTGAACTTGCCGTCCTTCAGGTTCTCGAAGGTCTTCGTCTGCTGGTCGCTGACACGCACGCTGTCGCCGGTGTCGATCTGCGTCACGAAGCGGAAGTTGGTGGTGAAGCCCTGGCAATAGCTGCCGTCGAATTCATAGACCATGCGACCGTACATGGCGGCGATGCCGGAGCGGTCCGAAGCGTCCTTCAGTTCCAGATCGTAGACCGCGCGATGGGCGACGAGGCCGGTCGCGATCGCAGCGCTAACCGCGGGCGCAGCCGCCCATGCATTGGCGGAAACGCTGGCGAAAAGCAGAGCGACAAGACTCGATCGGAACATTCATTAACTCCTGTTGGACTCGGTCGCGATGTTATAAGAACGCTTTCGGCCAAATCGAGGCTCGAAACTGTCATATTAAAGATTCTAGTCTTGATGCATAATTTTTGAAGAATTGACAACAAAAGCGGAGACGAAAATGTCCGATGAAATTGCAGCGCGCCTGATTGAGATGGGGATAACCCTGCCCGAAGCTGCAGCACCTGCTGCAAATTACGTTCCCTATGTCATCAGCGGCAATCTTCTCTACATCTCCGGTCAGCTGCCGCTCGAAGGCGGCAAGGTCACTGTCTCGGGCCATCTCGGCAAGACCGTCGACGTAGCAACGGGCCAGCGCGGCGCCGAACTCTGCGCCATCAACATCCTTGCCCAGGCGAAGGCGGCACTTGGCGGCGAACTCGGCCGTATCCGGCGCGTCATCAAGCTGAACGGCTTCGTCGCCTCGGCGCCCGACTTCGTCGAGCAGCATCTCGTCATCAACGGCGCTTCGAACCTGATTGCCGGCGTGCTTGGCGAAGCCGGCAAACATGCGCGTGCCGCCGTTGGCATGGCGGCCCTGCCGCTGAATGCCGCCGTCGAGATAGACGCTATCATGGAAATCGCAGAATGACCAATGTTGGCTGGATCAGGGACCTGCCGGTTGCCCATCGCGGCTATCACGACCTCAACACGCAGGTCTGGGAAAACACGCTTTCGGCTTTCTCGCGCGCCGTCGAAGCGGGCTTTGCGATCGAATGCGACCTGCATTACGCCTCCGACGGCGTGCCGGTCATATTTCACGACGAGGATCTGCAGCGCCTGTGCAACCTCCACGGCGACATCCGCGAGCGCACCTCTCGGGAACTCGGACTGATCGCCGTTGGCGGCACCAGCGACAAGGTGCCGACGTTGCGCCAACTCCTCGACCTCGTCGAGGGCAAGGTGCCGCTGGTGCTGGAGCTCAAGGGGCGCGAGGCCGACGACGAAGGTTTCGCCGAAGCTGTTCTCGAGGTGCTCGAAGGCTATGAGGGCAAGGTGGCGCTGATGAGTTTTGACCACTGGCTGCTGCGCGATCTGAGGGCGCTTGGCTCACCCTACCCGCTCGGGCTGACGGCCGACGGCAACACGCCGGAGGCGTTCAAGACACATGCGAAGGCGATGGAGATCGGTCTCGATTTCATCTCTTATCACTATGGCGACCTGCCGAACCCCTTTATCACCAGCGAACGCGAAAAGGGCATTCCTATCATCACCTGGACGGTGCGTGACGAAGAGGCGCGCCGGCTTACATTCGCAAACGCAGACCAGATGACCTTCGAAGGCTTCGATCCGCGTGTGGCTGCTTGACGCTCGCTTTTTGGCCAAGATCATGCACAGACTGCTGCATAATTCCTTAATCGGATCGACTTCAGGAAAAAATTATGCAGGAACTCAAAGTGTTACAGCATCCTTTGCGCGTCTGAAGACGCGCGGCGCTGTAAGGCAGAGCCGAGACTATCCTCCCACAGGTTTCGCATTTGTCCCATGACTGATGAATTATCCATTCGCGTAGAACGCTCCTTCACCGCGATTTCCCCGGAGAGTTGGTCCAGGCTTTCCGGGGCATCGAAGACTTGTGCTACGATTGCCTACAACCCTTTCGTTTCGCACGCCTTTTTATCGTCTCTGGAGGAATCTGGCTCGGCCGACGCCGAGACCGGATGGCTCGGCCACCATCTGCTGCTCGAGACCGGGCGCGGCGAGTTGATCGGCGCCCTGCCCGGCTATCTCAAGAATCACAGCCAGGGCGAATATGTCTTCGACCATGGCTGGGCCGACGCCTTCGAGCGGGCCGGCGGGCATTATTACCCCAAACTTCAGTGCTCGATCCCGTTCACGCCGGCGACAGGCCCGCGGCTTCTTGTCGCCGAGGGGCTGCAGCGGCTGCCGATCCAGAGCGCGATCGCCGAAGGCCTGAAGGAGGTGGTGCGCCGGCTCGGCATCTCTTCGGCCCATATCACCTTCGTGCCGGACGAAGAGATCGGCGTCTTCGAGATGGACGGCTATCTGCACCGCACCGACCAGCAGTTCCATTTCATCAACTACGGCTATGCCAATCACGAGGAATTTCTCGAAACGCTTGCCTCGCGCAAACGCAAGGCGTTGCGCAAAGAGCGCCGCGCCGCACTCGAAAACGGTATCAGCATCGACTGGCTGACCGGCCGCGACCTGACGGAACGCATCTGGGACCAGTTCTTCAAGTTTTACATGGATACCGGCGGGCGCAAGTGGGGCCGGCCCTACCTCACCCGTAAGTTCTATTCGTTGATCGGCGAACGCATGGCCGACGACATCCTGCTCGTCATGGCCAAGCGCGACGGGCGCTATGTCGCCGGCGCGATCAACTTCATCGGTGGCGACACGCTCTACGGCCGTCACTGGGGCTGCATCGAGGATCATCCCTTCCTGCATTTCGAGGTCTGCTATCACCAGGCGATCGACTTCGCCCTTTCGAAAGGGTTGAAACGGGTCGAGGCTGGCGCGCAGGGCGAACACAAGCTTGCCCGCGGTTACCTGCCGGTGACGACGCATTCCGCCCATTATGTCGCGCATGCCGGCCTTCGCCGGGCGATCGGCGACTATCTCGCGCGCGAGCGCGCCGATGTCGAACAGATGAGCGAACTGCTGACGGAACACAGTCCTTTCCGCAAGGGTGAGCGCCTGCAGGAGGATTGACGCCGCCGCACCGGCCGCGTTACCCGATCAACCATGAACTGAGGAGATTTCGTGATGACCAGCCCGGCCGCCTATGACGACAACAACATATTCGCCAAGATCCTCCGCGGCGAAATCCCCTCGCACCGGGTTTACGAGGACGAGCATACCGTCGCCTTCATGGATGTGATGCCGCAGGCGCCGGGCCATGTGCTCGTCCTTCCCAAGGCGCCGTCCCGCAATCTCCTCGATGCCGATCCAGCCACCCTCACCCACGCAATTACTGTCGTCCAGAAGATCGCCAATGCGGTGAAGGACGTCTTCGAAGCCGATGGCGTGTTCATCGCCCAGTTCAACGAGCCGGCCGCCGGGCAAACGGTGTTCCATCTGCATTTCCACGTCATCCCGCGGCATGAGGGCGCGGCGCTGAAGCCGCATTCCGGCAAGATGGAGGACGGTGCCGTGCTTGCCGCCAATGCCGAAAAGATCAGGGCCGCACTGGCGTAGGGTCAACACCCGTCGATTTCAGAGAATTCAATCCGGACAATCATTTGGAACAAAATCATGATCCGCCATACTGTCGCATTCCGCCTGAAGCACGAAGCCGGCTCGGCTGAAGAAACGTCGTTCCTCGCCGACGCGCTGGTGCTTGCCAATATCCCGAGCGTGCGGAATTTCGAGCAGCTTCGGCAGACGAGTCCAAAGAATGCTTTTGCCTTCGGCTTTTCGATGGAATTCGACGATCAGGCTGGCTACGACACGTACAACCTCCATCCCCTGCATGTCGCCTTCGTGCGCGACCGCTGGGTGCCCGAGGTCGCCGATTTTCTCGAGATCGACTACACCAGGCTCTGAAAAGGGCGCATGCAGATCCGAAAACGAAAAAGGCCGCAGTGACGCGGCCTTTTCCAATTCGGTGACGGTATCTTACTTCTTGCGTGGAACCTTCGGAACCGCGCTTCCCTTCTTCGGGGCGTCGCGAACCTCAGGCTCGGCCTGCGGCACTGCTTTGGCGCGGGTCTTGCGGGCCGCCTTCGTCTTCAGCTCGCCGTCATCCCCATCATCGCCTTCGGGATGCACGACCTCGGCTTCGGGCTTCGGCTTGATCGGCGCCGTTTCCGAAATGGCTTCGAGCACGATGCCGGGCTTGCCGTCTTCCTTCGGGCCGACAGTGACGTTGACGACGCCGCCCTTCTTCAGCTTGCCGAAGAGGATTTCGTTGGCGAGCGGCTTCTTGATCGTATCCTGAATGACGCGAGCAAGCGGGCGGGCGCCCATCTTCTCGTCGTAACCCTTTTCCGCCAGCCAGGCGATTGCATCCTCGTGCAGGTCGAAGGTGACGTTCCTTTCGGAAAGCTGGGCCTCCAGCTGCATGATGAACTTCTGCACGACCTTGTGGATGACGGCCGTCGGCAACGCCGCGAAAGGAATGATCGCGTCGAGACGGTTGCGGAATTCCGGCGTGAACAGGCGGGTCAGCGCCTCCTCGTCCTCGCCGGTGCGTTTGGACGAGCCGAAGCCGATCGCCGCCTTGGCCATTTCCGACGCACCCGCATTGGTCGTCATGATCAGGATGACGTTGCGGAAGTCGATCTTCTTGCCGTTGTGGTCGGTCAGCGTGCCGTGGTCCATGACCTGCAGCAGGATATTGTAGATGTCGGGATGCGCCTTCTCGATTTCGTCGAGCAGGACCACGCAATGCGGGTGCTGGTCGACGCCATCAGTCAGAAGACCGCCCTGGTCGAAGCCGACATAGCCGGGAGGTGCGCCGAGCAGACGCGAAACCGTGTGCCGCTCCATATACTCCGACATGTCGAAGCGCAGCAGTTCGACGCCGAGCGACGATGCCAGCTGCTTTGCCACCTCGGTCTTGCCGACGCCGGTCGGACCGGAGAAGACATAGGCGCCGATCGGCTTGTTCGGCTCGCGAAGACCCGCACGCGCCAGCTTGATCGAGGTCGAAAGGGCTTCGATGGCTATGTCCTGGCCGTAGACCACCGAACGCAGTTCCTGCTCGAGATTGGCGAGCACGGCTTCGTCGTCCTTGGAGACGGTCTTCGGCGGAATGCGCGCCATCGTGGCGACCGTTGCCTCGATCTCCTTTTCGGTGATCAGCTTGCGGCGCTTGGACGGCGGCAGCAGCATCTGGGCCGCACCGGTTTCGTCGATCACGTCGATCGCCTTGTCGGGCAGCTTGCGGTCGGAGATGTAGCGGGCCGACAATTCGACGGCCGACTTGATGGCGTCGTTCGAATAACGCAGGTGGTGATACTCTTCGAAATAGGGCTTCAGGCCCTTCATGATCTCGATCGCATCCTCGATCGACGGCTCGCTGACGTCGATCTTCTGGAAGCGACGGACCAGCGCCCGGTCCTTCTCGAAGAACTGGCGGTATTCCTTGTAGGTGGTCGAACCGATGCAGCGAATCGCGCCCGATGACAGGGCCGGCTTCAGGAGGTTCGATGCATCCATCGCGCCGCCCGAGGTGGCGCCGGCGCCGATCACCGTGTGGATCTCGTCGATGAAGAGCACGGCGCCCGGATATTCTTCCAGTTCCTTGACGACCTGCTTCAGGCGCTCCTCGAAGTCGCCGCGATAGCGCGTGCCGGCGAGCAGCGTGCCCATGTCGAGCGAGAAGATCGTCGCATCGGCGAGCGCTTCGGGAACCTTGCCTTCGACGATGCGCTTGGCAAGGCCTTCGGCGATCGCCGTCTTGCCGACGCCGGGATCACCGACATAGAGCGGATTGTTCTTCGAACGGCGGCACAGGATCTGGATCGTGCGGCTGACCTCGGCGTGACGGCCGATCAGCGGATCGATCTTGCCGCCCTTGGCCTTCTCGTTGAGATTGACGCAATAGGCCTTGAGCGCATCCTGCTGCTTCTTGGGGCCGCCTTCTTCCTCGCCGCCGCGCGCCGTCGGCTTGCTGCTTTCGGCTTCGTCCTCAGCACCGCGCGGGGGACGCACATCCGAAGCGCCCGGCCGCTTGCCGATGCCGTGGGAGATATAGTTGACGGCGTCGTAGCGGGTCATTTCCTGCTCCTGCAGGAAATAGGCGGCATGGCTCTCGCGCTCGGCGAAGATCGCGACGAGCACGTTGGCGCCGGTCACCTCTTCGCGGCCGGACGATTGCACGTGGATGACGGCACGCTGGATGACGCGCTGGAAGCCGGAGGTCGGCTTCGAATCCTCGTCATAACCGGTGATCAGGTTGGAAAGTTCGTTGTCGACATATTCGACGAGCGTCTTGCGCAGCGCGTCGAGATCGACATTGCAGGCACCCATGACCGCGGCCGCATCGGCATCGTCGATCAGGGCGAGCAGCAGATGCTCGAGCGTCGCATATTCGTGGTGCCGCTCGTTGGCAAAGGTCAGTGCCTGATGGAGCGCCTTCTCTAAACTAGGCGAAAATGTTGGCACGTTCAGATCCTCACTTCTTTTCCATGACGCATTGCAGCGGATGCTGGTGCTGCCGGGCGAAGTCCATCACCTGGCTGACCTTCGTTTCCGCTACCTCGTATGTGAATATTCCGCATTCGCCGACGCCGTGGTTATGGACATGGAGCATGATGCGGGTGGCACTTTCACGATCCTTCTGAAAAAAACGCTCCAGAATATGAATGACGAATTCCATGGGAGTGTAGTCGTCATTCAAAAGCAGCACACGATAAAGATTGGGCTTCTTGGTCTTCGGCTTGGTGCGCGTGATGACCGAGGTTCGATTTGCGTTGTCCCCGTTCCTTTCGCTGTCGTTCTGCATCCGGATCGGCTTTGCGATCATTGTCATTCATTCCTCAAGCAATCCAGCGGAGCATGGGAGGGTGCTTTTCCCGCCGAATATCTGAAACACTAACTTAGTTCATAATAGGCTGATTTTAAGCCCCCTGTCAGACACTGCAATCAAGAAATGGCCGGCATGCACGGGAAAGACCAAAAAAGTCCCCGGTCGATCCCATGCGGGCGCTGCAGCGAAAGTGGAAACAAAAAGACCGGCTACAGATGCGTAGCCGGTCTTCATTTTTCAATATGTAGCGCAGGTTGCGCCTTTGAAATCAGTTCAAGCAGCAGCAGGCGTCGCCGCCGACACCGACTTTGCGGTCTTGACGACCGCAGCGGCGATCGGTGCCTCATAGGGCTTGTAGGCTGATTTGGCGAGATCGGCATACATCTCACTGAGCTTCGTCGTCTCGGAGACAAAGCCTTCAAAATACGCCTTGACGTAGCTCGTCTGCAGCTCGAAGGCGGCCTCGAAGCTCTTGACGCCGGCCAGCGTTTCGAAATGCGTCACCGCGTCCTGAAAAGATTTCTTCGAATATTCAGTGGCTTCGGTGGCGATTGCCTGAAAGCCCTTGGACGTGTCGGTATAGGTCTTCAGGGCCGTGTCGACGGCTTCCTTGCTCTTCTTGTTGGCGTCTTCAAAGTTGAACATGAGCCATCCTCCGTTGGGCTGTTGGTGGCCGCAGGGTAGCTGCAATGCACAAATAGTCAAGTAGTCTTGTGCGCTGCAAAACATCCAACGGTTGCATTACAAAAAGATAACAAAGGCAGCGCGCCGGGGCACGTACGTCTTTAATTGATTTTGCTAAAATATATCAGAATGCCGCAACCGGAAGTTTTGAATAAATTCTCGTTGCGAATCGAAAAAACGAAAAAAGGACCGAACGGATCGCGCCGTTCGGTCCTTTTGAAGCTTTCGAACGCGATCAGAGATCGACGTCGAGGATCGCCATCGAAAAGTTGTAGGAGCGGTCGCCGTCCTCGTCATCGATATAGACGACACCCAGAAATTCTTCGCCGAGATAGACTTCCGCAGAATCATCCTTGCGCGGACGCGCCTTGACGATCATCTGCGGATTGAACATGCGCTTGAAATAGGCGTCGAGCTTCTTGATTTCTTCTGGCTTCACTCTGTCATCTCCGTAAGCGGTCTTGATTGGCCGCTTCTTGCACAGGAAATGCAGCGGTGTAAAGGCAAGGTTGCCGTTTGCTCATGGCTCTCCCCGCTCGGATCCCGCCGACTTTTCCTATCCTTGTTTCCAACGGGCGCTCAGATGTCGGCGCCGATCACCTGGTCCATGTTGCGCGACGGCTCGGAACAACCGGCCTCGCCGACGACCTTGGCCGGCACACCCGCGACTGTCTTTTTGGGCGGCACCGCCTTCAGGACGACGGAGCCGGCGGCGACGCGTGAGCAGTAGCCGATCTCGATATTGCCGAGGATCTTCGCACCGGCGCCGATCATGACGCCGGAGCCGATCTTCGGATGGCGGTCGGCACCCTCCTTGCCGGTGCCGCCGAGTGTGACACCGTGCAGAATCGAGACGTTGTCGCCGATGACGGCCGTCTCGCCGACGACGAGGCCGGTGGCGTGATCGAGGAAGATGCCCTTGCCGATACGGGCGGCCGGATTGATGTCGGTCTGGAAGACGCTGGAGGAGCGGCTCTGCAAATAGAGCGCAAAATCGCGCCGGCCGCGGTTCAGCAGCCAATGGGCCAGACGATGTGTCTGCAGCGCATGGAAGCCCTTGAAATAAAGCACCGCTTCCATGAAGCGCAGGCATGCGGGATCGCGGTCATAGATCGCCTGGATATCGACGCGCAGGATGGAGCTCCAGTCAGGCCAGTCGAGGAGCATTTCCTCGAAAGTCTGGCGAAGCAGGTTCGCCTGCATGTCGGGGTGATCGAGACGTTCGCAGATGCGGTGGATGACGCATTCCTCGAGCGAATGGTAGTTGATCACGGTCGAATAGAGGAAGGCGGCGAGAACCGGGTCCCGTTCGGCGGCGAGCCGGGCTTCCTCGCGCAGGCTGTCCCAGATGGGATCCATCACCTTCAGCGGATGGCCTGTGTCAAAAGCACGAATGTCAGTCTTTGCGACCATCGCCGCTCTCCTCGCTGCCAGCCGGAATGCCGTTTTCGGAATGCCAATATATAGAGGAAAACGGCAATAACATAAATGGGTGCCGTCGCCATGGTTTTTTAGCATGGTTTTTCGGCATCACGATGTTGTCAGCAATGGGCGACCCTTGCATAGAAGGCCAGCACCGCCTGCTTGAAAACCCTGTCGCCGACGGCGAGCATATGATCGCGGCCCGGAATATCGAGCGCTTCGGCATTTTGCATCAGCGCCGCCAATTCCTGCGGCGAGCCGGCGATATCATCCTTGGTGCCGACGCCGATCAGCGTCGGCATGTCGAGCTTGGCCATATCGGAGCGGGCGACGAGATCGCGCGAGCCGCGGATGCAATCGGCAAGAGCGACCCGGTCGCTCTTCGTCTCCTCGGCGAAGGCGCGGAACATGCGGCCGCGGGCATGTGTCACCGCTTCCAGCGAGGGCGCCAGCAGCGCATCGGCAATAGGGTCCCAGTCGCCGACGCCGTCGGTCATGCCGATGCCGAGGCCGCCGAGCACCAGCGAACGGACGCGATGCGGATTGGCAAGCGCGGCAAAGACGGAGATGCGCGCGCCCATCGAATAGCCCATGACATTGGCCTCGGGGATGCCGAGATGGTCGAGCAGCGCGATTGCATCGCCGGCCATGATCCATGGGCGATAGGCTTCGGCATCGTGCGGCTTGTCGCTTGCCCCGTGGCCGCGATTGTCCATGGCAATCACCCGGAAGCCGGCATCACCGAGCGTCTTCAACCAACCCGGATGCACCCAGTTGACGTTTGCAGTCGAGGCAAAGCCGTGGATCAACATCACGGGCACACCGGCCGGATCGCCCTCATCGAAGAAGGCGAGCTGCAATCCGTCATGGGTGAAGCTTGAAAATGTGGGTGTATTCAGGTTCATCTGGCCTTCCTTTTTGGCGCGACCATAATCGAGCGGCCTTTCATCGTGAAGCCAAAAACTGTGCCTGGCGCAGTGCTTTGGCTCTACACATTTGCGGCGAAGGCTTATAAGGTTCGCGCACATTTCAAAGCATTCGGAGAGCGACATGGCCGGCCACAACATTCCCCACTTCCAGAACGACGGCGGTCACCGCGTTATCGAAGTCGGCGTCAAGGAATTCATGTGCACCGGCGCTTCGGCTCCCTTCGATCATCCGCATATCTTCATCGACATGGGCGACGACAACGAGAAGGTCTGTTCCTACTGCTCGACGCTCTATCGGTTCAATTCCGCGCTCAAGCCCAGCCAAACCAATCCGGCCGGTTGCGTTTTTCACGTGAAGGCGGCGTAGTCAGTCCAGATTCGGATCGGACGGACAATGCCGGTCGAACATGCCGCCATCATCGGCGCCGGGATATCAGGGCTGACCGCTGCCCTTGCGCTTTCGCGCCGGGGCATCAGTTCGGAGATCTTCGAGCAGGCGGGCGAACTCACCGAAATCGGCGCTGGATTGCAGGTTTCGCCGAACGCTTCGCACATCCTTGCCGAACTCGGCATCCTTGAAGGACTGTCAAAGGTCTGGCTCGAGCCGGACGCGATCCGGCTGATATCGGGCGGGTCGCTCCGCCAGCTCGCGGCGGTGCCGGCCGGCATATTCGCGCGGGAACGCTGGGGCGCTCCCTATGGCGTTCTGCACCGCACTACGTTGCAGAAAGCCCTTTTGGCAGCGGTTACGGCCGATCCGCGCTGCCGGCTTCACCTCGGCGTGCGGATCGATGCGACCCTACCGCCTTTCGAGCGGGCGGCCGACGTCGTGATCGGCGCCGACGGCGTCTGGTCGAAGCTCCGGCAATCCATTTCGGGCAGCCCCTCGCCGCGCTTTTCCGGCAATATCGCCTACCGCTTCACCATTGCCGAAAATGAGGCGCCCGGTTTCCTCGATAGGGCAAGCGTTTCGGCTTTTCTCGGCGGCTCGGCGCACCTCGTCTGCTATCCGCTGAGAGAAAGCGGCAGCTTCAACATGGTGGCGATCACCGCCGGCAATACCGCGCCGCAGGCCTGGCAAAGCGAGCCGACGGCCGAACAGCGCGCCGAGCTGCGGGCACGCCTTTCCGGCTGGAATGCCGCAATCGTCTCGCTGCTCGACAGACAGAATAAGCTAACGTTCTGGCCGCTGTTCGAAACCACATCAGGCACATGGCAGGACGGCCGAAAGACGGTGCTGATCGGCGACGCCGCCCACGCGATGATGCCTTTTGCCGGACAGGGAGCGGCGATGGCGATCGAAGACGCCTACGAACTGGCGGCGTTTCTTTCGAATAGCCCCATGGCGGAAGCGCTGGCGCGCTTCGAAAGACATCGGGCGCCACGCATTGCGAGACTTCGCCAGCGCGGCGCCTTCAACCGGTTCGCCTATCATGCGAAAGGGCCGATCCGGATCGGCCGCGATCTCGTGCTCGGCCTCAAGCCGCCGCTAAGCCTGGCGGCCGATCTCGACTGGATCTACGGCTATCGGGCTGCAGATCTGCCTTGAGGTTTCACAAGCGACGACAAAGCTTGTCTGATCAGACCGCGCTTGCCGCCGCAAAACCCCGTTCGATATCGGCCTTCAGATCGACCACGTCCTCGATGCCGATCTGCAGGCGGATGACCGGACCATCCGTGGGCGCCTTGGCGACCTTGCGATCGTTGAGATAGGCATGCAGAGCGAGGCTTTCAAAGCCACCCCAGGAATAGCCGAGACCGAAAATCCTGAGGGCGTCGAGGAAGGCATGCGCCTTTGCTCTTGATTTCTCGGGGCCGTCGGCGGCCAGCACGAAGGAAAAGATGCCGCTGGCGCCTTTGAAATCGCGCTTCCAGAGATGATGAGAGGGAAAACTCGGCAGAGCCGGATGCAGCACGCGGGCGACATCCTCCCTGCCCTCCAGCCATTCCGCAATATCAAGCGCGCTTTCATAATGCCGCTCGAGGCGCAGGCCCATGGTGCGCAATCCGCGCAGAATCTGATAGGCATCATCGGGTGCGCCGCAGATGCCGAGCACGCCGTTTGCCTCCTTCAGCCGCTCCCAGTGCTCGGCATTGGCCGAAACCGTTCCGAGCAGGATGTCGGAATGGCCGGACGGATATTTCGTCGATGCATGGATCGAGATGTCGACGCCGTGATCGAGCGGCCTGAAATAGAGCGGCGTCGCCCAGGTATTATCCATCATGACGACGGCGCCGTGGCGGTGCGCGACCGCCGAGATCGCCGGAATATCCTGCATCTCGAAGGTGTTGGAGCCGGGAGCCTCGGTGTGAACGAGCTTCGTGTTCGGCCGGAACAGCGTCTCGATGCCGGCGCCGATCGCCGGATCGTAATATTCCACCTCGACGCCGAGGCGCTTCAGCATCGTGTCGCAGAAATGGCGCGTCGGGCCATAGACCGAATCGACCACCAGCGCATGATCGCCGGCCGCGACGAAACCTAGGAACGGAATGGTGACGGCCGCAAGGCCCGAGGGCACAAGGATCGTTCCGGCCGAGCCTTCGAGTGCGTCGATCGCCTCGCAGAGCGCATCCGTCGTCGGGGTGCCGCGCGTTCCGTAGGTGTATTTCTGCGTGCGCGTCTCCATCGCCCGGGCGTTCGGAAACAACACCGTCGAGGCATGCACGACCGGCGGATTGATGAAGCCGTGATAGTCGAAAGGATCGTTGCCAATATGGGTCAGGCGGGTGTTGATGCCGGCATTCTGCAGCAAGCTGTCTTTGTCTTTCATGTCGGGAATAGCCTTTGCGAGGGGTCGCGAAACCTGACTTTTGGACGCCCGGCCGTTTCGGGTCAACCCCTTGAAGATCGGTTGCAGGCGACGGTCTGAAATGATGGAAATTTCGTTTTTCGCGTTATTTTTCCGCAACTGGACGCCTATTTCCTAGCCAACCGCCCATGAATGCAGCGCTATCTGCCAAAATGTTGCATTTCGCCGCAATTATTAGGCGCGACACTTGACCATAGTGACATTTGCGACTGTGATAGGGTCACTCGCGCCGGGAGGGTGTCGAGACAAATGGGGAGGCGGCACGGATTGTCGGCACGCACTCTCCACAAGAAAAGATAAGACAACGGAAAAGGTTGGGAAAATGAAAAATAAGCTCCTGTCCGCCGCCATCGGCGCAGCAGTTTTGGCAGTTGGCGCCTCGGCTGCCTCCGCCACCACTCTCTCAGACGTCAAGGCAAAGGGTTTCGTTCAGTGCGGCGTCAATACCGGCCTTACCGGCTTTGCCGCACCTGACGCTTCCGGCAATTGGGCCGGCTTCGACGTCGACTTCTGCAAGGCCGTCGCTTCGGCCGTGTTCGGCGACCCCACCAAGGTCAAGTACACGCCGACAAATGCGAAGGAACGCTTCACCGCTCTGCAGTCCGGCGAAATCGACGTCCTCTCGCGCAATACGACCTGGACGATCAATCGCGACACCGCACTCGGCTTCAACTTCCGTCCTGTCACCTATTATGACGGCCAGGGGTTCATGGTTCGCAAGGGCCTGAATGTGAAGTCGGCTCTCGAACTCTCCGGCGCCGCAATCTGCGTGCAGTCGGGCACGACCACGGAGCTGAACCTCGCCGATTACTTCAAGACGAACAATCTGCAGTACAATCCGGTCGTCTTCGAAAATCTTCCTGAGGTCAACGCGGCCTACGACGCCGGTCGTTGCGACGTTTACACGACCGACCAATCCGGTCTCTATTCGTTGCGTCTGACGCTGAAAAATCCCGACGAACACGTCATCCTTCCCGAGATCATCTCCAAGGAGCCGCTTGGCCCGGCCGTCCGTCAGGGTGATGATCAGTGGTTCGATATCGTTTCCTGGACAGCTTATGCGCTGATCAATGCCGAAGAGTTCGGCATCACCCAGGCAAATGTCGACGAGATGAAAAACTCGCCGAACCCGGATATCAAGCGCTTCCTCGGCAGCGAGACCGACACCAAGATTGGTACTGATCTCGGCCTGACCAATGATTGGGCCGCCAACGTCATCAAGGGCGTCGGCAATTATGGCGAAATCTTCGAGCGCAACATCGGCCAGGGTAGCCCGCTCAAGATCGCACGCGGCTTGAATGCTCTCTGGAACAAGGGCGGCATCCAGTACGCACCGCCGGTTCGTTAATCGAGCTTTGACATGAAATCCCGGGAAGGCGGCCAAGCCGCCCTCCCATCTTCCAAAAAGCAAAAAGAAAGCCCGAAAACGGGCACAAGGGGATTGGCGCGGCATGACGCATGAGGCTGTGGATACGACACCTTTGCATGGCACCGGCTGGAGTTTCCGGTCGGCAATGTACGACCCGAAATACCGGAGCATATTTTTCCAGGTTCTAACAATTGTTATTCTCGTGGGCTTTGTGTGGTGGGTGGCCCACAACACGGCCGTGAACCTTGCCCGCAGCAATACGGCATCGGGTTTCGGCTTTCTTCGCGGTCGCGCCGGTTTCGAAATCGGCCAGTCGCTGATCGGCTTTTCAAGTGACTCGACTTATGCGCGCGCACTTGTCGTCGGCATTCTGAATACCTTGCTGGTGGCGGTGACCGGTATTTTCACGGCGACCATCATCGGCTTCCTGATCGGGATCGGCCGGCTGTCGCGCAATTGGCTGATTGCCAAGCTCTGCACGGTCTATGTCGAGGTTTTCCGCAACATTCCGCCGCTGCTCGTCATCTTTTTCTGGTATCTCGGCGTTCTCTCCGTCTTGCCGCAGCCGCGCGAGTCGGTGGCGCTGCCGTTCAGCATGTACCTCAACAATAGAGGACTAGCCTTCCCGAAGCCAATCTTCGAGACAGGCATGATAGCGGTCGGCATCGCCCTGCTGATTGCGATTGTCGCGACCATCATCATCGCGCGCTGGGCCCACAAACGCCAAGCCGCAACCGGCCAGCCGTTCCACACCGTATGGACGGCGATCGCGCTGATCGTCGGCTTGCCATTGCTGGTCTTCGTCGTCTCTGGCTTTCCGCTCACCTTCGACGTTCCGGTTGCCGGAAAATTCAACCTCACGGGCGGCTCCGTCGTCGGCCCCGAATTCATGTCGCTGTTTCTCGCTCTGTCCTTCTATACCGCCTCGTTCATCGCCGAGATCGTTCGTGGCGGCATTCGCGGCGTTGCAAAGGGACAATCCGAGGCCGCCGGCGCGCTGGGGCTGCATCCGTCGAGCGTGACGAGACTTGTCGTGGTGCCGCAGGCGCTGCGCATCATTATCCCGCCGCTGACGAGCCAGTACCTGAACCTGACCAAGAACTCCTCACTCGCCATCGCGATCGGTTTCTCGGATCTCGTTGCCGTCGGTGGCACGATCCTCAATCAGAGCGGTCAAGCGATCGAGATCGTGTGCATCTGGGGTATCGTCTATCTCAGCTTGAGTATTCTCACGTCGCTGTTCATGAATTGGTTCAATGCCAAGATGGCACTGGTGGAGAGATAAGATGTCGGTCGCCGATAAACCCTTTGTCAGAACGTCCATCCTTGCCGCCGAACCGCCGCCCCCCGGCGAGAGGGGAGCCGTCGCCTGGATACGTCGCAATCTCCTGGCAACTCCGAAGGACGTGATCCTGACGATTCTGGCTCTTGCGCTGATCGCATGGGCCGTGCCGCATCTCGTCAACTGGCTGTTCATCCAGGCCGTATGGTCCGGGCCGGACCGCACATTCTGCGCGACAACGATCCAGGGCGGCATCCAGCCTGACGGCTGGAGTGGCGCATGCTGGGCTTTCATCAGCGCCAAGTACGATCAGTTTATCTTCGGCCGCTATCCGCTCGGTGAGCGTTGGAGGCCGGCGATCGTCGGGATCCTGTTCATTCTGCTGCTGGTTCCGATGTTGATCCCGTCGGCGCCGCGCAAGGGGCTGAACGCCATTCTTCTGTTCGCCGTCCTGCCGGTTATCGCCTTCTGGCTTCTTCACGGCGGCTTAGGCCTCGAAGTGGTGGAGACTCCGCTCTGGGGCGGGTTGATGGTGACGCTCGTGCTGTCCTTTGTCGGTATTGCCGTCTCCCTACCCGTCGGCATTCTGCTTGCGCTGGGACGCCGCTCGAAGATGCCGGTCATCCGGATGCTCTGCGTTACCTTCATCGAGGTCATTCGAGGCGTTCCGCTGATCACCGTTCTGTTCATGGCAAGTGTCATGCTGCCGCTCTTCCTTCCGACAGGCTGGAACGTGGACAAATTGCTTCGGGCGCTGATCGGTGTGTCGATCTTCACGTCGGCCTATATGGCTGAAGTGATCCGCGGCGGCCTTCAGGCGATCCCGAAGGGACAGTTCGAAGGCGCCGATTCACTCGGCCTCGGCTATTGGCAGAAGACCCGGCTGATCATCATGCCGCAGGCCATCAAGCTGGTCATCCCGAGCATCGTGAACACCTTCATCGGAACGTTCAAGGACACGTCGCTGGTCACCATTATCGGCATGTTCGATCTGCTTGGCATCGTCAAGCTGAACTTCTCCGATGCCAATTGGGCAAGCGCCGTCACGCCGATCACGGGCCTGATCTTCGCGGGCTTCATCTTCTGGCTGTTCTGCTTCGGCATGTCGCGCTATTCAGGTTTCATGGAACGCCATCTCGATACCGGCCACAAACGATAAGAACGCTACAACGATAAGAATGAGGGAAAATAGTCATGGCTGAAGCTCCAGCGAAAAAGCTTACCGTTTCCGCAACGGAAGTGGCGGTCGAGATCGTCAACATGAACAAGTGGTACGGCGATTTCCACGTGCTGCGCGACATCAACCTGAAGGTCATGCGCGGCGAGCGCATCGTCATTGCCGGCCCGTCGGGTTCGGGCAAGTCAACGATGATCCGCTGCATCAACCGCCTTGAAGAGCATCAGAAAGGCAAGATCGTCGTCGACGGCACCGAACTCACCAACGATCTGAAAAAGATCGACGAGGTGCGGCGCGAAGTCGGCATGGTGTTCCAGCACTTCAACCTCTTCCCGCATCTGACGATCCTCGAAAACTGCACGCTGGCGCCGATCTGGGTGCGCAAGATGCCGAAGAAGCAGGCCGAAGAAGTGGCCATGCATTTTCTGAAGCGCGTCAAGATCCCGGAGCAGGCCAACAAATATCCGGGCCAGCTCTCTGGCGGCCAGCAGCAGCGCGTGGCGATCGCCCGGTCGCTGTGCATGAACCCGAAGATCATGCTGTTCGACGAGCCGACCTCGGCACTCGATCCCGAAATGATCAAGGAAGTGCTCGACACCATGGTGGGTCTTGCCGAGGAAGGCATGACCATGCTCTGCGTCACGCACGAAATGGGCTTTGCCCGCCAGGTCGCCAACCGCGTTATCTTCATGGACCAGGGCCAGATCGTCGAGCAGAATTCGCCGGCCGAGTTCTTCGACAATCCGCAGCACGAACGCACAAAGCTGTTCCTCAGCCAGATCCTGCATTGAATCGAAGCGTCCTTTGAAAAGACCCGCCTCGCCTTCCGGTTCGGCGGGTCTTTCACGTTCAGCGGGAAGCTGTTGCCTGCAGCAGACTGCAGAGACCGGCAAGACCGGAGTCGGAGCTGCCTGAACCGGAGATATCGGCGCAACGGACGAGCATCTTGCGCTGCTCATTGACGGGCCTCGCCCGGAAGGCCTCCAGGGTGCGGATCTGCGACGCGCTGAGGCTGCGCTCAGCCGCGGGTCTGCCGTTGCTGCCTGCCCCATCTACCCTGCCGATGGCGAGATCGGCGTCGACGCCATTACCGCTGCCGACCGAGGCCGTGGCGTTGGCATCGAGCCCATCAGAACCGCCGGCGCGTGCATTGAGATCGGCATTGACGCCGCGCCCACCACCGATCCTGGCGTTGGCGTCTGCGTCGAGACCATTGCTGCCGCCGGCGCTGGCATTGACAGCGGCATCGATGCCTCGGCCACTACCGGCATTGGCGGTCGCATCGGCATTGACGCCATTCGAGCCGCCAGCGGAAACATTGGCATCGGCGCTGATGCCGCTCCCGCCGCCAATCGAAGCCCCGACATCGGCGCTGACGGCATTGCCTGCATTTACCGACACACCGACATCGAGCGCACGCGCATCGCCTGCCGGCATGGCAAGGAGGGCGCAGGCGGATGCGAGCACTGCAAAGGAGAGTCTATTGTGGTTATGGGTCATATTTTCCTCCGTTTCCATTCCGCCGAGCGATCTGCCCGGCAGTCGAAAATCGAGGAACGCGCGTACCTTCGATCGATCGGACGCCTGCAACTAAAGGACGTCCATGGCAAGGCAACGTGAAGAGATGACGAAGGTTTCACGAGACGGCTCGGCAAGTCGGTTCGGGGGCGTGCGATGATGTTTTACGGTTATTGGAATACGAATTATCTGACAGACTGTGCCAAAAGCAAACATATCTCGCAGCGCCTGGAGAGCCGACGGAGTATTTCCACCCCCATTGGACCAGGAAACTTAGAGCCAGCAAGCAAATCTCAGTTCGCGATACGATTGGCCGTGATTGATCCATTTGCAGCGTTTTCGTGCAGATCGACTACACCCTTCCCCCGAATTGACTTTTCCACCTCCGATTTAGATTGCTAAAAATAACTCCCCTTCCGTCTGGATATATCAGGCGGGAAGTCCATGTTTCAGCTTGTTCTCATCTGATGGAACTGGAGGTTTAGAATGGGCATTTTCGACAAGATCAAACATGCAATCTTCGGAGAGGCGAAAGCAGCCGAACCCGTTGCTGCCGGCGCGCCGAAGACAGAGCCGGCGCAAGCGCCTGCCTCACCGTCGGCTGCCCCCAGTCCGGCGCCTGCGGCCTCTGCTCCGCAGAGCAAGCCGGTCCCCACGGCCACCGCGCCAGGCAAAGCCACAGTCGATATCGTCCCGATCCTTGACGCTGCCGTGAAGAAGAGCGGCCAGAAACTCGACTGGCGCCGCTCGATCGTAGACCTGATGAAAGCCGTCGGGATGGATGCCAGCCTCACCGAGCGCAAGGAACTTGCCGCCGAACTCGGCTATACCGGCGACACCAACGATTCCGCAAAAATGAACATGTGGCTGCACAAGGCGCTGATGAAGCGGCTTTCGGAAAACGGCGGCAAGGTACCGGCCGACCTCCTGGATTGATCGATGACGGATAGCTGCCGCCATTTCTGTGGCGGCAGCTGTGCGGGTAACGTCTCGGGCAGATGCGGACGCCGGAACAGGGCGTCCACTTGCCCGCAGGCACTGGAACCAATAACGTTCGGCTCGATACTTCGATAATCGATCAGGGGAGAATTAAATCCGATGAGATTGATGGCAGTCGTTGGTGTTGCACTTAGCCTTGCCTGTATTTCGGCCGCAGAATCTCCTTCAAACTATCAATCCTATAGCGGCATTCGGGTCGACACCGACCCGGTCCTCCTGGCTCGATACGACAAGGCACTGCAACGCTGCGTGCCGGAGGCAAGCTCATGGCGACGAGGCTCGCCGGACCCGCGAAGCCTGCATTACAATGCGGCTCTCAGAAATTGCCTCTATAGGCGCAGCTTCGTCGACAGAGGCGTCTACGCCTATCCCATCCCCCAGATCTACTTCGAACATTTCCTGGATCGCTGAGAAGAGCCGTGCCCTTCAGAAGCCTATCAAACAAAAACCCCGCCATTTTGGCGGGGCTGTCTTCAATCGCGACCTCTGCATAGTTCCTTAAATCGGAAAGACGCGCGGCGCTATAGTCAGCGTTTGCCGCCAGCTGGCGGCCGACCCTTGCCCGCCGGGCGATTGCCGCTTCCGGACGAGGTCTTGGCGTCATTGCCCTGACCGAAGTTGGTGCCGCCGAGATGGCCGCCGCCGCTGGTATTGGCAACCTGGCGCTGCGCTTTGCGCAACAGTGCCTCTGCATTGGTCTTGCTCATGAAATTCTCCTCAATGGCTGGAAAACCCAGCCGGAATGCCGCCACTGACATCCGCGGTCAAAGACCGAAGGCATATCAGGCAGCGGCGATGGTGTTGGCGGAGGCTTGCGTCAATCAAAGAATTGACTGCATTCATGACGATTCCCCCTCAACCGGCATGACAATCACCCTCCGGCTGCTGCCGGACGGCGCAGAAATCGATTTTGAAAGGAAAGATCAGCTGGGACGCCGGGGCGCAAACCAAGCTCGACAAGCAATTTCGATAGATGAATCAATATGACGGCAATGTGTTTAAAACAAGTTCCCGGCTTCCTGCCTGGAGAAGCGTTGCCGACTGCTTTGCCGATTCATAGAAGATAATCATCCTGGGGCGTCAGTTGGAACGCTTCTTGCAGAGTTACTAATATGTTTATGATGCAAGGACCAAATGTAATGAATCGGTACACATCGCATCAGTTTCCCGCGCTGAGGATCCTCATGAGCGGCCAGGAAAAATACAGCATCGTCAGAACCCTCGGAGATGCAGCCACCATGCTCATTTCCGAATGGCCGGGCGATGATGGCGAGGAGTACGTCGTGGCGGTCAGGACATGCCTCGACGCCATCCGCGGCACGACGCCGCCAAACGCCGCACGGGAAGCGCTGATGAGAGCGGCGGATGAAGCCGGCATCCGTTACCTCTCAGTCGTTCACTGAGATCGCTCAAGCAGATTCCAGAGAAGAATTTGCGGAAACGCTCGAGCAGTGCAAATCCGCCGCTCGAACAGATAGGGGCACCGCGTTCCTGAGCTTTAACGAATAATGGAACGACTGCCGAATTCGAGCCGCGCACATCTTCCTGGCTTCGCCATTTCAAGCGCGTTTGATGCAAGGCATTTCTGCCTTCTGATCGGCCTTCGCAATTTCGCAGATGGTCTATCCCGCGTCACACGAATCGAAATAAACATCAAACGTCGATCAATGGGTCATCAAAGGAATAATATAATAATGCGCGCTGGTATCGTGACAGTATTGATTGCCATGGGATTGCTGACTGCCTGCACGCCAACGCGTCAGGAGTATGATTCTTTCGTCACACTAACGCAGGGCAGTGCAAGAGCGAGAAATGAAGCAGTCAATATTTGCGTGAAGAGCTTCGATGCAAACGCCCGTCACAATGCTGGTCTTGTGACAAACGCTTCGGACAAAGATGCTCCGCGGGTTGCCTGCAGCCGGCTTCTCGCAGCGATGATTTCTGGTCGCGCCACCTATGACGATTTCGTTGACATCAAAAGCCACAGGTTCACACCGAAGCTGATCAAAATTTTTCAAGGTCGCTAAACAGGCTTGCGGTGTCAGGCTCGCAGGCCGGCGACAGATGGCTATCTGTATGCCATCACCAATCTGCCGTGTGAGATGAGATGACCTACGAGAAGATAGCCGGAGGTCCGGAACTGCTGGCGTGGTTCGGCCAGAAGCCGACCCTTCATGACGCGGAAATTTTGAGCCTCACACTCAATCGCACCGGCATCTGCGAGCTGAAGATACACGGCTGGATTTGCACCGATGCCGTTGATCAAGATGGATACCGCATCCTTGACAAGCACGCAGTCGTCACCTTCGCCTTCGAAGATATCATGGACCTGCAGCTGGACGGCTTCAGCCACCAGAACGTGATCAATGGTCTCATCCTCCGCTACGCAACAGATCGTGGCCGAGCCGGCTACTATGCCCTGCCAAAAGGACCGGAAGACATCGAAATCGAACTCCAGCCCTGTTACGGGTTGGATGGTTTCATCCGCGCGAAAAAAGTCGTCGTGACGTTCCGTCCGGGACGGCCTGCTGCAGACAGACCAACTGCCGCAGCGGTCCCTTGAGGAAACCTTTGCTTCTCGGCCCAACTCATAGCCTGTCCCGCCGCTTCTCCCGTGACATCAGTTGGCTGGCGAATGCAGCGGAGAGCGCGTCGTCGGCATATTCAAACGTACCGGCTGTTTTGACCTCCATAGCGGCGCGCATCAACGCACCCAGCGCTGCCCGCGCGAAAGAGCCGCCGACGCTCACGCGCCGTACTCCGGCGCTCGACAGTTCGGCAACCGAGTATTTTCGCCCTTTCAAACCCATGACCACGTTGACTGGCTTGTCCACGGCCCCACAAACGGTTCTGATTGCCTCGATATCAGGCAAGCCGGGGGCGTAAAGCACATCTGCCCCGGCGGCCGAAAATGCTTGCAGCCGTTCGATGGTGTCCTCCAGATCGGGTCTCTCCCAAAGATAATTCTCCGCCCGCGCAGTGAGAAGGAAAGGTAGACCGCGTGCAGCCTCCGCGGCAGCATGGATGCGCTCAACGGCCTGCGATAGGTCGTAGATCGGGGCAGCAGGATTGCCTGTTGCGTCTTCGATTGATCCGCCGACAAGTCCGGTTTCGCAGGCCAGGCGGACGGTTTCCGCACAGATTTCTGGCGACGCACCGAAGCCATCTTCAAGGTCGGCAGACACAGGAAGATCAACAGCGCCAACGATCTCGGCGGCGTTCTCAAGGACCTCATCCCGTCCAAGGCTCGCAAATGAATCCAATTTGCCTTTGGAAAAGGCGTAACCCTGGTAGTCGCAAGCGCCTCGAAGCCAAGGCTCGCGAGCAGGCGAGCCGAACCGGCGTCCCATGGGTTCGGGATGACAAAAGCCCTGTCGCCCTGGTGAAGCGCCTTCAGTCGCTCAAACTTGCCCCTTTGATCCATAAGGCCTCCCCTCGCCCGTCGCGGAAGGTGAGCCTAGCACCACAGGAACGAAATGTGAACACGCTCCGCGAACTTGCTTTGGAGAGAATAGCGACGATGGCTCTTGAGGCGCCTTTCAGTCAGTCTCACGCTCCTGGACCAGGCATCAGTCCGCAGCCAAAGTATAGTCACACCGCATGCCCGATGGTCTCGGCGGGAACGCGGTGGCGCTTGAAATGCTGGGCAATGGGTTGGTCGAATCGATACTGTCGACCTCCCATTACCACCTCGACCAGCACCAATCGTAAGGCGATGCTGCCCAAAATTGCCGAATTCAGAAAAAAATGTCGATTCCGCATTTGGCGGGAGCAATCCAACCACGCGCATCAGGTTTTTCTAAAGTTTTCAATGGATGCATGTCGCTCTGGTTGCAGAAAGAATAACTCGCGGCAGGCGAGATATTAATACCGCCACATTTTGGGCGACTCGAAATTCACCAAATATTTCAAAACGTAACTTTGGATCGATTCGGATATTGTGGCAGCAATAAGGCTATGCTTCTCAAGCACTTACTGTTGCGTTGCTGTTGCGCCCTCCAAAATGTCGCCCTATAACCTGCCGCCGTAAAGCAGGATTAACCACAAATATTAACGGGCGGGGGTTGAGGAACAAGACCATGACAACATACTACGTAGCGACAACTGGCAGCAACGGCGGCAACGGCAGCACCTCCTCTCCCTTTCGCACGATCAGCGAGGCGATGTCGGCGAACCTTAAGCCCGGCGACGAGGTCGTGGTGAAGGCGGGGACCTACAACGAAGCTATTAACTTCGACAAAGACGGCTCGGCGGCAGCCGACATCACGCTGCGCTCGGAAGTGCCCGGCGGGGCGCTGATCCGGCCGCCCGCGGGCTCGTGGAACGCGATCAGCGTCAACGCCAACTACGTGACAATCGACGGCTTTGACATCGGCGGCGCCAAAGGCGACGGCATCGAAGCGAACAACGTCCACCACATCTCAGTTCTCAACAACAAGGTCCACGGCAGCGGCGAGTCCGGCATCCAGTTCAACCAGTCGGACTTCATCAAAATCGAAGGGAACGAGACCTACAATAACGCATCGACGGGCTGGTTCTCGGGCATCTCGATCTACGAGAACCGGAACATCACCGGCGATACTTCGACGGAGGGCTACCGGACGATCGTGCGGAACAACATCTCGCACGACAACGTCACGAAGTCGGGTGCGCACACCGATGGCAACGGCATCATCATCGACGATTTCCAGAGCACGCAGGCGAGCGGTCATCCGAACTACACGTTCAAGACCCTGGTCGAGAACAACCTCGTCTACCAGAACGGCGGCAAAGGCATCCAGGTTACCTGGAGCGACTCCGTCACGGTGAAAAACAACACCGCATACCACAACAATCAGGACCCGGCGAATAGTGGTACCTGGCGCGGCGAGCTCAGCAATTCGGCGTCGAGCAACAACACCTGGGTCAACAACATCGCCGTGGCGGACCCATCGCTGAACAAGAACAACACCGCGATCGATAACACGTCGACCGACAGCTACAAGAACACTAACGTCGTCTGGGCCAACAACATCACCTACAACGGCACGGCCGGCCAGGCCTCGGTCAAGACCGACGGCGGCAACGCGATGCCGAGCGCGGCGAACGGCAACCAGCTCGGCGTCGACCCGAAATTCTCGGGGGCAGCGAGCGATAACTTCCACCTCGGCTCCGGCTCGCTGGCGATCGACCACGGAACCAACAAGTACGGCGTCGCCTCGGACGATCTGGACGGCCACGCTCGCGTCGTTGGAACTGTCGATGTCGGTGCCTACGAATCGAGCTCCAGCGCAGCACCGGGAACGCCAACTACGCCGACGCAACCGGGAACGCCAACCACGCCGACGCAACCGGGAACGCCAACCACACCGACACAACCGGGAACGCCAACCACGCCGACGAAGGAATTCGTCGGGACCAACGGCAACGACATCATGCCACACACCGGCCAGTCCAACGGCGGCAACGAAACCTTCAAGGGTCTCGGCGGTAGTGACGTGTTGAAGGGCGGCGCCGGCGCGGACGTGCTCGACGGCGGCACTGGCAACGACACGGCCAGCTATGCGGGCTCCATCGCGGTCAACGTCAACTTGGCGACTAAGGCCGCATCGGGCGGGCAAGCCACCGGTGACAAGATCGCCGGCATCGAAAACTTGACGGGCTCCAGCTACAACGACGTGCTGACCGGCGGCAATGGCGGCAGCAACGTTCTCAATGGCGGGGCTGGCGCGGACAAGCTCAGCGGCGGCGCCGGCGGGGACGTCATCAATGGTGGTACCGGACAGGACACGGCGGGCTATGCGGGCTCCGGCGGGGTCAACGTCAACTTGGCGACTGGGGCCGCATCGGGCGGGCATGCTACCGGCGACAAGTTCGTCAGCATCGAAAACTTGACTGGCTCCAGCTACAACGACGTGCTGACCGGCAATAGCGGCAGCAACGTTCTCGATGGCGGGGCCGGCGCGGACAAGCTGAACGGCGGCGCCGGCACGGACGTCATCATCGGTGGTGCCGGCAAGGACATCATGACCGGTGGCGTCAGCGCGGATACGTTTGTCTTCAAAGCACCGACGGAAATCGGGTCCGGCTCGAACCGCGACGTCATCACCGACTTCCAGCACGGCGTCGATAAGATGGACTTCTCGGCGATAGATGCGAATGGCTCTGCGCAGGGCAATGGAACCTTCCATTTCCTGGCGCAGGAGGATGCCTCTTTCGACCACAAGGCTGGCGCGCTCGCTTGGCACTATGAAGACAAGGCTGGATCCGCGAACGACGCTACCGTTATCCAGGGCGACCTGAACGGCGACGGCGTTCGTGATTTCGAGGTTCAGATGAAGGGCCTCGTCCACCTGGGGACAGGCGATTTTCTTCTGTAGCCGTACCCGTTGTGGCGGTCGTCCGATCGCCACAACAATCGTGCCAACAATCCGGAGATATGTCGACGCCGGAGGAGTAAAAACCAGCCACGCGGCGCGCAATCTGCGCGCCGCGATTTTTCGACAGGTGTCAGCCGGCCTTTCGGGCGCGGCTTTGCGCGAGGCGATAGCTGTCGCCGTTCATCTCGAGGATGTTGCGTGGTGGGTGATGCGGTCCAGCAAAGCGCCGGTCAGGCGCTCGAATCCCAAGGTCTCCGTCCATTTCGTCGAACGGAAGGTTGCCGGTGATCAAAGTGGCGCCGCGTTTCTAGCGTTGCGAGATAAGTTCGAACAATAATTCCGCACCGGTATAGAGCGCCGTGCGTCCTTTCGGACGCACGGCGCTCTAACTCTTTGAATCTACGCATCGTGCTTTAGCGGCGAGTCCTCCGTTTCCAGAAGCAGTTGTGCGGCTGCACGCTGCTGATCGTCGACGAACTTGGAGAGCGGTACGAAGCCCACTAATCAGCGAGATGATGGAGGCCCGTGACGGTTCGGTCGCGCAAAGGACCGGCCGCTGCGCGACCGGACTCAATCCTTCTAGCTAAAGCATGTCGCGCAAAAGTGCGCAGCGGTTTTGCGACAACGACATGCGCGAAAACAGAGACCTAAAGCGCGAGGAGCGAAAGATCGCGACGCGCTTTAGGGACGCCCGTCCGGCCGCCGTACGCGGGATTGGCCGGACGGCGGTCAATGTGAGCGCCGAGTGACCGGGCCCCTTCGGGCTGGTCACGCGGCGGCTTCAAGTCATTGGATTTGTGGCGACCCCTGCAGGAATCGAACCTGCGACAACCTGCTTAGAAGGCAGGTGCTCTATCCAGCTGAGCTAAGGGGCCGTCTGTTGGCCGCGTCTCACGAGCGCGACCGGATGCGGCATATCTGGACGAGAAATCTCAGTGCGTCCAGGGCTGCGTGCGGGTATAGCGGAAATTGTCGGGATAGGCGACAACCTGGCGGACCGGATCCTTCGGTGCGATGACGCGGTATTCGATGCCGTTGCGCTGGGCATAGGCTTCGGCGAGTTCCTGCGTTTCGAAGGTGAGCTTCACCTGCTGGCGCATATCGCCCGACGAGGTATAGCCCATGATCGGATCGATCTTGCGCGCCGACTCCTGATCGTATTCAAGCACCCAAAGATGGGTCTTGGCCTTGCCGGACTGCATGGCGGTCTTGGCTGGACGATAGATCTTGGCAGACATGACTGCAGCGTCTCCGACTATGCGGGCAGCGCCCGCCTTTCATGATCTCAATCCCGTTGCCGGCCCGTACCGGACCTTTTGCATCATCGCTGAGGATAACGCAAAGAGATGAATTTTGCTTAGCCGCGAATCCCCGCTTTTTCAAGAAAAAAGGCGGTGAACGACGCCGCTGCCGACTCCGTTTGCATGTCGAGGGGATGCCGGCCCCGCCTCCCCTTCAAATCCGGGGATTGCCGGCCGGATTTCGCAATATTACCGCTTGTCTCACCTTGTGATCACAACCTGATTGCCGCTGCCTTCCCTCGGCACTAGTTTACGGCTCAATCGATTTCAGTGGATTTGCACGCATGATGAGACGTTCGGCGGAGTTCAATGCCATTGTGATAGGTGCTGGCATCACAGCTTTCTTCTACCTTGCCATCAGCTACGCCCAATATATCGGCCTGCTCGCCCGCGGCTAAGGCCGATCCGTCCCGACGCCCATTGCGCCTCGCCGGCAAATTGACGGCACATCCGAGATTATTCTAACTGCATCCACAGGCTGGCGAGAAAATCTCCAGCCTGTGCTGGATTTATGGGTTGCGACGGGGAGGTGAACCGTGTATCTCCCCTGCCATTCACGGCACGGAGTGTAGCGCAGCCTGGTAGCGCATCTGGTTTGGGACCAGAGGGTCGGGAGTTCGAATCTCTCCACTCCGACCATTCAAATATCCCGATATTGTTGAATTCCTTGACAGCCGCATCGCGGCTCGCATGCGCCGTCACTTCGCCTTCTTGGTCGTCGTAGCGCTGACGATCCTGTCGCCAGGCTTGATTCCCAGTTTGGCGACGATGCCGGCATTGAGTTCAACGACGTATTTCACCGCAACCATCGAATCGATGATGTCGCGCGAATAGGGCACTGCCTTTTCCTTGATGTGGCGAATCGTGCCGGTGTCGTCGGCAAAAAGCATGTCGAGCGGCAGGATGGTGTTTTCCATCCACATGGTGACGCGCCGCGGCTCGTCGAAATCGAAGATCATGCCGGCATCGTCGGCCATCACCTTGCGAAACATCAGTCCGCGGGCGCGTTGGTCCGGGGTCGAGGCGATCTCGACGGTAAAATGCAGCACCTTGCCCGCAGCGGTCTGGATCAGCAGCGGCTCCTTGTCGAACCGCATCTGCTCGTCAGCGAACGCCGGCAGCGCGACCATGAAAAAAAGCGCCAGGATGGCGCTTCTGATGGCATCAAATAGGATTAGGCCGCGCATGTTCAGTGCGACCGGCTTGCCGGGCTCGGAACGTCGGGATGGATCTCTGCGGCCATCAGGCCCTTTTCGCCGTCGCCGAAGCGGACGAGCACCACCTGACCGGGGCGCAGTTCCGTCAGGCCGAAGCGGCGGAGCGTTTCCATGTGCACGAAGATATCTTCGGTGCCCTCGCCACGCGTCAGGAAGCCGAAGCCCTTGGTGCGGTTGAACCACTTGACCAGCGCACGCTCGAGCCCGCTCGTCGCGGTGACCTGCACATGGGTGCGCACCGGCGGCAGCTGCGAGGGATGAACCGCGGTCGACTGGTCCATCGAGAGGATCTTGAAAGCCTGATAGCCGCGCTCGCGGCGCTGGATGAGGGCGACGATGCGCGTTCCCTCGAGGATCGTCTGGTAACCGTCGCGGCGCAGGCAGGTCACGTGCAGGAGAACATCCTGCATGCCGTTGTCGGGCACGATGAAGCCGAAACCCTTGGCGACGTCGAACCACTTGACGACGCCGGTGATTTCAACAAGATCGACCGCCTCTCCTGATAGCTCGTCGAGGTCGGAGTATTCGTTCGATGAAATCCTGTCAGCCATTGTCGCCAGCCCCTCGAATACGCGTCACACTGTTACGGTTAACTGATTCTTGAAATCAAGATTAACATCTTGGTAACGGATAAGCGCAAGTCCTAGTTTTCGGTTATTCCCAGGTGCACATTTTATAAAGATGACTTGCCCGAAGCTGACCTCGGCTCGCCGAAAAAAGCTAGCCCCAATAAAGGAGTAAATAGAATGCGTTATCTTCATACAATGGTTCGCGTCAAAGACCTCGACGCCTCCCTCACCTTTTACACCACGCTGTTCGGGCTGGAGGAGATTCGCCGCCACGAAAACGAGAAGGGCCGCTTCACCCTGGTTTTCCTGGCTGCTCGCGACGATCTCGACCGTGCGCGCAGCGAAAAAGCCCCCTGCCTCGAGCTTACCTACAATTGGGACACGGAAGATTATAGCGGAGGTCGCAATTTCGGCCACCTCGCTTATGAGGTCGACGATATTTACGCCACCTGCCAGAATCTGATGGACAACGGCATCACCATCAACCGGCCGCCGCGCGACGGCAACATGGCCTTCGTGCGCTCGCCCGATGGCATCTCGATCGAAATCCTGCAGAAAGGCAGCCCGCTTCCGGCCGCTGAGCCCTGGGCCTCGATGGGCAATACCGGCGCCTGGTAAGGGTTTTCGTCGCAAGGCTTTTGCGAGGCTTGCGGCTTTTTCGATTTCGGGTCCGGCCGGCGCCTCGGCGCTTGCCGCGATCCGACGCCGCAGGCAATCTCCTGGCGACTCGAAGCGGAAGAGAAGCGTTTTTCGCCGATTTTCCGCATCAACTGGAGACTGTCGCTTGCTTAACATGCAGATGCGGATGCCCGTGACGGGCGCTTTGCTGATCGCCACCTCGGTGCTGGCGCTGTCCGGCTGCGCGTCGGACAAGAAGGCGCTCGATTCGGCGGCGGCGGTTCCGGCGGTGCAAGCCGCAGCAGCACCGCAGCTCGCCACGGCAGCGCCTGCAAGCCCTGCCCCACGTTCGGTCTATAGCGATCCCCGGCTGGTCAACGTCTCCGGCGCCCAAGGCGCGCCTCAGGTCGTAGCACCAGATCCGAATGCAGCCGTCCCGCCCGCCGGTTCGGCAACGGCGGCGCCCGCCAATATCGGCGGGCTCGTCCTGCAGTCGACCCGGATCAACGCGCAGGCGATGAGCATCTTTTCCGATCACCAGCCGGCGCCGCAGAACAACAGCACGTCCACGATCATTCAGCCGCAGGCCTATGTGCCGGTGGAAGGTGCAGCACCGTCGCGAAGCAGCGTCTACAGCCAGCCGCCCGTGCCCCAGCAGCCGGCGGAGCCGGTGCTGCCGCAGCAATCCTCACAGAATAGCAGCACGCAGCTTGCGCCCGTGCAGACAGCGTCGTTGGCGACGGGCAGCATTCCCACCTCGACGATGAACGCGCTCTACAGTGCGCCGAAGCAGAACCTGCTTGGCAGCCTTTCCGGCCTGCTGCACAAGGCGGCCCTGCCCGGCATGACGCGCATCGCGCCGAACAGGCTGCATCTCCAGAACGACAAGGTCGAGGTCGGCTGCTTCAAGCCCGACCTGCTGAAAGTGATCAAGACGGTCGAAAGCCATTTCGGCCGGCCTGTCATCGTCACTTCCGGCTATCGCGACGAAGAGCACAACCGCCTCGCCGGCGGCGCCGACGAATCGATGCACAAGAGCTGCGAGGCCGCCGACATCCAGATCGACGGCGTGACGAAATGGGACATCGCCGCCTATATCCGCTCGTTGCCGGACCGCGGCGGCGTCGGCACCTACTGCCACACGGATTCGGTTCACCTCGATACCGGCAAAACCCGTGACTGGAACTGGGGCTGCGGCGGCAAACGGGCGCCGATCACGACGGCAAGAGCGATCTGACGGCCGCCTGACGGCCGCGCGATTTTCGCATCACGTTACGGCAGCGCCGCCTCGTCGCGTTAAAGAAACAACCGGCAGCCTATTGATTCAGCTTCAATAATCGGCTTCTCGAATGCACTCGGATTTCCTGTCATTTTTTTGAAGGAAAACCGCAATTCCGCTTGCGGGATTCAAAACGCCTGACTATAAGGGCGCCACCACGAAGGAAGCGCCCTTCGTCTATCGGTTAGGACACCAGATTTTCATTCTGGGAAGAGGGGTTCGACTCCCCTAGGGCGTACCACTTTCTCTCCATATAGAAGCCATCACTTCCGCTTGCAGAAGCCGGCGCGCGCTCCTATTTTAACGAAGCTACCTGCGCCCTTCGTCTATCGGTTAGGACGACAGATTCTCATTCTGTAAAGAGGGGTTCGACTCCCCTAGGGCGTACCATCCTGTTGATAGGCCGTCGTCATTCGATCGACGTCGGCCGGCCCTGTCAGTCCCCTCGAGGAGAACCCTTCGGTTCGCGCGACGCTGCCCATCCTAGCCCGCCGGTTTGATTTGTCTCCGCTCCGCCGCAGCTTGCGCCTCATTTTTCCACAGCCAAAATAAATCGGCGAAAACGATGATTTTTTCGCGCCTTGGCGCTTGCGGCCTTCGAAGGCGCTGACTATAAGGGCGCCACCACGAAGGAAGCGCCCTTCGTCTATCGGTTAGGACACCAGATTTTCATTCTGGGAAGAGGGGTTCGACTCCCCTAGGGCGTACCACTTTCTCTCCCTTGACACTCCACATCGTCAGCGCTCTTGCGCGACTGCTCTATTTCGCCGGCGCTGCATCGCAGACGCGCAGCTGGATGCGGCGTGCGCCCTGGTAATGATCGGCACCGAGCGAACCGGCGACATGCAGGTTGGCGCCGCGTGAATTGATGAGAAGATTGCCAAGCGGCGTATCGGCGGCGCGGAAGGCGATGCCGTCGAGTCGCGATCCGTCCATGGCCTCCAGCGTCACCTTCACATGTTTCTCGCCGACCAGGCGGGCGTCGCGCAGGCGATGCGCCGGTATGGCAAAGAGCGGCTGTGCGTGACCGGAGCCATAGGGGCCGGCGGCCTCCAGGCGGTCGATGAGTTCGAGGGTGGCGCCGCTTGCGCCGATCGCGCCGTCGATCTTCAGCGTTTCGTTGGCGACGAGGCTGGCCACCGTCCTCTCGGCCTTCTCGGTGAAGAAGGTCCTCAGCCTGCCGAGATCGGTGCGCTCAACCGTCAGGCCCGCGGCCATGGCGTGGCCGCCGCCTTTGACGAGCAGACCCTCGTCAACCGCAGCCCGGACCATCCTGCCCATGTCGAAGCCGTTGATCGAGCGGCCCGAGCCGGTGCCGCGGCCGGAGGGATCGAAGGCGATCGCGAAAGCGGGCCGTTTGAATTTTTCCTTCAGCCGCGCCGCGATCAGCCCGACGATGCCGGGATGCCATTTCTCATGGGCGGTGACGATGACGGAGGCACCCTCGCCGTCGCCATATTCGGCAAGCGCCTCGGCTTCGGCCTCCTGCAGCATGATCGCCTCCATCGCCTGGCGTTCTCGATTGAGCTCGTCGAGGCGCTGCGCGATCACATCAGCCTCTCCGGCGTCGTCGAGCGTCAGCAGGCGGCTTCCGAGTGCCGCGTCGCCGATCCGCCCGCCGGCATTGATGCGCGGGCCGATCAGGAAGCCGAAATGATAGGGTGTCACCGGGCCGGCGAGCCCCGCCTTGCGGAAGAGTGCAGCCAGCCCGGCATTGCTCTGGTGGCGGGCAGCGACCAGCCCCTTCACCACATAGGCGCGGTTAAGGCCCTTCAGCGGCACGACATCGCAGACCGTCGCAAGTGCTACGATATCCAGCCACTGCAGCAGGTCGATCGCCAGGATGCGCTTATTGCCGGCCGCGCGCAGCAGCCGGAGCGTCGCGACCAGCACCATGAAGACGACGCCGGCGGCGCAAAGATGCCCCTGCCCCGAGAGGTCGTCCTCGCGGTTCGGGTTGACCAGCGCATGGCAGGGCGGCAGCTCATGTGTCACCTGGTGGTGATCGATGACGACGACATCGATGTTGCGCGCGGCAGCGGCGGCCAGCGCCTCGTGGCTGGTGGAGCCACAATCGACGGTGACGATCAGCTCAGCACCGTTATCGATCAACTGGTTGATCGCCGCCGGATTAGGGCCGTAACCTTCGAAGACGCGGTCGGGGATATAGATGGTCGCCCTGACGCCGAAATGGCTGAGAAAGCGAAACATCAGCGCCGAGGAGGCTGCACCGTCGACGTCGTAGTCGCCGAAGATCGCGACGCTCTCGCCGCGCTCGATGGCACGCAGGAGGCGATTTGCGGCCTTTTCGCAATCGGTCAGCTTATGGGGATCGGGCATCAGGCTGCGGATCGTCGGGTCGAGGAATTCGATCGCCTCGTCTACCGTCACGCCGCGCCCGGCCAGCACCCGGGCGATCAGATCTGGCAGTCCGTGGATCTGCGACATGGCCAGCGCGCGGTTCTGCCCTGCCTGGTCGAGCCGCGCGACCCAGCGATTGTCGAGCGCGGATTTCTCCACGCCGAGAAACGCGCGCTGTACCGGATCGACGAGATCTGCCATGCCATACTCCGCTGACTTCATCTGCTCTTTCTACAGGAGCAGCGGAGATAACATAGCGATGGATTTGCAGACACGGGTTTTTACCAGAATACCGCCCAGACGATCAGGGCGATGCCGGCGAACTGCACCAGCAGGAACGAAAACAGCGTCAGCAGAATGGCCCAGTTACGGCCTTCCGTGTTTTCCTCGTCTTCAGCCTCATCAGAGACCTCTTCAGGAATTTCACGGTAGGCCGGCTTGAGGATTTCCTCAGGCATATCAGGAGGGTTCGGCGGCACATCGCTCGGGTAGCCATACCCCTTCCCGGCGTGGCTGTCCTTACTCATGAAATTCTCCACCCAGACGACTCACCATCTTAGGTTTAGTTATATCAATATTTCGGTATCTGTTAATATAGGCTTCCGTAAGGGAAGGTTGAATAGATAACAGAAAAAACTGCCCTGCAGGAACAGGGCGGCTCAACGGTCCTCCGGGACGGGAAAAAGCTCAGCCTTCCTCTTTGGGCCGCTCGATGCGAATCACCTGCGGCTCGCCGAAGAGGTAACCTTCCGACTTGATCGAAGCGACTGCCTTGCGCACCGAGTCTTCCGTCGTCGCGTGGGTGACGAGAATGATCGTCTGGTGATGCGATGGCGCCAGGTGCTGCTTGGAGCGCTGGACGATCGATTCCAGCGAGATGTTGTTTTCGGCCATGCGGGTTGCGACGCTGGCAAAGACGCCGGTGCGGTCGAGCACGGTCAGGCGGATGAAATAGCCGCCCTCGTGGCTCTGCATCTGCGCCTTGCGATAGGGTTCCAGTGTGGTTGCGGGATGGCCGAGCACCGGCACCCGCTGGGCGCCCGGCTGGCTCTTGGCGATATCGGCGATATCACCAAGCACCGACGAGGCTGTGGCGTTGCCGCCGGCGCCAGGGCCGACCATCAGCAGTTCGCCGAGCACGTCGGATTCGATCGCCACTGCATTGGTAACGCCGTCGACCTGGGCGATGACCGAATCGACCGGCACCATTGTGGGATGGACGCGCTGTTCGATGCCGGTATCGGTGCGCTGGGCAACGCCCAAGAGCTTGATGCGATAACCGAGTTCGGCAGCGGCGTGGATATCCTCGATCGAGATGTTGGTGATGCCTTCGAGATAGATGTCGTCGGCGGCGATCTGATTGCCGAAGGCGAGCGTCGTCAAGATGGAAAGCTTATGGGCCGTGTCGTTGCCCTCGATATCGAAGGCCGGATCGGCCTCGGCATAACCCAGCCGCTGCGCTTCCTTGAGGCATTCGGCGAAGGAAAGCCCCTCCTTCTCCATCTTGGTCAGGATATAATTGCAGGTGCCATTCATGATGCCATAGATGCGCGAGACGGAATTGCCCGTCAGCGATTCACGCAGGGCCTTGATGACCGGGATGCCGCCGGCGACCGCCGCCTCGAAGTTCAGCAGCGACCCCTTCTCCTCGGCGATCGTCGCAAGCTCGACGCCGTGATAGGCAAGCAGCGCCTTGTTGGCTGTCACCACATGGAGACCACGCTGGAGTGCCGTACGCACCGAGATGTTGGCAGCCCCTTCGGCGCCGCCCATCAGCTCGACGAAGACGTCGATATCGCCCTTTTCGGCAAGCTCTTCCGGCCGGTCGAACCAGGTAACAGCGGAAAGATCGATGCCGCGGTCCCTCGCCTTGTCACGTGCCGAAACGGCGGTGATGGTGATCGGACGCCCGCAGGTGACGGCAAGCTCGTTGCTTTTCTGCTGAATGATGCGGACAAGCGAGGCGCCAACGGTGCCCAAGCCCGCAATGCCGATTTTGAGGGCATCTGCCATGGATCGATCCTGAAATGTCTGTGTGGCGGCAGCCGCATGACGCGGCTGCCCAACGGTTGGATTAGCGGTGTGCGTTCAGCGAGATGACGTTGTGCATCGTCTCGTCTGCCGTCGACATGAACTTCTTGATGTTGCGCGCAGCCTGGCGGATGCGGTGTTCATTCTCGACAAGTGCCAGACGGACGTAGTCGTCGCCCATTTCGCCGAAGCCGATGCCCGGGGCAACGGCGACGTCGGCCTTCTCGACCAGCAGCTTGGAGAATTCCAGCGAACCGAGATGACGGAACTTTTCCGGGATCTTCGCCCAGGCGAACATCGTCGCAGCCGGCGGCGGCACGTCGAACCCGGCCTTGCCGAAGCTTTCGACCATGACGTCGCGGCGACGTTTATAGACGTTGCGGACTTCCGCAATGTCGGAACCATCGCCGTTCAGCGCGTGCGTTGCCGCCACCTGGATCGGCGTGAAGGCGCCGTAGTCGAGATAGGACTTGACGCGGGTGAGCGCTGCGATCAGTCGCTCGTTGCCGACGGCAAAGCCCATGCGCCAGCCGGGCATGGAGAAGGTTTTCGACATCGAGGTGAACTCGACGGTCACGTCCATAGCGCCCGGCACTTCGAGAACCGACGGCGGCGGGGCGCCGTCGAAGTAGATTTCCGAATAGGCAAGATCGGAAAGCACGATGATGTCATGCTTTTTCGCAAAGGCGATGACGTCCTTGTAGAAATCGAGCGTCGCGACAAAAGCCGTCGGGTTCGAGGGATAGTTGAGGATCAGCGCCAAGGGCTTCGGGATCGAATGCTTGACGGCGCGTTCCAGCGGTTCGAAGAAGCTCGCATCCGGCTCCACCGACATGGAACGGATCACGCCACCCGCCATCAGGAAGCCGAAGGCGTGGATCGGATAGGTGGGATTCGGGCAGAGGATCACGTCGCCAGGCGCCGTGATTGCCTGCGCCATGTTGGCGAAGCCTTCCTTGGAGCCCAAGGTGGCAACCACCTGGGTATCCGGGTTGAGCTTGACGCCGAAACGGCGGGCATAATAGGCGGCCTGGGCGCGGCGCAGCCCCGGAATGCCCTTGGAAGAGGAGTAACGGTGCGTGCGCGGATCCTGCACGACCTCGCACAGCTTGTCGACGATCGACTGGGGAGTGGGAAGGTCGGGGTTTCCCATGCCGAGATCGATGATATCGGCGCCGCCCGCTCGCGCGCTTGCCTTCAAACGGTTGACCTGTTCGAAAACATAAGGCGGCAAACGCCGGACTTTGTGAAACTCTTCCATCTCATTCCCCATGGAAAGGCGGCATTTCGGGCCGCAATCGAAGTTCGTTCCGTCTCCCGGCGGCTGCGACACGAACTTCAGAATCGCAACGCCGTATTCATCAGACCCAAGCGACGCGGCGAATCTTTGACGGAAAGGCTGCGTAACGCGCTTTATCGGGAAAATTATGTCTTCCGATCCTTGCCGAAGGCTTTGCGTCCAAATTGCCTGAAAGGCAAGGTCTATTTGGAGATTTCAGACAGCGTATCAGTGCCGTGCTCGGCGGCGAGACGCCGCATTTCAGCGACCTTGGCCTGATAATCTGCTTCCGAGATCGTGCCGGCCTTGCGCCGGGCGGCAAGTGCCGTCAGCTGATGCTGCAGTTCGGCCGCCTGCTCGTCGCTCATCTGGACATTGGCGGCGGTCAGCGGCGCGCCGAAATTCGGATAGCCGTCCGGGTATTTAGCAAGGCCGCCCTCGGCCGCCTCGCCCTTAGTGGCCGGCATGACGACGGCGGTCGGCGCCGCTCGCTTGGCGGCGGCTGCGGCCTTTTGTTCCGCCGTCAGATTGCATCCGGCAAGAGCCATCGCCGCCGCGACGCAGATCAGTGCGGTGCGGTTGAAGGTTGCGATGCGCCGAATGCCGTTCTTCGTCATGCCTCAAAAATCCAGTTTTGACTGCTTCGACTGTTAAATTTGTCGCAGCCACAAAGCAATAGCATGAGCCGATGCGGGTGGAACTTGTTTTCTCGTTCGATCACGATGTACAACGAATGGATAAAAAGAGTGGTGCTGCCGCCGGAGGAAATGGTGACCGACAGCAAGCAGGAGAATGGCGGCAAGACCGGCTTCGACGCGAACGATCTCGATCCCTATCTGTTGAAGGATCCTGAGGCCATGGCGATGAATTTCGCTCGGGCGCTCGAAAATCTAGGACAAGCAGCGTCTGCCTGGCTTGCGCCGCGCGAACGCGGCGAGATCACCGAAAGCGCCGCCGATCCGATGACCGACATGGTCAAGACGCTTTCCAAGGTCACCGAATACTGGATTTCCGATCCGCGCCGCACCTTCGAGGCACAGACGCAGCTGATGTCCTCGTTCTTCGGCCTCTGGATGCGCTCGATGCAGCGAATGCAGGGCGATCCCACGCCTGCCGAGCCGGACACCCGCAAGGACAAGCGCTTCTCGGACGAGGACTGGCAGAAGAATCCGTTCTTCGATTTTCTCCGCCAGGTCTATTTCCTCACCACCGACTGGGTGGAAAAGATGGTGTCGGAAACCGATGGCCTCGATGAACACACCAAGCACAAGGCCGGCTTCTACGTGAAGCAGATCACGGCAGCGCTTTCGCCGACCAACTTCATCGCCACCAATCCGCAACTCTACCGCGAGACAATCGCGACCAGCGGCGCCAATCTGGTGCGCGGCATGAAGATGCTGGCCGAGGATATCGCTGCCGGAAACGGCGATCTTCGTCTTCGCCAGACCGACATGACGAAATTCGCCGTCGGCCGCGATATGGCGCTGACACCAGGCAAGGTGATCGCCCAGAACGACATCTGCCAGATCATCCAGTACGAGGCTTCGACTGAAACGGTGCTGAAGCGGCCGCTGCTGATCTGCCCGCCCTGGATCAACAAGTTCTATATTCTCGACCTCAACCCGCAAAAATCCTTCATCAAATGGTGCGTCGACCAGGGTCAGACGGTGTTCGTCATTTCCTGGGTCAACCCGGATGCGCGCCACGCCGAAAAGGACTGGACGGCCTATGCCCGCGAAGGCATCGATTTCGCGCTTGATACAATCGAGAAAGCGACCGGCGAGAAGGATGTCAACGCCGTCGGCTACTGCGTCGGCGGTACGCTGCTGGCCGCGACACTGGCGCTGCATGCCAAGGAGAAGAACAAGCGCATCAAGACTGCGACACTCTTCACCACCCAGGTCGATTTCACCCATGCCGGCGACCTCAAGGTCTTTGTCGACGAGGAGCAGCTTGAATCGCTCGAAGAGCATATGCGGGCGGCCGGCTATCTCGACGGCACGAAGATGTCGATGGCCTTCAACATGCTGCGCGCCTCCGAGCTGATCTGGCCTTATTTCGTCAACAACTACCTCAAGGGCCAGGATCCCCTGCCCTTCGACCTGTTGTTCTGGAACGCCGATTCGACCCGCATGGCAGCGGCAAACCATGCCTTCTACCTGCGCAATTGCTATCTCAACAATGCGCTGACGCAGAACGAGATGATCCTCGACGGCAAGTCCGTGTCACTGAAGGACGTCAAAATCCCGATCTATAATCTCGCCACCCGCGAGGATCACATCGCACCTGCCAAGTCCGTCTTCCTCGGCAGCCGATTCTTCGGCGGCAAGGTGGAATTCGTCGTGACCGGCTCGGGACATATCGCCGGCGTCGTCAACCCGCCCGACAGGAAGAAGTATCAATTCTGGACCGGCGGCCCCGCCAAGGGGGACTACGAGACCTGGCTCGAGCAGGCGACGGAGACCCCGGGATCATGGTGGCCGCATTGGCAGGCCTGGATCGAGACGCATGACGGCGGACGCGTGCCGGCCCGCAAACCCGGCGGCGACGCGCTGAACGCGATCGAGGAAGCGCCGGGAAGTTATGTGATGGAGCGCGCCTGAGACGCCTCAACGCATCTTTTTGAGACGTCGTGAAAAACTGCAACGCCGCGTAAACAAATTAGAAACCATAATTCGTCATCCTTGCGAGACAGTCGGACGTCGTGGGTGGTCTAAATTCGGCCCATTTGCGCCTGTACCGGCCCCCGGCGAAGTTTAGTCAGTCAGTGCCGCCGGCCTGCGTAGCGAGTTTGAAAGACGAGTGTAGTATGGCGTTTGCGGTCGGGACGTTCGATGACGTCACCCTTCTTGGCGGATCTGCTTTCCGTTGGCGCAGATCTCGCGGTTTCCTTTACGGTGTTGTCGGCGCCGGATTTCTGACCTCTACATGGCTGATCGCGACCTTCGCGACGATGCACTCGTTAGCCGCTCCCTATTCTCCGCCGGATCGCCTGGCACAGGTGGCGACTGCGCCGAAGCTGGCGCCTTCACCGCGTCACGAGAGGCTGATCCATGTCGGCAAGGCCGACCGGCTGGCCGCCTTCGATGCGAAGCCGAAGGTACCGCTGACGGCGAGCCTCATTCAATCCCATGCCGAAAAGACCGCTGCCGCCGCGACAGCGCTCGCGGTTCTCGCCAAAAACAATCGGCTCGCCATGGCTGCCGAACAGCCGGTCGTGGCGGCGATCTCCGACAGCGCCAAATTCCGCAAGGACGATGTCATCGTGACGGCGCCGGTCGAGCTCGCCTCGGCAGAGACGGACGAAGACGACGGCGACCGGATCATCGTTCCCTCGAAGGAGGCGGTCGCCGCAGCCGAACTCCCGACCCTGCTTGCGCTTGCCGATGCCGGATCCCGGCAAATCGCGCCGGCCCCGGTCGAACCAACCACACCTCCTCTCAGAACCGCCTCCATTCCCGCTTCGGCACCCGCACCTGACGTCGTCGCCGCCGCGGACGACGCGCCCCCCTTCGATCTCGTGCTGGCGCCGGATGAAGGTTCGGTGCCGCTGCCGATGGCACGTCCCGATGGCCTCATCGGCAAACCGACACCGGCCTCCAAGGGTTCGCAGCGCTCTGACGAGCCTGTACTTGCCTACGCCCAGCCGAACTCGCCGATCGAAGATGACGAGGACGATGCAGTGCCGCGCTACGATAAGCCGGTCTTCTCGCCGAAGCTGCGCGCAGGCGTGGCGATCTACGATATCGAAAACAGCACCGTCTATCTGCCGAACGGCGAGCGCCTCGAGGCCCATTCCGGGCTCGGCAAGATGCGCGACAACCCGCGTTTCGCCAACAAGAAGATGCGTGGACCGACGCCGCCGCACACCTATGCCCTCACCATGCGCGAGAGCCTTTTCCATGGCGTCGAAGCATTGCGGCTAACGCCGGTCGAAGGTTCCGACGCCATCTATGACCGTGTCGGCCTACTCGCCCATACCTACATGCTCGGCAAGAACGGCGATTCCAACGGCTGTGTCTCCTTCAAGGATTACCGCCGCTTCCTCGCCGCCTACAAGCGCGGCGACATCAAGCAGCTCGTGGTGGTGCCGCGGCTGAACAACAAACCGTCTTCGACGCTTGCCTCACTGTTTTCGTCGCGTAGCTGAGCGATAAGAGAGTAAGCAGCCGCGAGCGCTATTTCAGCCAGGCCGCGATTCGCTCCACCGCCTCGGCGATCTCCGCTTGCGAGCCCGCATAGGACAGACGCAAGGTTCGATTTCCCTCCAGCGGATCGAAATCGAGACCCGGCGTGGCGGCGACGTCGATTTCCGCGAGCATGCGTTTGGCGAAGCCCATGCTGTCATTGGTGAAGCGGGTGACGTCGAGATAGGCGTAGAAGGCGCCGTCCATCGGCGAGGCGATCGAAAACCCGATCTGCGGCAGGCGCCGCATCAGCAAATCGCGGTTGGCGGCGTAACTGGTCTTGTAACGATCGAGCTCGGCACCGGCGCTCAGAGCGGCCGTGGCGGCAATCTGGGAGAGCTCGGGCGGGGAGATATAGAGGCTCTGCGCCACCCGCTCGATCGGCCGCACCAAGCGCTCGGGAAGCACCATCCAGCCGATTCGCCAGCCGGTCATGCAATAATATTTGGAGAAGGAGTTGATGACGATCGCCTCGTCGGTCAGCTCCAGCGCGCTCGCCTCCTCGCCGGCGAAGGTCAGCCCGTGATAGATTTCATCGGAGATGAAGGCGATGGAATGGGCCGCGCAGTAATCCGAAAGCGCCTTCAGACCCTCGCGGCCGGTCAACGTGCCGGTCGGGTTGGCCGGGCTTGCGAGCAGCACGCCTTTCAGCGTCATGCCGCTTTCCTTCTGCGCCGCTTCGAGGCTTTGCGGCGTCAGGGTGAAGTGGGTCTCGGCCGTTACAGGCACTTCCAGAACCTTCAAGCCCAGCGCGCCGAGGATATTGCGATAGGCGGGATAACCCGGTCTTGCGATCGCCACCGCATCGCCGGCATCGAAAAGCGACAGGAAGGCGAGATTAAAGCCGGCCGAGGAACCGGTGGTGATGGCGATGCGCTTGGGATCGATCTCCAGGCCGTGGCGATCCTTGTAGTGCCAGGCGAGCGCCGATTTCAGCCGCGCCGTTCCCAACGCATCGGTATAGCCGATCCTGCCTTCGGCGAGGGCTGCGCGCGCCGCTTCGAGGGCCGCCTCAGGTGCCGGATGCGAGGGCTGACCGACCGCCATCGAGATCACGGGATGGCCGCTCGCGCGCCGCTTCGTCGCCTCCGCCAGGACGTCCATGGCGTGAAAAGGCTCAACTTCGCTGCGTTTCGATATGGAAAACAAGATCGTTTCTCGCTCAGCTTCTTCAGTGACGGCCCGACAATTGCCGCATTAATCGGCTCATCACAATCCCGCGAGGGCCGGACGGGGATGAAAAATTCCTGTTTGAGCAGAACCGAACGCACCGTACCTTGACGCGACGCATTCAAGTCCATTAACCCGGCGACGGTCTTCTCGACGAAGAGACGACCATCCCGCCGATGACGAGGATAACATGGCATTCTTCCCGAAGACCTTCACCGCAGTGGCGCTTGCCGCATCGATCGCCCTTCCGCTTCCCGCGGCAGCGCTCGACGACCAGCAGAAGAAGGAGTTCGGCGAATTCATCAAGCAATACCTGATCGAGAACCCCGAGATCATGCTCGAAGTCCAGGATGCGCTGCAAAAGAAGCAGGAGGCCCAGCGGTCGGTGAAAGCCAATATGGCGATCGAAGAGAACACCACCGACATTTTCGATTCAAAGAACGACGTCACGCTCGGCAATCCCAAGGGCGATGTCACTGTCGTCGAATTCTTCGATTATAATTGCAGCTACTGCCGCCATGCGCTTCCCGACATGCAGGCGATGCTGAAGAAGGACAAGAACGTCCGTTTCGTCCTCAAGGAATTCCCGATCCTCGGGCCGGATTCGGTCGCCGCCCACAAGGTGGCCGACGCCTTCCGCAAGCTCGCACCGGAGAAATATGCCGATTTCCACGTTGCCCTTCTCGGCACCGAAGGCCGTGCCTCCGACGAAACAGCGATCGCGGTTGCCGCTTCGCTCGGCGTCAGCGCGGACAAGATCCGCGCCGAGATGGCAAAGAGCCCGAATGACGGTATAGTCCAGGCGACCTACCAGCTCGCCTCCAGTCTCGGCATTAGCGGTACGCCCTCCTATGTGATCGGCAACGAACTGGTGCCCGGCGCCGTCGGGCTCGACGATCTCGAAGCCAAGGTCAAGAACATGCGCAGCTGCGGCAAGACCGCCTGCTGAGCAAAGCAGCCCCCAGCCGCCAGCTCATCAAATCGCCAAAATCGAAGTGTTTCAACCATGTGGACAAATGTGGCACGATTGCCGCTGGCCATTCCGTAAGGGCTTTCATTCAGCCTTCGCGGAGTCTATAGGTTGCCGTCGTACCTTTTACGGAACATTCGATGACGCAAACGATTTTTGTCCTGAACGGCCCCAACCTGAACATGCTGGGTAAACGAGAGCCCGGCATTTATGGCGGCAAGACGCTCAAGGACATCGAGGCGGACTGCAAGGCTGCAGGGCGCGAGCTCGGCCTCGATATCGACTTCCGCCAGAGCAATCACGAAGGCACGCTCGTCGATTGGTTCCATGAGGCCGACGAAAAGGCCGTCGGCGTTGCCATCAATGCAGGCGCCTATACGCATACATCGGTCGCGCTGCATGATGCGATCCGCGCTATTTCCATTCCCGTCGTCGAGCTCCACATATCCAACGTGCATGCACGGGAAGAATTCCGCCACAAGTCGATGATCGCGCCGGCATGCAAAGGCGTGATCTGTGGCTTCGGGCCTCACAGCTACATCCTGGCGCTCCACGCGCTGAAGAACATCACGGCATAAGAATAAGACAGGGCAACACCATGGCTGAAAAGAAATCGGGTATCGACCAGGCACTGATCCGCGATCTCGCCAATATTCTCAACGAAACGGATCTGACGGAGATCGAGGTCGAGCAGGACGACCTGCGCATCCGCGTTTCGCGCGCCGGCACGCCGCAATATGTTCAGGCGCCGATCGCCGCACCGGCCTTTGCCGCGCCCGCTGCGGCAGCCGCTGCCGCGCCAGCCGCAGCTCCCAGCCGCAACCCGGCCAATGTCGTCAATGCACCGATGGTAGGCACAGTCTATATGGCGTCGGCTCCGGGCGCGCGCCCCTTCATCGAAGTCGGCGCAACCGTCAAGGAAGGCCAGACGTTGATCATCATCGAAGCGATGAAGACGATGAACCAGATCCCTTCGCCGAAGTCAGGCAAGGTGACCGAGATCCTCGTCGATGACGGACATCCCGTCGAATACGGCCAAGCCCTCGTCGTCATCGAATAGGCCCATGCCCATGATTTCGAAAATCCTCATCGCCAATCGCGGAGAAATCGCCCTTCGCGTGCTCCGGGCCTGCAAGGAGCTCGGCATTGCCTGCGTCGTGGTTCATTCCACCGCCGACGCCGATGCCATGCATGTGCGCCTTGCCGACGAAAGTGTCTGCATCGGCCCACCCTCCTCGCGCGAGAGCTATCTCAACATCCACCAGATCGTCGCCGCCTGCGAGATCACCGGTGCCGACGCCGTGCATCCGGGCTACGGCTTTCTGTCGGAGAATGCCAAGTTCGCCGATATCCTCGAAGCCCACGGCATCACTTTCATTGGGCCGACGGCGGACCATATCCGCATCATGGGCGACAAGATCACCGCCAAGACGACGGCGCTGGAACTCGGCATTCCCGTCGTTCCAGGCTCGGACGGCGAAGTGAAGACCGAAGAGGATGCGCTGAAGACGGCCGCCGAAATCGGCTATCCGGTGCTGATCAAGGCCACGGCCGGCGGCGGCGGACGCGGCATGAAGGTCGCCAAGAGCGAGGCCGACGTGATCGAGGCCTGGTCGACGGCCCGCACGGAAGCAGCAGCCGCCTTCGGCAACGATGCCGTCTACATGGAAAAATATCTCGGTAAGCCGCGCCACATCGAAATCCAGGTGTTCGGCGACGGCGAAGGCAATGCCATCCATCTCGGCGAGCGCGACTGCTCGCTGCAGCGGCGCCATCAGAAGGTCTGGGAAGAGGCGAATTCGCCGGCCCTCAACGTCGAGCAGCGCATGAAGATCGGCCAGATCTGCGCCGACGCCATGAAGAAGCTGAAATATCGCGGCGCCGGCACGATCGAATTCCTCTACGAGAACGGCGAGTTCTATTTCATCGAAATGAACACCCGCCTGCAGGTGGAACATCCGATCACCGAAGCGATCACCGGCATCGACCTCGTGCACGAGCAGATCCGCGTCGCTTCCGGCGGCGGTCTGTCGGTGACGCAGGACGAAGTGCATTTTTCCGGTCACGCCATCGAGTGCCGTATCAATGCCGAGCACCCGCGCACCTTCGTGCCCTCACCCGGTACGATCACGCACTTCCACGCGCCGGGTGGTCTCGGCGTGCGCATCGATTCCGGTGCCTATCAGGGCTACAAGATCCCGCCTTATTACGACAGCCTCATCGGCAAGCTGATCGTGCACGGCCGTACCCGCGTCGAATGCATGATGCGCCTGCGCCGGGCGCTCGACGAATTCGTCGTCGACGGCATCAATACAACGCTGCCGCTATTCCAGGATCTCGTCTCCAACCAGGATATCGCCAACGGCGACTACGACATCCACTGGCTGGAAGACTACCTCGCCAACACACCGGCGGCATAGGACAGGAATGGCAGGATCGCGCAGGAAGTCACCAGGCATAACCCCTGACATTCTCCTGCGCGCCTATTCCATCGGCCTCTTCCCGATGGCCGAATCCGCCGACGACCCGGAGATCTTCTGGGTCGAACCGGAACTGCGCGGCGTGCTGCCGTTCGACCATTTCCATGTGTCGAAAAGCCTTGCCAAGACGGTGCGCAAGAAACCCTTCGAGATCCGTTTCGATCACGCTTTCGATCAGGTCATTGCTGCCTGTGCGGAGGAGACATCCGGGCGCCCGAGCACCTGGATCAACAGGACGATCAGATCGCTCTACTCGACGCTCTACGACATGGGCCATGCCCATACCGTCGAAGCCTGGGAGGACGATGAGCTGGTCGGCGGCCTCTACGGCGTCTCGCTCGGCTCGGCCTTCTTCGGCGAAAGCATGTTTTCGCGCCGGACGGATGCCTCGAAGATCTGCCTCGTTCATCTGGTCGACCGGCTGCGGGAAAGGGGCTTCACCCTGCTCGACACCCAGTTCACCACCGAGCACCTGAAGACGTTCGGAGCGATCGACGTTCCGAAGGCCGATTATGCCGCGATGCTGACAGCAGCGATGGAGTCGCCGCACCTTACGTTTTAAGCTCGATCGTTTCATCCGCACGTTGATTTTCCAGCCGATTTGGCTAGGTTCAAAAATGCAACGGGGGATAGAATTTTGAAACGATATTTTGCTGCCGCAGTCCTTTTGACCTTATTTGCAGGTCAAGCCGGTGCACGTCCCTACCAGGATATGTTCCCGAGCAGGACCGATTTTTCCGACGCGGAAAAGCCGGTGCTGGAGAAGCTCGATTTTCAGCAGGGTGTGATCAAGCTGCCTGAAGCGAAGGCAACGCTGAACGTGCCCGCCGACTTCTACTATCTCAGCCCTGCCGACGCGATGACGGTACTCGTCGATATCTGGGGAAATCCTCCGGCGGCGGCGGAGGGAACGATGGGGATGATCTTCCCGGCGAAATACGCGCCGACCGATATAGAGGCCTGGGGTTCCACCGTGGAACACAGCGCCGACGGCTATGTCTCGGACGTCGATGTCGCCACGACCAATTACGACGAATTGCTGCAGAACATCAAGGATTCCATCAGGGAAAACAACGTCGAGCGCGAAAAGCAGGGTTTTCCGAAGATCACGCTTGTCGGCTGGGCATCCACGCCGCACTACGACAAATCCGCGCATGCGCTGCACTGGGCGCGTGATCTAATGTTCGGCGACGATAAGCAGCACACGCTGAACTATTCCGTGCGTGTGTTCGGCCGCGAGGGCGTATTTCAATTCAACTTCGTCGCCGGCCTCGACCAGCTGAAAGAGATCGAGGGTGTCATCCCGACCGTCACCAAGCTCGTGCAGTTCGACAAGGGAATGGCCTATACCGACTACGTCGAGGGCGACAAGATCGCGGCCTATGGGATGGCGGGAATGATCGCTGCGGGCGCGGGCGCCAAGATTGCTGCCAAGGTGGGATTGCTGGCACTCGCCCTCGCCTTCCTCAAAAAGGGCGGCGTCCTCGTTTTCATTGTGTTCGCCGGTGCGCTTCGCTTTGCCAAGGGCCTTTTCAAGAGGAACAAGACACCCACCGCATAGGCTCATCCAGGTTGCTGCGTCACTCAAAGTGTTACAGCGTCGTTGTTTGTGTGTCTGAAAAGGCGCGCGGCGCTGTAAAGCGTGATGAGAGGCGCTAGCGAGCTGTCGCCTTGGCACCGTCAGGAGCCGGAACATCCGAGTTTGCCTTGCAGTCCTTCAGCCAGACGTCGTAGATCGGGTGCTCGACGGCGTTGAGGCCGGGGCTGGCGGCGAACATCCAGCCGGTGAAGATGCGGCGGATCTTGCGGTCGAGGGTGATCTCATCGACCTCGACGAAACCGTCGATCTTCTGTGCTTCCGACTGGTCGCGCGAATAACAGGCCTTCGGTGTCACCTGCAGCGCACCGAACTGTACCGTCTCATTGACATAGACGTCGAAGGTCGTGATGCGGCCGGTGATCTTGTCGAGGCCGGAGAAGACGGCAACCGGATTTTCGATGCGTGCGGCATTTGCCGCAGCCGGCGGAAGCAGGGCCGAGAGCGCCAGCAGCGATCCGGCGGCACGCAGGACCTTGTTCCGCGTGAAGAGCTTCATGTGTACCCGTCTCCAGACATTTTCAGTTCACGGCCGCGGTCAAGCGCGGCCAACCTGCGGGTAAAGGTCAATTGTGGCCAAAGCCGGGTCTTGGGATTGCCCGGTCGGGCCGTCTCAGTTGCCCGGCGTCCAAGCGTCATAATCGCCGGTGACGCGCGGACGTTCGCCCGGAACGGCGATAGAGCCCGGCGGGCGATAGGCCTGCGGCGAACCGGTATGGTTGGGCCGGTGCGGCTTCTGCCAATCCTTGGCGACGTAGCTTTCCTTGGACGGGGGGACATCGGTGCGATGATGCATCCAGCCATGCCAGCCCGGCGGAATGGCGGAGGCTTCGGCATAACCCTTGTAGATCACCCAACGCTTCGGCAGACCGTAGGAGGACATGCCGCCTTCGTAGTAGACGTTGCCGAATTCATCCTCGCCGACGCGCTTGCCAAAACGCCAGGTCGCAAAACGCGTGCCCATCGTCTGACCGTTCCACCAGGTAAAGGTCTGAACCAGAAGATTCCACATGTCTTTTCCTTGTGCCCGCCAGATGCGAGCCAAACCAGAATTCGTTTCCTCGCTTATGCCGTCGCCAAGCCGAATTGTCCAGCGATTCCACGATGGCCAAGGGTCATTTCAAAGCCATCTTGAAGCCCAGATGCGAGGGCTTGAAGCCCAGCCTTTCATAGAAACGGTGAGCATCCTTGCGCACTGCATTCGAGGTCAACGCTACTCGCCCGATACCGCGGCCTTTTGCCTCGGCAATGGCGAATTCGATCATCAGTCCGCCGACCCCCTGCCCGCGCATATCGGCGCGCGTCTGCACCGCCTCGATGATCATCGCCGAGGAGCCGCGGCCGGTGAGCGAGGTCGTCACCATCGTCTGGAACGTGCCGACGACCTCGCCGCCGCGCTCTGCGACGTAAAGCGTCTGATCGGGCGAAGCCTCGATGACGGCGAAGGCCCTGACATAATCGGAAAAGGCTTCAGGTTCCGTGGTATCGCCGTGACCGCCGCGTGCGTCGGCCGAAAACATAGCCACCAGCGCAGGGAGGTCGTCCTTGCGAGCTTCACGGATATTCAAATCTTGTGGCATCACACTTTTCTACCTATGTAAAAACCGGACGATGATTGTTGCGGAAGGAAAAAGACGGATGTTCTTGAACGATATCCGTGAGGTCGGATACTCCGCTAGGGATATTCGGCTTAGAATTGCACTATCAACACTGGTGATAATTGTCTTCGGCTTCTGGATTTTCGATGGGACTTTGAATTCGCTTTTCCTGTCCCTGCTCTGTGGGCCGCCAATTGCGTACTACCTATTTTGCAATCTTTATGTCCTGATCTTTTCATCCAATAAGACGATCATTGCGATAGGCCCAAATGGCTTCAAAGATCTTCGGCTAATGCAAGAATTAATTCCGTGGCCGGCAGTCGCACGCATCGAGGCTGCGGCACCCACGCTGGCGCAAAGGATTTTGCGAACAATTTTTCTGGTTCTGGGCAACCTGTTGTCCGCATCGCCGGGAACGGACGCAGAAGGCACCGGAGATACAATCGCTGTCTGGTGCCGACCAGACGGCATTCAGGGTCGCAAACCGATGTTCTCACTATTCCATACCGCACGTGCGACGAATGAACTTCGGCAACTGCGCATCGAAACGAGTGGTCTTACCGTCAGCAAGGAGCGACTGATGCAACTGCTCCAGACCTACCACACCCACCACAAGGCACTCAGCGATTCGGGCGTTTAACCCGCCAAGCGCTTCTCCAACACCAATGCCGGAATGCCGGACTGTCCGGCTCCGCTATTCTCATTGCGGCCGACCTCGGTGAAGCCGTGCATCTGATAGAAGGCGATCGCCGCAGCGTTTTGCGGCTCGACTTCGAGGCGCATGATTTCCGCATCCGGAAAGCAGGTTTCGAGTTCGGCGAAGATATCGCGGCCGATGCCCTGGCGCTGCAGCGCCGGCCTGACATAGAGGAGATGCAGCATGACCGTCTTCGTCAATTGCTGCGACATTGCCGCATAACCCATGCCGCCGATATTGCGGCCGTCATCGGCAACGAGGAATTCGGCATCCTTCCGCACGAGGCGCGTCTTCAGCGCCGCCGGTGAAAAGAGATGGGCGATCAGATCCTCCACCTTGGCCCTGCCATGCAGGCTGTCATAGGTGGCATGAAAGCTCTCCACCAAGAGGGCGCGCACCTTCTCCAAGTCGCGCTCGCCGGCGGTGCGGACGAAATACACCCGCTTATTCCTCGATGCCGAGCTTTGCCTTGACAAGGGCTTGGACAGCCTGTGGATTGGCCTTGCCGCCGGTCGCCTTCATCACCTGGCCGACGAACCAGGCCGCCATGGTCGGCTTCGTCTTGACCTTTTCGACCTGGTCAGGATTGGCGGCGATGATCTCGTCAACGGCCTTTTCAATCGCGCCGGTATCCGTCACCTGCTTCATGCCTCGCGCTTCGACGATCTCGGCCGGATCGCCGCCTTCAGTCAGAACGATCTCGAAGAGATCCTTGGCGATCTTGCCGGAGATGGTTTCGGCCTTGATGAGGTCGATGATGGCGCCGAGCTGGGCCGGCGAAACCGGGGTCTGCTCGATGTCCTTGCCGGTGCGGTTCAGCGCGCCGAGCAGATCGTTGATCACCCAGTTGGCGGCCATCTTGCCATCACGGCCTGCGGCGACGGCTTCGTAATAATCGGCGATCGCCTTTTCGGAAACGAGCACCGAGGCGTCGTAGATCGACAGGCCGAGTTCGCGCACGAAGCGCTCTTTCTTGTCGTCGGGCAGCTCCGGCAGATGCACTTCGAGCGCCTTGATGAAGGCATCGTCGAATTCGAGCGGCAGCAGATCCGGATCGGGGAAATAACGATAGTCGTGCGCATCCTCCTTGGAGCGCATCGAACGCGTCTCGCCCTTGCCCGGGTCGAAGAGGCGGGTCTCCTGATCGATCTTGCCGCCTTCTTCCAGAATGCCGATCTGGCGACGGGCTTCATATTCGATCGCCTGACCGATGAAGCGGATGGAGTTGACGTTCTTGATCTCGCAACGCGTGCCGAAATCCTCGCCCGGCCGGCGGACGGAGACGTTGACGTCGGCGCGCATCGAGCCTTCGTCCATGTTGCCGTCGCAGGTACCGAGGTAACGCACGATCGAACGCAGCTTGGTCATATAGGCCTTGGCCTCGTCGGACGAGCGCATGTCGGGCTTCGAGACGATCTCCATCAGCGCGACGCCGGAACGGTTCAGATCGACATAGGACATGGTCGCGTGCTGGTCGTGCATCGACTTGCCGGCATCCTGCTCCAGATGCAGGCGTTCGATGCCGATCTCGATATCTTCGAACTGGCCCTGGCGGTCAGGTCCGAGTGAAATGACGATCTTGCCCTCGCCGACGATCGGATCCTTGAACTGCGAGATCTGATAGCCCTGCGGCAGGTCGGGATAGAAATAGTTCTTGCGATCAAAGAGCGAGCGCTTGTTGATTTGGGCTTTCAGGCCGAGGCCGGTGCGCACGGCCTGCCTGACGCACTCCTCGTTGATGACGGGCAGCATGCCGGGCATGGCGGCGTCGACCAGCGAGACGTTCGAATTCTGCGGCTTGCCGAATTCCGTCGAGGCGCCGGAGAAGAGCTTCGAATTGGACAGCACCTGGGCATGGACTTCCATGCCAACGATGACCTCCCAGTCGCCGGTGGCGCCGGGGATGAAGCGTTTCGGATCAGGCGTGCGGACGTCGACAAGGGTCATCTGATGCTCTTTGCAGGCTGTTCTTTTCCACTGGTGAGGTAAAGGAAATGGCGTGCCGGTGCAAGGCTTTCGCCATCGGCTGCATCGCGGTTTTGCCGTCCGTTAACGCAGCCGCGGTAGGGTTCCCCGATGACGATGACCGATATTATCAAATGGGCCTTGCTGTTTCTGGCGCTGAACCTCTTGGTGTTCTCGATCTATTTCTTCGACAAGCAGGCGGCGCGCCACGGCGGGCAACGTATCAGCGAACGCACGCTTCTCATCCTTGCGCTGATCGGCGGTAGCCTGGGCGCGCTGGCTGCACAGCAGTTGCTGCGGCACAAGACGAGAAAGGAGCCGTTCCGGTCAATCCTGGCGGCGATCCTGATCCTACACGGCGCACTGATTGCTGTGCTGGCCTTCTTGCCGCAATGGAGCCCTCTCCTGCCTCAGCATTTTTGAATCATCAGAATTCCAGCCCATACCCGCCTTGGCCATCCGAAACGAGCTGTTTCGTCAGTCCAACGGAGGGCACGTCTCGGTCGAGCTTCGGATTGTAGGCAACAGAGAGCCAATGGATGTTGTAGCCGTGCTTCCGGAAGAAGCCGATCGCCTCGCTATTGCCGGAATGGGTCTGCATCGCCGCCTTCTCGAGGCCCTGATCAGCGATCTCCTTTTCGATGCGGACGAGAAGGGCCGAACCGAGGCCCTGGCGGGTGAAGGCGGGATCGATCCAGAAATCCGAGATGGTTTCGTCCAATCCCTCGCGCGCCGCCCAGCCTGCGACCTGGCCGTTCTGCTCGACGACGGTGATGGTCAACCAGTCGTTTTCCACGAAGTTCCGGAAGGCGTTGCGCGCTGCATCGATCATCGCGTCCGATTCGCCGATCGACGCCATCGCATTTTGCCAGGCCCTGAGCCCGATCTCGCTCAATAGCTCCGCTTCACCGTCGCGGGCATTGCGAATGTGGATCAACGACACCTCCGCGTTACCCGTCAACTAGACCACTGAGTCGCGGATTTTACCAGTAGCTCCAACGGGATGATCGACCGAAACCGCGGTTTTCGACTGGTTTTGAGAGGCAAGTACGCTCTTGACCGAATTTTCCAGGCTGAATAATAGGTCTTATCGAGGTGTTTTATGTTGAGCCTGCCTGAGACCCGGTAAAGGCCCTGCCCGCAAGTCCGCTTGCGCGCATGGGCCCGAAAAAAACGAAGCCCTGACGTTCGAATGAGCGCCAGATCGTTTTTGTGCGCCCTGCCGGGCGCGATACCGGATCTCAACACATGGACATTTCTCGCACGGAGCAGCGCATCCTGCATCTCATGGCCCAAGGCGGCCGCATCGAAATTACCCGCGACGACGACAGGAAGATCGAGGCGGTCAGTTGCTTCACCCGCGACGGCTGGCTCTATCCCGGCGTCGACCTCGATCTCTTCCGCAGGCTGAAGCGGCTGAGGGCAATCAAGTCCTCAGGCGGCCACCCCTACCGGATCACCGAAAGAGGGCTGAGCTTGGTGAGGTCGCAGTTGAACAACAGGTAATAGCGGCACTCCCGATCGCGTCTCGAACGGGCGCGATCGGGGGTATCAAGCCTTTGCAGAGAGTTCCGTCCGCATCGCCGACCACTCGTCGGCCATCGTGCCCGTGCCGCGCACCTTGCCGGCGCGGCGATACCAATAATCGGCGTTCCAGTCATCGCCCTCGATGCGATGGCAAAGCGCGTGGCCCCAGTCGAACGGTTGTTCGCCTTCGTGGCGCTGGCAGATGTCGTGGACCGCCTGCCAATCCGCGCCCATGGTGAAACCGCCGGCAGCAAGGCGATCAACGGCCTCGATTAATTGCGCAAGATCATTGCTGGCCATAAAACCTTCTCCTGGTTCCGGCTATCAATCAGTCAACCACGCGGCAAAGCCGACGGCGCCGACGTTTCGTGGTCGGCAGCCGCTATTCCTGGGATCGTTAGATCCGTTACCACCACTTGGCCGGCGTAAACCGGCCGGCCGCCTGCTCGATGACATGAGCGGTCTTGAAGAGGGTTTCCTCGTCAAAGGGTTTGCCGATCAGCTGCAGGCCGAGCGGCAGGCCTTTGTGATCGAGGCCGGCCGGCACGGCAATGCCGGGCAGGCCCGCCATGTTGACCGTCACCGTGAAGATGTCGTTCAGATACATCTTCACCGGATCGGCGGCGAGGTTCTCATCGGCAACGCCAAAGGCAGACGACGGCGTTGCCGGTGTCAGGATGGCATCGACGCCGGCGTCGAAGGCGAGTTCGAAATCGCGCTTGATCAGCGTGCGCACCTTCTGGGCGCGGATGTAATAGGCATCGTAATAACCAGCCGACAGCACATAGGTGCCGATCATGATGCGGCGCTTGACCTCCTTGCCGAAGCCCGCGGCACGCGTCTTCTCGTACATGTCGACGATATCCTTGCCGTCGACGCGCAGGCCATAGCGCACGCCGTCGTAGCGCGCGAGGTTCGAGGATGCCTCGGCGGGAGCAACGATATAATAGGCCGGAAGGGCGTATTTGGTGTGCGGCAGCGAGATGTCGACGATCTCGGCGCCGGCATCCTTCAGCCAGGCGATGCCCTGGCGCCAAAGGGTTTCGATCTCATCCGGCATGCCGTCGACGCGGTATTCGTTCGGAATGCCGATCTTCATGCCCTTCAGCGACTGGCCGAGGGCTGCTTCGTAGTCCGGCACCGGCAAATCGACCGATGTCGTGTCCTTTGCGTCGACGCTTGCCATCGACTTCAAAAGGATCGCGGCATCGCGCACGTCGCGGGCGATCGGGCCTGCCTGGTCGAGCGAAGAAGCGAAGGCGACGGTGCCCCAGCGCGAGCAGCGGCCATAGGTCGGCTTGATGCCGACGGTGCCGGTGAAGGCGGCCGGCTGGCGGATCGAGCCGCCGGTATCCGTCGCCGTGGCGCCGGCGCAAAGATGCGCTGCGACGGCTGCGGCCGAACCGCCCGACGAGCCGCCCGGAACGAGCTGCTGGTTGGAGCCTGCGGCACGCCAGGGATTGATCACCGCGCCGTAATGCGAGGTCTCGTTGGAGGAGCCCATGGCGAACTCATCCATGTTCAGCTTGCCGAGCATGACGGCGCCGTCATCCCAGAGGTTTTGCGTTACGGTCGATTCATAACGCGGCTCGAAACCATTGAGAATGTGGCTGCAGGCCTGGGTGTGAACGCCGACGGTGGCAAAGAGATCCTTGATGCCGAGCGGAATGCCTTCGAGTTCGCCTGCCTTGCCGGCGGCGATGCGCTCGTCGGAGTTCTTCGCCATGACGCGGGCGAGATCCGGCGTGACCTTGATATAGGCGTTAAGCCGGCCATTGGCCGCATCGATCGCCGAGATATAGGCTTCGGTCAGTTCGATCGCGGTGATTTCCTTGGCGCGCAGCTTCTGGCGGGCTTCGGCAATGGTCAGGCTGGTGAGTTCGCTCATCGTGTTTTCGCTTCAGATCTGGAAATGGCAACGGGGTCGGAAAGAGGCTTCGAAGCCTTATTCGACGACTTTCGGCACCAGGAAAAAATTATGGTCGGTGACGGGCGCATTGGCGACGATATCGGCTGCCTTGCTGCCGTCGGTCACCTCATCGGTCCGCTTCTTCATCGCCATCGGGGTAACCGACGTCATCGCCTCGACCCCGTCGACATTCACTTCGGAGAGTTGCTCGACGAAGCCAAGGATGCCGTTCAGCTCGCCGACCATGCGATTTGCCTCGTCCTCGGAGACGGCAATACGGGCAAGGCGGGCGACACGCTTCACGGTGGCAAGATCGACGGACATGACATTCTCCGGATAGGATTTTTCCTACCCGCTATAAAGGCCATGTCCGCCTGACGCAACGGGGTTTCGTCAGATCGACAGGCTCTCGGAAGGCCTGATCGCCTTCACATCCGTCTTCGATCCGTCCATGCCGGCAGCGAATTTTTCGGCCGTCTGGTCGATGATCGGAAAGGTGCCGTAGTGGCAGGGGATTGCGGTCTTGAAGTTGAAATAGCGCCGGCAGGCAAGGGCTGCTACCGCGCCGCCCATGGTGAAGCGGTCGCCGATCGGCACGAATCCGATATCAGGCTGGTGCAATTCATTGATCAGCGCCATGTCCGAGAAGATGTCGGTATCGCCCATGGCAAGGATCGAAGCTTCGTCGTCGAAATGCAGCATCAGGCCGTTGGCGTTGCCGAGCGCGTGCGAGACACCGTCCTCGGTGATCTGGGCGGAGGAATGCAGCGCATTGGTGAAGGTCGCCGAGAAGCTGCCGAGCGCGATCGTGCCGCCGGTATTGCCCATCTCGATCTTGTCGACGCCCTTGGAGCCGAGCCAGGCGGCGAGATCAGCATTGGCAAGAACGACGGCGCCGGTTTCCTTGGCGAGTGCCACGGTATCGCCGACATGATCGCCATGGCCATGCGTCAACAGGATGTGGGTAATGCCTGCGGAAACATCCTTAATATCCTGGCCGGAGAAAGAGGCGTTATAGCTGAGGAATGGGTCGAGCAGGATCTTCGCCTTTGCTGTCTCGATGCGGAAGGCGGAATGGCCGAGCCAGGTGATCTTCATGAAATGTCTCCTTTATTATGGGATGCAAAGCCGATTTCGATGCCACATCAAAGAATGAGAGCATGATGTCGTCCGAAAACCGCTCACACTTTTCGGCGTCATGCCCTAAAACGCGTCGCAATCTTTCAGATTCGCTCCAGCATTTTAGATCTTTGTTTTTACGCATGTCGTTATCGCAAAACCGCGGCACACCCTTTTGCGCGACATGCTTTAAGGACATATCTTATGCGGCCGCAAAGAAAAGCGGCGGCGACTTCAATTTGTTTTGACGGGATGAAATGGCGATGACGGTGTTGACGATCGAGGAAATGGCCGAGACGCTTGTCCCGCGACAGGCGATTGCCGGCCTCGATCTCGGCACCAAGACGATCGGGCTTTCGATGTCCGATCTCGGGCGGCGTTTCGCCACGCCACGCACAGTGATCCGCCGCGTCAAGTTCACCATCGATGCTCAGGCGCTCTTGGACTTCGCACAATCGGAAAAGGTTGCAGGCTTCGTCATCGGCCTGCCGATGAACATGGACGGATCGGCGGGTCCGCGCGTGCAAGCAACGCGCGCCTTCGTGCGCAACATGGAGCAGAAGACGGCGCTGCCCTTCGTCTATTGGGATGAGCGGCTTTCGACGGTTGCGGCTGAACGGACGCTGCTCGAAATGGACGTCTCGCGCGCCAAGCGGGCCGAACGGATCGATTCGGCCGCGGCAAGCTTCATCCTTCAGGGCGCGCTCGACAGGCTTTCCTTGCTGGCAAGGTCAGATGGAGACGAATTCAACGCCTGACGCGCCTTCCACCAGGCGATGATCGACTTGCGCTTCCGCAGACCGATAATGGCGAAGACGACGAGGCTGTCCACCGCAATCGCGCGGGCAACGAGCGGCGGGATGGTCTCCGGCGGAATGCCAAGCGCCTTGCCGTAAAGCTCGAAGGTCAGGTCATGGACCTGCCGGCTCAGCATGAAGATGCCGAAACTCATGTCGTAATAGGAGAGCCAGTACCATCCGCCCAGAAAGACGATGGGGCCGGCCCAGAAGATCAGAAACCACTTCATGCGGCCTCTCCTCCATGCTTGCGCGCCACGGGCAGATCGAGGGAGACCAACCAGACCGACAATGCCATGATGCAAAGCACCAGCGCGGGAATTGCGATATCCAGCGCCAGAACTGCGAAAAACATCATTGCCGTCACCAGAAACGCGACTTTAGCGATTTTGGTTCCCATGGGCGTCACTCGGGGCTTCTACTCATACCATCTCTGCTCACCGCCACACTGTCGGCTTAACCACCCCCACGCAACGTAAACCATTTGTTAAGGTTAACGCGGCGCCCGCCCCCTGTGGATGAGCCAGGTATCAGCCGTAGACGCCGCGGACGATGCGCTTCAGCGCTAGTGCCGCCTTCTCCCAGTCCTTGGGCGTTTTCAGCGACAGGCCGGCGCACTGCCCACCGGCTGCGGCGGCGAGCACGAGATGCTGGATCGCGGCGATGACGATGGCGTTGACGGCTGCTGCATCCACGCCCTTCGGCGGCGCCAGCGAGCCGCGCATGCGCTCTAGCCAGAGAGCAAGCGCCTTCGAACGCGCCTCGGACAACCGCCTCACCTGCTCGGTGTTTTCCGATATCTCCCAGGCGAGGATGCGGCGCATCAGCGGATCGTTTCTCAAGGCATCGAGGAGGAGGAGCGACAGCCGTTCCATCAGGTCCCCATAGGTGAGCAGGAACATGCCGCCGGCGTCTTCCGGAATGCGGTCCTTCACCCATGTGCCGAGATCGGCGCCAATCGCCTCGACCAAGCCGTCGAGGCCGCCATAGTAACGATAGATCAGCTGCTTGTCGCAACCGGCGCGGCGGGCGACCGCGTTGATGCCGAAATTCTGGAAGCCTTCTTCGGCGAGCAGCCCCTTGGCGGCGGCAAGAATTGCGCGCTCGGTGGCGCCGCGATCACGCACGCGCCGTTCCGGCTCGCCGCCGGCCCCGGGTGAATTTTCAAGATTTGCGGCTTCATTCAGCATGATCGACCCTTCCCCGCTGTCACCAATCGGTGAGTAGCGGGGAGGCTTCACGCAATCAATCCTATCCCATTGGGAAGATTGTGGATATTCCAGCCGGACCGTTGATTGTCCGTCGAACGGATGTGGAAAGCTGCAGACTGGACTGATCGGATCTGTCCAGAAATCTCGTCCTGGCAGTTGATCGTGATGGACGAACCCGGCATAGCTGCATTATGAACAAATCTAACAATCTCCGCTAAGGCCCTGCAATGGTGAACTATATCGAAGCCTCTACCGCGCCCCCGAAGAATACGGGCGCCATCCGGCTTTATGACGCTGAAGCATTCGAGGGTATGCGCAGGGCATGTCAGCTGACCGCGCGCTGCCTCGATGCGCTTGCCGACATCGTCAAGCCCGGCCTGTTGACCGATGAGATCGACCGGTTCGTCTTCGATTTCGGCATGGATCACGGCGCCTATCCGGCGACGCTGAACTATCGCGGTTATACCAAATCGACCTGTACCTCGATCAACCACGTCGTCTGCCATGGCATTCCGAACGACAAGCCGCTGCGTGACGGCGATATCGTCAATATCGACGTCACCTTTGTGCTCGACGGCTGGCACGGCGATTCCAGCCGGATGTATCCCGTCGGCGTCGTCAAGCGTGCTGCCGAGCGACTGCTCGAGGTCACCTATGAATCGCTGATGCGCGGCATTGCCGCCGTCAGGCCCGGTGCTCGTACCGGCGCGATCGGCGAGGCGATCCAGACCTATGCCGAAGCCGAGCGCTGTTCGGTGGTGCGCGATTTCTGCGGCCATGGCGTTGGCCGGCTGTTCCACGATTCGCCGAATATCCTGCATTACGGCCGTGCCAATGAAGGGCCGGAGCTGCGCGAAGGCATGATCTTCACCATCGAGCCGATGATCAACCTCGGCCGGCCGCATGTGAAGGTGCTGGCTGACGGCTGGACGGCGGTGACCCGCGACCGCTCGCTGTCGGCGCAGTACGAACATACAGTCGGCGTCACCTCCGATGGCTGCGAGATCTTCACGCTGTCGCCGGGTGGCCTCGACCGCCCCGGTCTGCCTTCCCACAACGGGTGACAATCCGATGGCGAAGGGGCCCGTTTCGATATCCTCCGACGACGAGCTGCCTTTCAAGACGCAAGAGCCGATTGCCGCCGACGAACGTTCGTTCTTTGCAGGTCAGCCGCAAAAGCCGTCCGCGCCGAATTCCAGGACGGCCCTGCCCGCCTCGCTTGCCGGCCAAGAGCATTATCACGGCCATCGCGAGCGGTTGCGTGACCGCTTCCGCGAGCTCGGCGACACTGCGCTTGCCGACTACGAAATCCTCGAGCTCTTGCTTTTCCGCCTGATCCCGCGGCGCGACACAAAGCCGATCGCCAAGGCGCTGATCGAGCGTTTCGGTTCGCTTTCGGGCGTCTTCGGCGCACCACCGACGCTGCTGACGGAAGTCAAAGGTGTCGGCGAGGCCGTGGCGCTCGACCTGAAGCTGATCTCGACTGTCGCCCACCGGACGCTGAAGAGCGAACTCAGGAGCAAACAGGTCCTGTCCTCGTGGTCTTCGGTCATCCAGTATTGCCATGCCGCCATGGCGCATGAGACCCGCGAGCAGTTCCGCATCCTCTTCCTCGACAAGCGCAATGTGCTGATCGCCGATGAGGTGCAGGGCCGCGGTACGGTCGACCATACGCCGGTCTATCCGCGCGAGGTGGTCAAACGCGCGCTCGAGCTTTCGGCGACGGCGCTGATCCTCGTGCACAACCACCCCTCCGGCGATCCCACGCCATCCCGCGCCGACATCGACATGACGAAGGTGATCATCGATGCCGCCAAGGCGCTCGATATCACCGTCCACGACCACGTCATCATCGGCAAGGACGGCCATGTCAGCCTGAAGGGGCTGAAGCTAATCTGAACAAACATTGCGGCTGCTCGCCGACGAGATGCAGAGCCCCGGCTCGTCGACCTGCCCTGGTCCATCCCCGCGAGAAGCCTGAGGCGAGAAGACTGCTGAATGCTGGAGTTGACAGCAGTCGGTGGTGCGGGATTGTATGCAGTCCTGCACCGCTACTCACTGGACAATGCCCGCCCGAAATACCCGAGAAGATGAAGCTCCATGACGATTCGCAGCGGCAACACCGACCGAACGACCCGGCTCTGCCGCGAAGTGCTCTGCCTCGATGACTTTGAAATAAAGGCGCGGCGACATCTGCCAAAGCCTCTGTTTGGTTATATCGCAGGCGCGACCGAGACCAATGCGTCGCTGCGGCATAACGCAGAAGCTTTCCAGGCCTATGCCTTCCGGCCTCGTGTCCTTCGGGACGTCTCGAAACGCAGCACCGAGACGAGCCTCTTCGGCAAGACCCATGCCGCGCCATTCGGCATCGCGCCGATGGGTATCAGCGCGCTGATGGCCTATCGAGGTGACATCGTGCTTGCGCAAGGAGCGGATCAATCGGGAATCCCGATGATCATAAGCGGTTCATCACTTATCCCCTTGGAAGAGATAGCTGCAGTTTCGCCGCAAGCATGGTTTCAGGCCTATCTCCCCGGCGAACCCGACCGTATCGATGCTTTGATCGATCGCGTCGGCGCGGCCGGCTTGCGCACGCTTCTGCTGACCGTGGACACAGCCACGCTGCCAAACCGTGAAAACAATGTAAGGGCCGGATTTTCGACACCTCTGCGTCCCGGTCTCCGCCTGGCGTGGCAGGGCATCTCGCACCCGCGCTGGACCACCGGCACATTCCTGCGCACGATCGTCCGGCACGGCATTCCGCATTTTGAAAATTCCTACGCCACAAGAGGCGCGCCGATCATCTCTTCGAATGTGACGCGCGATTTCGGCAGGCGCGACCATCTCAACTGGAACCATCTGGAGCGGATACGCAACAGGTGGTCCGGCAAACTCGTGGTCAAGGGGATCATGCATCCTGACGACGCGGCCCTGGCTGTCGACACCGGAGCGGATGGCGTGATCGTCTCCAATCATGGCGGCCGCCAGCTCGACGGCACCGCATCTCCCCTTCAGGTCCTTCCGGAGATTGCGTCCCGTGTCGGCGACAGCGTTGCCGTCATGGTCGATGGCGGTTTCAGGCGTGGAACGGACATCATGAAGGCCCTCGCACTCGGGGCCTGTTTCGTGTTCGTGGGCAGGCCGTTCCTTTATGCCGCAGCCGTCGCGGGCCTACCGGGTGTGCTCAAGGCGGCCGATATCCTGAAGACGGAACTGCATAGCAATATGGCGTTGCTCGGCGTCACCAAGGTGGGCGATATTTCCGCGGACTACATCACCCATGCATGAAAAGCCGTCGAGCCATCGAGCATGGCAAGCGCCCCTGCCGGTGTTCGTCGGCTAGGACCCATGGCGTAAGCTGTTTCTCGAAGGGCTCACTTGCCCGAAAAAGCACCCGTCAGGACCAATCAGGTGGCCGTAAAACAATCTGTAACATTGACCGGCTAACGATGGACGGGCGACATTTTGCGTCGCAATATGATTCCTTTCCAATCCGGGGCTTGATGATGCTTCAGTACGATCTCGTTGTGGTGGGCAGCGGCCCCGCAGGGCGCCGCGGCGCGATCCAGGCGTCAAAACTCGGCAAGAAAGTGCTTGTCATCGAGCAGGGCAAACGCGTCGGCGGCGTATCCGTGCATACCGGCACCATCCCTTCCAAAACGCTGCGCGAGACTGCGCTTAATCTTTCCGGCTGGCGCGAACGCGGCTTCTACGGCCGGTCTTACCGCGTCAAGGAAGAGATCAGTGCAGATGACCTGCGGCGTCGCCTGCTGATTACGCTCAACCACGAGGTCGAGGTGCTGGAACACCAGTTCGCCCGAAACCGCGTGCAGCATATTCGCGGCAAGGCAAGCTTCATCGATGCGTCGACGCTGCAGGTGATCAAGGATGACGGCGAGACCACGCAGGTCACCGCCGCCAGCGTGCTGCTTGCCGTCGGCACAAAACCGTTCCGTCCCGATTACATGCCCTTCGACGGCAAGACCGTTCTCGACAGCGACGAACTGCTCGACATCCAGGACCTGCCGCGATCGATGGTGGTTATCGGCGCCGGCGTCATCGGCATCGAATATGCGACGATCTTCAGCGCGCTCGACACCGCCGTCACCGTTATCGACCCGAAGGCGACAATGCTCGACTTCATCGACAAGGAAATCATCGAGGATTTTACCTACCAGCTGCGCGACCGCAACATGAAGCTGCTGCTCGGCCAGAAGGCCGACAAGGTGGAGAGGCTCGAAAACGGCAAGGTCGAACTGACGCTCGACAGCGGCCGACGCCTGACGACCGACATGGTGCTTTTCGCCGCCGGCCGCATGGGGGCGACTGATGCGCTGAATCTTCAGGCCATCGGCCTCGAAGCCGACAGCCGCGGCCGTCTCAAGGTCAATCCGGAAACCTTCCAGACATCGGTTGCCAACATCTATGCCGCCGGCGACGTCGTCGGCTTTCCGAGCCTTGCCTCGACCTCGATGGAACAGGGCCGCATCGCCGCCCGCGTCGCGGTCGGCGCGGTCGCCAAGGAGCCGCCGAAATATTTCCCCTATGGCATTTATGCCGTGCCGGAGATTTCGACCTGCGGCCTGACCGAAGAAGAGATGAAGGAGCGCGGTATTCCCTATGAATGCGGCATTGCCCGCTTCCGCGAAACGTCGCGCGGTCATATCATGGGCCTCGACACCGGGCTTCTGAAGCTGATCTTCTCGCTGAAGACCCGCCGCCTGCTCGGCGTGCATATCGTCGGCGAAGGCGCCACCGAGCTGGTGCATATCGGCCAGGCGGTGCTCAACCTCAAAGGCACGGTCGAATATTTCGTCGAGAACACCTTCAACTATCCGACGCTCGCCGAAGCCTACAAGATCGCCGGGCTCGATGCCTGGAACCGGATGGGCGACATCAAGTCGGAACTCTAAAGTCCGTCGCGTCGTCGAGGGATCGGCCTTCTAAGTCCTGCCGCCAAACGGAGCGGAATGACATTGCGCATCATCTCGCTGAACGCATGGGGCGGCAGGCTTCATGAGGCACTGATTGAATATGTGACGACGGCCGATCCCGACGTGCTGTGCCTACAGGAAGTTTTGCGCGCACCCGGCACCCGCTCAGGCTGGTCGGTCTATCGGGACGGCGATGTCGAATTGCCGCAGCGCTTCAATCTCTTTACCGAGATCAGCACCGCCCTGCCCGGCCACGACGGCTTTTTCTGCCCGACCTCGAGAGGCGAGCTTTTCAATGGCGATAGCGCCATTGTCGCCGAATTCGGGCTCGCGACCTTCGTGCGCAAAACGCATTCCGTCATCGCTCAAGGGCTGGACTTCGTGCATGGCCGTTTTTCGGCGGATGGCTGGGGCGAACCATCCGCGGCCGCGAAACGCCCATTGCATCCGTCTCTTCAGCCATGAGTGCGCTTCTACCGTAACCATCGCCCACATGCATGGCCTGCGCGATCCCGCAGGCAAGGGCGACACGGCGGCGCGCGACGAGCAGGCAGCAGCACTGGTGAGGCTCATCGAGGGCGTCTGGCCCGGCGACGAAGGGCTCGTCGTCTGCGGCGATTTCAACGTGCTGCCTGATAGCGCGACCTTTGCGATTCTCGCCAGACTTGGGCTTTCCGACCTTGTCACCGGAAGCGGCCTTGTAGACACGCGAACCTCCTACTATCTGAAGCAGGGCCGCTTTGCCGACTACATGCTGGCGACGCCGGGGGTGAAGGTTGCCAAATTCGAGGTGGTCGAGGCGCCCGAAGTCTCCGACCATCGCGCATTGCTGCTCGATATTGGGTAGTATATTGAGGAATGATACACTTCGCGAAGCGTTTGCACGCCGTGCCGTTTTTTTATGCCTTAGTTTGACCTCCCTAAATCGCATTGATGTGTGGTGCCTGATAGATGCCTTCAACGCCATTTTGCCTTCGGGCAAAAGCTTCTAAAGAAAGATAGATACTCTTGTCCCATATCTTGGAAGTTGCGCGCAGACGTTTTCAGCTGATCCTGATCAAGCCGTCGCATTATGACGATGACGGCTACGTCATCCGCTGGTGGCGGGCGATGATTCCGTCCAATTCACTGGCGGCTCTTTACGGCATTGCCGCCGAATGCGCCGAGCGCAAGGTGCTCGGCGACGATACGGCGATCGATATCACCGTGATCGACGAGACCAATACGCGGATCGATGTCGCCGGACTGCTGGCGCAGTTCAAGCGTCACGACAATTTCGGCATGATTTCGCTCGTCGGCGTCCAGACCAACCAATATCCGCGCGCCCTCGATATCGCCCGCCCCTTCCGCGATGCCGGCCTGCCGGTTACGATCGGCGGCTTTCATGTTTCCGGCTGCCTGTCGATGCTGGATGGCAAGGCGGTCGGGCTCGACGCCTGCCGCGATATGGGCATCTCGATGTTTGCCGGCGAGGCCGAGGGCCGGCTCGACATGGTGCTGCGCGATGCCGCCGCCGGCGAGCTGAAGCCGCTCTATAATTTCATGAACGACCTTCCCGGCATCGGCGGCACGCCGGTTCCTTTCCTGCCGAAGGACAATATCCAGCGCACGCTCGGGCTCAGCACCAGCTTCGATGCCGGACGTGGCTGTCCCTATCAGTGCTCGTTCTGCACCATCATCAACGTGCAGGGACGCAAGTCGCGCTTCCGTTCGGCCGACGACGTCGAAAAGCTGGTGCGGATGAACTGGGCGCAGGGCATCCACAAATTCTTCATCACCGACGACAATTTCGCCCGCAACAAGGATTGGGAAGCGATCTTCGACCGGTTGATCGAGCTCAAGGAGCGGGACGGCATTCCGCTCGGCCTGATGATCCAGGTCGACACGCTCTGCCACAAGATCCCTAATTTCATCGAGAAATCCCGGCGCGCCGGCGTCACCCGAGTCTTCATCGGCCTCGAAAACGTCAATCCCGACAATCTGACCGCCGCCAAGAAGAACCAGAACAAGATCACCGAATACCGCAAGATGCTGCTCGCCTGGAAGGCGCAGGGCATCATGACGCTGGCCGGTTATATCCTGGGCTTTCCCGCCGACACGCCGGAATCGATCCGCCGCGACATCGCGATCATCCAGGAAGAGCTGCCGCTCGACGTCATCGAATTCTTCATCCTGACGCCGCTGCCCGGCTCCGAGGACCATCAGGTCCTGTGGAAGAAGGGCGTCGACATGGATGCCGATCTCAACATCTACGATGTCGAGCACGTCTGCACCGCGCATCCGAAGATGAGCAAGCAGGAATGGGAAGACATCTACCACGAGGCCTGGGCGCTCTATTATTCGCCTGATCATATGAAGACGCTGCTACGCCGCGCCGTGGCAACCGGCGTGCCACTCGCAAGGCTCGTCAAGGTTCTCGTCTCCTTCGCCACCACCGTGCCGCTGGAAAACGTGCACCCGCTGCAAAGCGGCCTGCTGCGCCTGAAGACGCCGTCGGAGCGGCGCCCGGACCTGCCGCGCGAGAATCCGCTGGTCTTCTGGCCGCGCTTTGCCTGGGAAACCTTCCGCAAACATGTTTCGCTCGCCGGCACGATCATTGGCCTGACGATTTCGGCATTCCTGATTTCAAGGAATGCAAAGTCGAAGACCTACATGGATCAGGCTCTGACGCCGGTCGCCGACGACGAAGAGGAAACGCTCCACCTCTTCACACAGACCGCCGGCGGCGCCGCAGCCGTGAGCCATGTCAGGAAAGTCGCACAGCTGACAGCGCATTGAGCGGCAATTCTTGCAACGGCGGCTGACGCCCTGTCGCCCGGAAATCATGGATGACTTCAAAGTCGAAGCTTGGAGGCTCCGACTTTCGTTCTGCGCAAAACCGCTGCGCAGTTTTGCGCGACATGCTCTAAGCGATTTGGATAATCTGGCTCGTCTCGGCGACCTGCAGCGTGTCGAGGAATTCGACAATCTTGACTGGCTTCCCGTCCTTGAAATGGATCTTGTCGACGAATTCCGTATGGAAGCTCACGCCCGACGGGATATACCTGACCTCGCCTTCGCGATGCGCAAAAACCACATGGTCGTCCTCGTCCACATGGATTCCGACTGTCCTGATAGCTGACAGATCCCATTCAGTGATAAGCTGCGTTATTGCTTGACGAAAGGCATGGGGCCCGGCTGCTTCAGACGAAAAAGGCCCCAGCCGTGCATTGCCGACAATGCGAAAGGTGCAATCCTCACCAGTCAGCGCCAGCGTGCCCTCGATATCACCGCGGTCACGCACAGCATAGATTTCCTCCACGAGCTTCTTCATATCATGCTTTGCAGTCATTTTCAGGTCCCTCCCACCATCAGCGAAATCTGCATCTAATTATACGCTAATGCAACTATTTGTTGTTCAAGATGACTAAACACAATGGAGTAGGCGGCGAGAATGAAACTGCCCTGGATAAAAGAAAAAGGCCCCGCACGATGGCGAGGCCTTCCAAACTTCTGAACTAAAAAAGCGATTATTCGGCGCTTTCGTCAGCCGCCTTCTTCTTCGGAGCAGCCTTCTTCTTCGGTGCGGCTTCGTCGCCTTCAACGGCGTCAGCTGCTTCGGCCTTGGCGGCAGCCTTCTTCTTCGGTGCGGCCTTCTTGGTTTCGGCCTTGGCTTCGCCCTCTTCCTCGGCGAGCAGCTCTTCCTTGGTCACCTTCTTGTCGGTGACGTCGATTTCGGTCAGCAGGTGATCGATGACCTTCTCTTCGAAGATCGGTGCGCGGATCGAAGCGGCGGCACCCGGCTGGCTGCGGAAGAATTCGAGGATCTGCTTTTCCTGGCCCGGATACTGGCGCAGCTGATCGTAGATGGCGCGCTGCATCTCGTCTTCGCTGACCTCGACGCCGGCCTTTTCACCGATTTCGGAGAGAACGAGGCCGAGGCGAACGCGACGCTCTGCGAGCGTCTTGTATTCCTCGCGAGCCTTCTCTTCGGTCGTGTCTTCGTCCTCGAAGGTCTTGCCAGACTGGGCGAGGTCGTTGTTCACCTGGCTCCAGATGCCGTTATATTCCGCGTCGACGAGCGAGTTCGGGGTCTCGAACTTGTACATCTCGTCGAGCTGGTCGAGGATCTGACGCTTCAGCTTCTGGCGGGTCAGCGAACCGTACTGCGATTCGATCTGGCCACGGACGATTTCCTTAAGGCGGTCAGCGGATTCGATGCCGAGCTTGGAGGCGAGTTCGTCGTTGATCTCGACATCGGCAGGTGCGGCGACTTCCTTGACTGAGACGTCGAAGGTCGCTTCCTTGCCGGCGAGGTTCTTGGCCGGGTAGTCGGCCGGGAAGGTCACGGTGATGGTCTTCTCGGCGCCGGCCTTGATGCCGACGAGCTGGTCTTCGAAGCCCGGAATGAAGCGACCGGAGCCGAGCACCAGTTCGGCGCCCTGGTCGGTGCCGCCCTCGAAGGCTTCACCGTCGACCTTGCCGACGTAATCCATGGTGATGCGGTCGCCGTTCGCGGCCTTGCCGGTCTTGGTCTCGTAGGCGCGGGCGCTTTCGGCGACCTTCAGGACCTGCTCGTTGACTTCGTCGTCCGAGATGTCGATGACTTCGCGCGTGACCTTGATGCCCTTGACCGACTTCAGTTCGATCGGCGGCAGCACTTCATAGGAGAGCGTGAATTCGAAATCCTGCTCGGCGGCGAGGATCTTGTCGGCTTCGTCCTTGTCCTCAGTCATGGCGATTTCCGGCTGCGTGGCCGACTTCTCGCCGCGGCTAGACAGGATGGCGGCCGGCTGCTCGCGGACGATCTCGTTGACGAGGTCGGCCATGATCGACTTGCCGTAGACCTTCTTCAGGTGAGCGGCGGGGACCTTGCCCGGACGGAAACCGTTGATGCGAACCTTGTCCTTCACATCGGCAAGACGCTCATTCATCTTGTCTTGCATGTCCTTGGCCGGGATAACGACCTTGATTTCGCGCTTCAGCCCTTCAGCGAGCGTTTCGATAACCTGCATGTCTTCCTACCTTCATTTCGTGGCGGCCGTGCCCAGACGCCGTTCGTTTCTATGAGCACGACGCCGGCGATCCTGCCGCGCGTGGCTTTTCCCAATTCCTGTATCATTCCGCCCAAGGGGGAACGGCACTCGCGGGCTATTCGGGACAACTCTCGGCTGCCCTAAGCCAACCGATTCAGTCTCCCGCCTGCAAACAGCTTGGTGCGGGTAGAGAGACTTGAACTCCCACGCCTTGCGGCACCAGAACCTAAATCTGGCGTGTCTACCAATTTCACCATACCCGCGTTCACAAAACCGCATGCCTATGCCTGCGCATGAGGCCTTCCGGAGCGCGGCGTCTCTATATCACCCGATTTGGTCGAGGCAAAGGAAAAATGAACGGTAAATGACAGGGGATTTGCGGCCCCGGAACCGCCCTGCCCCGAAGTGTGACGCGATCAGTAAAGCGGCTCGTCGTAAACCGGCTTGCCGTCAACCAGCAGGCTGCGGATCTGCGCGCTTCCATCAGGCGAGACACGCACTGCGATGGCGACATTGCCGTCATTGCGGGCCTCCTCGATCGGCTTGCCCTGGCCTTCTGGAACGTAGTAACGCTCGATGCCGTATTCGACACGCATGCTGTCGCCGGCGGCAAGTCCGCCACTATAAAATGGCTGGCTGCGCAGGATCACGGTCTCCGGCTGCGGAGGCAGCTCGTGAAAGGACGATTCGGTCACCGTCCAGAAACCGTCCTCCTGCTTCTTCAACCGGACCCATAACACCCGCTCGCCGGCCTCGGCCGGAATGCCGCCGGAAACCGTCTGCACCGGCACCGAGGAAATGTCGTAGTTCAAGACGACATAGTCGCCGCGCAGGAAATCGCGCGGATCGACGGGCGCCGTCTTCAGCAGCACCTCGGCGCCGTCGCTGAGGATCGACGCCCGGCTCTGGATGATCGTGCCGAGGATAAGGGTCTGCAGACCGGCGACGATGATCGCCGAAAGCAGATAGCCCTTGCCGGATTGCAGCCTTGCCATGAACGAGCTCATGCGCGCTCCCCCTGTGCATTCGCCGAAAAACGCCGTTCGAGACGGATGACCATCCAAGCGACAAGCGCCACCACGAGACCGGAGAAGAGGAAGAGGCTCGACGTGCCGAGGATCGAGCCGACGGTGACGGAGGCGAGATAGAGCATCTCCGCGGCAAAGGTCGCGTAGGCGAGATATCGCACCGCGCCATTATCCCTGCCACGCAGGACGATCGCCAGCACGGAAGCGGCAAGCGTCACCACTCCGAGCACCACCAGCCGCCAGCCATCCTCGATCTCGATATGCAGCAGCAGGAAGCCGATTACGGCGACGAGGAAGCTGTAGAAGGCCGGCGCCGCACCGGCGGTTCTGACCAAGGAGGCAATAGGCCTGGGGGGCAAGGCCGTCAGCACGAATGCCGCCATGCCGCCGATTGCAAAGGCAAGCGCCACGGCGATCTCCTCATAAAGAGTATAGAGCCATGCAAGCCAGCCGATCAGCAGCAGGTAGGCCAGGTGGCGGGCCCGCTCGGCGCCGGTATACCGCACCAGCCCGATGACGATCACCGCCATGACGGGCGCCATCCAGGGGGCGAACCCTATCCAGTGCGTGTCGTTATTCTCAAGATAGACGGCGAAGGACGCCCAGGAGAGGAAGCCGGCGACTACGGTCACGGCGCCCGAACGGAACAGGATCGCCGAGATCGTCGCAATCGCGAACCACAGATACATCACCGTCTGCTCGTCGCCGGAGAGATGATACATCTGCCCGACCAGCGAGATGGCGCCGCCGAAACTCATCGCGCCGATGACGAGCAACCCGCCTGCGGCCGCTGTCGCACCGCGGGCAAGCATCCTGGCGGCGGCGATATGCACTACCCAGATCAGGGCAAGGATGCCACCCACGCGCACGAGGCGCGGAATGGCCTCCCAGTTGGAGGCGACGACAAGCAGGATGGCAGCTGCAAGCAGCACCGCTGCCAGCGCCATCAGCACCCGGCCGAGGCTGAAGCTTGCCGGGCGGCTGTCATATTCGGCGAGTAGCGCACCTGCCGTTTCCTGCCCGAGCAGGCCCTTACCCACCCAGAGTGAGAGATCCCGCTCCAATCTGCCGCGATACATGCTCAACCCCTCGATTTCCGCAACGTCGACTGCGGCGCTGCAGCTCACGCCGTTATAGACGCAGCAAGGGTGTTCGCAAACGCTCTTGCGACAAATATACAAGTTCCTCATTGGTCTAAATAGTATCGAGTGTTAACCGGCCGCTAACGTCATAAGCGCTAATATAAGCTTATGAACGGAGAGGTATGTAATTTTCGCATATCCCCCATGAATTTATTGCACTGCACAATACTCATTAGTCATACTATTGATTAACGCATCGAAGCACGGGGATGGCGCCCCGGCCCGGTATTAGCCGGACGCCCGCGGATGCTTTGTCCGTGACGAGATTCGCAGCTGCGCACTCCTCCTCCCAGCGCGCTGCGATAGACTGACAACACTCCTCCTCCCAGTTGTCAGTCACCATAACACGCCCGCCGGATCCTCCCCCGGCGGGCGTTTTTGTTTAGCCAAAGCTTCAAATCGAATTGCTTTCTCAAAAGTCATTCTGCCTATTCGTTGACCAAAAAACGGTAAGTTTGCGTCAAATACCCTTTAAGCATTGCATAGCTCGCATAGGTGATCTGAAAACTTGTGTGTTTTAGTCTTTCGCGTCGCAACATATATTCGGGTCATCAAATAGAGGTCAGCGCCGATCGGTGGCTGCTGGCAGATGAAACCCTCGGAAAGGGGCTTAACATGAACTTCTCTCGCTCTTTCAATAACTGGCGCAAGTATCGTCAGACCATCACGGAACTCGGCCGCATGACCAACCGCGAATTGCACGATCTCGGCATCGACCGTTCGGACATCCATCGCGTTGCCCGTGAGGCTTCTTCCCGCTAATTCAAGGCGATCGCTGCTCCTCCCAGGCACGATTGTTCTCGATCGAAACGCCCGCTGTACCCACAGCGGGCGTTTTCTTTTGTCTTAACGGGTTGGCCGCGGCGGTTGCATGTTTTTCCGCATGATTAGCTCGCTCAAAAAATATTCACCGCCTAATTGTCGAGCATCATAGTGCACAATTGCATGGCAGACGCCTTTTATTTGCACTGCACAATCGGACGGATCGCGCCTATATAAACATCAACCGCAGAGAGACAGGCGATCCCGCCGTCCCGCGGACATAGGAAGAAGACAATGAACCCGATCCGCATTGCAAGAAGCTGGCTCAGCTACCGTCGTACGCTCAACGAACTCGGCGGCCTTTCGAACCAGACCCTGTCCGATATCGGCGTCAGCCGTTACGACATCCGGAATATCGCATCCCGCTCGTTCCGCTAATAGCGGGCGCGATGCTTCCAAGACGGCGCCTCAGGGCGCCGTTTTTGATTCCGGGGTGTTGGATCGCACCGGCCGACATGATATCAGCCCGGAATGAACACGATCTCCTCCTATTCCCCTATCCACGTCGTCGGCGGCGGGCTTGCCGGTTCGGAAGCCGCCTGGCAGATCGCCAGTTCCGGCGTCCCGGTCATCCTGCATGAAATGCGCGGGGTGCGCGGCACAGATGCGCACAAGACCGACGGCCTGGCCGAACTCGTCTGCTCCAACTCCTTCCGTTCCGACGATGCGACCAGCAATGCCGTCGGCGTCATACATGCCGAGATGCGCATGGCGGGCTCGCTGATCATGGCCGCGGCCGATCGGTGCCAGGTACCGGCCGGCGGTGCGCTCGCCGTCGATCGCGACGGCTTCTCCGAGGCGGTGACCAAGGCGGTCCATGACCACCCGCTCATCACCGTCGTGCGTGAAGAGATCACCGGCCTGCCGCCGAGGGACTGGGATCTTGCCATCGTTGCCACCGGACCGCTGACGGCTCCGTCGCTCGCGAGCGCCATCCAGACGGAAACCGGCGAGGATTCGCTTGCTTTCTTCGACGCCATCGCGCCGATCGTCTACCGCGAGAGCATCGACATGGATATCTGCTGGTATCAGTCGCGCTACGACAAGGTCGGCCCCGGCGGCACCGGCAAGGATTACATCAACTGCCCGATGGACGAGGCGCAGTACAATGCCTTCGTCGACGCGCTGATATCAGGCGACACGGTCGGTTTCAAGGAATGGGAAGGCACGCCTTATTTCGACGGCTGCCTGCCGATCGAGGTGATGGCCGAACGCGGCCGCGAGACGCTGCGCCACGGACCGATGAAGCCGATGGGGCTGACGAATGCGCATAACCCGACAGTCAAGGCCTATGCCGTCGTGCAGCTGCGGCAGGACAATGCACTTGGCACGCTTTACAATATGGTCGGCTTCCAGACGAAATTGAAATATGGCGCGCAGGCGGACATCTTCCGAATGATCCCGGGTCTGGAAAATGCGGAATTTGCCCGTCTCGGCGGCCTGCACCGTAATACCTATATCAACTCGCCCACCCTGCTCGACCCGTCGCTGACGCTGAAATCGCGGCCCGGCCTGCGTTTTGCCGGCCAGATCACCGGTTGCGAGGGTTATGTGGAAAGCGCCAGCGTCGGTCTACTGGCCGGGCGTTTCGCTGCCGCGGAACGCAAGGGCGAGGCGATCTCGCTGCCGCCGGCAACGACGGCGCTGGGCTCCCTGCTCGGTCATATCACCGGTGGGCACCTCGTCACCGACGAGGAACCGGGCAAACGATCGTTCCAGCCGATGAACATCAATTTCGGGTTGTTTCCGGAGCTCCAGCCGGGTTCGATCGTCAAACCTGAAGGCGTCAAGCGCTTCCGCGGCAAGGACAAGACGATCATGAAGCGGCAGCTGATCGCTCGCCGCGCCCTTGCCGACTGCGCGACCTGGCTCGGTCAAGAATCGACGCTTGCCGAAAGCGCCTGAACGGCGCTTCTGTGCGTGTCGCATCGAACCCGGTTCAAGCGACCCGCTTGAAGTCTTTGCTTTATGCATGTCGTCGCAAAACGCTGCACGGTTTTGGGCGGCATGAATTACTGCTTGTTCGCCGCCGAAATATTGCCGGGCGGCAGGTCTTTATCCGGCTCGGCGATATAATTGCCGAGCAGCCACAGCGAGACTTCCGAGGCTTCCTTGGCAGAAGCAAATTGGAAATCGCCGTTGTGATAGGGTGCATCGAGAAAGTCGATCACCAAGCCCCTGCCCGTTTCCGAGCCCACGACGCGCACCCGGCCCGGCTCGATCAGATGGCAGGCGAAATGGCGCGACATGTTGCGCATGAAGCCGGCCTTGTTGTCATGCAGACGCACGAAGACGGCCTGGCCATTTTCCGTCGTCTGCAGCTGACGGATCGCCTCGTTCGGAAAGGCGCGACCGAATTCGACAATGGCGAGGCCCGTGTCATGCAGGCCGTCTTCCTTGTTCTGCGCGGCCATTCGTGTTGCCACGAAAGCAATGAAAATGACGATGGCGAAAAGGACGCACCAGACGATAATGCCCACGCCGAGTCTCCGTTCAAAGGGTAGCGGTGGAAGCCTTGTAGCGCGCGAGACTTGCGCGAATTTGACCGATATCAGATTTTTCGGCGTGCAGCAGCCAGCCCCATCCGCAGCTGGCGGCGCCATTGCGGCGGCTGCAGCGGCCGGTCGAACAGCAAGGCGCCGCGTTTCTGCGCCTTGATGAGCACTGGTTCGGCAAGCGTCGCCGGCAGGAAGGCTGGAAAGACGGCCGGCGCAATCGGCCCCGCCGCCCTCGCCTTTGCCAGATGTTCGCGACCGAGGCCGGCGAAGGCCTCGATGGCGGCAGAGATGCGCGGCCTGTCTTTTCCGGCGAGGAAGGCATCGCGGTCGAGACCGGTGGCCGAAAGGATCTGCAGCGGAACATAGATCTGGCCGCGGCGGCGATGCACTGGCATCAGCAGCAACAGCCCGGCGACCGCTTGGGCGACCCCGGCATGGCCGGCGGCGTCGGCCGATCGTGCGGCTTCCTCCGGCGAAAGCACCAGGCTTGCGAGCTGGATCAGGGCCGATGCCGTTTCACCGGCATAGCCTTCAAGCGAAAGACGTGTCTCCATCGGATCGTCATAGAGATCGAAGGTGCGGGCCTCGATCATGTCGATCAGCGTCTTGCGCGGCAGGCGGTGCGTTTCGATCGCGGTCAGAAGTGCTGCGGCAACGGGATTGGCCGCTGTCGAGCCATGCGCGCTGCCCTCCAGAAGATCGTGCCAATATTGCAGCCGTACCTCGCCGGGCAACGGCTCGTGCACGAGATCACGGATGCGGGCAAGCTCGGCATTGAAGGCATAAAGAGCTGCAAGCGCGCCGCGCTTTGCCTCCGGCGACAGCAGACAGGCGAGATAGCGGTCGCGATCGCTGTCACGCAGCATCGCCAGGCAGATCTCCTGGTTCGTCGCAATATTCGCTTCAGTCATCGTCAGACCGCAATCAACGCCGCGGCGACGGCACGTTGCTCGGCGAGCATGATATTGAAGGTGCGCACCGCCGCTCCGGTACTCATCGGATCGGAGGAGATGCCGCGCGACTTCAGCGCCAGCCTCAATTCCTCGGGCAGACGGCGAAGCTCGGTTCCGGTACCAACGAGCAGAACCTCGATATCGGCGGCCTCATCCAGCACCCGGCGAAAGTTTTCAGGCGACAGCGGTTTCGACATATCCATGTCCCAGCCATGAATGCCGGAGGGCAGGCAAAGGATCGAGCCGCGATGCGACATGTCGGCAAAACGAAAGCCACCATTGCCGTAAGCATCGATCGGAGCGCGCCCGGGGAAATGCGCAGCGCGGATTTCTATGCCTTTTGCCATGTTTTCAAACCACCGTGCCGGATTTTACACCAGCATCCGTCTTGTTGCTCTCTTCCCCGTCGGGAGCCTCCGGCCGCAGCCGGAAGACGATCAAGACAGGAGCAGCGATATAGATCGAAGAAAAGGTGCCGAGAGCGACGCCGAAGAGCATCGCAAAGGTGAAGGAGCGGATGACTTCGCCGCCGAAGAGAAAGAGCGCCAGCAAGGCGATCAGCGTCGTCGCCGCGGTCAGAACGGTGCGAGACAGCGTCTGATTGATCGAGGCATCGATCAGGATCGGCAGCGGCATCTTCTTGTATCGTTTGAGATTTTCGCGCATTCGGTCGTAGACCACGACCGTATCGTTTAAGGAATAACCGACGATGGTCAGTACGGCGGCGATGCTCGTCAGGTTGAACTCGATGCCGGTGAGGACGAAGAGACCGAGCATGATGATGACGTCGTGCAGCGTTGCGACGATGGCGCCGACCGCGAATTGCCATTCGAAGCGGATCCAGATGTAGATGAGGATCGCCGCAAGAGCTGCAAGCACGCCGAGCGTCGCCATCATCGTCAATTCGCCCGAGATGGCGGGACCGACGACCTCGACGCGACGAAAATCATAATCTTCCTGGAGCTCGCCGCGCACCAGCGTCGCCGCCGACTGCTCGGCATTCTCGCCGCCACCCTGGGAAGCGATGCGGATCCGCGCATTCGCCGGCCCGCCCGTGCGCTCGACACTGACATCGCCGAGATTGAGATCATTGAGGCGCGAGTGGATATCGGCGATCTCGGCATTGGCCTGCTTTGCCGTCACCTCGATGAGCGAGCCGCCAGTGAAATCGACGCCGAGATGCAAGCCGACGGTGGCAAAGGCGGCCATGGCGATCAGCGAAATGACCGCCGAGGCCGTAAAGACATAACGGCGAATCCCCATGAAGCGGATATTGGCGTGCTCGAAAAGATGCGTCAGCACGCTCTTCGGCAGATGCCGGGGATGGCGCGCGCTCAGCCAGACGGCAACGATCGAGCGCGTCAGCGTGAAAGCCGTGAAGACGGTCGTCAGGATGCCGACCGCAAGCGTCACCGCGAAACCGCGGATGGATTCGCTGCCGAGGAAGAAGAGGATGATGGCCGCAATGAAAATCGTCACATTGGCGTCGACGATCGTTGCGAATGCGCGCGAGAAACCGCGGCCGACGGCCTCCGCAAAGGAATGAGTGGTCTTCTCCTCTTCGCGGATTCGCTCGTAGATCAAAACGTTCGAGTCGACGGCCATGCCGACAATCAGCACGATGCCGGCAATCCCGGGCAAGGTGAGCGTCGCGCCGGCAAGGCTGAGCACCGCGACGATGAGGATCAGGTTGAGGAAGAGCGAGGCGACGGCGATGATGCCGAGGATGCGATAGAGCGCGATCATCAGTGCCGCGACCAATACGACGGCGACGAGGCCGGCAACGATGCCGTTGAAGATGGAATCAGCGCCGAATCTCGGGCTGACGCTGCGTTCCTCAACGCTGGTCAGCGTCGCTGGCAAGGCGCCGGCGCGCAGCATGATCGCAAGGTCGCGGACGCCATCCTCGGAGAAGTTTGCCGAAATCCTGCCCTCGCCGCCGGTGATCGCCGCATCGATGACCGGTGACGACATCACCTGGTCGTCGAAGACGATGGCAAGATGCTTGCCGATATTCTGCCCGGTCGCCTGCGCCAACCGCTGCGTGCCTTCGGCATCGAGACGGTAGGCAATCGAGGTCTCCTGCGTCTGCGGGTCGATGACAGGCTCGATATCGACCATGTTGCCGCTGTTGGCGAAAGCGGTGCGGTCGACGAGATAGGGGATCGGCGGATCGTCAAGCGAATAGAGCACCTGCGATGTCGCCGGCCAACGGCCGTTCAGCGCCTCCTGCCCCGACATGCTTTCGTCGATCAAATGAAAGGAAAGCTTGGCCGGCTGGTTCAGGATATTCTTCAGCCGCTCCGCGTCGACCGATCCCAGCACCTGCACGACGATCCGGTCGGCGCCATCGGGGTGAACGAGGAAATTATCATAGCCGAATCCGGCGATGCGGCGGCCAACGATATCGAGCGAGCGGGTCCGGGCGGAAGCGACGTCAGCAGTAATGCCGGCGTCGGAAATCTGCAGTGAGAGCTGCCCCTCTTCGCCCTGCTGCAGCGCAACCTCAGATCCGGAATGTCCGCCGGCCGTCGTCAAAGGCTTCAGCAGATCGACCGCCGCCTGTGTCTGGGCCGGATCGGTGATCCGGACGGTGACGGTCTGGTCATTGCCGGTCAGCCCGGTATAGCGGATGCTGGCGCCACGCAGCGCGTTGCGCACATTGGCGACCAGCTCTTCCAGGCGGTCCCTGACGATGTCGGAACGCTCGACCTTTAGAACGATATGCGAGCCGCCCTGCAGGTCGAGCCCAAGCACTACGCGGTCGTGCCGCAACCAGTCCGGCAGGGAGGATCGCTGCGCCTCAGTCAGCAGATTGGGCGCAGCGATGACGATGGCCGCAAACGCGGCCAGCCAAATCAGAAGTGTTTTCCAGCGGGAAAAATGCAACATTCTCTCGACGATCTTCCGATCCGGCGGTCCTGCCGTTATCGCTTGTTACGCCGCGTCGGCCTTGACCGGTTCACCCTTGACGCGAATTTCGGAGATGCCGCTGCGGACGATGCGCACGCGCACGCCGTCAGCAATCTCGACTTCGACTTCCTTTTCGTCGACGACCTTGGTGACCTTGCCGACGAGACCGCCGCCGGTGACGACCTGATCGCCGCGACGGATCGCCTTCAGGGTCTCCTCACGCTTCTTTGCCTGTGCGCGCTGCGGACGGATCAGCAGGAAGTACCAGACGACCATCAGCGGCACAAACAGGATGATCATTTCGAAACCGGAGCCGCCGAATCCCGTTGCGGTATCGGTCGCGCTCTGGGCGAATGCCGGGGTGATGAACATGCTAAACTCCTCAGGCTTGGGCGGCGGAACTCCGCCTCTCTTTTCAGGTTGCCGGACTATAGTTACGGCTTCGATGAATGCAACAGAAACAGCCGGAAACAGTACCGATTCCGCTGCCTCATAACCTTTCCGCATTCAAAACGCCATGCTAACCGACATCGAAAGATCAAAGCGGATTGCCGCAGCGAGAAATCAGGAGGCCGTCGATGACCGAGGAAATCAACACAGCCCTGCTTGCCGAACTGAGACGGCTCGCCGACGCCGTCGAACGTCTTGCCGGACCGGCGCCCGCCCGCAACGACTGGGATGCCGCCGACTGTTTCGTCTGGGCGCCATTGCGCCAGCATCTGCAGCCGGTCAAGAGGCCGAACCGGGTGGCATTGACGCTCATCCGCGGCGTCGATCACGTGCGCGACATTCTGCATGAGAATACGGTGCGTTTCGCCGAGGGCTATGCCGCCAACAATGTGCTGCTCTGGGGCGCGCGAGGCATGGGCAAATCCTCGCTGGTCAAGGCCGTGCACGAGGATGTCAGGCGCGAAAGCAGTGTGTTGCTGAAACTGGTAGAAGTCCATCGTGAGGATATCTCCAGCCTTCCCCATCTGCTCGACCTCCTGAAGGACACACCCTACCGCGTGATCGTCTTCTGCGACGATCTTTCCTTCGATCACGACGACACCGCCTACAAGTCGCTGAAGGCGGCACTCGACGGCGGCGTCGAAGGGCGGCCGGACAATGTGCTGTTCTACGCCACCTCCAACCGACGCCATCTGCTGCCACGCCACATGATGGAAAACGAGCAGTCGACGGCGATCAATCCCTCGGAGGCGGTCGAGGAGAAGGTTTCGCTTTCCGACCGCTTCGGCCTCTGGCTCGGCTTTCACAAATGCAGCCAGGAGGATTATCTCGGCATGATCGACGGCTATGCCGATCACTTCAAGCTCGGGCTCGAACGCGACAAGATGCATGCCGAAGCGCTGGAATGGGCAACGACGCGCGGCGCACGCTCCGGCCGCGTCGCCTGGCAATATATTCAGGATCTGGCCGGACGCATGCGGGTTCACATCGACCGGGACTAAACATCTAAAGCACGTCGCATCGAACTTGATTCATGCAAGGCACTTTCGATCTTTTTCTTCTGCACGTCGTCCTCCCAGAACCGCTGCACACTTTTGGGCGGTATCCATCAAATGACAAAAGCCCGGCTGGTGGCCGGGCTTTTGCGTTTCCTGGTACGCAATACCTATTCCAGGAAAGTCATCGGGTTGACCGGGGACGCATCCTTGCGCACCTCGAAATGGACCTGCGGCTGCTTGACGTCGCCGCTCATGCCGGAGACGGCGACGGTCTGGCCACGCTGGATCTTCTGGCCGCGGGTGACGCTCAGCGTATCGGCGTTGCCGTAGACGGTGACGGTGCCGTCGTCGTGACGGACAAGAACCGTGTTGCCGAGTTCCTTCAGGCCGTTGCCGGCATAGATGACGACGCCGTTTTCGGCAGCCTTGATCGGCGTGCCCTGCGGGACCGAGATGTCGATGCCGTCATTGCGGTTGCCGTTGACGTTGGCACCGTATGAGGCAATGACCTGGCCGCGCACCGGCCAGCGATATTTACCGATGCCGGTCGATTCCGGCGCGGCGGAGCTGACGTCCGACTTCTTCTCGACATCGTCGACGGTCTGGGTGGCGGCCGGCGCCTTGTAGGGCGCGGGCTGAACGGAAGCCGTCTGCTGGGGAGCCGCCGGCTGAGTTGGCTTCGGATCGACCTTCTCGGCCGGGATCGAGGCGGTCTTGATATTGTCGGCGGTGCCGTTCGGGATCTTCAGGGCCTGACCGATGCGGAGCGAACTGGCCGACAGATTGTTGGCGGCTTTAAGGTCGTCGACATTGCTACCGGTCGCCTTGGCAATCTTTGCCAGGGAATCGCCTTGCTTGACGACATAGGTGCCGGCAGGCGCCTTCGGATCCTTGCCGGCGCCGGCGGGAAGTTTACCGGTGACATCGGCACTCCCCAGCGTCTTGTCGCGGGCGGAATTGGCGCCCGGAATGACGGCAACGTTCTGCTCAGGCGCCTTCGGCGCATCCGGCATCTTGCCGGGCTTGGAAAGGTCAGCCGCCTGCGATGCCGCCTTGGCGGCATTGCCGCCGTTGAATGTCGGGATCAGGATCGCCTGGCCGGGCTGGGCGGCAGATGCCGTCTTCAGAGCATTGACGCGCAGAATTTCCTTTTCCGGTACGCCAAAACGCCTGGAGAGGGTGGCGATGCTTTCACCCGGACGCAGCGTCACCGACGGAGCGTTGGTGGCAGACCAGCCGGAAACCTTCGGCGTCGTGCCGGTCGTCAGCGTATCGGGCGTCATCTTCGGCGCAGCCGGCGCCACCAATCGGGGCCTTTCGGCTTGCGGCGCAGTCGGGAAAGGCTGAGCGAGCGCGACTTCCTTTTCCCGCTGCCGGGAGGGTGCCGCCGCTGTCGGCGCGGCCAATTCTGAACGCTGCACGGAGACCGGCGCGGAAGCGAGACGTGCGCTCGAGCTCGACGTGCGGGTCGGATCGTAACCCTGGCGGACGGGATAAGGCTGATTCAGCGCATCATTGCCGCCGCCGTAGCCCGACTGGCTGGCAACGGCCGAACCGCCAAGATCGGCGCGCGGCACCGGATCACCTTGAGAACCGTTCATATTCCTGCGCGGAATGGAACTTGTGGTGATCTGGTCCTGCCCGGAGGAGGAAAACAAGCCGCCAAACCGTGTCACATCGGAACTGCAGCCTGTTGCGGCACTTGCCAGCAGGCTAACAACCAGAAGATTACCGGCCGACTTCCCGAACTTTGGCGAAAGACTGAAACGCATGACTCGACCCACTGAGAACGCAACCATTTGTGAGTCTATTAAAACGCGTTAGTATTACCACGCAGTTAAGATGCTGGAATCAGTACGATATTTTTGAGAAATTGATAACCATAGCTTACGGGTGAAAAATTGCAGTGTGCCGAGCATGATGCCAAAAAGCCTGAGCGGCTTTCGCATAACCTCATGCGCTGTTGTTTTGATGGTCGGATTTCAGGCCGATGCGGCCTGAAATCATCCACATCTACAGCAGCGAGGCAAGGCGCGGAACGATCGGCAGATAGGGAGCGTCGAACAGTTCCTCGCGTTCGAAACGGCTACCGGTTTTCGTCAGCCGCACCATGCGACACTCGTTCTCGGAAATCATCAGCGGCGCGATCATCGAGCCGCCGGAAACGAGCTGGTCGGTATAAAAGCGCGGCATCGCGTTGAAAGCGGCCGTCACCAGGATGCGATCGAAGGTCCCCTCTCCCTGCATGCCGGCGCTGCCGTCGGCCTGACGGATGACGACGCTGCGCAAACCAAGCGATTCCATGCGCCGCTGCGCTGCCGTCGTCAGCGTCTTGTAGCGGTCGATGGACAGGACACGCTCGGCCAGGCGGCCCATCACGGCGGCGGTAAAGCCGCTTCCGGTGCCGATCTCCAGGACGCGCTGGCCGGGCTTGAGCTTCAGGTGATGCAGGATGCGGACGGCAAAATCGATGCCTTCGAGAAAGGAGCCGCATTCGATCGGGATCGTCCGGCTCGAATAGGCGTCGTCGGCAAATTGCGGCGGCACGAACAGCGAGCGCTGCGTCTGCTCGACTGCCGTCAGCAGATCGAGATCGGAGATGCCTTCGGCACGCAATCTGAGGACGAGCGCAGCAAAGCCCTCCTTCTCCGCCAGTCTTGCCGTCAAACTTGTGCTCCGTATCCCAAGGCCCGCGCCACGCGGTCCGTCACGGAATAATCGGTCAGATCCAGTTTCAAAGGCGTTACCGAAATCTTATTATGCTTCAGCGCGTGAATATCGGTGCCTTCGACGAAGGCGCCGGCGCGTTCGCCGAACTTCAGCCAGTAGTAAGGAAATCCCCGGCCGTCGGAGCGGGCATCGACCTGCAGATTGAAGGCGAGCTTGCCCTGCATGGTCACCTCGGCACCGTCGACTTCGTCGGGACGGCAGTTCGGGAAGTTGAGATTGAGGAACGTGCCATCCGGCAGGTCCAGGACCATCAGCTTTTCCAGAAGAGCCGGCGCATGCGTCTCGCAGACCTCCCAGGGCACGATGCGCGCGCCGTCCTCATAGAGATAGGCCTGGCTCAGCGCGAAGGAGCGCACGCCCTGCATGGTGCCCTCGATGGCGCCGGCGATCGTGCCGGAATAGGTCACGTCGTCGGCGACGTTCGAGCCTGAATTGACGCCGGACAGGACGAGATCCGGCTTGATGTCCATCACCTGCCTGATACCCATGATGACGCAATCGGTCGGCGTGCCGCGCAAGGCGAAATGCTTTTCGGAAATCTTGCGCAGCCTCAGAGGTTCGGAGAGGCTCAGCGAATGGGCAAGGCCGCTCTGGTCGGTCTCGGGCGCGACGATCCAGACATCGTCGGACAGCGTGCGCGCGATCCGCTCCAGCGCGGCAAGACCTTCGGCGTGAATGCCGTCGTCATTCGTAAGCAGGATGCGCATCGCCTCAGGCCGCCCGTTCGATTTTGGTCAATCCGCCCATATAAGGCAGCAAAACGTCCGGAATCGTGACGGAACCATCCTCATTCAGATAATTTTCAAGGACGGCGATCAGGCAGCGGCCGACGGCAGTGCCGGAACCATTCAGCGTGTGCACGAACTTGTTGTTCTTATCTTCCTTGCCGCGGTAGCGCGCATTCATCCGCCGGCCCTGAAAATCGCCGCAGACCGAGCAGGACGAGATTTCACGGAAGGCATTCTGCCCCGGCAGCCAGACTTCGAGATCGTAAGTCTTGCGCGAGCCGAAACCCATGTCGCCGGTGCAAAGCGTCATGGTGCGGAAATGCAGGCCGAGGCGCTTCAGCACTTCCTCGGCGCAGGCGGTCATGCGCTCATGCTCGGCAACGGCGCTCTCGGCATCGGTGATCGAGACGAGCTCGCATTTCCAGAACTGATGCTGGCGCAGCATGCCGCGCGTATCGCGGCCGGCCGAGCCCGCTTCCGAGCGGAAGGACGGCGTCAATGCGGTAAAGCGGAGCGGCAGCTTTTCCTGATCGAGGATCTCTTCGCGCACGAGATTGGTCAGCGTCACCTCGGCCGTCGGGATCAACCAGCGTCCATCAGTCGTCCTGAAGAGATCGTCGGCGAATTTCGGCAGTTGGGCGGTGCCATAAACGGCCTCGTCGCGCACCATCAGCGGCGAGCTGACTTCGCTATACCCGTGCTCGCTCGTGTGGAGATCGATCATGAACTGGCCGAGCGCGCGCTCGAGCCTGGCGAGCGGCCCGGTCAGAACCGTGAAGCGCGAGCCGGAGAGCTTGGCGGCGCGCTCGAAATCCATATAGCCGAGCGCCTCGCCGATTTCGAAGTGCTCCTTCGGCGCGTGGTTCCAGCGCGGCTTTTCGCCGACGGTGCGGGTGACGACATTGTCATGCTCGTCCTTGCCGACAGGGACGTCGTCGAAAGGTATATTCGGGATGCGCGAGAGCGCGTCGTTGAGTTCGGCCGTCAGCTGCCGGTCCTCTTCCTCGATCGCCGGCAGCAGGGTCTTCAGTTCAGAGACCTCCGCCTTCAGCTTCTCGGCAAGCTCGCCATTCTTCTGGGCCATCGCCGCACCGATCTCTTTGGAGGCGAGGTTGCGGCGGGACAGCAAGTCCTGTGCCTTCTGCACGGCAGAGCGGCGCTTTTCATCGAGAGCAACGAGACTTTGGGCCAGAGGCTCCGCGCCGCGCTTGGCAAGGGCGGCATCGAGCGCTTCGGGATTCTCACGGATCCATTTGATATCGAGCATCGTCGTTCCAGGTCGTTGCAACAGAGGTGACCCGGCCAAAGCCAGATCGGGCCTCGACCGGATGTTACAGCGCCGCGCGACTTTTCAGACGCACAAGGGACACTGTAACACTTTGAATTGCTGCATAATTCCTTAAACCGATTCCGATTTAAGGACTAAGCAGTCGACGGCGTTCATGAAGGGATTTCGAGATCGCAGCTCAGACGCTGTCCGTCTTGGCAACATCTGCGGATCCGGTTTCCTTTTCGACCGCCTGCCGGGCACGCTGGCGCTCCACGAGTCGCGCCGCATGGATGGAAATCTCGTAGAGAAGGATCGTCGGTATCGCAAGGCCGATCTGGGACATCGGATCCGGCGGCGTCAGCACGGCGGCCACGACAAAGGCGAGCACGATGGCAAACTTGCGCTTTTCGGCGAGCCATTGCGACGTCAGAAGACCGACACGGGCGAGCAGCGTAGTGACGACGGGAAGCTGGAAGACGAGGCCGAAGGAGAAGACCAGCGTCATGATCAGGCTCAGATATTCCGAGACCTTCGGCATCAGCGAGATGGCCACCTCGTCATGACCCGGCGCCTGCTGCATCGACAGGAAGAACCACATGACCATCGGCGTGAAGAAGAAATAGACGAGCGCGCCGCCCATCAGGAACAGCACCGGCGAGGCGATCAGGAACGGCAGGAAAGCCTGGCGCTCGTTCTTGTAGAGACCCGGCGCCACGAACTTGTAGACCTGGGCGGCAATGATCGGGAAAGCGACCACAAGGCCGCCGAACATCGCCACCTTGACCTGGGTGAAGAAGAATTCCTGCGGCGCGGTATAGATGAGCTGGGCTTTCTCGACGTCAAGATGCGCCCAAATTACGGCTGTCTTGTAGGGAATGACCAGATAGTTGAAGAGATGCTTGGCAAAAAAGAAGCATGCGATGAAGGCGACGAAAAACGCGCCGATCGACCACATCAGCCGCCTGCGCAGCTCCATCAGGTGCTCGATCAACGGCTGCGGCTTGTCTTCGGTATCACCGCTCATGCCTCGTCCTTCTTTGTCTGCGCCGGCGTCTTCGGCGTTGCAGGCTTCCTGGCTGCCGTCGTGCGCTTCGGTTTTTCCACAGGCATGGCAATAGCGGCCGCAGCATCTACCTTGTCGGCAGCCTTGACGAGCGGCTTGCGCACGGCCTTCGGCTTGCCGGCAACCGTATCGGCCTGCACGATCGCTGCTGCAACCGGTTCCGACGGCGCAGGTGTCGCGACCAATGGCGGCGTTTCCGGCAGGCTCATCGACGGCGTCGGGGCTGCGACAGCATCGGGCGGCACCTCGGTCTTGTTTTCCGTGACGGTGGTCGACTTCTGCAGGTCGGCCTTGATCTCGTTGCCCATCTGGCGAAGCGGGTTCATCGCCTCGCGCAGACTGTTGACCGGGTTCAGTTTCTGGGCGTCGCTGATCGTCTGGCGGACATCGTCAAGCTCGGCTTCGCGCAACGCTTCATCAAACTGCGCGCGGAAATCGCCCGCCACCTTGCGGGCGCGCTGCGTCATCTTGCCGAAAGCGCGCAGCATCGGCGGCAAATCCTTGGGACCGACGACCACGATCAGTACGACCGCGATGACCAAAAGCTCGGTCCAACCAATATCGAACATGCAAGGCTCCTGGACGGGAAGCGCGGGGGCTGCGCTTTTTCCCGGACTTGGTTACTTCGTTTCGTCGGCCTTGTGATCGACGGTCTTTGCCGTGTCGGGCGCGTCGTCGTCCGTCATGCCCTTCTTGAAGCTCTTGATGCCCTTGGCAACGTCGCCCATCAGCTCCGGGATCTTGCCGCGACCGAACAACAACAGCACGATGACCAGAACGATCAACCAGTGCCACATGCTAAAAGAACCCATCATTACGCTAACTCCCTGTTTCTATGTTCCCACGATGTGGGGATTTCCCACATCATTTCCAACATCAAGCTCTTTGAACTGAGCTTAATGTCACGGTATCGCCCTTTGTGACAAGCCATTGACCCATCGAAAAGTGCTGGCTCCATTGTTTTCGCCATGCATGGCAAAAGCAAGACGCAAGCCCCTCAATCTTCGGAGGTGCCGCGTGGCGCCAGCAACCCCAGTTCCTCGAGGTCCATCTGGGTGATCGGGTCTTCGTCCTCGGTCAGTTCGTCGTTCATCAACGGCGAGGGAATATTGAAGTTTGCCGGAATGCGGCCCGACAGCAAGCCCGCTCCCTTCAACTCTTCGAGACCAGGCAGGTCACGCAGCTCTTCGAGACCGAAATGGTCGAGGAAATCGCGTGTCGTGCCCAATGTCACCGGCCGGCCCGGTGTGCGGCGGCGGCCACGGAACCGCACCCAGCCGGCTTCCATCAGCACGTCGAGCGTGCCGCGCGAGGTCTGGACACCGCGGATATCCTCGATTTCAGCACGTGTCACGGGCTGGTGATAGGCGATGATCGCCAGCACTTCCAGTGCGGCGCGCGACAGCTTCTTCACCTCATTGTCATCACGACGGATGACGAAGGACAGGTCGGCGGCGGTACGGAAGGCCCAGGCGCCTTCGACCTGCAGGAGATTGACGCCCCGCGGCGCATATTGCTCCTTCAGGCGCAGCATGATCGCATGCACGTCGGTCTTCTCAGGCAGGCGCTCGGCGAGGAAGGCTTCGGAGACCGGCTGCGAGGAGGCGAAGACCAGCGCCTCGGCGATACGCTCGGCCTCGATCTCGGCCTGCAGGTCGCGGCCCCTGTCTTCGTAATTGTCCTCGAAATCCTCTTCGCTCTTCGGATCGATCAAGCCGGCTGCTCCTGTTCGACCACTTGCAGCGTGGCATGTTTGGGACCGCGGCGCATGTATATCGGCTGAAAGGCGCCGTCCTGGCGGATTTCGAGCTTGCCCTCGCGCACCAGCTCCAGCGAGGCGGCAAAGGCGCTGGCGATTGCCGTGACGCGTTCCTCGGGCGCTGCGAGATACCGCAGCAGATAATGCTCCATCGCCGTCCAGTCAGCGACCTCGCCGATCATCTTGGTCAGCAGTTCGCGGGCATCGGTCAGCGACCAGACGGTGCGCCGCTCGATCGTTACCTGGGTGACGGCATGGCGCTGGCGTAGTGCCGCATAGGCGGTCAAGAGATCGTAGAGGCTCGCCGCATAAGCGGATTGCTGCCGGTCGGGAATATGCTCGGGCGCACCGCGCACGAAGATATCGCGGCCGAGGCGGTTGCGGTTGATGAGGCCGTCTGCCGCTTGGCGCATGGCTTCGAGGCGTTTCAGGCGGAAGGCAAGCGTGGCCGCCAGCTCCTCGCCGGAAGGGCTGTCATCCTTGATCTGCTGGGGAATGAGCAGCTTCGACTTGAGGTAGGCAAGCCAGGCTGCCATGACGAGGTAATCGGCGGCGAGCTCGATGCGGATCCGCCGGGCGCTTTCGATGAACAGCAGATATTGCTCGGCGAGCGCCAGCACCGAAATGCGCGACAGGTCGACCTTCTGGTTGCGGGCGAGATAGAGCAACAGGTCGAGCGGACCTTCGAAGCCGGCGACGTCGATCACCAGCGCCGGCTCGTGGGTAGCGCGCTCGGCAGCGTTATCCTGCCACAACTTGTCCATCGGCGTTGCCGCCTGCGGACGTTCCGTGCCCTTGACCGTGTTCACCTAGCTGCTCCCTTACGATCAGACCGTCGCAAACATCGCTTCGAATTCCGCCCTCAATTCCGCTTCATCTGAAGTATCCGCCGCCGCGAATCCTGCTTCCACCGCTTTTGCGCGGGCAAGCGATATGCCGGCGAGCGGCGGAACATTTGCCACGACATCTAGCATCTCGTCCATATTGCCGTTGCAATGCAGCACAATATCGCATCCGCCTGCAATGATATTCGCCGCGCGTTCACCGATCGTGCCGGAAAGAGCGTTCATCGAGCTGTCGTCGGAGAGCAGCAGACCGTTAAAGCCGATGTGCTTGCGGATGATGCCGTCGATCACCTTGCGCGAGCACGTCGCCGGATTGTCCGGGTCGATGGCGGTGAAGACGAGATGGCAGGTCATTGCCATCAACTCGTCCTTCATCGCGACAAAAGGCGGAAAATCATGGAGCTCCAGCTCGTCGCGCGAGACGGTGACAACAGGCAGTTCCAGATGTGAATCGGCAAAGCCGCGACCATGGCCGGGCATATGTTTCATGACAGGTAACAGGCCGCCGGCCTTCAGCCCCTCGGCAGCCGCCCTTCCCATCGCGATGACGGTTTCGGGATCGGCGCCATAGGCGCGGTCGCCGATGACGTTGCTGCTGCCCTCGACCGGCACATCCAGCACCGGCAGGCAATCGACATCGATGCCGAGGCTCGAAAGGTCGAAGGCGTGCAGCCGTGACATCAGCCAGGCGGCGCGCAGGCCGAGTGCCCGATCGCGGCGATAGAGCTCGCCGAGCGCCTGGCCGGAAGGATAACGCGCCAGAACGGGTGGACGGATGCGCTGGACGCGGCCGCCCTCCTGGTCGATCAGCACCGGCGCATGCCAGCCGACGCTGTCGCGCAGTTCGGCGACGAGGTCGGCGATCTGCCGCGCTTCGGAGATGTTGCGCCCGAAGAGGATGAAGCCCCAGGGTCGTTCGCCCCGGTAAAAGGCCTTCTCTTCGGAAGTGAGGGCAAGGCCGTTGCAGCCAAGGATCATCGCTTTTGATTCGGTCATATCCGAATCTTAGAGCCTTTCCTGGTCAGATTGAAGCATTCTACAGGAGCAGGTTTTCGGCCCGATGCACAAAAAAGAGCGGCGGACCGATCCAGCCCGCCGCTCTCATATTCAGGACCTGATCCTTACTTGGAGATCAAGCAGCTTCCGCCCGCCGCGCGATACTGTTCGCAGAGTGCTGCGGCCTCGTCCTTGGAACCGGCCGGAATGCGGACACGGTAGAAAGTGCCCTTGCCGGCGATATCGGCCCTGCGGATCTCGTGGCTGCGGCCGCCAAGCACGCTGGCGAATTTCTTCGACAGGTTGGCATAGGATTTGGTCGCCTCGTCTTCCGAAGGCAGCGAGGCGATCTGGATGCCGTAGCCGCCGGCGGATGCGGCCTGCTGCGGCTTTGCGGCGACAGGTGCTGCGGCCGCGACTTCAGTCGTCTTCGGCTGCTGTGTGGGCTTCGGCTGCTGGGCAGGCGGGCGGACATTGCCCTTCTCGGTCACTGTGCCTACGACGTTGACGGGCTGGTCAACCGGACGGGCGGTCGGGATTGGAGCGGTATCGGCAGTGGCCGAGGTCTTGACCGGACGCACCGGCGGAGCGACCTGAGCGGGATTTGCGGCCTGTGCGTCAGCACTGCCGGCGAGCGGCGGCTGTACCGGCGCGGTTTCGACGGGGGCTGCGGAACGCGCATCGGCGGAAGCAACCTCGGCTCTTGCTGGGAAGCTTGCGGCCGTTCCACCGACGGGCGGCACGGGCGGGGTCGACGGAGCCGTGAACGGCGGCTGAGCCGGCGGCGTCGCCTGGGCAGACTGGGTCGCCTGGGCAGACTGCGTCGCCTGGGCAGACGGTGTCGGCTGGTCGACGGGCGCTGGTTCCTCGCGGGCAACCAACGTACCGTCAGGCTTGACGATCATTGTGCGAACCTTGCGCGGAGAAACGGACGGCGTCTTGTCGGCGTCGGTTGCCGGAGCGTTGTCGGCGTTGTCCTGGGTTGGCAGCAGACGCGGATCCTCCGTCTCACCGACCGCAGTCGGCGTGACCTGATCGTCAGCGTTGGCGTTCTCGTCGTCCTCGGGCAGCGCTTCCGGTGTCAGCGTGCGCTGGACGACATCGACGGGCGCCTCATCGGAAGAAACGAGCGCCTTCTGCTTCGGCTCTTCGGCAGAACCCGCAACGCGGTCGTAGACCGCCTTGTCCTGGTTGGGCACGGTCTTGCCGCCGGGATTTTCCGGAACGACCTTGACCGGCTCTTTGTCGGCGGTGATCACGCGCGGCTCGCCGGACGCGACAATGCCGAGGCCCTCGCCGTTCCAGACGGAGGAATAGACGCCATAACCGACGCCGGCGAAGACCACGAGCACGACGGCCCCGGCAAGCAGCTGGCGCATCGACCGGGCGCGGCTGAAATCAGCGGCCTGGCTTGCCGATTCGATACGGACCTCGGAGGTCTCGCGGCGCTCGACCGGCTCGCGCACGCTGCGGCGGAAATCCTCCTCCAGCGCCCGTTCGAAATCATCGAGGCCATCGGCGATGGTGGGCTTGACCGGCTTTGCGGCAGCGGCGGCGGTATCCCTGACCGGCGCCGGCGTTTGCCGCGGTTTGGCCGGTTCAAAGAAGCTGGCGATCTCGGCGTCGAGATCGAAATCGAAATCCGCAGATTTCGCGACCGGCGCGGGCTGCTCGACCGGCGGCAGCGCCGGCACGTGCATGTCGTCGACGGCCTCGGGACGATCCTCCGGATCCGAGATCATCGCCGGATCGAATGGCAGGTCTTCGGTCGAGTCCGAGACAGGCGCCCAGTTGAAAGCCGGAGCTGGAGCCTGCGGTTCGGGAACGAAGGCCGGAGCGGACCGTGCAGGAGCGGCAGCGGCCTGCTCAAAAGCAGGAGCCGGTGGCTCGGGAGCAAACACTGGAGCGGCGGACCGAGGAGCGACGGCCGCGGCCTGCTGGGGAGCCGGGGCTGGCGGCTCAGGCTGCGGTGCCGGCTCGGACGGCTCGGAGAAATCGAGATCGGTGAGTTCCAGCTCGATGCCGGCAAGATCCAGTTCGAAATCATGGCCGGCGAAGGGGTCGTCGGCTTCCGGTACCGGCTGCGGCGCCGGCGAATATGCCGTTGCGGCAGGCTGGGGCGTAACGACCTCGGCAAGCTGCGGCGCGACCGGTCTTGCGGCTTCGGCATAGACCGTTGCCGGCTCGACCGGAGCAGGCCGGACGGGTGCCGCGGCGAGCGGCGGGGGCGCGATCACCTCGGACTGAACAGGTTCGGCGGCCACAGGGGCGGCCGGAACGGGCGCTGCCTCGATCGATGCGGGCTGCGGCGAGACGGGCGCCGGATTGGCACGTTGCGGTACCGGATAACGCGAGACGTCGGCGAGCAGATCGTCGAGATCGAACGTGCCGGCGGTGTGCGGAACATCAGGCACGACCTCGGTCAGCGCGGCATCGGCCTGGATCTCGCCTTCGACGGCGGCGGCGATGAGATCGAAACCGGCGTCGGACCCGAAATCCTCCAGCTCTTCCTCGACTTCGACGAATTCTTCGGCCTCGGCGGTCTCTTCCGGCGCGATCACCTCATCATGGCGATCGAGCTCGGCGGGAAAGCCAAGTGACGGCGAAGCGGATTCGAATTCCTCGGAAGGCTCGACAGCGGCGACAAGCGCCGGCGGCTCGATGACAGATTGGGGCTCGACTACAGGAAGATCGGCGGACGGTGCTTCAGCAACCGGTGCCGCGACCGTTTCGGCCACAGGTTCCGGCAAAACAACCGGTTCCTCGCGCTTCGGAGCATGGAAATTGGCAAGCGGCAGCCTGATGCTGGCAGCCGACCATTGCGGCGCCTTGGTGGGCTGCGCCAGCGAAGAGACGGGTGCTGCGCCGATCGACAGCTCAAGCTCCTCGATCAGGTCGCGCGCACCGCCGAAGGCCGATTGCACCGACGCATCGGGCTCGGGAGAAAGCTGCTCCGCCCAGTCGGCGACAGATGCGTCGCCATTGCCTGCGGCGGGCAAAGCTGCTTCTTCAGCCTCAAAGGCGGCGACGGAAGCCGAAACCGGCTCAGGAGCCTCCGCATGTTCGGCAGTGGGAGAAGCATCGAGAACGGGCTCGACGTAATCTTCAGGCGTGAGATCATCAGAGATCGGCTCGGCCGGCCGATCGAGCTCTGCGAGCGGACGTGGCGAATCGTAGCGGTCGAACTCGCGCCCAAGCTCGTCTTCGAGATCGAGGGCGGGCTCGCGGCGTGCGGTCTCAGTCACCGTATTCGCCGCAACACGCGGCTCGAAGCCGACGATCCGGGCAAGTTCAGCCAACGGATCATCGTCGGAAAACAGGTCGTTTTTTCCGCGCGTATCATACGCAAGTTGTTTATCAGCCATGCTTATTCCCACTCGCAAACGCCAACGCTCAAATGCCAGCGCATTGTGGGGAAATGGTGACGTTATCGCATTTCGTCCGGTGCGGCAGTGCCTGTAATGGCGAGTCCCGACTTCAAAACCGACGCGACGGCGTACACCAGCCCAAGTCTGGCAATACTTGATTCTCGGTTTTTATCATTAACAAATCGTAATTCCGGCTGATCTTTACCTTTGTTCCAGTGCGCGTGGAAGGAACTGGCGACGTCGTAGAGGTAAAAAGCGACGCGATGCGGCTCCTGCGACTGGGCCGCCGCCTCAACGATACGCGGGAATTCAGCAAGCTTGGCGACGAGCTGCAATTCGGCCGGATCGCCAATGCCTGCAACGGTTTTCGCGAGATTTTCCGGCGAAACATCAAGGTCGGCAAAGGCCTCCCTCGCCTGCCGGAAGACCGACATACAGCGAGCATGCGCATACTGCACGTAAAAAACAGGATTATCTTTCGACTGTTCGGTCACCTTGGCGAAATCGAAGTCGAGCGGCTCGGAATTCTTGCGGTAAAGCATCATGAACCGGACCGAATCACGGCCGACTTCTTCGACGACGTCCCGAAGCGTAACGAAATCGCCCGAGCGTTTCGACATCTTCACCGGCTCGCCGTTGCGGTAGAGCTTGACGAGCTGGCAGAGCAGGACCGTCAGCTTCGCCTGACCATCCGAAACGCCACGTGCAACCGCTTCCAGGCGCTTGACGTAGCCGCCATGGTCGGCGCCAAGCACATAGATCATCTCGTCGAAACCACGGTCGAACTTGTTCTTGAAGTAGGCGACGTCGGCGGCGAAATAGGTGTAGGAGCCGTCCGACTTGATCAGCGGCCGGTCGATATCGTCGCCCACCTCGGTCGAACGGAACAGTGTCTGTTCGCGATCTTCCCAGTCCTCGGGAAGCTGGCCCTTCGGCGGCGGCAGCGTGCCCTTGTAGACATACCCCTTGAAGGTCAGGTCGTTGATCGCCGTGCGGATCGCGGCCGCACCATTGGCATGCAGGGTGCGTTCGGAGAAGAACACGTCGTGATGGACGTTCAGCGCCGCCAGATCGTCGCGGATCATCACCATCATCGCGTCGATCGTGCGGTCCTTGACGATCGGCATCCATTGGTCTTCCGGCATGTTGTGCAGCCGCACGCCGTAATCGGCGGCAAGCGACTGGCCGACGGGCACCAAATAGTCGCCGGGATAGAGACCCGAGGGGATTTCGCCGATCTTTTCGCCGAGCGCTTCGCGGTAGCGCAGGAAGACGGAACGGGCGAGCACGTCGATCTGCGAGCCGGCATCGTTGATGTAATATTCCTTCTCGACACCGTAACCGGCAAAAGCGAGCAGGTTGGCAAGCGCGTCACCGACGACGGCGCCACGGCAATGGCCGACATGCATGGGTCCGGTCGGATTGGCCGAGACATATTCGACATTGACCTTCTTGCCCTTGCCGAGCGACGAGCGGCCGTAATCGGTGCCGGCGCCGATCATCGAGGCGAGGAGCCGCTGCCAGTAGCCGACGGCGAGACGGATGTTGATGAAGCCGGGCCCCGCGACCGAGACATCGGCGACGTCAGCATCTTCCTTGAGCTTGGTGATGATGACGTCGGCCAGCGCGCGCGGGTTGGTTCCGAGCACTTTTGCCAGCACCATTGCGGCATTGGTCGCCACATCGCCATGGCTCGCGTCACGCGGCGGCTCGACGGTGATGCGGCCGAAATCGAGCTCAGATCGCTTTTCCCTGACCAGATCGATCTGTTCAAGGGCGGTTTTGATCCGGCTTTCGAAGTCGGTAAAAAGGTTCATCGCACTCTTCCATGCATAGGCTGTGCCAAAGGCTCAAATCGGCCCTCGGCGTGGGCGACCGCTGCCTATCGCAAATCCGGAGTGTGGTCAAACAACCGCCTATGGGCGCTGATCGCATAGGTATCGGTCATGCCGGCGAGATAATCGCCGACATGGCGGGCCTTCGGCGCATCGGCCAGGCCGGCGATATGATCTACCCAGTAATGGCTCTGCATCTCCTTGGGATTGGCCATGTAGGCGGCAAAGAGATCGGTGACGATCTGGGCGGCACCGGCGCGGATGCGCATGATATCGGGATTGCGGTAGATGCGTTTGAAGAGCATCGCCTTGATCTGCCTGTCGGTCTCGGCCATCCCCTCGGAAAAGGTGGCGATAACCTGGCCGGCAGCGCGGATGTCGGCAGCGCTCTCAGGGCGCAGCAGCGACAGGCGCTGCTGCGCGACGCCGATCACGTCTTCAACCATGCGGGTAATCTGGCGGCGCATGATCTCATGGGTGAAGCGGCTCGGCTCCAGATGCGGATATCGCGCCCTCACCTCGGCCATCAGCCCGGCAAGAAACGGGATTTCCTCCAGCATATCGAAAGTCAAGTAGCCGGAGCGCAGGCCGTCGTCGATATCGTGGGTATTGTAGGCGATGTCGTCGGCGATCGCCGCGACCTGGGCCTCAAGGCTGGCATAGGTTGCAAGCTCGAGATCGTGCAGCTCGCAATAATCGAGGATCGGCTGCGGCACGGGACCGCGCGTGCCTACTCCATCCGGCGTCAGAAGCGGGCCATTGTGCTTGACGAGACCTTCGAGGCTTTCCCATGTCAGGTTGATGCCGTCGAATTCGGCATAACGCCTCTCCAGTTTGGTCACGATGCGCAGCGATTGGGCATTGTGGTCGAAGCCGCCATAGGGCAGCAGCACTTCGTGCAGCGCGTCCTCGCCAGTATGACCGAACGGCGTATGGCCGAAATCGTGCACGAGCGCCACGCCTTCGGCCAGATCCTCGTCGAGCTTCAGGGCGCGGGCAAGCGCGCGAGCGATCTGCGCCACCTCGATCGTGTGCGTTAGCCGGGTTCGGTAATGATCGCCGTCCTGGGCGATGAAGACCTGGGTCTTGTGCTTCAGCCGGCGGAAGGCGGTGGTGTGGACGATGCGGTCGCGGTCGCGCTGGAAATCGGAGCGCGTCGGGCTACCGTCCTCCTGATAGAGCCGCCCGCGCGTCGTCCAGGGGTCGGCCGCAAAGACCGCCCTCTCACTGCTGCCGAAACCCAAAGCACGCGTATCGATCGTCATTCTTCACCGTCATCCTGCATGTTGCCGCATCTACCCATTGACGCCGCTTATCGCCCTTCATACCTATAGGTCGATGAAACGGCAAAGAGGCGCTTTCTTAACCGCTTCGGCGCATCATCGCCTTTTCGCGAATATCATGGTAAGTTTCTTTGATATCAGGCATTTGAACATTCAAGTGCCAAAACCCATTCTCTCCGGATCTTGACCCCGGCAGGAGGAAACATGACGGATACCAGTGTAACCCTTTCAGATGCCGCGGCAAAGCGTATCGCTGCGATCGTCGGCGCTGAAACCGGCAAGAGCGCCTTGCGCGTTTCCGTCGAAGGCGGCGGCTGTTCGGGCTTTTCCTACAAGTTCGATCTTGCCGACGGTGCCGGCGACGACGACATCATCGTCGAAAAGAACGATGCAAAGGTGCTGATCGACAGCCTTTCGCTCGTCTACATGGCGGGCTCGGAGATCGACTTCGTCGACAATCTGCTTGGCCAGTCCTTCCAGATCAAGAACCCGAATGCGGTGGCAAGCTGCGGCTGCGGCACCAGTTTCTCGATCTGAATATCTGAACGCACGGCATTGTCCCCATCGAACCGGCCGAAGTTTTGCTTCCGGCCGGTTTATCGTCTTGTCCGCCGGCGAAAGACCGCGATAAAAGAAGCGCACGCAGCGAACAGGGCGAAGAGATGAAGATCGCGACTTGGAACATCAACGGCGTCAAGGCGCGCATCGACAATCTCACGCAATGGCTGAAGGATTCCGATCCGGATATCGTCTGCTTGCAGGAGATCAAGACGGTCGACGAAGGTTTCCCGCGGCTGGAGATCGAGGCGCTTGGGTATCACGTCGAGACGCACGGCCAGAAGGGCTTCAATGGCGTCGCGATTCTCTCCAAAAATTCACCTTTCGAAGTGAACCGCGGCCTTCCCGGCGATCCGCTGGACGAACAGGCGCGTTTCCTCGAAGCGGCGTTCACCCTGTCCGACACGCGAATCCTGCGCGTCTGCTGCCTCTACCTGCCGAACGGCAATCCTGTCGAAACGGAGAAATATCCTTACAAGCTCGCCTGGATGGAGCGCCTGCGGACGTTCGCCGCCGAACGGCTGGCCTATGAAGAGATGCTGGTTCTTGCCGGCGATTACAATGTCATCCCGGAACCGCACGACTGCTTCGATCCCAAGGTCTGGGAAAACGATGCACTGTTTCTGCCGCAGACACGGGAGGCGTTCCGCAGGCTCGAAAATCTCGGCCTGACGGATGCGCTGCGCGCCACGACGGATGCGACGCAGCTCTATTCCTTCTGGGATTATCAGGCCGGCGCCTGGCCGAAGAATAATGGCATCCGCATCGACCATCTGCTGCTGTCGCCAGAAGCTGCCGACAGGATGACGTCAGCTGCGATCGAAAAACATGTGCGGGCCTGGGAAAAGCCGTCCGACCACGTGCCTGTCATCGCCTATTTCGATTTCGCGGGCTGAAGCCTTCCGCCTCACCTCAGTCGTCGGTACCGCTCGCGATGGTGTGCGACAGCGATACCGCCGTGCGGCGGTCGGCCTCGTTGGCAACCGAGAAGGCCTGTTCCTGCAGCGCTTCCATCCAGCCGCAGTCCTTGGGCTTGCAACGGTCGAGTGCTGCCGTCATCAGCGCCAGACCGCGGGCCGTCTGGCCTTCGTCGAAAAGAATATTGCCGAAGACCGCCATGGCGCCGGGATGGCCGCTCTTGCGGGCCTGGTTCAGCCATTTCTTCGCCTGCTGCGGGCTGGCATTGCCGCCCTCGCCGGCCAGCATCATCTGCGCCAGCTGAAACTGCGCCTCGGGGACACCAAAGGTGGAAGCCACCTGAAAATAAAGCTGGCGCGCCTGGCTGAGGTCGATCCTGACCGGACTGTCGGCAATGCCGTGCTTGTAATAGCTGGCGAGCGAGAGCAGCGCGTTGACGAAGAAGCCCGTGTCTTCCGAACCGGGTTCGACGCCCTGCTGGGCGATCTCGCTGTAGATCTTGAAGGCTTCGAAATCATCCTGCGTGACACCGTCGCCATCGGCATACATGTTGGCGAGCGCCCAGCGCGAGCCGGTGTGGCCCTTTTCGGCGGCGTATTTATAGGCTTCGACCGCCTCTTCCTTCTGTCCGTTCTTATAGGCCTTGAAGCCGAACTTGAAGAGGTCGAAGGGTCCGGATTCCTTGCTGACGCCACCTTTAATGTCGAATGCGCGGCATGGACCGGACAGCGCCAGCGCTACGGCTATCGACATGCCCATCAGCATGAATTTGAAAAGTTTGAACTCGGACGTCACCATTTCAACCGATTTCTTTCGTTCATCCCAGGCAGGCGGCAACGGCGCTCATGCCGTGCATCCCGCGGATGTATTCCTTCGAGGCGAGCGATCCCGCGGCGAGCTCCATGGCTCCTTTGCCCGCGTCGCATCCAGCCCACTGGCCTTTTCTCAAAGGCGGTATTCTCAGCACATCCTTCCGAACCACCCGGCTCCCGGCATGGCTCGACTGCAATCTCCGTGGCATTCGTTCGGCAGGCGCGGCATCCGCCTTCCCGCCTTTGTCGTATTCGTAAACAGAAAATGTGACGAAACCGGTATCGACATGTCCGGCGCAGCCGGGCTGCTCATCCGAGCGGGTCAAAAATAACGACAATGCATGGATCGACGACTTCATCGCGAGGCTGGATCGGCAGCCCGAACAGCCTTGTTCGGAAAGCGAAACGACCGCAATCAAACGACTGTCGCCAATCGCGCCGTACGACCTGGTGTTACCGGAAAAAAATCGACCCATACTACTATTTACACGCACCGCATGCCTGCCATCACCTCGCCCGCAAATAGCGCTGCGCCCTCTTTGTGGCGGGAAATGGACAAATTCGCCCCACCACCACCATACGCCAAACGTCGTAAAAATGTGTTGCTGAATCGTCACAAATCAGGACGCCGTTTGACTTGCGAACTGCCCAAAGAAAAGCCCGGCAATTGCCGGGCTCTCAGACTTCTACTTGGGTCGCAGGATCAGAACTTGACCTTTACGCTGGTGGAAAGGGCTGCAAGCAGATCGTCGCCAAAGGAATAGGAGACGTCGTTGCCGTAGGTCCGGCCATTATAGACGTAGGTGCCGGATTCTCCGCCGGTCATGATGCCGAGCGCGCCGGCCAGACGCCATTCGACATTCTCCACCGGGGTATAAGAAACACCTGCACCGAGCGTCCATGTGTCGGTCTGGGCGCCGTAGCCCTGGCTCGTGCCGCGATCCCAAGTCAGGCTGAGGGCGCCGGCCCATTGCTCGTTGAATTTGTGGCCGACGCCGCCGCTGACCGTCCAACCGTCGCGATAGAAGAGATCGAGCGAGGTGAGCTGGCTGCTGGCGGAGCAGGCGACGACGCCCTTAGTGGCCTTCGGGCAGAAGGCGATCGACTGCAGCACGCTCCAGTTCGTCCACTTGACCGAACCGAAGGCGAGCCAATCGGGCGCAATGCCGCTCTGCAACTTGAGCTCGACGGAATCCGGCGCCTCGGCCGAGCCGTAGACCGGCGTCACGACGCCGAGGTAGGGATTGGTGGGACTGACGGCCTTCGGCACCTCTGTCAGGTCGACCGTGCCGGTGAGATCGTCATACTTGACCTTGCTGTTATAGACCAGGCTGGCGCGGAAGGCATATTCCTCGATTTCGTAGGCGATGCCCGCCCGCCATCCCATGGCCTGGTCGGCAAGGTCGAGACGACCGGTGCCGTCATAGACCAGCGCGGCCGCCCCTGTGATCGGCGCGACGAGGCGTGTCTTGAAACCATCGACCGTCTGATAGAAGCCGCCGCCGATCAGGCGGAGCTGGCCGGGGCCCATATCGAAACGATAGGAGCAGGTGGCGCCGTAGTTGCGGGTGCTGATCTTGGTTTCGATGTTGTCGTTGACGCCCAGCCAGTCAGCGCCGGGATTGGTATGTGCACCGAAGGGTGTCGAAAAATCGCCCATGCAGTCGATGGAGTCGCCGAGACCAACCTTCACCCCGAGATAGGGGACCCAGTAATCCTCGGTATCATCCGCCGTGGTCGAGCCGCCGCCAATGCCGTTGGTGCCGAGGCCATCGGTGGCATCGGTGTCCTTGACGTTTTTCAGCTTGCGCTGTGGCATGACATAGGTCGCGCCGGACTGGACGGCGAACCTCGAATTGTCGAAGAGAAGGTCGATATTATATCCGCCGCGCTCCAGACCACCGGCGAAGGACGGCGATGCAAGCGACGAAAGAAGAACGAGCGATGTTATGCCCTTGGAAAACCTACGAGATGCCATTGTGTCTCCCCCACTCCAGCAATTGATGTGACCCCACTCTAGTAAGTGTTCGCGTGATATGGCAACGCGCCCTACGGCAGCGCTCCCAGGCATTGCAGTGGCTAACTTACGTAAAGAAATTGACGGACACGTCAAAAAACCTGGTTAATAAAATTTTATTCCAGACCTGTCGAATTTCAGGTGGGCTTTTGGGTTTTCATTCCAAACATTGCAGAGGATGTATCAATCCGACAACAGTGGCAGTTTTCGCCCTCTGGAGGTTCGCATGAGAGCAATCCACAGGATGAATGCTGAAAAAGCGCCGTTTCATGCGCGAACCGCACGAATCACAACAAAAAAAGACGCGCCGGCAGAGGGCGCGTCTTTGAAATAACTTACCAAAAAGGATCGGCGAAACTTACCCGGCTTCGCTTACCCTGGAAAGAGCGATCCCCAGGCTTGCGATCTGCCCCTTCAGTTCCTCGAGACGATCGCGCTCGGCCTCGACCACTTCAGGATTGGCGTTGGCGACGAACTTCTCGTTGGAGAGTTTGCCGTCTATGCGGGAGATCTCGCCCTCCATCTTGGCAATCGCCTTTTCCAAACGAGCCTTTTCGGCGGAAAGGTCGATCAGATTGCCGAGCGGCAGGCAGATGGTGGCCTCGGCGATGACGATCTGAGCGGCACCCTTCGGCGCATCGTCAGCCAGCGATATCGCCTCGACGCGCGCAAGGCGCTTGATGGCGGCGTCGTGGCGGAACAGCCTTTCACGCGTCAGGTTGTTGGCCTTGACGACGACGAGCGGGGCTGTCGCCGATGGCGGCACGTTCATCTCAGCACGCACCGAGCGGATGCCGGAAACGAGGTCGATCAGCCAGTTGATCTCGTCGGCGGCCCCGTCATCGGCGTAGGACGGCGCCGGCCATTCGGCGTGGCAGACCAATGTGTCGCGCTCTTTGCCTTCGCCTGCCGTATGGGCCCAAAGCTCTTCGGTCATGAAGGGCATGAAGGGATGCAGCAGCTTGTAGATCTCTTCGAGAATATAAGCGCTGCAGGCCTGGGCTTCGGCCTTGGCGCCCTCGTCCTCACCATTGAAGACCGGCTTCAACAGTTCGAGATACCAGTCGCAGACCTCGTTCCAAACGAAGCGGTAGAGCGCGCCGGCAGCATCATTGAAGCGGAAGGCTTCGAGCGCTTCCGTAACGTCACGTTCCGTACGGGCAAGTTCCGTCAGGATCCAGCGGTTGATGGTGAGCTCGGCGGCTTCGGGCACGAAATGCGGATCGCTCTTCGCGCCGTTCATCTCGGCGAAGCGTGTGGCGTTCCAGAGCTTGGTGCCGAAATTGCGGTAGCCGGCGATGCGGGCCGGATCGAGCTTCACGTCGCGGCCCTGCGCCGCCATGATCGCCAGGGTGAACCGCAGCGCGTCGGCGCCGTATTCGTCGATCAGTTCCAAGGGATCGATGACGTTGCCCTTCGATTTCGACATCTTCTGCCCATTCTTGTCGCGCACCAGCGCGTGGACATAGACGGTCTCGAAGGGCTCGACGGGTTCGCCATCCTCATCCTTCATAAGGTGCAGGCCCATCATCATCATGCGCGCGACCCAGAAGAAGATGATGTCGAAGCCGGTGACGAGAACGTTGGTCGGGTAATAACGCGCCAGCTCCGGCGTCTCGTCCGGCCAGCCGAGCGTCGAGAAAGGCCAGAGTGCTGAGGAGAACCAGGTGTCGAGCACGTCCTCGTCACGCGTCAGGATTTCGCCCGGCTTGAAGTTTTCGAGCAGGTCCTCGACATAGGCCTTCATCGGCCCCTCATGCGAGAGGTAGTGCTGGATCGCCGCCTGCAGCGCCTCTTCCTCGGTCTTTTCGACGAAGACCTGGCCGTCCGGGCCGTACCAGGCGGGAATCTGATGCCCCCACCAGAGCTGGCGGGAGACGCACCAGGGCTGGATATTTTCCATCCATTCGTAATAGGTCTTGTCCCAGCTCTTCGGCACCATCTTGGTGCGGCCCTCGCGGACCGAGGCGATCGCCGGCTCGGCGAGCGTCTTGGCATCGACATACCATTGTTCGGTCAGCCGCGGCTCGATCGGCACGCCACCGCGATCGCCGTGCGGGACCATATGCTTGTGCGGCTCGATCTTGTCGACGAGGCCCGCCTCTTCGAAAATCTCGACGATCACCTTGCGCGCATAGAAGCGGTCCTGCCCTTCCAGGCGGTCCCAGGCGCCGTGCAGCGCCGCCGGATTGTCGAGACCTTCGAGAAAGTCCTCATTGTCCTTGATGGTGATCGTGCCGTCGCCGGTCATGATATTGATGACGCGAAGACCTGCACGCTTGCCGACGTCGAAGTCGTTGAAATCGTGCGCGGGCGTTATCTTCACCGCGCCGGTGCCGGCAGCCGGATCGGCATAATCGTCGGCAACGATCGGAATTCTGCGACCGACGATCGGCAGAATGACATGCTTGCCGACAATGCCCTGATAGCGTTCGTCCTTCGGATTGACGGCAACACCGGTATCGCCCAGCATGGTCTCAGGTCGTGTCGTTGCGACGACCACATAATCGCGCGTCTCGAATTCGGTCGGCTTGCCTTCCTCATCAAATGCAATCGGATATTGGTAGGTTACGCCCTTTTCCAATGGATAGCGCAGGTGCCAGAGATTGCCCTTGACCTCGTGCTGCTCGACTTCGATATCGGAAATCGCCGTCAGCAGCTTCGGATCCCAATTGACCAGGCGATTGTCCTTGTAGATCAGACCTTCCTTGTAGAGCGTGACGAAAACTTCGATAACCGCCTTCGACAGGCCCTCGTCCATGGTGAAACGTTCGCGCGACCAATCGCATGACGCACCAAGACGCTTCAGCTGGTTGAAGATCAGGCCGCCCGATTCCGCCTTCCACTCCCAAATCTTGTCGATGAAGGCTTCGCGGCCCATGTCGCGGCGGCCCGGCAGTTGCTGTTCCATCAGCTTGCGCTCGACGACCATCTGCGTGGCGATGCCGGCGTGGTCCATGCCCGGCTGCCAGAGCACGTCCTTGCCGCGCATGCGCTCGAAGCGCACCAGGATGTCCTGCAGCGTGTTGTTCAGTGCGTGCCCCATGTGCAGCGAACCGGTGACATTCGGCGGCGGGATCACGATGGCGAAGGTCTCGGCCCCCGGTCTGGCGTTCGCGCCGGCGCGGAAAGCGTCCGCCTCATCCCATTTCGCGGCGATTTTCGGTTCGACGGCGGCGGAATCATAGGTCTTGTCGAGCATTTTCTGACCAATTTCGAAGTTCGAGGATGGCCGTTTGTAAATAGGATGGTCACGACCAAGTCAATAAAAAAGCCGCCCCGGAGACCGGAGCGGCTTTTCAAGAAAAAGCAATCCGATCAGCGGCGCGGGCCGCGCGCCACGCGCTCAATTTCTTCGCGCACCAACCGCTCGACCAGTGTCGGCAGATTATCATCAAGCCATTCGCGCAGCATCGGGCGCAGCATGTCCTCTGCGATCTCGTCCAGCGAGCGGCGCTCGGCACCGTCGATCGCGGCGGCGAGCTCTTCGAAGGAGCGGCTGATCTGCAGGCCGGCATCCTCCGAAAGCAGCGTCGGCTGGGCCTCGTCCATGACGCTTGGCAGGAAACGGTCGGTCGAAGACTGAGCGGGTTCCATGGCCGGCAGCGTTGTTTCGACGGCAGGCGCAGGCTCGGCGACGGCGACCCTTTGCGTTTCCGTAAACACCGGCTCGGCCGGCTGCTGGATCGCAACATGCTGAACGGGCGCTGCGGCATTCGGGAAAACAGGCTGTGCCGGCTGCGGTTGCGGTGCCGCGGTGCGCGGCGGTTCCGGCATCACGGAAGGCTGCGGTTCGGGCTGACGGAAGCCGCTCGGAATTTCGCGCAAAGCTTGACCGGCCTGCACGGCGCTGCGCTCGGAGGCGGCGCGCACGCGGGCGGCGACATCGGCCAGCGACATAGCACGGGCCGGCACTTCTGCTTCGGGGGCGGTGCCGGCCGAATTGGCGGCGACGAAACGCGGATCGGAGGAGCGCATGACCGGTTCGGGGAATTCCACGCCGGCATAGGTATCGTCGACCGTCAGATGAATTTCGGAGCCGTTGTCATCCTCGTCGGCGCCGTAGACCGGCGGCAGGGACGCGGAAATCGCCTTGCCGGCGCCGGGCTCATTGCTTTCGATGATCTGGCGGATGGAGGCCAGAATTTCTTCCATGGACGGTTCACGCGCTACGCTTGGCTGAGCCATTTCTATCCCCGTTATCCCAAAACAACGACCGGATGGTGTGGAGCATTCATCCGAATCACCACGACCTTAGAATACCCCAGGCGTGAAAAAAATCATCGCGAATCAAATGAATGCGGCCATGCACAGTTTTGTTACCTGATGTTTGCCACCCGCAAAGCCTATCGCGATTTTGCGGCGGCGACATTTCATGAAACAGTATTTGAAGCGCATAACATCCGTCCGATCCGCCGTGGCGGCGTCAGGATAGGCGGTGTTTGTGAAGGCTTTCCAGCGGCGCTGAAAAAAACGGGCGCCCATGGCGCCCGTCGCTGAACGTCATAGACAAGAACGATGTCAGAAAACGAATTCGCGCGCCTTGGCGAAGCCCGGCAGCGGCTTGACCGAGGCGTTGAAGAAGACGTTTTCCGAAATGGCGCCGCGCTCGGCGACGAAGACCTTGGCGCGAGCGGCATTGCCGTAACCTTCGACGGTGATCAGACGGCCACCATCGCGCAATTGACCGAGAAGGGCGGCCGGAACCTCTTCGACCGCGCCGTTGATGAAGATCAGATCATAGGGAGCGCCGGCAGCGTAGCCGTTTTCGAGCGGGCCGGCCACGACCTCGACCTTGGCGTAGCCGGCAAGTTGCGCCTTCGCTTCAGTGGCCAGCGTCTCGTCGCATTCGAGCGCGATGACGGAGCCGGCAACGATCGACAACAGCGCCGAAGTGTAACCCGTGCCGCATCCAACCTCGAGCACGAAGTCGTCCTTGGTGATCGCGGCCAGCTGCAACAGCTTGGCGAGGGGCGACGCTTCCATCAGGAAGCGGGCCGGCTTTCCCGATGCGGCTGCGGAGATCTCGACATCGTTGTCGATGTAAGCCAGCAGCTTCGCCTTCTCCGGAACGAAAGCCTCACGCGGCACCGTGAGAAACGCCGTCAGCACGGAATGCGAGGTAACGTCCGTCGTGCGAACCTGGGTATCGACCATCTTTACGCGAGCTGCTTCGAAATCCATCATGTCCTCTCGCTCTTGAAAAGCGGTTCCTGTCCCTCGTCTCTTAATCCCCGCCACGGATGCTTTCAAGGCTTGGCAGGCGCCGGCGAAAAGAATCCGGTAGGCGCCTCCTCCGCGCCACAGGGGCGGGATGGACGCTGCAACTCCAGCGTGGAATCTTTTAGCCCTTCATGTTATGATCTGCAGCGGAGGAAATAGGAGGAGCAGGCCATGTCTGCGATTTTCGAGTATTTCACGCTGTTCGATTTCTTCATCGTCGCAGCGCTCATCGGCATATTCTGCTGCGGGCTGTTGGACGGCGAAACGACTTGGAAGCGATAGGGCGACGAAACTCGCTCGGAGATACCCCTGCATGGCGTCTGCGGCAATGATGCCCGGCGCAGGCCTGACATACGTTCGTTTCCGTTGAAATCCAGCCCCGACAGCCGCACGCGCATTAACGTTACGTCAACCATTTTGTTGCGGCGCCCTCGCCTTGCGCTATGGGTGTGCGCATGCAAACCTTCATGATCCAATCGCGCGGCATAGAAGCGCTTCACTACAATGCCGATGCCCGCCTGCTGCTGATCAAATACAGCAGCGGTGACATTCGCAGCTTCACCCGCATTTCGCCGCAAGGCATGCGGCGGCTTCTCGGCGCCGGCCCCGAAATCGATAACGGCCCCGAATTGAGCGATCTGCAATATCAGGCGCAAATCCGGAAAGGCGGCCTGAAGGCGCTCTACCGCCTCACGGGAATCAATCCGTTACAGTTCGATTTTTCGCCCGGCCAGCGGGTCTGGTAGCATCGCAAACGCCAATGCCGCACCGCTGAGCCAGCAGCGTTTCACATAGATTATGTCATGCGGAAGATGTTCGAGGCCTCGCCCGGGAAGGACGCAAGCGGGCGGAGTCAAATGGTCACCGAGATTATCGCCACACCTCCGCCAAAATATTTCTCATTGGAAATCAACGGCGGCTGCCACACCCTACCACACCTCAAGTGAATGCAAAGCTCGCAGAGATGCCGGTTCCGAAGGCAGCATCGTCCCCACCGATGCACATCATCTCTGAAACTCAAACACCTGTTGAACAACCGCGCACTTGGTAACCAATGTCACAAAAGTCCAGAAATAGTGCTTGCGCAAATTACTCGCGTGGGCTGTAGCTAATTACTTGGGTGGGGGAGAATTGATGAACATAATTAATCACGCAGGCATGTCCTCTGCGGCTGCCATAGCGTCACTGGACGAGGATGTTATTCAGCTTCTGTATATGACTGCGAAGGAAGTCGATCTCTGCTGTCTCATGACTGACGGGGAATGGGAAGACTACGACAAAACTGTTGTAAATCGCGCATGCGATCTTGGCCTCGTCACCATTCATAGTCCTGGTGGCGGGTGGAGTTACGTCACGGGTTGGCGGCTCACAAAGCTCGGCAAAGAAACAATAGGAATCCCGTACAAGCTTAGCATCCTATCGCGTCTTCTGGCATTCGTCACCCGCGTTGAACGCTAGTCGATCTCATAAATCGCCGCATTGTCCTGCAGCTCGCGAAGCCCCCTGAACTGGCGGAGCTTGCCGTCATCCGTCCATGCCCTGTATTCGATCTCGGCGATCAGCGTCAGCTGTAATCAGACGACGTCCCTCCGCCTGCCGTCATAGGGAACCGCCGTCGTCTTTCGCTTGACCCTGTCCATCATGCCGCGCAGCCCGCCTCGTCGAACCTTTCGCCGTCCTTACAGACGGCCACGCGACGGCGACGCCCAAGGAGCTGGCTCTCAGATCATCGAACACCATGATCGCGCTCTAAGGCCACTCTGTGTGTCGCTATTTTGATATTCACCGGCTTCCGAGTGCCTGATGTCTCGCGGCTCGGCCCGCAGCACCGTCGCAGGGACATGTTCAAGCTTCGCTTGCCGGCCTCGACCATCTCACCGCCAATTCTGTTCGGCAGAGCCTCGCGACCGACGTCGCTTGTAACGAAGCGACCTCGAGCATGCTGTTGGTCGCTTGTAACGAAGCGACCGGCAGCATGCTCGAGGCGATGCTCGGCTGGGGCGATGGAAAGACCTCAAGAATTTATACGAAAATGCCGATCGCGCGCGCCTGGCACGACAGACTTGTCGCGGGAATCAACTGGGATGGCGTCGGTACCAAACTGCTTGCGCTGACCGACGAAAGCGCCGTGGCGAACGGATAAACCGGGAACACATTGCCACACCCTGCCTTTGGCGTGGCGGAACGATTCAAGTCCAAGCGGCCACACCTCGAAAATTATCGAGGCTTTTGCAATAGTTTATCGCTGTGGTGAAAAGATGTTGGAGGCCTCGCCCGGAATTGAACCGGGGTACAAGGATTTGCAGTCCTCTGCGTCACCACTCCGCCACGAGGCCTCACGCGCTCGTTATCTGAGCCGTGGCGAGCGTTTAGAATGATCGTAAGGAAATCGCAAGAGGGCATTTCGGAAAAACGCTATTCGGCAGCTGCCGAAACGACCATTTTTCCATCCCGAAACGGAGCGGGCGCGGGCTGGAATTTCCGCGGCCGTGACGATGCCCCATTTCCTGCCAATGATGGCATTTGAAACAAATTCTTGACTTGACTTCGATCACCGTCCGGGACTCAATTACCCGCGGGAGGGTATAGGAGCTTGAGATGGATTGGGCTGCCCTCAAATCGAAGCGCGTGCGTGCAGCATACGACGCCGAAACCCGGGATCTGCATGTAAAATTCCCTGGTTCTCCGCCGGTGAAACATGCGGATATTCCGCCGCACGTCCACCAGAACCTGCTGGAAACGGACGATCCTTACTTCTATTACCAGTACTATATAGCGCCGTCTCGCGTATCACCGGGCCCTCGACAACCGGCCTCCGTGGCGTCCTACGCAGTGAAGCTCGTCCTTCTCCTTGCCGCCTGCAGCCTGCTGATGACGACCGGCCTCGATCCGGACCACGGCGGAACTTTCGAGGAAAGCGAACTCAGATCCAACTAGACGCGAATTTGCAGCCCAATCTCAAGGCCTGCGACAAGGCGGCTGGTTCCGGCGTCGAAATTCTCGCTCCTGTTCTGAGAACGGTAGCGCCGATTATCCCGCTCGCGGTCGTTCCTCCCATCGCGCTCATTCCGGCCGTTGAAATTGCGATAGTTACGTGGCCCGTTGTAGCTGCCGCCTTGACCGTGGTCGACCACGCAGCCTTCAGGACGGCGACAGATGCCGCGAGCGTCAAAACCGCCGCTGTCTACTTGGGCCTCGGCGGAAACGCCTGAGAGAAGCGCCGCTGCCGACAGGACGACAACAAAAGATACCTTCATTTCCTCACCTGGACCATTGTGACGCGATTTTGCGTTTTACATTGCATAAACCACGAATGCGAAAAGCCACCCACAGTTCCACGCCCTCCTTGCCGATCAGCCACCCGGTTTTCGCCGCCTGTGCCACCAGACCGCCAGCCGTCGCCGAAGCCGGCGCGCGAACGGCAGATCGTGCGAGAGCACGAGGAAGCCGAGCGGCAGCATCCAGAAGCCGAGGATGGGCAGGAAACCCAACACGCCGCAGAAAATGAGGGCCATGCCAAGCGCCATCCGCGCGATGCGCGAGCGTGGCATGCCGATGCTGAAAGAGCCGAGCATAAGCCTGCCGCTTGCATGATCGATGCCGAAGCGCACCGCCCGAGCCTTGCGCTTCTCGCCGCCTCTCGTCTCCTGACGATCGTTCACATTTGTCATTCCCCAGAGATGGGCGCAGGCATCCCAAATACAAGTTCATTTCATTTTTTTGAAAAAACCGCTTGGCAAATCGGGAAAGCGTTTGTATTAGCCCACTCACACCGCGCCAAGCAGTGATCCCTGGTAGCTCAGCGGTAGAGCATTCGACTGTTAATCGACAGGTCGCCGGTTCGAATCCGGCCCGGGGAGCCATTTTTCAAGTTAAGCGCCTGTTTCGTTGATAACTCCGACTGCAGGGGCTTACTTCCCCACTTTCCCTCCCGCTTTTGAAAGCGATTTAGTCGAATTTGGGGGTCAATAAATTTTCTTGTTAATTTCTTCTGAATCTTGAATCCGCTGTGATACTCAGGTTTTGCGGGCGCCCCGATGATCGACTGGACGGATCAGCCACGCAACTAGCGCCCTCAGAGCGCGTGTCGTACTTCTCGTCGTACCGTGGCTATTGCGCCTCCCTCACCTAGCCCTAATTCAGCACCCCGCTAATCCTTGCGAAAATTCACGAGGCGCATAAATTCAATCTATCAGATGGCTTTTGCTGGTGACCACGGATGTACTGGCACCGTGCTGATGCAATCAAAGACGGGTCGGCGCGAGCATTCGCCCGACCCTTTCTTTTTAGCCAAGACCGTTCTGTGGTAATCTCTTGGCAGCGCAGCTGGTCAGACCCGGACAGGTAGCGACGTAGATTGCCAAGCCGCATGTCCTTGTGCCGTGGGCAGTTGCCCTCGGTCTTATGAGGCTTGCACAGCCCGCACGACGCCTTGCGAGGACGCTTTCTTTTGTGATGCATGTCCATCTCCGAACGAAATCGGTGCGCCCTGATGGCGCACGCGTATGTGTCGGAGATGAGAAAGCGCTCGCTTTGTCATGGTGCCGTTATATCACGGGTTGGGAGCGAGAGAAGACCGTCGGCGCTGCCCTTGGCCCACCGCGTTTTGAACGCAGACTGTAAATAGAAAACGGGATCAGCCCGGCGCCTATCATTCCAATCTTCATCAACGGCCTCCTAAGCTATGGAATATACCGCCATCCGCGCGCACATCGCCGTCAAGCCGGCAGCCTCATCATGCGCTGTTACGATGGATAGGCAACCGCTGGCCAAAAAACTGCCGGCGGTGTACAGCAAACGCCATGGCGCTAGATCCTGAAAAAGCATTTTTAGATTACAGTGCGGCGGACTGCAGCGTGCAGTTTTGGACCGCCAACGCACCGGCCGTGCAATTCACGTCTTTGGAAGCCGCCGTCAGGTTCGCAAAAGACCATGGCGGCAGGTGGGAAGAGATTGAGATAACAGTCCATCTGCCGCGCGAGGACATCGTATTCGCCACCGGAAAAGTGCATCAACTCATTGATGCTTTACCAGGTGACCTCCGGAAAAAACCGTAATGAAGTGGATCGGCAGTCAATAGGACCGCCGACGCTCCGCCGGGCGCAGCGAAACACATACTATCGCCACAGCACCGGGATAAATCACGGCCATGGCTTTGGGTATGGCGATAGGAATCGGAATAGGCGCCGCAGTCGGGCCGACGCTGTTCGATGACGCCGCGATCGGCGCCGCCGTCGGGGCTGTCATCAAACGGAAATGACCGCCCGCCTGACGCTCCGGACGATCCCGTTCATTGTACGGGCAAGGCGACCACCTCTAATAGCTGCACGAACGGCCGTCACCGGGTCGGAAGCCATCGGCGCAGGCCGGGTTCATCGAATCTCCCGGCTGATATCCCGATGCCGAGCCATATGAATTCGGCGGCGTCGAGCATGCCGAGGTCATGGCGGCAAGACTGATTACTCCGGCTGCTACAAATGCCCGAAATCTCTTCATCGATTCCTCTCCAGTTTAGGCTATGACCGAGTGATGAGAGCTTCTGCTCTCTCCTGCCAAGATCACCTTGTTCCTCAAGATATGGCGCTCTCTTCGCCGGACGTCAGCTCCGAACGCGCAAGATTCTTATCGATCTCGATCAGCTCCGCATGAAGATCGTCGATGACCAAGCCGGCCGGGAACAAAGACCGTGGTTCAAAGTTGAGTGGCATCAACCACGTAACGTCAGTCTCTGACAGGAGGTCTTTCATGGGTCGCGGTATTCTGCTTTGGCTGCTTGGTGTTCCACTGCCGATCATCATCCTTCTTGCTCTGTTTGTGCGATAGGGACAGATCATGTCGGTTTCAATGACAGGTTCCGGAGAGATTGCTACTCCGGTCGAATCCTCCAAATCCGCCATGACATGGGGGCCTATCTTCGGAGGCGCCGCTGCTGCCATCGGAGTGACCCTCATTCTTTTGCTGCTTGGATCCGGGGTTGGGTTGACGATGGTGTCGCCTTGGTCGGGGCAAAGCAGTTCGCTCGGCACGGTCGGGGTCACGGCGGCGATCTGGCTCGTTGTCGTCCAATGGCTCTCCTCAGGGCTCGGTGGCTATATCACCGGCCGGCTGCGCACGAAGTGGGCAGCTGTCCATACGGACGAAGTGTTCTTCCGTGACACCGCGCATGGCTTCATCAGCTGGGCGCTGGCGACGATCTTCGTTGCCGGCTTTCTAGCCTCGTCGCTGACCTCGCTTGCCGGTGCAGGCGCACAAGCCGTGGGTTCGGCGGCCACCGCCGCAGGTACGGCGGCGTCCTCGGCGGCATCGACCGCGGATCTGCCCACCGCCTATTTTACCGACGCTTTGCTGCGTCCTGAACAGGCCCGTGCTGGAGCAACATCCGATGATACCGCAGCAACAGCAGAAGTCTCCCGCATCCTCCTCAACGGTGCGGCCGCGGGCCAGATCCCGGATGACGACAAGGCCTATCTTGCCACCATCGTCTCTGCTCGCACCGGTCTTTCCGAGGCCGATGCGCGCACCCGCGTCGACACTGTGCTGAAGCGCATCGACGACGCCAAGGTCGCCGCCCAGAAAGCCGCCGATGAGGCACGCAAGGCTGCCTCCACCACGGCATTGCTCGGCGCGTTGTCACTTCTGATCGGGGCTTTCATCGCTGCCGCCGCAGCAGCGTTTGGCGGGTCGCAACGCGACGAAGAGGAAGACCTCCTCGTCACGCCCCGGATCTAAGGCCCGAGGCTCAGGATCAACGGAAACCGGGGCGCGGGGTCGAAAGGCCCCGCGCCCCATTTATGTGGAGCCATCCCCGGCTCTGCTGTGGTTGGATCATCGTCCGCCCCCAGGCCTTTTTCTCAGTGGCGGTTTATTTCGCATCGGGCGGAACATGTGGCCGTTGGCGAGCTTCGGTTAGGTAAATCCCTTTCCGGAGAATGTAGATGGCCAAAAAGACCTCCCAAACCTCGCCCTCGGACAACGCAACGATCCACGATCAGAAACTGCACCGGGGTGCAGGCGGCGAGCTTCATCAGTTTGCCGAAGACGGGATGCCGGTTCTGACCACAGCGCAAGGCGGTCCGGTTTCCGACGATCAGAATACGCTTCGCGTTGGCGCCCGCGGCCCCGCGCTCATCGATGACTTCCATTTCCGCGAGAAGATCTTTCATTTCGACCACGAGCGCATTCCCGAGCGGGTCGTGCATGCGCGCGGTTACGGCGCCCATGGCTACTTCGAAACATATGAATCCCTGGCCGCCTATAGCCGGGCCGATCTTTTCCAGCGGCCCGGCGAAAAGACGCCGGCTTTCGTCCGGTTTTCGACCGTTGCCGGCAGCAAGGGTTCCTTCGATCTGGCGCGCGACGTGCGCGGTTTCGCCGTGAAGATTTACACCCAGCAGGGGAATTGGGACCTGGTCGGCAATAATATCCCGGTTTTCTTCATTCAGGACGCGATCAAATTTCCCGACGTCATCCATTCCGTAAAGCCGGAGCCCGACAAGGGATTCCCGCAGGCGCAGTCGGCGCATGACAATTTCTGGGACTTCATTACGCTGACGCCCGAAAGCATGCACATGATCATGTGGGTGATGTCGGACCGCGCCATTCCGCGCTCGTTCCGTTTCATGGAGGGTTTTGGCGTTCACACCTTCCGCTTCGTCAACGCGGCTGACGAATCGACCTTCGTCAAATTTCACTGGAAACCGAAACTCGGCCTGCAGTCCGTCGCCTGGAACGAGGCAGTCAAGATCAATGGGGCCGATCCGGATTTCCATCGACGCGACCTCTGGCAGTCGATCCAGTCGGGAGCCTTCCCGGAATGGGAGCTCTGTGTACAGCTTTTCGATCAGGACTTCGCCGACACGTTCGACTTCGACATCCTCGATCCGACGAAGCTCATTCCCGAGGAGATCCTTCCGGTCAAACCGATCGGCCGTCTCGTGCTCGACCGAATGCCCGAGAATTTCTTTGCGGAGACCGAGCAGGTCGCGTTCATGACGCAGAACGTTCCCCCCGGCATCGACTTCAGCAATGATCCGCTGCTGCAGGGACGAAACTTCTCCTATCTCGATACGCAGTTGAAACGTCTGGGCGGTCCGAATTTCACCCATCTGCCGATCAACGCGCCGAAGTGTCCCTTCCATAATTTTCAGCAGGATGGCCATATGGCGATGCGCAATCCTGTTGGGCGCGTCAATTACCAGCCGAATTCCTGGAATCAGGGGCCGCGGGAATCGCCGGTTCAGGGCTATCGCCACTTCCAGGCCGAAGAACAGGGTCCCAAGGTTCGGCTGCGGCCGGAAAGCTTTGCCGATCATTACAGCCAGGCCCGGCAGTTCTACATTAGCCAGACTCCGCCGGAACAACGCCATATCGCCGCGGCGCTGATCTTCGAACTGAGCAAGGTCGAAACGCCGGTCGTTCGTGAGCGTATGGTCTCGCATCTCTTGAACATCGACGAGACGCTGGCCAGCAAGGTCGGCCACGCCCTCGGCTTCAAATCGATGCCGAAGCCTGCCGATGCAGCCATGCCGACGAGGCAGGATCTCGAGCCGTCGCCGGCGCTCAGCATCATAGAGCGCGGTCCGAAGCGGTTCGAAGGACGCAAGCTCGGCATTCTTGTCAGCGATGGCACCGATGCCGCTATCTTCAAGGCGCTGCTTGCCGAGATCACCGAGCAGAAGGCAACATTCAAAGTGATCGCGCCAAAGATCGGCGGCGTGACGCTCTCGGACGACAACTGGATCGAGGCGCATCAGATGATCGACGGCGGACCTTCGGTGCTTTACGACGCCGTCGCCCTCCTCCCCTCAGCCGAGGGAACCGGCGATCTGCTGAAGGAGGCTACGGCCCGCGATTTCGTGGCAGATGCCTTCGTGCACTGCAAGTTCATCGGCTATGTGGAAACAGCGCTACCGCTCATGCAGAAGGCCGGAATTGCCGATTCACTGGATGAGGGCGTGATTGCGCTCGGAGCGGCGAAGGATGTCACGGCTTTTATCAAGGCGCTTGGCAAACTGCGTGTCTGGGGCCGGGAGCCATCGGTCAAATTGAATTGACTGACTCGTCGCCGCCGTCCGCGCCCGGGAATGCCCGTTGTAATCATAAAACCCGCGGAAACGCGGGTTTTATCTCACGCTGATTGTGTTGCAGCCGTGTGGGCTCCGGTCCTAGGAAACCTTGCAGCAGGCCAGGAGGCTTAACGGCGGAATCGCCGACAACGCACCCTGTTCTCACCTTTTCCAGCCGCCTAGAGCTTATACCTGTCCCATTCCACCATCGACGGGAAGGTCGATGCCGGTCACGAACGAACTGTCTGCGCTTGCCAGGAACAGCGCGACGGTGGCCGCCTCTTCCGGCCTGCCGACCCGGCCCATCGGCATCTGGGCAAGCATCGCGGGTAGCCCTTCCTTGATGGCCTCGGCCGGGACGCCCAGCTTGCCGAAGATCGGAGTCTCGACCAGCCCGGGGCTGAGCGAGTTGACGCGAATCTTCCGATGTTTGAGGTCGGTCGTCCAACTGCGTGCAAAGGACCGTACGGCCGCCTTGGTCGCCGCATAGACCGAGTGCATCGGGGTACCCTTGCCATGCGCCACAGAGGCGTTGAGAATCACCGATGCCCCATCGCTGAGCAGCGGCAGCGCCTTCTGCACGGTGAAGAAGAGACCGCGAACATTGGCGTTGAACTGGGTGTCGAAATCCTCAACCGTTACCGCCTCGAACGGCGCGAGATTGTTGACGCCCGCGTTGGCAAAGATCACGTCGATCCTGCCGAAACGCTTGCCGACCTCCGCATAGAGCGCGTCCAGCGCGTCCAGGTCCGCGACATCCGCGACGATCGCCGCCGCGCTGCCGCCGATTTCGGCGGCGGCTTTGTCGAGCGCATCCTTATTGCGCCCGACGATGACGACCGTTGCGCCTTCCTGGGCGAAGAGCTTGGCTGACGCCAGGCCGATGCCGCTCCCGCCGCCGGTGATCACGGCGACCTTGTCAGTCAGTTTTGCCATTTCGTATGCTCCATGTAATGAGAAGGTGGGATAAAGCGCGTCGGAACTGCGCGGTTAGATTGCTTTCTGGGCGATATATACCGCCCTGGGATGCAGATCTCTCAGCCCTCATTGGTGATGACGACCTTGCCGAACACGTTGCGTTTGCCGAAATGCTCGAATGCGGCTTTGCCGTCGGCGAGCGTGAAGCGGCTGTCGATCACCGGGCGGATGCCATTCTGCGCGACGGCGGCGATCACGTCTTCCAGATCCAGACGATTGCCGGTGGCGATCGTCTGGAACCGCGCGAAGGTGAGGAACATGTCGAGGTAGCCGGGCATCTCCCCCTGCGACAGCACTCCCACCATCGACACCTGGCCGCTAAGTGCCACCGCTTTCAACGACTGGGCGAATGTGCCGGGGCCGCCAACCTCGACCACGCGGTCGACGCCACGCCCGCCGGTGAGCGCCTTGGCTAGCTCGCCCCAATCGGGATTCTCGGCGTAGTTGATCACATGGTCGGCGCCGAGTGCGCGCAGACGCTCCGCCTTCTCGTTCGACGAGGTCGTCGCGATCACTTCCGCGCCGCGCGCCTTGGCGAACTGCAGCGCGAACAACGACACACCTCCGGTTCCCTGCGTCAGCACGCGGTGCTGCGGACCGACGCCGGCGACCGCATTCCACCCGGTGACGGCGGCGCATGGCAGAGTCGCGGCATCGTCGAAGCTGATCGAATCGGGAATGGCGACCAGCTCGTTCTGGTCGACGGTGCGATATTCGGCCATCCAGCCATCAATCTGGGTGCCATATTGGGGCACAAATTCACGAAATGGTCCCGCATGCCAGCCCGGCATGAAATTGTTCGCCACCCGGTCGCCGACCGCGAAACGGACGACCCCCGAGCCGACCGCCTCGACGATCCCGGCGGCGTCGGACAGCTGCACCCGCCCTTCTTCGAGCGGAAAGGGCGACCAGCCGTTGATGATCGTGAGGTCGCGGAAATTGAGCGAGGTCGCCTTGATGTTAACGAGGACTTCGCCCGGACCGGGACTTGGCGTGGGCTCTTCGCGTAACTCCAGGCCGTTGACGGAGCCGATTTTCTGCAAACGATAGATCTTCATGCGCAACCTCCAGATTGTGTAAGTGATATGGTGGAGATTGACGGGATCATCTATTACGTGGAGTATGCATTTTATAACCTATCGTCCGAGATTCCCATGGACCCCTTCGATTCCGTCCTCAGCGCCATGCAGCTCCAAAGCTCGCTCTTCGTCCGCATGCGTGCTCATGCACCATGGGCGATGTCGTTCGATAGCGGCGGTCAGGCGCGGCTGATCGTCATCGCTAAGGGCCGGGGCTGGTTCACCCAAGTCGGCCACCCCCCGGTCGTTGTCGAGGAAGGCGACTGCCTCATCATCAAGCAGGGGGTCATGGGCATATTGGGCGACGCTCCGGACCGGGTCGCAGTGCCCTGCTGGCAGATTGCCGACCATGTGACGGGCGAGACGGTGTCCTTCGGTGGAGACGGCGAAGCGTGCGAGTTCTTCTCGACCCTGTTTACGTTCGACCACGCTGCGGGCGAGCCCTTATCGGCGCTGTTGCCCGATGTTGTTCATGTCGCCATGGCGAAGTCCGACGCAGGGCGGATGGTCTCGATCCTCGAACAGATCGGAAAAGAGGAGGCGCAGGCGTCGCTTGGCGGCTCCTATGTCGTCGGCAGGCTGCTCGACGTGCTGTTCATCCAAGCGATCCGAAGCTGGGCCAGTTCGGAGGGGAATATGCCCGAGGGCTGGCTCGCCGGACTGACCCATCGCCAGTTGGCGCAAACGCTGCACCGGATTCATGCCGATCTGGCGCACCCGTGGACGCTGGAGCAGCTCGCCCGCGATGTGGGGATGTCGCGCTCCACCTTTGCAGTGCTGTTCAAGTCGGTCGTCGGAGTGCCGCCGCTGACCTACATCACGACTTGGCGCATTTATCGTGCGAAACTCATTCTCGCCGCCGGCCACTCAATCTCAGCGGCGGCCGCGCAGACCGGCTATGGCACCGACATCGCCCTCAGCCGCGCTTTTAAAGCTGCGACCGGCGTGGCGCCGGGGCAGTGGCGGCGCGAGCGACGTGGCGTCGACCGTCCCGTTCCCAGTGGAGATCGATCAAGGGCGCCGGTCAGGCACCCTGTTCCGGCTGATTTGTAATCAGAAGTCATGGCGAAGACGTTCGCAGCTTTTCCGCAGGTCTTGGGATCTTTCGCCTACATTCAGGATCAAAATGTTCATGGCCCGCTGACTGCTGAAATGAGCACACGGGCAGAGTGTATTGAGAAGCTCGATGGTACGAAAAACATTGTGCACCGCAGCAACCTTTTCGTAGATTGACGCGTTTAGTTCAGCATCACCGCCATCCCGGCTGCTGATTGGCGGAGACTTTCATGAGATCTATGTCGGACACGCTCGCACGCCTTGCTGCGCTGCGAGGAACCCTTCGCGCCCAACCCACGCAGAACAACCCCGACCTGGTCGCCTTGGATGCGTTTGGCTCAAACCCCGGCGCCTTGGGGGGCTACACCTATTTGCCGTCGAAGCGGGGGAAAAACCTAGCCCTGGTCGTCGTCCTGCACGGCTGCACCCAGACTGCCGCCGGGTATGATAGCGGGTCCGGGTGGTCGCGATTGGCCGAGGACTACGGCTTCGCGCTGCTGTTTCCCGAGCAACGGCGGGCAAACAATCCAAACCTCTGCTTCAATTGGTTTAACCCGGAGGACATAAGCCGCGATCACGGCGAGGTATTTTCCATTCGCCAGATGATCGCAAAGGTCGTTGCGGAACACGGTATCGACGGCAGGCGCGTGTTCGTGACCGGGCTTTCGGCCGGCGGCGCCATGGCCGCAGCCATGCTCGCCACCTATCCCGAGATTTTTGCGGGCGGCGCGATCATCGCGGGCCTGCCATATGCAAGTGCCGGGACCATTCCCGAGGCATTCGACCGAATGCGCGGTCACGGCAGCCCAACTGCCAAGGAGCTTGAACTGCGATTGAGAAACGCTTCAGGGCACAAAGGCCCATGGCCGACATTATCGCTCTGGCAGGGGAGCGCAGACAGAACCGTCGTGCCATCCAATGCAAATGCGATCGTGGAGCAATGGAGAAATATCCACGGCGTCGACGCATCGCCGGGGCGCGTCGCAGATATCGGACGACACCAGCGAAAGGTCTGGACCGATGCTCACGGTGTCGATGTAATCGAGCTGTATACGATTGCCGGGATGGATCACGGCACGCCGCTCGATGTCGACACCGGCTACGGCGCAAGCGGCCCCTTCATGCTTGACGTCGGAATTTCATCGACCGTCGAAACTGCCAGGTCCTGGGGTCTGGTCCCCTCATTTGAAAAACGGCGCGACGCAAAACCCTCGGCTGCGCAACCGGAAAACGCCGCAGGCCCATTCGGCGCGGGCAGCGACCGGGGCGGCATCCAGAAGGTCATTGAAGATGCCCTCCGGTCCGCTGGGCTGATGCGGTAGTCATATCGCTAATTAAAGTGGAGATTTGTAGACAAGAATAAATACGCGGAATAGGAATGGCGCTCATCGTCATACGGGGAGACACCATGGTTCCGCTTTCGCTTTTCATCACAACTGCTTCGCGCCGCCGCATGGCGGCTGCACTTGCCGCCGTGCTGTTTGCACCGACAGCTTTTGCCGAAGAGATCGTCTTCAAGGATCAAGGGAACCGCGAGGTGCGGCTGGCAAAGGCTGCCGAACGTGTCGTCTCGATCGTCATCCCAATGGCTTCCACCGTCATCGCGCTGGATGGCAGCACCCGGAAGCTCATTGGGATGAACCCGACGGCAAAGAGCGCCGTGGTCGAAGGGATTCTCGGAAAGATCTTCCCCGAGGCGAAGGATATTCCGTCTGATGTGACGGCGCCGAATTTCGTGCCTAATGTCGAGGCGCTCACCGCCGCCAATCCCGATCTCGTCATCCAATGGGGCGATCGCGGCGCCGATATCGTCGCACCCATCACCAATGCCGGGCTCACCACGATGCTGATCCTCTATGGCACGGAAGAGCTGACCCGCGATTATATGACCATGGCCGCAAAGGCGATCGGCAAGCCGGAGCGGATCGACGAACTGGTGGAATGGCGTGATCGCGTCCAGAAGGATATCGAGGCCAAGACGACTGCTATCCCCGATGACAAGAAGCCGAATGTTCTCTACCTCGGCCGTGCGCTCTCCGATATCAGCGCCTCCGGCACCAAGGGCAATTACAATGCCTGGTCCATCGAGCTTGCGGGCGGGAGAAACGCCTCGGACGAAATCAACGGCACGGTCTCGGTGAACAAGGAACAGATCGCAGCGTGGAACCCCGACGTCATCTTCCTCAATGCTTTCGAGGCGAAGCTGAATGTCGACTGGGTCTATAACGATCCGATCCTGTCTCTGACCAATGCCGCCAAATCCAAGCGGGTCTACAAGATGCCGCTCGGCGGCTATCGCTGGGATCCGCCGAGCCAGGAATCGCCGTTGTCCTGGATGTGGACGGCCAACCTGCTCCATCCCGAGATCTTCAAATACGATCTGCGGACGGAAATGAAGACGGCCTACAAGACCCTTTACAACTACGACCTGGCCGATAGCGATATCGACAATATCCTTTGGCTGAAGGAACAGGGCGCCGCCGCCGACTACGCGCAGTTCGAGGCAAAGTGACGTCATGGCGACGATAATGCAGGAGGAGACGGCGCCCGCTGCCCGCCGGATTCACCTCGCCAGGCAGACACTGGTCTTCACCTTGCTGCTGGCGCTGCTGGTGATCGCCTTCACCGTCAGCCTCTGCGTCGGACGGTTCTCCGTGCCGGCTGGACGCGCACTGGAGCTGATCTGGCAGGGGATCAGCGACCCCTCGCGGGAGCTTGCCGGGATCGACGAACGCATCGTACTGCTGGTGCGCGCGCCGCGCGTCGTGCTTGCAGCACTTGCAGGCGCCGGGCTTGCGATCTCGGGCGCGGGCCTTCAGGGCGTGTTTCGAAATCCACTGGTTTCGCCAGACATACTGGGCATTTCGCAGGGTGCCGCCTTCGGCGGCGCGCTGGCGATCATGCTCGGCATCTGGGGATTTCCGCTGATCGCCATGGTGTTCCTCTGCGGCATGGCGGCCGTCATCCTGGTGGGGCTGCTGTCGCGCCTCAACGGCCGGTCGGAAACGGTCACCGTGATCCTGTCGGGGCTGGTCATCAGCTCGATGTTCTCGGCGGTCGTCTCGCTGCTGCAATTCATCGCCGATCCCAACACGTCCCTTCCCGCCATCGTCTACTGGCTGATGGGGTCCTTTGCGACGGCCACCTGGGAACGCACGCTGGTGGCGGCACCCGGCCTCATCCTCGGAAGCTGCTTCCTGTGGATGCTCCGCTTCCGGCTCAACATCCTGTCGCTCGACGAAGCCGAAGCCCGCAGCCTCGGCGCCAATACGATACGCGAGAGATGGCTGGTCTTCGGCCTCATCGCCGTCATCGTCGGCAGCCAGGTCGCAGTCTCAGGCATCATCGGCTGGATCGGCATCGTCATTCCCCACGCCGCCCGCCTGCTGGTCGGCCATGATCACCGTGCGCTGCTGCCGGCAGCCGCCGTGCTCGGCGCAGGATTCATGGTCTGCATCGACACGCTCGCCCGCACGGCGACGGCCGCGGAAATCCCGCTCGGCGTCATCACCGCCCTTGTCGGCGCGCCGATCTTTGCGGCTCTCCTGCGCCATCACTATCGCGAAAGGACCGGATCATGATCGGATTGACGGATGCGGTCGTCAGGTTCGGGGCACGCACCATCCTCGACCGCCTGAGTTTCTCGGTTCCCGTCGGGCGGTCGCTCGCCATTCTCGGCCCCAACGGACGGGGCAAGACGACGACGCTGAAAGCCATGCTCGGCTTTCAGCGGCTGGACGCGGGCAGCCGGGTGGCGCCCGCCATCGTCGGCTACGTCCCGCAGACCGGAAGCAGCAACCAGCGCTACCGCGCCATCGACGTCGCCGTCATGGGGCGGGCAGCGCATCTCGGCCTGTTCGGGCAACCGGGACCTTCCGATTTCGAAATTGCCCATGCCGCGCTTGAGCGGGCGGGGGCTGCCCGCTTTGCCGATCATTTCTTCGACCGGCTGTCCGGCGGCGAACGGCAACTCGTGCTTCTGGCGCGAGCGCTCGCCACCGGGTCGGAGGCGATCGTCCTCGACGAGCCGGCGGCGGCACTCGACCTTCGCAACCAGGAGCGGCTGCTGAACCTGCTCAAAAGCCTGCGTGAACCGCGCGACAAGGCAATCGCCTTCACGACGCATGATCCGAACCATGCGCTTGCCGCAGCCGACGATGCGCTGCTGATGATGCCGGATGGTCAATCGCTGTTCGGTCCGGTCGCGGAGACGATCACGCCGGAACATCTCGAACGGCTTTACGGTGTCCCGATGCGGGTGGTCGAGCTTATCGGCCCGACAGGCGACGGGCATCAGGCGGTTCTGCCCGCCTTTGCAGGAATTCGCGCCGCATGAGCATCCTTCTGATCCAGTCGCATTATCAAGACCCTTTCAGCATGAGCCCGCCGGCTTTCGCCGAGGCGACCGCGCAGGGCAAGCTGATCACCGTGCGCGAGATGGAGTTGACCGAGGCGCATTTCGCTGCCGCAAGCGGCCTCATCACCACCACCCATCTCGATCAGGTCGGCTTCCTCAGATACGCGCCGGCGGTGGCGTCCTTCCTCGACCGAGGCGGCCGGTGGATCTTCAGCGGCCACATGCTTCGGCCGATCCTGCCGGAACTCGGCGCCTATATCCCGATGCGGCAGCCGAAGAGAGCCAACTTCGTGCAGGTCAGGCAATTCGACCATCCTGTTTTTACCGGCATCGACCAGAGCATGCTGGAAACGAACCGCGGCGTCGCCGGTTTCTACGGCCGCGGACACAATCCGATGCCATCAGGCGCCGTTGCGATCAATACGTTGGGACCAGCTGCCATTCCCGTCGACTGGATCTGGGCGCGGCCGGCGGGCGGAGAACTATTGTCGCATGCCGGAAACGAGTTCTGGGGCTGCGGAGACGATCCCGACATCAAAAAGCAACTGGCCGGCCGTGTTATCGCCTGGCTGGCGGGGGAGCTGACCCGATGAGCGTGCTCGCGATCCATCCCGGCGCCTACTACCACATCGAGACGCTGGAAGCGCCGCGTTACCGGCATCATTTCGACAGGCTGTTGCGCCCGGAGGAGCTGCTCTCGGTCGACCTCAGCGAACACCAGGTGCTGTTCATTCCCTGCCGGACGCCGGCGGACCGGATGGCGCCGCATGCAGCACAGCTGCGCGCCTATCTCGACCAGGGCGGCACGATCGTTGCGACCGGCGAGACGGCATGGGAAGCGTTTCTGCCAGCGATCCATTTCACGCCGCAACCGACAAACTGGTGGTGGTGGCTGACTGAGGGCGCCGATCTCGGCGTCAGGATCGCAGCACCCGGCCATTCGCTGTTCGAACATCTCGGGCAGGACGATCTGACCTGGCACCTTCACGGCTGGTTCGCTCCACCAGAGGGCGTCGAGGTTCTGGCGGTGAACGAGGAAGGCAAGCCGATCCTCTATTTAGACGAGGTCACGACGGCGGGACGCATGGTGATCACCAGCCTCGACCCCTGCTTCCACCACGGATCGCATTTCATGCCGGCGACGACGCGCTTCCTGGATGGTTTCCTTCCCTGGATGCGCAAGGAACTGGACAAGGAAAAATCGGAATGAACGAAACGAAGATCGAAGTGCTCGAAGACGGCAAGCCGCTTGCCTATGGCTTCGCCGACATCATGCATTATCACGGCTATGGTTTTCCCGGTGGTGTCGCCCATGCCTTCAAGGTGATGGAGCGCGCCTTTCCGATGCTCAGCGCCGACGGACCACCGGAGCGCCGCGAAATCTCGATCCGCACGGCCTTTCGCGGCCCGGGCGGGCGTGACGCCTTCGAAATGGTGACACGCGCATTTTCGGAAGGACGCTACAGCGTCGACCCCTTGCTCGATCGGCCGGAGCGCGGCGATATCCTCGCCCGCTACGTCTTCGAGCTCAGCTATCGCGGCCGCACCGTCACCCTGCAACTACGCGACGGCCATGTCCGCGAGGAATTCATCATGCTCGGCCGCAAGCCCGACCGGACACCCCAGGAAGAGGAGCGTCTCGCCTGGCTAAAGCAGGAGATGGCGGACCGCCTGCTGGCGTTGCCGCCGGAGGCGGTTTACGAAGAGGGATAGGACGACCACTCAGATCCGGCAGACCTCCCCGAAGATCGCCGCTATCGGTTTTGAGACTTGGGCAGTGGTCCGTTTTGGTGGCTGAAGACCAGTTCGCTCTGGACATCTTGCTGAAACTGCAGCACCCGCTGACCGACATCGCTCTCCGGCATACCGGCCGCCAGAAGCTGATCGGCAAGCCTGCGGCATTCGGCCTTCCAAAATTCTATCGCATCTGCGCCGTGCCGCCGGCCGAGTTCGCGAGCGCAGCGCTCGACATTGGCAGTTCCGGTTCCAGCGGGAAAGGCAATAATCTTGCCTTCATTGGCGCCGGCAGGCCGGCGGGTCATTTCAGTAGCCATCGAACACAGGTTCCTTTGATCCTGTTCGTTGTCTACTGGACTATGGTTAATGCTTTCTATTTGCTGCAGTAAGAAGATCAATCAGGTGGAAATTTAGCGGGCCGCGATGTCACCAGACAATCGGATGGGTTTTGCCGGTGAGCACGTTCACGAACCCCTCCGGCGCCAGCTCCGACGGCGCGACCAGCACCCAGCGCCAGGGCGAGCAGGTCAGTGTCGCAAACGACAGGCGTTCGGGAAATCCCGGCCACCATCGAGGCGAAAAAGTCGGCTCGTACATCCAGTCGATCCCGGCGCCGGCGGCATAAAGAGCCTGCATCTCCGCATCGAGTGCTTCGGCCGAACGCGCCGTCATCAGGCCGCCGACCTCGTAGTGGACGCGGGCGAGAATCTTGCCACGGGATACCAGCGCCCAGCCGCCCTGCTGCTCGTTCAGGGCATTGACTGATATCGCCATCGCCTCGTCGGAGGAGCCGACCGTCCAGATATTGTGCTTGTCGTGCCCGAGCGTGGAGGCGAGCGCCGTCTCCGGCGTGCGCGGTCCAGTGCCGAGCCAGAACATCCTGGAGACCTTGGCCTCTCCGGAAAACCGGTCGACAATCGAGAACTTGGTGACATTGCGCGCGGGATCCCGCTGCACGGCCCCCTCTTCCACCGGCAATTCCATGGTGATGAAATCGTCGTGCCAGTGAAACGGCCGCAAAAGTGCTGCGTTGACCGTGGTCCGGTTCGGCGGCGCCTCGATGCGGAAATCGTCAGCCGTGACCGTCCGGTCTATTTTCACGGTGCGCGTCGCCCATTGCGGCCAGTCGATTTCAGGACGCGCGCCTATGAATGTCGGTCCCTCGGATACCGGGCGCCCGTCCGCCCATACCTTTGCGATCGACAGGCTGGCGACATCGTCCAAAAGAACGATATCGGCGAAACGGCCCGGCGCGATCGACCCGACCCACGGCGTCAGCCGCATATGGCGTGCCGGATTGAGGGTGACGCACTGGATGGCGATCTCCGGCGCAAGGCCGTTTTCAATGGCGAGGCGGACATTGTGGTCGGTCGCACCGATTTTCAGCGTGTCCGAGGCGCTGCGGTCGTCGGTCACCAGGGCGATCTGCGACCAGTCCGTCAGCCCCTTGTCGATCAGCCCGCGGATGACCTCCGGCAGGGAATGCGGCCTGAGCTCGATGAAAAGACCGTGGAGGAGCTTCTGCCAGATTTCATCGAGAAACCAGCCTTCGTGATCGGAGGCGAGACCTGCCGCGGCAAAGGCATTGATCGAGGCCATGTCGCGCAGTCCGGCGCCGTGGCCTTCGACCACGCCGCGCTGCTCGAAGGTCGCGCCGATCATGCCCCACAGCCGATCGTAGGAGGGATTGCCAGGATCGGATATGGACGGCCAGTCCATGACCTCGTCGAGCCCGGCGACCATCAGGCTTTCGGAAAGGAAGGCCTTCTGTTCGTCGTAGCCGAACCAGCCGCCACCCCACTCATAGGCGGTCGGAGGGACGGCGGAGCCAGGCAGGGGAAAGATTTTCATCGGCGATCCGCGCCGGCGCGCTTCCAGCCAGAATTCCAGATTGCGGGCGCCGTTGACGTTGGAAAATTCGTGGCTCGCCTCGCATGTCCAGGTCACCCCATGCGGCATCACCAAAGCCGCCTCCCATTCCGGCGTCAGATGGGAGCTTTCGATATGTTTGTGTGCCTCGCCGAAGCCCGGCACGGCCGCAAGATCGGGCTCCGAGAACCGCTCGCTCACTTCGCCTTCGTAACTGCCGGCGGGGCCGACATAGGCGATACGGCGGCCCTTGATGACGATCTCCTGATCGTCAAGCCATGTCCTCGAATGGACATCGAGCAACCTTCCCACGCGCAACAGCCTGTCGGCGGGCCGGCGTCCGAGCGCCGTCAGCACGAGATCCTGGCGCGTCAGAACCTCGTCGGACGCGTTGATCAGCAGATCATCAGGAAGAACAGTGTGCGAAGTGGCCATGAATGGAATGCCCGTGAGAAGCTGGAACCGCCGGACCGTAGAGACCATGCCCGGATGTGTAAAGCGCTGATGGACCACACGTTTTGTGAGCGATGACCAAACGCCATCAACCGGGAGTTAGCTGATGGTCCGGTCCCAGAAAATTCTCCGCACAAGATCGTATTTGCCCAATTATTGAGCTTGCGGCCCGATCGATCAAAAAATAGTATCCCTCAAATCGTGGGGGTATGATCCCGATTGCCAACGCCGCTTTTCACAGAAGGACATTGCTCATGAAGGCCAGACGTTTTGCCCAAATCCTGTCTCTTGCGCTGCTTGCCGCCGTCGGCAACACCGCCGCGGCCCATGCGCAATCGAAGACGCTGACCATCTCCTGGTGGGGCTATAACGGCGAGAAGATGAATGCGAACATCATCACGCCCTTCAAGAAGATCTGCGGCTGCGAGATCGTGTTCGAAACCGGCAACAATGCCGACCGGCTCAACAAGCTGAAATTGCGCGATGGCAAGGGCGTCGATGTCATCTATCTCACCGACAGTTTCTCGCAGCTCGGCATCGAACAGGGACTGTTCCAGGAGATCGATGCGTCGAAGATCCCGAACCTTGCGGATATCTACGAACTGGGCAAGGCGCCTCAGGGCAAATACGGCCCGGCCTATACGATCGGACGCGTCGGCATCGTCTATGACTCCGCCAAGGTCAACCCACCGATCACCGCCTGGGGCGACCTGTGGCGCGACGATCTGAAGAGCTCCGTCTCCCTGCCCGGCATCACCACCACGGCCGGCCCACTGGTCGTTCTGGAAGCCGGCAAGCATGGTGGCGCCGATGCCTATGAAGACACCGACAAGGCCTTCTCGGAAATCGAGGCGCTGAAGCCCAATGTCGTCAAGAACTACAACACCGGCTCGGAGCTGGTGAACCTGATATCAACAGGCGAAGTGCGCGTTGCGCTGGCCCAGGACTTTACCCTGGCATCGATGCAGGCGGCCGTTCCGACGATGACGTGGGCCAAGCTCAAGGACGGCGATATCGCCACGCTGAACACCGTGAACATCCCGAAGGGTTCGGAAAATGTCGAACTCGCCCATCAGTTCATCAACTTCATCCTGTCAAAGGACGTCCAGCAGGCCGAAGCCGAACAAGGCGTCGATGCGCCGATCTCGACAAAGGTCAGCCTGACGCCGGACCAGGCGAAGATCTGGACCTATGGCCCGGATATGGTCGCGAGCCTTACCCGAATCGACTATGCCAAGATGAACGCTGCCAAGGCCGACTGGATCGATCGCTGGAACGAAGTCTTCGGTCAGTAAGCTGCGCGATATCCGACCTGAGGCCGGTTTATTGCCAGTCCTGGGCCAGACCTGGGCCAGACATGGAAGCGCCGCGCATCCGCATCCGAGATGCGGCGCTTCCGATATCAGGACATGCCACGAGTTTTAAGATGAAGCATTTTGCCAGGTGGGGATTGACGATGCCGGCGACGATTGCGGTCGTTGTGCTTCTCATCGTTCCCGTGGCCATCACCATCGCGGCGACGTTTGCGGAGCCGAAGGGCGTGTTTGCGCCCTATGTGACATTCTTCAGCAGCGGCTTTCGGCGGGCGGTTCTTTATCGGACGCTGGAGGTCGCCCTGGTCACGACGGCGATCTCCCTCACCGTGGGTTTCCTCACCGCCTATGTGATCGCGCAGATGCCCGGTCGCGCAAAGAGCATCATGATCATCGCGGCGGTTTTTCCGCTGCTGACCGGTGTTGTCGTCCGCTCCTTCGCATGGCTGATCATTCTCGGGAAAAACGGCATCCTGAACGCCATGCTGATCTCGACCGGCATTATCGGGGAGCCGCTTTCGATGCTCTACACCGAAGGCTCGGTGATCGTCGCCATGGTCTATCTCTTCGTTCCCCTGATGATCCTGACGCTGGTCGGGGTGCTTGAAGGCATCCCGCGCGATCTGATCGATGCCGCCGCCTCGCTCGGCGCGAGACCGCTGATGACATTCTTTCAGGTGATCCTGCCGCTCGCGACACCCGGCCTCATCGTCGGCGCGGTCCTGGTCTTCACCGGCAGCTTCACCTCCTATGCGACACCGCAACTGCTTGGCGGAGAAAAACAGATGATGATGGGGACCTTTCTCTACCAGCGCGCCATGGTGACTTTCGACTGGGTCGGTGCATCGACGATCGCCGCCATCATGGTGGTGCTGACGCTCGGCGTCGTCCTCATCATGAGCCGCATCGCGCGCCGGCTCAATCCGATGGCGGTGTGATGGACAGGCGCATTCACCCGACCCTCGCCGCCTTCGCGGCCTGCGTTTTCTTCTTCCTGCTCGCACCGCTGGTCATCATCATCGGTGCGGCCGTCAGCGACACGACCTATCTGACTTTCCCGCCGCAGGGCCTGACGTTGCGGTGGTTCGTCAATATCTTCGAAATCGAGGCCTTCCGCACCACCGCGATCACCAGCCTGCAGGTCGCTTTTCTCGGCACGGCGCTCTCCCTGCTGATCGGTGTCCCGGCCGCCTATGCGATCAACCGCTATCGGGTGGAATTGCCGCGCTGGCTGTCCACCATTTTCGTGCTGCCGATCCTGGTGCCGGAAATCGTCTTCGGATTCTCGCTAATGAAATCGGTGACGATCGGCCTCGGGCTGCCGATCTTCATCAGCCTGCTGGTCGGCCATGCCCTGCTGATCCTGCCCTATTCGGTGCGTGTCGTCGGCGCCAGCCTGGCGGCCTTCGATTTTTCCGTCGAGGAGGCGGCGATCAGCCTCGGTTGCCCGCCGCTGAAAACCTTCCTGACCGTGGTCCTGCCGAACATCCGCGCCGGCGTCATTGCCGCCTTCATCCTCGCCTTCATCACCTCGATCAACGACGTGTCGGTTTCGGTCTTCCTGACGGGGCCGGGCATCTCGACGCTGCCGATCCAGATCCTTGCGCATATGGAACAATTCTTCGATCCGACAATCGCGTCGGTATCGGTACTGCTGATGTTCGTCACAGTCGGCGTCATGGCCGTCGTCGAGGCCACGCTCGGCCTCACCTTCCTGACAAAGTAGAACGCTCTTGACCGTATCCCTCACCATCGATTCCATCTCCGCCCATTACGGCAGCACGCAGGTGCTCAAAGACCTGTCGATCTCAATCATGGCCGGGGAACTGGTCTCCCTGCTCGGCTCCAGCGGCTGCGGCAAGACGACGACATTGCGCCTCGTGGCCGGCTTTCTGCAGCCGAGCAGCGGCAGCATCAAGCTCGGCGAGCGCGACCTGACCGGCCTCCCCGCACATGCGCGCGACATCGGCCTGGTCTTTCAGAACTACGCGCTTTTTCCTCACCTGAGCGTGCAGGACAATGTCGCCTTCGGCCTGAGGCAGCGTCGTATTCCCCTGCCGGAACGGACGAAAAGAACGATGGCCATGCTGGAGCGTGTCGGACTTGCCGCCCTCGCCGACCGCCTGCCGTCGGCTCTGTCAGGCGGCCAGAAACAGCGTGTGGCTCTCGCCCGGGCCCTGGTCATCGAGCCGCCGCTTCTGATGTTCGACGAGCCGCTTTCCAATCTGGATGCAAAGCTCAGGATCGACATGCGCGTCGAGATCAGGCAGCTCCAGCGCGCCAACGGCACGACCTCGCTTTACGTCACCCATGACCAGGAGGAGGCATTCTCGATCTCCGACAGGGTTGCGATCATGAATGCGGGGCGCATCATGCAGCTTGACGCACCGGAGGTGCTGTATCGCCAGCCGGCCAACGCTTTCGTCGCCCGCTTCGTCGGCTTCGAGAACCTGATCGGCATGAAGGTGACCGCGCGCAACGGCGCGCTTGTGACCGCCGAAACAACCGGCGGCGCGCGGCTGCAGCTGTCTCAGGAAACATTCGGGCCAATCAAGGACGACTTCATACTGGCCTGCCGTGCAGACGGTCTTGCCGTCAGCCGTGACGGTGATGGCATCGCGGCCGTGCTCGGCACGCGCACCTATCTCGGCCGGGCCTATCAGTACAAATGCATGACATCAGCAGGAGAGATCACCGCCAATGGCGCGCTGTCCGACCCGCTGGAAACGGGCGCGTCCGCCGTGTTGACACCCGTGGCCGAGCAATGCTGCATTCTCGACCCGGAAGATTGAGCCGCTGAGGAGTAACGATGACCAGTGCCAACAATCAGCATATCGATGCCGTTCTTGCCCATGTGGACCGGAGCCTCGATGACAGCCTGGCGCGGCTTTTCGACCTGATCCGCATTCCGAGCATCTCGACCGATCCGGCCTATCGCGAACAATGCCGCACTGCCGCCGAATGGCTGAGCCGAGACCTAACGGACATCGGCTTCGAAGCATCGGTGCGCAAAACGACCGGCCATCCGATGGTCGTCGCCCATGAAAAGGCGGCGTCCGGACCGCATCTGCTGTTCTACGGCCATTACGATGTCCAGCCGGTCGATCCGCTGGCGCTGTGGAAGAGCGATCCGTTCGAGCCGCGCATGGAAGCCTTGCCAAACGGCGACACCGCGATCGTGGCGCGCGGTGCGTCCGACGACAAGGGGCAGTTGATGACCTTCGTCGAAGCCTGCCGCGCCTGGAAAAGTGTCACCGGGAAACTGCCAGTGCAGGTGAGCGTGCTGTTCGAAGGTGAGGAAGAGGCCGGCAGTCCGAGCCTCGCACCCTTTCTGGATACCACGGCAGAAGAATTGAAGGCCGATGCGGTTTTCGTCTGCGACACGGATATGTGGGATCGCGAAACGCCAGCCGTCACGACGATGCTGCGCGGTATCTTTAGTACGGAAATCGAAGTCACCTGCGCCGATCAAGACCTGCATTCCGGCATGTTCGGCAATGCCGCGCGCAATCCGCTGCAGGTGCTGTCAGACGTGGTTTCGAACCTGCGGCGCGCCGACGGTAGCGTCGCGGTCGAGGGTTTCTATGATGACGTGAAAGAACTCCCCGACTCCATCAAGGCGCTGTGGAAGAGACTGCCCTTCGACGAGAAGGCCTTTCTTCGCGATATCGGCCTGAGAGATCCGGCCGGCGAGGCAGGCCGTTCCGTCCTCGAACAGATCTGGGCGCGCCCGAGCTGCGAAATCAACGGCATGAGCGGCGGCTATACCGGCGAAGGCTTTAAGACGGTCATTCCGGCAAAGGCGAGCGCCAAGATTTCGTTTCGCCTGGTGGAGGGACAGGATCCTTACGCGATCCGCGATGCATTCCAGCGGTACGTGCGCGAGCGAATCCCAAGAGATTGTTCGGTCAGCTTCAGGGATTACGGGCTTTCGCCGGCAACCGTCATGCCGATAGACAGTCCGTTTCTCACCAGGACGCTTCAGGCGCTTTCGACGGAATGGCAATGCGAAGCAGCCCTTGCCGGCACCGGAGGCTCGATCCCCATCATCGGCGAATTCAAACGGCGGCTCGGATGCGATGCCCTGCTGGTCGGCTTCGCCCGCTTCGACAACCGCGTCCACAGCCCGAACGAAAAATACGATCTCTCCAGCTTCCATAAAGGCATACGATCCTGGGTTCGCATCCTGGCCGCCCTCGCCGACTGACGCGGGTGTATCGCGCCGCGCGGCTTTTCGAGAGCGGCAAAGGACGCTGTAACACTTTGAATTGCTGCATTATGCAGTAGGCTATGGTGCAGCAAGCGCCCCACATCACCATCGACACCGAGGCAGCAGAGACCACCGATGACGATAACCGCTCCCCGCGATTTCCTGAAAGGCCTGTTTGACGCGGCGGTTCGCGCCGCCGATCCGCTGACCGGCATCAAGGCGCATCTGCCTGAAACGCCGAAGGGAAGGACCGTGGTGATCGGTGCCGGCAAGGGCGCGGCGCAGATGGCGCGGGCGCTCGAAAGCGTCTGGGACGGGCCGCTCGAAGGTGTGGTGGTCACCCGTTACGGCTATGGCTGCGAGACACGCGGCATCGAGATTATCGAGGCCGCCCATCCGGTGCCGGATGCGGCTGGCCTTGCCGCCGCAAAGCGGCTGACCGAGACGGTGAACGGGCTGACGGAAGACGATCTGGTGATCGCGCTGATCTGCGGCGGCGGCTCGGCGCTGCTGCCCGCCCCACCGGACGGGCTGACCCTTGAAGACGAGATCGCGCTCAACGAAATGCTGCTTGCCTCGGGCGCGCCGATTTCGGCGATGAATGTCGTGCGCAAGCATCTCTCCACCATCAAAGGCGGAAGACTTGCGGCAGCGACCAAAGCGAGGGTCGTCAGTCTGATCGTCTCCGACATTCCCGGCGACAACCCGGCTCATGTCGCCTCCGGGCCGACGGTGCCTGATGGTTCGACACGGCACGATGCGCTCGAGATCATCAGACAATACGGATTGCAGCTGCCGCAGGCAGCACTCGACCATCTGAACTCGCCGAAAGCCGATGCACCGCGGCCGGACGATCCGATATTCTTGCGGCACGCGCATCACATCATCGCCTCCGCCGGCGTTTCGCTGGAGGCGGCTGCCGCCCTGGCGAAGTCGCAGGGGATCGAGCCGGCCATTCTTTCGGATGCGATCGAGGGGGAATCGCGCGACGTGGCGCTGGTGCATGCGGCCATCGCCCGCGAAGTGTCGGGCCGGAACCGGCCGTTTCCGAAGCCGGTCGTCATCCTTTCCGGCGGCGAGACGACGGTGACGCTGAGAACCAAGGGTGGCAAGGGCGGACGCAACGGCGAATTCGCGCTCGCCATGGCGCTTGCGATCGACGGACAGGAGGGCATTCATGTCCTCGCCGCCGACACGGACGGGATCGACGGCTCGGAGGATAATGCCGGCGCCTTTGTCGATGGCGGCACGGTGAGGCGCCTGCGCGCCGCCGGGCTCGATCCGCGCCGGCTGCTCGACGGCAATAACAGCTATTCGGGCTTTGCGGCCACCAGCGATCTCTTCGAAACCGGCCCGACCGGAACCAATGTCAATGATTTCAGGGCTATCCTGATCCGTTAGAGCAATTTCAGGAAAAGTGCGAAGCGGTTTCCCGTCCGGAATTGCGTAAAATAAAAGCAGCCGACCGCTACGCGCGGCGCTGGCGGATCAGGTCTCGATCCGCCCCTGCCCGACCAGCCAACCCACGGATTCCTGCACCGCCTGCAGGGAGGTGTATCTCGGAGTGTAACCGAGCAGGCGTCCGGCTTTTGCGATCGAACAATTCGGGCTGCGGGCAATATGTTCCCAGGTCGCCTTCGCATCCTCAGCCGTCTGACTTTCGGCCCAGGCGTCGAATGGGGCGAAGCTGAGCTTCGGCTCGTGCCCGAACCAGCGAGACATGGATTCGGCATAACCGCGAAGGGTCAATGCCTGCTCCGAAACCGCGTGGAAACTTTCGCCGGTCGACGCATTCCAGTTGGCGATCGCATCCATGAACATCGCCGCCACGTCATCGGCATGGACGTGATGAACGGTCTCCAAGCCGAAATGGGGCAACGCCAGGGTCTCTCCGCGGGCAAGGGTTGAAAAGACCTGCAGGTTGAAATTGCCGGCCGGATTGAGCGGCGTCCAGCCGGGACCGACAATGTGCCCGGGATGGATGATGGTTGCCGGAAATCCGCGAAGCCTTGCCTGCTGCAGCAGATAGGTTTCGATTGCCGCCTTCTGCGTCCCATAGTCGCCGAAGGGAAATTTCGGCGTCTCCTCCAGCGTGGGTACGACCGTCGAATGGCCATGCGTCCAGATCGTGCCGGTATGCAGGAAGTGACCGACATGCCCCGACAGCGCCGTCACCAGATGCTCGGCACTTTCCAGCGAGAAGCAGATCATGTCGATGACGATGTCGGCTTTCACACCACGCACGGCCGGGCCGAAATCACCCGTCTGCTCCATCGCTGCCCGATCCATCTGACGCTGATCGACGGCAGCCCAGGCGTGGTTTGCCGTATAGGGCTTTGCCGTGCCGCGGCTGATCGTGACGACGTCGTGACCGGCTTCCACCAGACGGGGAACGAGATAGGTTCCGACATGGCCCGTTGCTCCGATTACCAAAACCCGCATCATCGTTCCTCCCTTGGCATTTCCGTGTTGAATATGCTGCGCTTGGGTGATCCTGCAAGCGGACTTTTCGTGATCAAGGGGCTGGACCAGGCCCGCTATCGATTTTTGAAAACAAGGCAGGTGCCGCCGTGTTTGCGGATCTGGTTGCAGAGGTTGTTGGCGTCCATGCGCGTCTGCCGGCCGATGCGGGCAGCATAACGTGGGCGAAAACCAAAGCTGCGATCACGCTGGCGCAAGATCAGCGGCTGCTCCGCATTCAGGGGCGCGGGCAGATCCTGCACGGCATCGAGAAACATTCGCCTGACTATCGCGACATTCGCATTCGCGGCGATCTGGACGCCCCAGGGCGCCCATTCACCCTCCTGACGCCAGGGCGTGTCCTTTAACGTCCGTCTCTCCGCAAGCGCCACGCAGCCGTCCAGGAAGGACTTGTCCTTGTCGAGCGGGGCAGCCGCGTCTTCCGGCGGATTATCCTTCCATTCCTCGACCGTATGCGCGGTGATTGCCAGGACGTAACCGCGCGTGTCGTAAGGTAATCTCCCTGACGTAAGGTAAGAGGAAAGTCCATTTTCGCCGGCATTGTAGGCAGCGGCGGCAAGGCCGAGATTGCCGAAACGATTGCGCAATTCGTTGAGATACTGCGCCGATTTCCGCAGGGCTTCCAATACCTGGTAGCTGTCCTCGAGACCGCGCAGTTTCGCCGTTCCGGGCATGAATTGCGCAATCCCCTGCGCTCCCTTGAAGCTAACGGCATCGGGGCGAAAGGTGCTTTCCCGCCAGATGAGACGGGCGAAATAATCCGGCGGCAAGTGACTGGCGCTGGCGAAATGCTCGATCGCGACGCAAAGATCGCGGTTGAAACTATCTTTCCGGATGCAGAGCGTCTCACCGGATCCCAACGCCGAAGGTCCCGAATACAAGCAGGCCGCCGGCCCGACGCTCCCCTCAGGCTGGGCCTTTACCGTGTCCACTTGGGAAAACAGAAGACAGAGCGAAAGCATGGCCTTGGCCAATCTCTTCCCAATGTCGGACTGACGTTTTCGGCGTGTCATCGGATCTCATGAGGTTCGAACTTCCATCGCGACGCTGGATTCTAGATACCATCGATCAAGGCGCGACGCTTCCCCATTTCCATATCTGCACCTCGGTTGTTGGCACGGACGGTCACAGGTTTCTAATTTCGCCATCGATTTTGGAACAAACATATTCGACCTGCCATGGTCGTAGCGGCATCCTGTTTGCCAGGAAGTCCCGAGCGAACGAGGATACGCAGATGATTGATCTCCACTACTGGCCGACGCCGAACGGCAAGAAGGTCTCGATCTTCCTGGAGGAAACCGGCACGCCCTACCGGCTGGTGCCGGTCAATATCGGCCGAGGCGACCAGTTCAAGCCTGATTATCTCAAACTCAACCCCAATCACCGCATGCCTGCCATCGTCGATCACGAGCCTGCCGATGGCGGCGGTCCGTTGAGCGTGTTCGAATCCGGCGCGATCCTCTTCTATCTCGCCGAGAAGACCGGCAAATTCTGGCCGCAGGATCTGCGCGGCAAATACGAGGTTACGCAATGGGTGATCTGGCAGATGGCGAACCAGGGGCCGAAGCTCGGCGAGGCAGGTCACTTCCGTCGCCTTGGCGATCGCGAAGGCGATCAGTCCTATGCGGTGCGGCGCTTCACCGACGAAGCCAACCGCCTCTACGGCGTTCTCAACATGCGGCTTCGCGACCGGCGCTATCTGGCCGGTGACGAATTCACCATCGCCGATATCGTCAGCTATCCATGGACCGTCAACTGGCAGGCACAGGGTCAGGACATCAACGAGTTCAAGCATTTCAAGCGATGGTTCGAGGAGGTCGGCGCAAGACCTGGCGTCCAGCGCGGCCTTGCGGTCGGCGCCGATCTTAGCACCGACAACAGTAAGCTCTCAGAAGAGGAACAGGCACGCATCCGCAAGATCCTCTACAACCAGCGCGCCCTTCCCGTTCCGGATTGAGCATCGGCTCGGCCAAGGAAATTCGCTTCTCCGAGCTTCGCCTTGTTCAGGCTTTTTACGGACCTGCCTTGGCGGTCGCAAAAGCTCTTGCACCTGCATCGCGACCAAGGATAACCATATAGTGACAACCGAGCCGGCAGTCAGCCCGGGGCCGGTTCCGGTTTCGCGGCGTTGCAAATCACCTGCCCGAGGGGCCAGGCGGCTTGGGTAGCAGCTGGCGTTGCGACTTGGGGTGTGACAAGCAATGGCAAGACCTGTAATCGGCATCATCGGGAACGCCCGCATCATCGAAAGCCGATTCTCGACCCAGCTTGTCGGAGAATACAATTTGCGGGCTGTGGCCGATGTCGCCGAAGCGTTGCCGCTGATGTTTGCCGGCAATCCTAAACTGGCCGATATCGCGGATCTGCTGGCTGTCGTCGACGGCATTCTGCTGACGGGTGCCAGAGCCAATGTCCATCCCAGCCGATTCAACATGGTGCCGGATCCCAAGCATGAGCCTTATGATGAGGATCGTGACGGGCTGGCGCTGCCCTTGATCGAAGCCTGTGTTGCGCAAGGCGTTCCTATTTTCGGCATATGCCGCGGTTTTCAGGAAATGAATGTCGCCGCCGGGGCTCGCTGCATCCCGAAATCCGGGAATTGCCCGGACGCATGAACCACCGGATGCCGCGCCTTGAGACCGGCGAGATCCATCCCGACCCCACCATCGTTTTCGGCGATCGTCACGATGTTCGACTTATAGAGGACGGGATGTTTGCGCGCATCCTCGGCCGGGAGACGATCCGGGTGAACTCCCTGCATGGACAGGGAATCCTCGAACTTGGTGAGAGGGTCGTTGCCGAAGGCATTGCCGAGGACGGGACGATCGAGGCGATACGGTTCAAGGACGCGTCGGGATTTGCTCTGGGTGTGCAATGGCATGCCGAATACGATCCGCAAACCAACCCTGTTAATCGTGCGCTGTTTCAGGCATTCGGCGATGCGGTGAGAGCTCATAAAGCCATCGCTTAGTCTGATCAATAAAAAGCCGCCGCGAAGTGCTTTCGCGGCGGCTTGAGGAATGGCTTGAAAGCAGTAGTCAGGCCGTCGGCTGCTTGGTCTTCCTGAGATAGGGCAGAACCGTATCGAAGGAGCCGAAACGCGTGATCGCGTCTTCGTTGGAAACCGCGGCGGTGATGATGACGTCTTCGCCCTGGTTCCAGTTCGCCGGTGTGGCCACCTGGTGCTTGGCCGTCAGCTGGATGGAATCGATGGCGCGCAGGATCTCATTGAAATTGCGGCCCGTCGTCATCGGATAGGTCAGAATCAGCTTGATCTTCTTATCGGGACCGATGATGAAGACCGAACGCACGGTGGCGTTGTCGGCAGGCGTACGGCCTTCCGAGCTCTCGCCGGCGCCGGCCGGCAGCATGTCGTAGAGCTTGGCGACCTTGAGGTCCTTGTCACCGATCAGCGGATATTCGACGTCGAAGCCGGTGGCGGTCTTGATGTCGTTTTTCCATTTGGCGTGGCTTTCCACCGGATCGACGGAGATGCCGATGACCTTGGCGCCACGCTTGGAAAATTCCCCGGCCAGGCCGGCCATGGCGCCGAGCTCGGTCGTGCAAACCGGCGTGAAATTCTTCGGATGCGAGAACAGGACGGCCCAGCCGCTGCCGATCCACTCATGGAAGCTGATCGGTCCCTGGGTGGTATCGGCGGTAAAATCGGGGGCAATATCGTTGATGCGTAAGCTCATGGTCGGCCCTCCAAAGCCTTGTGTTCAATGTTGTTTATCTCAAATCGAGGCCATGGGATCCGTCCGCCGGAAGCGGTAGCAACATTGCGGTCAACAGGATCGCACCGGCCGAAGGTAAAAACTTCCCATTCCAGGATTTTAAGTAAGTCATATACCACGATCACCGAAGGCATGCTCTTTCGATTTCCGGCCTGCTCCGGCATTATTTTTCCGGCAAGTGCGCGCGATGAAGAGACCGATGGTTTTTCCATCGGTCCCCGTTCAAAGCTGCAGGAGAACCGTCCGCCGCTTGCTCAGGCGGCCTGGATCGATTTGATCCTGTCGATGCCGCCGACAACCGGCGCGAAATCGTCCCACACCCCCTGGGCGCCCTTCTGCCATTCGTCGAAGGCTTCCGGCTTCAAGAGTTTTCCGCCGTTGGCAAGCGCCGTCTCGACGGATTTGGATTCGTCATCGACGATCAACTGGTTGAAATAGGCAGCCCCCTCGCTGGAGGCCTGCTGGAACACCGCCTTCTGCTCGTCATTGAGGCCGGCCCAGAAGGTCGAGGCATAATAGATGACGCCGGATGCCCAGATGTGGCCGGTCTCGGTCATATCGGGCACGACCTCGTAGAGCTTGAAGCCGGCATAGGCCGACTTGGTCAGATCCATCGCGTCGGCGACGCCGGTTGCGAGCGCATTATAGGTCTCGGTGATCGGAATGCCGATCGGCGTCGTGCCGAATGCGCTCCAGAGCTTGGTGTGCAGAGGGCTCTGGATGACGCGAATGCGCTTGCCCTTGAGTTGTTCTGGCCGCGTCACCGGCTCCTTGGTCAGGAGATGGCGGGCGCCGTAATTGATGAAATCGCCGACGACGAAATTCTGCGCCTGCAGTTTCTGCTTGAGATCGGCGCCGACATCACCGGCGACGGTCCTGCGAACATGGTCGGCATCGCGGAAGAGAAAGGGCAGATCGAGGATCTGCAGTTCCGGCGCCCAGCCGGAGAGCGACGAGACCGTCGAGAGGCTGGCCTGGATGGAGCCGAGGCGCACGCCTTCGGCCACTTCCTTCTCGCCGCCGAGCGCGCCGTTCCTGACGATATTGAACTTGAACTGGCCGGGGAGTTTCGCTTCGACCAGTTCGCCGATCTTCACCCAGATCTTCGTTTCCGGCTTGTCGTCACCGAGCAGCGAGGCGATCGTGATCGTCGTCGTGCGGGCGGCGGCCGTGCGGACGAAGGCGGGCGCTGCAAGCGCCGTTCCGGCGAGAGCTGCGGTCTTCAGGAAATTGCGTCGGTTGAAATTGTCCATGGGGTTGTCCTGTTTACGAGAAGATGATGGCCCATGCGCAGAGGATTGCGAGCGAGACCAGGAGAGCGAGCAGATAGGGAACCACCGCCCGAAAGAGCTCTGAGGCGGGAATGCGCGTGACGCCGCTGACGACGAAGATCAGCATGCCGAGCGGCGGTGTGAGTCCGTGGATCATCAGGTTGACGACGATGATCACCCCGAACTGGATGGGATCGATACCGGCGGCGACCGCTGCCGGCAGCAGGATCGGGCCGAAGAGTAGGATCGCGGCGCCGATATCGAGAACGAGGCCGACGACCAGCAGGATGACATTCGACAGCAGGATGACCGTAAGCGCGCTGCCGCCGAGCACTGTCGTCAGGTGCGAGATCAGTCCGGACACGTCGTCGACCGCCAGCAAAAAGGCAAAGGGGCCGGCCGTGCCGATGAGAAGGCCGATCGCCGCCGCTTCGACTGCTGCCTGACGGAAGGCGGCATAGAGCGAGAGAATGCCGAGGCGCGCGCCGATGCCGAGCAGCAGCGTGTAGAAAGCAGCAAGAGCGGCTGCTTCCGTGGTCGTGACGATACCGATGCGGATGCCAACGACGACGATGACGCCGAGCCCGAAAGCCGGGATTGCCTGGACCGCCGATTGCCAGCGCTGTCTCGCATTTGCGCGCGGCAAGGGCACCTGTTCGCTGACCGTCAGATGGATTGCGACCGCCAGGCATATGGCCATCAAGCCGCCGGCAAAGAAGCCGCCGACGAGCAGCGAACCGACGGAGAGATTGGTCGCGGTCGCAAGGATGAGAAATGCGATCGACGGCGGGATGACATTGTCGAGAACCGATGTCGAGGCGATGATCGCCGCCGCCTGCGCCGGCCGATAGCCGTGTTTGACCAGCTCGGGCTGGAAGGTCGAGGCGCCGAAGGCGGCATTTGCAACCGACGAGCCGGAAGCGCCGGAAAAGAGGACGCTGGTCAACAGTGTCGTCTGCGCCAGCCCGGCCCGGCGATGTCCGACCATTGCGGCGGCGAAGCGCACGAGCTGGTTGGCGACGCCGGAAGCCGTGAGAAGACCGCCAGCGAGCAGGAAGAAGGGAATGGCGAGCAGCAGGAATTTCGAGACGCCGGTGACCGTCGCGGAGACGATCGCCGGCTCCGGCAGGCTGCTGCCGAAGGCGATGACGACATAGGCCGCGGCAAGAAAGGCGTGCGGCAGCGGCGCAGCAAGCACGAGGCCGACCGCGGCGATCAACCCCAGGAAGATGCTCGGCGGCCAGTCGAGATCGAGCGAGACATGCGGGATGCCGGCATAGAGCGCGACACCGACGGCAAGCGAGATCACAACCGGCAGGATCTTGCCTTCGGCGATGCGCTGCAGAAGCAGCACGACGAGGATCAGTGCGCCGCCAGCGCCGAGGAAGCCGAAGCGGATCCATTCCGGCACGCCGAGCGTCGGCGAGACGCCGCCAAGCATCGTCATGATCTCGCTGCCGCCGAAGCTCAGGATCAGCGCCGAAAGCACGGTGAAGACGTCGGCGCCGATCGGCGTGACCTTCTGCAGGTTTTCCGGCAGCATCTTGACGAAGACGTCGAGGCGCATGGCAAGCGCGCTGTTGAGGCCGAGCGGCGCGCCGAGCGCGATCAGGCCCACATGCAGCCAGATGCCGAGATCCTCGGCACCGATGAAGCCGGCGCTGAAGAAATAGCGCAGGCAGACGGTGACGAGCACCATCACGAGCAGCACGGCCAGAACGACTGCCGCGGCAATGCCGAGAATCGCCTCGATCGCCCGCAGCAGGCGCGCTGCCACCCCGCTATCCGGAGCGGTTTGTTCGATCGGATGAAATTCACTGGTGGCCACAAAACTTACCTTCTGGCGAGAGGATCAGGCGCTCTTGACGGTCGAAAGATCGCGATCGAAGAGCGTCGACCAAGTGTAGTTCCGCGCCTTCGAGACTTCCCTGCTGACATCGAGCCGCGGCAGCACCTTTTCGCCGAAACGATAGGCTTCCTCAAGCAGCGGCATGCCAGAAAGAATGAAAGTGTCGACGCCAGCCTTCTGATAGGCTTCGAGCGTGCGCAGAACCGTATCCGGCGAACCGACGATCGCCGTACCCGGGCCTGGCCTGACCAGACCGATCCCGGCCCAGAGGTTCGGCGCAACTTCGAGATCGCGCAGGTTTTCCGGCTTGAGGCCGCCATGCAGTGCGGTCATGCGCTGCTGGCCGACGGAATCGCTTCTTGCGACGAAGCGCTGGTTGGCGGCGATCGCCGCATCGTCCATGCGACCATAGAGATCGGCCGCCGCCTCCCAGGCCTTTTCGTCGGTGTCGCGAACGATGACATAGAGGCGGATGCCGTATTCGAGTTCACGCCCGTAGTGGGCGGCGCGCGCCTTCACCGCCTCGACCTTCTCGCCGATCTGGGCGGGCGTCTCGCCCCAGGAGAGATAGGTGTCCACATGTTTTGCCGCGACCTCCAGCGCCTTGTCCGAGGAGCCGCCGAACCAGAGCGGCGGCGGTGCGATGCTCTCGCCGACCGGCAAGGCGAGCTTGGCGCCGTCGGTCGAGAAATACTTGCCCTGATAAGTGACGCTCTCGCCGGCAAAGAGCCGGTGCCATAGCTGAAGATATTCGTCCGCCATGTCGTAGCGCTCGTCATGCGGCAGCGTCATGCCATAAGCGCCGAGCATCTTGGCGTCGCCCGAGACGACATTGATCAGCAGCCGGCCGCGGGCGAATTCCTGAAAGGTCGCCGCCATCTTGGCAAGCAATGTCGGCGCGACGAGACCGGGATGGATGGCGACGAGAAAGCGTAGCCGCTCGGTGTGGGCAAGCAGCGCGCTGGCCAGCACCCAGACGTCGTGGGCGCCGGTCGCAAACAGGGCGCCGGTGTAACCCAGATGGTCATAGGCCTGGGCAAGCTGCTTGTAGTAGCCGTAGTCGACCTGGCGAGAGCCTTCCGGCTGCCAGGGATAGGCGCCGTCGGGCGCGCACATGTACCAGAAAACGTTCATCGCCTGATTCCTTGTTATCTCGTCGTTTCCCGGCGTTTCAGCACGATGGGCTTGGAGAAATGGCCGTGACGCAGCAGCGTGTCGGCCTCTTCCTGCTGTTCGGCGATGATCTCATCGTCGATCGGAAAGACCGTGAAATCGCGCGAACGCACCACTTTTTCCCAGGCGTCGATATCCGTTCTCCCGCGGTCGCCAGATCCGCCGCGGTCGCCAGATGCAAGAAGCCGGGCGGCGGCACGCGGATCGGCAGTGATCTCGACGCCGATCCGGCTGAGCTCGGAGACGATTGACCGGATCTCCTCCGCGGAAAGGCCGTTCCGCTCCAATGTCCAGAACAAAGAACGGTTGGGAATGGCCGCGCCACAGCGGACGATCAATCTGACGTCATCGCGCTCCAGCGCCTTTTCGAGACGCGGCGACATGGCAACCCAGGCATCGACGCGCCCTTCGAGCAGGTCCGCGAGCGAATCGCGCGCGCCGCTTTCGACGCGCTCGCGCTCGACATCCGGCAGGCTCAGTCCCTCGCCTTCCAGGCTGCGGGCTAGGAGATAGGTGTGAAACGAACCGTCGATCAGCGAGATCCGACGACCTTTCAGTTCAGCGACGGAGCCGATCGGACTGCCGCGCCTGACGAAGACGGCGCCGTTGGCAGGGCGCGGCGCCGAGGCAGCGACATATTCGACGCCGAGCCCACGCATATCCGCCTCGATCGGCGGCGTGGAGCCCGTGCCGCCGAGATCGATGTCGCCACTTTCCAGCAGCGCCGCCGTATCGCGGCCTTCGGCATAGGAGATGAATATCGGCTGCAGATCGACGAAAGCGCCGGGCCAGAGCCGCGCGAGGCGAAGATGCAGATTGTTGGGATGAACACCAATTTTCATTCTGTGCGACCGATGACGTAGCTCCTAGTAATCAATTTACTTTTTTATAAATTGATTACTAGGAAGCGATTGTCGTCGACGAGCGGAAATCGGATTGCATATTCCATAAAATCTAGAGGCAATAAAATCTTTTATCGGTTTGACCGAAGTGGGTTTCTTGGCAGTTGAAATTTCACCTCCGTCACTTTACTTTTTTATAGAACATTCAAGGACGATGCCGTTGACGAAGCCCGTTTCCTCAAGAGTCTGCCGCGATGTCGGAGCAGCCAGCGAATTGCTGAAGCTGATCGCCAATTCCAACCGCCTGGCGATCGTCTGCTACCTCATGGAGACGGAAGCCTCGGTCTCTGGGATGGAGGACGAACTCGGTATCCGCCAGCCGACGCTTTCCCAGCAGTTGAGCGAGCTTCGCGAGGCCGGTGTGATCGAAGGACGCCGCGACGGCAAGGCGATCGTCTATCGCGTCATCGATCCGCGCGTCGAGACAATCGTGCAAACTCTGCGGGACATGTTCTCTGGCCTCGACGATGTCACCGGGCGCTTCGGAATGACGAAGCTGCCGGTCGACGAAATGATGTTCGATTGAACCTGGGATGATCGACCTCTATACTTGGATCACGCCGAATGGCTTGAAGGTCTCGATCGCACTCGAGGAGTTCGGCCTCGCCTACCGCCCCCACACGATCGACATCACCAAGGGGGATCAATTCCAGCAGGATTATCTCGCCATCAATCCGGGTGGCAAGATTCCTGTTATCGTCGATCACGAGACCGGCATCACGCTTGCCGAATCCGGCGCCATCCTGCTCTACCTCGCCGAAAAGACCGGCCGCTTCCTGCCCCGGCATGGTGCCGCCCGGCATCACACGATCGAATGGCTGATGTGGCAGATGGGCGGCTTCGGGCCGACGCTCGGCAACGCCCATTATTTCCTGACCTACAATGCAGGTGAAGCGCCGTTCGCAGAGGATCTCTTTCGCAGGGATACCCGCCGCCTGTACGAGACGTTGAACGTGCGGCTCGAAGGCCGCGACTATCTCATCGACGATTATTCCATCGCCGACATGGCGGTCTGGCCCTGGGTTTCCCGTTTTAAGCGCCACGAGATCGACCTGAATGCATTCCCGAACATCAAACGATGGTATCTCAGGCTTGCGGCGCGGCCACAGGTCAAGCGCGGCTATGACGTTCCCCATTTCACATCCGAAATACCGCAGCCCTGAAGACTTTGCCGACGCGGTATATTGATCCCGCCCGAAATTTCGGCAATTTGATTATTTTTTGCGCACACCTATTTTTGCACATTTTTCAGGCGAACGCCTTGCTAAATTTGCTGCACTGCGTCATGAATATAGCAATGACGCATCTCGATCTGACAATTCTGGTGATCGACGAAAATGCCATTCGCGCCTCCATCATCGAAGAAGGCCTGCGCGAGGCAGGGCATGTGCGCGTCACCGTGGTGCATGAGGTCAACGGCATCGCGCGAATCATCGAAACGCTGATGCCCGACGTGATCATCATCGATATCGAGAATCCCAACCGCGACATGATGGAGCACCTGTTCCAGCTGACGCGCACCGTCAGCCGCCCGATCGCCATGTTTGTCGATCGCTCCGACACAGCCTCGATCGAGGCTGCCGTCGATGCCGGCGTCTCGGCCTATATCGTCGACGGATTGAAGAAGGAACGCGTCAAACCGATCCTCGACATGGCCGTCAGCCGCTTCAATGCCTTCAACCGGCTACGGCGGGAGCTTGCCGATGCCCGCTCCGCGCTGGAGGAACGCAAGCTGGTCGAGCGCGCCAAGGGCATATTGATGAAGATGCGCGGCCTCTCCGAGGAAGAGGCTTTCGCCCTGCTGCGCCAGACAGCGATGAACGAAAAGAAGAAGATGTCGGAAATTGCCCAGAGCGTCGTCACTGCCGCGGGGCTGTTGATGTAATGGCCGACCTGATGAATTTCCGGAGGAAACCGGAGTGGATATGATGACAACGACCTCCAACTCCGGCGACGACATGCCGTCGCCCGTGCGGGTGAACAGCGAAGGACCGAAAGTGCTGCGGGCCGGTTTCATTCCGCTCGTCGATGCATCGGTGCTGATTGCGGCGGCGGAATTCGGCTTCGCGCGGAAGGAAGGCCTGACGCTCGATCTCGTCAAGGACGTCTCCTGGGCGAATGTGCGCGACCGCCTGGCATTCCGCCAGTTCGACATCGCCCACATGCTGTCACCGATGCCCGTCGCCTCCATGCTCGGTCTCGGCTCCAATCCCTCACCGACGATCACGCCATTTTCGCTGGGGCGCGGCGGCAACGCGATCACGCTATCGACGCGGCTCTTCGACAGGATGCGGAATGACGTGGGATTGCCGGAAACGGCAAGCGCGCTCGACAATGCCCGCGCCCTGGCAAAAACATTGGCGGCAATGAAGGCCCGCGGCGAGCCGCTGCCGACTTTCGGGGTCACCTACCCCTTCTCCTCGCACAATTACGAATTCCGCTACTGGCTGGCAGCCGGCGGCATCGATCCCGACAAGGATGTCAAGCTCGTCGTCGTGCCGCCGCCCATGACTTCGGATGCGCTGGCGGCCGGTGCGATCGACGGTTTCTGCGTCGGTGCGCCGTGGAACATGGTCGCTTCAGAGCGCGGCGTCGGCCGCATCGTCGCCGCCAAACAGGATATCTGGCCGTCGGCACCTGAAAAGGTGATCGGCATGCGGCCGGACTGGGCGGAAAGCCATCCGGAAACCGTTTCCCGGCTGATCGTGGCGCTCGACGCGGCAGCCCAGTGGTGCGATCGGCCGGAAAATCACGATGCGCTGGCGGCAGCTCTTGCCGACCCGCGCTATATCGCTGCCCCCGTCGAAATCATTCGCCGTGTGCTCGCCGGCGAATTCAGCCTCGACGCAAAGGGCAACCGCCGCATCATCGCCGATTATTTCATGTTCCATTCCGGCTTCGCCAATTATCCCCGGCCAAGCCATGCTCTTTGGATCTACAGCCAGATGATCCGCTGGGGACAGGCCGAGATCAGCCTTAACATGGCAAGGGCCGCAGCATCCGCTTACCGCCCGGATCTCTATCGCACGGCTCTCGGTGACGACAAATCACCTGAAGATGCCGATATCCGCATCGAAGGCAGTGACGAGGGCGACCGTTTCATGGACGGCCACGTCTTCGACCCGGCGAGGTTGCCGGACTATGTCGCAGGTTTTGCCGTCAAAAGCGCCCTCGCCTTCGTTTGCGACGACGAGGTTTAACCGATGCCGGCCTGCACAAAACGCCAGCAAGTATCTGCCCGCCTCACGACAAGCGCACAAAATATTTGCATGAGCGGGTGGCCGCCCGAAAAACAAGCAGGCGGCGCGTTTCGTAAAATATCATTTGTATTCAGTGGATTGAACGCAGATCACAAAACTGGCACGCAGTTTGCATGATCTTTATTGCACCGGTCAATGGCGATCAGCGCAGAGTGAGTGATAGACGCTCGCGGAAGATACAGAGACTGCTCTTCGGTTTGAAGAGGTAGGTTTTTAGCTTGAGCAATCCGGCCAACGGATTGCTTCCAGGCAAGTGGGCCAGAAGGCCCAAGAATTCGGCGTCCAACGGCGGGCGCCACCAGCAAAGCCGCTGATCAGGATATTTTGCGCGCCTCGGGTATGCGCGTCCTGACCAGCGGCTTTTTGTTTTAACCCTCAGCGATGGATCGGCACGACCTTGTCGGGCCTCGGAGAAGTTATGTCTGTCATCGAGAAATCACAGTTCATGTCCGCCGGCGAACCAGCCAAGGCATTGTGGATCTCCACTGTAGCCTTCACCCTCTGTTTTGCCGTCTGGACGATCTTCGCGATCATCGGCATTCGCATCAAGCAGGATCTCGGCCTGAACGAGGCCGAGTTCGGATTGCTGGTCGGCACCCCCGTGCTCACCGGTTCGCTCGTGCGCATCGTCCTTGGCATCTGGACGGGGCGTTACGGCGGCCGTCTCGTCTACACGCTGACCATGCTGGCCGCCGCATTGGCGACCTTCCTGCTCTCTTACGCCCAGACTTATACGCAGATGCTGATCGCCGGCCTCGGCGTCGGCCTCGCCGGCGGCTCCTTCGCGGTCGGTGTCGCCTATGTCTCGCCTTTCTTCCCGGCTGAGAAGCAGGGAACCGCGCTCGGCATCTTCGGTGCCGGCAATGTCGGCGCCGCCGTGACCAAGTTCGCCGCTCCCTTCGTGCTGCTCGCATGGGGCTGGCAGGCGGTTGCGGAGATCTGGGCCGTCTGTCTGGCGCTTATGGCAATCGTCTTCTGGTTCACCACGACCGATGATCCGGCCTTCCGTCTCCGCCGCGAACGCCGCGCTGTCTCCAAGAGTTTCGCGCAGGAATTCGCGCCGCTGCAGAACGTTCAGGTCTGGCGCTTCTCGCTCTACTATTTCTTCGCCTTCGGAGGCTTCGTCGCCCTGTCGCTGTGGCTGCCGCGTTATCTGGTCGGCGTCTACGGCTTCAACCTGGAAACCGCCGGCATGGTCGCCGCCGCCTATTCCATCCCGGGCAGCATCTTCCGCGCCTTCGGCGGCGTGCTGTCGGATAAAAAGGGCGCGCGCAGCGTGATGTATACGATGCTTGCCGTGTCGGCCGTCGCCACTCTCATCCTTTCGCTGCCGGCTGCTTCTGGTGGCGGGGCGGGTCCGGCGTTCGGCATCACCCCTGTCATCTTCATCGTCGTCATCTTCGTGCTCGGCTTCTTCATGAGCCTCGGCAAGGCTGCCGTCTACAAGCACATTCCGGCCTACTACCCCGAAAACGTCGGCGCAGTCGGCGGTGTCGTCGGGATGATGGGCGGCCTTGGCGGCTTCATCCTTCCAATTGCCTTTGGCCTCCTCAAGGACATGACCGGCCTTTGGTCCAGCTGTTTCCTGCTGCTCTTCGCGATCGTCGTGATCTCTCTCATCTGGATGCACCTGTCCGTAAAGCAACTGTCGCGCCAAGGGCATTCGGCGCCCGTGGCTGCAACCTGATCTAAGGACCTGGAAATATGACCGAAAAACTCGTCATCATCGGCAATGGCATGGCGCCCGGGCGCATGCTGGAGCACCTCTTCGAGCAGGCGCCGGGACGCTATGAAGTTACGATCTTCAATGCCGAGCCGCGCGTCAATTACGACCGCATCATGCTGTCGCCGGTTCTCTCCGGAGAAAAGGACTACGAACAGATCATCATTCACGGTGACGGCTGGTATATCAAGCACGGCATCATGCTCTACAAGGGCCACAAGATCGTCAACATCGATCGTGCCGCCAAGACCGTCACCTCCGACCACGGCGTCACCGAAAGCTACGACAAGCTGGTGATCGCAACCGGTTCCGTGCCTTTCATCATCCCTGTTCCCGGCAAGGATCTGCCTGGCGTCATCACCTATCGCGATCTCGACGACGTGCAGGCGATGCTGCTTGCCGCTCAGTCGCGCGAAAAGGCTGTCGTCATCGGCGGCGGCCTGCTTGGCCTGGAAGCGGCGGCCGGCCTTGCCCAGCGCGGCATGGACGTCACCGTGCTGCACGTCATGCCGACGCTGATGGAGCGCCAGCTCGACCCCGCCGCCGGTTATCTGCTGCAGAAGGCAGTCGAGGAACGCGGCATCAAGGTCATCTGCAAGGCCAATACCAAGGCGATCGTCGGCAACGGCAAGGTCGAGGGCATCGAGCTTGACGACGGCCGCATCATCCCGGCAACGCTGGTCGTCATGGCCGTCGGCATTCGTCCAAGCGTCGGCCTGGCAAAGGACGCCGGCATTGCGGTCAATCGCGGCATCGTCGTCGATGCCGGCATGCAGACCTCGGACGGCAATATTCTCGCGCTCGGCGAATGCGCCGAGGTGGGCGGCATGGTCTATGGTCTCGTTGCGCCGCTCTATGAAATGGCCCGCATCGCCGCCGCGCATCTCTCCGGCGATCGCTCGCCGGCCTTCGTTCACGCGGATACGCCGACCAAGCTCAAGGTCACCGGCATCGAGCTTTATTCACTCGGCGATTTCGCCGATGGCGACGACCGCGAGGAGATCGTGCTGCGCGATGCCAGCGCCGGCGTCTACAAACGCCTGGTGCTGAAGGACAATAAGATCATCGGCACCGTGCTTTACGGCGAAACCGCCGATGGTGCCTGGTTCAACGACCTGAAGAAGAAGGCGACCGATATTTCGGAGATGCGCGAGACGCTGATCTTCGGACAGGCCTATCAGGGAGGGTCGCCGCTGGACCCTATGGCGGCCGTTGCAGCCTTGCCGGATGACGCGGAGATTTGTGGCTGCAACGGCGTATGCAAGGGCAAGATCACCTCGACGATTTCAGGCAAGGGGCTGACGTCGCTCGACGACGTACGCGCTCACACGAAGGCATCCGCCTCGTGCGGTTCCTGCACCGGCCTTGTCGAACAACTCATGGCGCTGACGCTCGGCGACAGCTACAATCCGACTGCGGTCCAGCCGATGTGCACCTGCACCGAACTCGGCCATGACGACGTTCGCCGGCTGATCAAGGCCAAGGGTCTGAAGAGCATCCCTGCCGTCATGCAGGAGCTCGAGTGGAAGACCTCCTGCGGCTGCGCCAAATGTCGGCCGGCACTCAACTATTACCTGGTCAGCGACTGGCCGGACGAATATGCCGACGACTATCAGTCGCGTTTCATCAATGAACGCGTGCATGCCAACATCCAGAAGGACGGCACCTACTCCGTCGTTCCGCGCATGTGGGGCGGCGTCACCAATTCGAACGAGCTGCGCGCTATCGCCGATGTCGTCGACAAGTTCGAGATCCCGATGGTGAAGGTCACCGGCGGCCAGCGTATCGACCTGCTCGGCATCGAGAAGGAAGACCTGCCCGCCGTCTGGGCCGATCTCGGCAAGGCCGGTTTCGTCTCCGGCCAGGCTTATGCCAAGGGCTTGCGGACGGTGAAGACCTGCGTCGGCTCCGACTGGTGTCGCTTCGGCACCCAGGATTCCACCGGCCTCGGCATCCGCATCGAGAAGTTCATGTGGGGTTCCTGGACGCCGGCCAAGCTGAAATTGGCTGTGTCCGGCTGCCCGCGCAACTGCGCGGAAGCAACCTGCAAGGACATCGGCGTGATCTGCGTGGATTCCGGTTTCGAGATCCATTTCGCCGGTGCGGCCGGCCTTGACATCAAGGGCACGGAGGTCCTCGGGCTTGTCCGGACCGAGGACGAGGCGCTGGAGTATATCGTGGCGCTGACGCAGATGTACCGTGAGCAGGCCCGTTACCTCGAGCGCATCTACAAGTGGGCAAAGCGCGTCGGCCTGGAGGAAATCCGCCGCCAGATCATGGGTGATGCCGAAAAGCGCAAAGCCTATTACGAGCGCTTCGTCTTCAGCCAAAAATTTGCCCAGATCGACCCCTGGTCGGAGCGTGTTTCCGGCAAGGACAAGCACGAGTTCAAGCCGATGGCGACGATCGGCTATCCGCAGGCTGCAGAGTAAGGAGATGGACATGAAATGGATCGCAATCGGTGACATCTCCGACATCCCGCTGCGCGGCGCGCGTTGCGTGAAGACACCGCAGGGCAAGATCGCCGTCTTCCGCACCGCCGAAAACGAAGTCTTCGCCATCGAGGATCATTGCCCGCACAAGGGCGGCCCGCTCTCCCAGGGCATCGTCCACGCTAAGTCAGTCACCTGCCCGCTGCACAACTGGGTGATCTCGCTGGAAACCGGCAAGGCGCTCGGCGCCGACGAAGGCGAGGTCCGGACGATATCGGTGCTGAACGAAGACGGCAGGCTGTTCATCGCCCTGGAAAGCCTGATGATGGCGGCGGAATAGATGGCTGCTGAGGTCAAGACCACCTGTCCCTATTGCGGTGTCGGCTGCGGCGTTGTCGCCACGGTCGATGAGGCAGGCGCAGTCAGCGTGAAAGGAGATCCGGAACATCCATCGAATTTCGGCCGGCTCTGCTCGAAGGGTTCAGCCCTTGCCGAAACCATCGATCTCGATGGCCGGCTTCTCCATCCCGAGATCGAAGGCAAACAGAGCGGCTGGGACGAGGCGCTTGATCTGGTCGCCCGCCGCTTTTCAGAAACGATCGCCGAACACGGGCCTGACGCCGTTGCCTTCTACGTCTCGGGCCAGTTGCTGACCGAGGATTATTATGTTGCCAACAAGCTGATGAAGGGCTTCATCGGCTCCGGCAATATCGACACCAATTCAAGGCTCTGCATGTCGTCTTCCGTAGCGGGGCATCGCCGCGCCTTCGGCGCCGATACGGTGCCCGGGACCTATGAGGATATTGAACTTGCGGATCTGGTGATCCTGACCGGCTCCAACCTTGCCTGGTGTCATCCCGTCATCTACCAGCGGCTTGCCGCCGCAAAGACGGCGCGGCCAAACATGCGGATCGTCGTCATCGATCCGCGCCGGACGATGACCTGCGACATCGCCGACTTGCATCTCGCCATCCGTCCTGATGGCGACGTTGCACTGTTCATGGGGCTGCTTGCCCATCTCGTGACAAGTCCGGCAATCGACCAGAATTATATCGGCGCCCATACCGAAGGTTTCGGCGACGCTTTTGCGGCCGCCGCCGCGCTTGATATCAACGATCTCCTGGAACGGACCGGCCTGCCCGCCATGCAGATCAGGGAGTTCTTCCGCCTGTTCGAGACGACGCCGAAGGTCGTGACCTGCTACAGCCAGGGCGTCAACCAATCCTCCTCCGGCACCGACAAGGTCAATGCGATCCTCAACTGCCACCTGGCGACCGGCCGCATCGGCCGCCCCGGCATGGGACCGTTTTCGCTGACCGGACAGCCGAACGCCATGGGCGGGCGCGAGGTCGGCGGTCTCGCCAATATGCTTGCCGCCCATATGGCAATCGAGAATGCCGAAGACCGGGATCGCGTGCAGCGCTTCTGGAACTCGCCCGTCATCGCAGCAAAGCCCGGCCTGAAGGCAGTCGACATGTTCCAAGCCGTAGCCGACGGACGCATCAAGGCGCTGTGGATCATGGCGACCAATCCCGTCGTCTCGATGCCGGATGCCGATAGCGTCGAAAGCGCGATCGCCGCCTGTCCTTTCGTCGTCGTGTCGGACATCCTGAAAGAGACGGATACGACCCGGCACGCAGATGTGCTTTTGCCCTCGCTCGGCTGGGGCGAGAAGGATGGCACCGTCACCAATTCCGAACGGCGCATTTCAAGGCAACGGCCGTTTCTCGACATCCCCGGCGATGCAAGGGCCGACTGGTGGCAACTTGCGGAGGTCGGACGCCGCATGGGATTTGCCGCCGCCTTCGATTTTGATGCGCCGGACGCAATCTTTGCGGAGCACGCCGCGCTTTCCGCCTTCGAAAATAACGGCAGCCGCGATTTCGATATCGGCGCGCGCGCAGGCATAAACGGCAGCGCCTATGACGAGCTGTCGCCCTTCCAGTGGCCGCAGGCGGCAGGGACAGAACCCAGCATCACCCGCTTCTTCGCCGAGGGTGGTTTCTTCCATCCTGATGGCAAGGCGCGCTTCGTCGCGGTCAAACCGCCCGCAACCGATCGCACCAATGCCGAGTACCCCTTCACGCTAAATACCGGACGCATCCGCGACCAGTGGCACACGATGACCCGAACCGGAAAGAGTGCGCGGCTTTCCGCCCATATCGCCGAACCCTTTGCCGAGATCCATCCGCGCGACGCGATCGAGACCGGCATATCAAGCGCGGGCCTGGTCGAGATCGACAGCCCGCACGGCAAGGCAATCGTCAGGGCGCTGGTCACCGATCGCCAGGCACGCGGCGGCATCTTTGCGCCGATGCACTGGAACGACCAGTTTGCTGCAAAAGCGCGGATCGACGCGGTGGTCGCGCCGATAACCGATCCCGTTTCCGGTCAGCCGGCGTCGAAGAACGTTGCCGTCGCCGTCCGGCCCTTCCGCGCCACCCATTACGGTTTCGCCGTCTCTGCCACAAAACCCGCCGCGCCTGATGCCGCCTATTGGGCGCTGGCGAAAGCCGCCGGCGGCTGGCGGCTGGAGCTTGCCTTCGGCGAAACCGTCGAAGACTGGACGGCCTGGTGCCGCGCGGTTTTCGCCATTCCGGCCGAGATCGAACCGCTTGGTTATGCCGACCGGCAATCCGGCGACCTCAGGCTCGCCTTCTTCGACGGCGAGGTCCTGCTTGCGGCGCTGTTTCTGGCACGCGAGCCCGTCGCCGTCGCGCGCAACTGGGCGATCTCGCAGCTTTCAGCCTCGCATGGCGACCTCAGGAAACGCTTTGCGCTCGTTGCGGGTCGTCCGGGAGCAGGCAGGCCAGATCCGGGCGCCACCGTCTGCTCCTGCTTCAGTGTCGGGGTCAACCAGATCGCGGCTGCCGTGCGCGGCGGATGTCACAGCGTCGAGGCGGTCGGCAAGGAAACCAGCGCTGGAACCAATTGCGGCTCCTGCCGCAGCGAAATCGGCAGCATCATCGATCGCTGTCTTGCCGCAGCCGCGGAGTGAACCGCGCAGAAGCAAGCAGGGGAGCACTGTCAGGCCGCGTTCGGGACGATCAGCATCCTGTGATCGGAGGAGATGCGGACCGAGATCTCGTCATAGGATGAAAGCGTCGGGTGCGGCGTCTCCATCTTTTGGTGATGTGTTGCCGTGATGACCATGACATCGGCCCCCGCCGCCTCGCCGGCGGTAATGCCGGCTGCGACATCTTCGAACACCAGGCAATCCTGGGTACTGACGCCGAGGCGCTCGGCGCCCAGAATATAACATTGCGGGTCTGGTTTTCCGACCTTCACGTCCTCCGCCGTCACCATGAATCTCGGCACCGGCAGACCTGCTGCCTCCAGTCGCCGGTGAGCGAGGCGCAATGGCGAGGAGGTGACGATCGCCCAGCGATCCGGGGGCAATGAACTCAGAAAGGTCGCGGCGCCGGAAATGGCAACGACGTCGCCGACATCGACGATTTCGGCTTCGGTCACCAGCTTCGATTCATGTTCGGGATCGACTCCCGGCAGGTTCAGCCGGGTGATCGTGTCAATGCCGCGCGACCCATGCATCTTCGGCAAAAAGGTGGCGACATCGAGCCCATGGCGCCTTGCCCAGTCACTCCAAACACGCTCGGCCGCATGGATCGAATTGAGGATGGTGCCGTCCATATCGAACAGGAAGGCGGCATAGGGCTTCTCGAAGCCACGGGGCATCGGCATAGACAAAAGGCTGAATCCTTCAGGGAAAGAGTCGGACGGTGGTCGCTATCGCGATGAAACGGCAAATCATTGGGTTTTGCAAGCTTTCGGGGATGGCGGTGACGCCTCCCGACCGCCTTCACCTAAAAAGCCGCCGTACCGGAGGTCACGATCAAGTCGCAGGAAAGCCGCAGGCCGATCGGGTCGTGGCAGAGGTCGTCGGCACCATCGGCGAGTTCCAGTGCGGCCGAAACATCGGCGCGCAGGTAGGCTTGCGTCGCCGGATCGACGCGCATCGGAGCGGCGGTCCAGAGTGAGGGACGGCTGACGTCGATTGCCGAAATTTTAGCCTTGTCATTCCTGACGGCGTAGGAGGCGACCGCCATGCCACTCAGCGTCAAGGTGAGTGCAAGTACGATCTGGAGACCGAGATCTGCGGCTTCGCGAAAGGAGATGAACATAGCGGCCTCATGCCACGGTTTTTTAGTATCTCCGCATGCAAGTAGGGCATGCGCCGGCGCCGATCCAGCGACATCGCCCGTTAAGGTTTACGCATAACCATGCCGTACAGGCCGCGCGTGAATGCAGGTTTTTAGCAAATTTCGGAACAATGATTCCATCAGGCAGTTACCCCAGGGTCATCCAAGATGAAAATCCAAGGAGGATATCCCATGTCTAGATCCCTTATTGCCGCTTCGCTGCTCGCGATCGGCATGGCGTCGTCGGCTTTTGCCCAGTCTAACCCGAGTCCCATCGGGCCAACGAATGGCGGCTCGACCGATCCCGGTTCCGGCACCTATTCATCCGACTACACCAACGATGACAACGGCATTCGTCCGGTACCCGCCTCGCCGGTCGATCCGACGACGACACAGAGCATCGGCCGACCGCAGACGATGGAATGCCCCGGCATGCCGCAACAGATGTCCGGCGTCGACACGCGCGGCGGTCAGAGCGGCGCATCGATCAGCGAAGCCTGCCGCGAATACGACAACTAAAGCGCGTCGCGATCTTTCAGATTCGCTTGTCGCGCTTTACGTCTTTGTTTTTACGCATGTCGTTGTCGCAAAACCGCTGCACACTTTTGCGCGACATGCTTTAAGCGACAGACTCCCGCTCTCAGAAAAAGGCCGGTTCACACCGGCCTTTTTCATGCCGCCGACAGCCGTGAAAGCTTTTTTCCACCGGATGAAACTTTTGATCCGGGCGTTCCGTACATGCGTAGCGGGTTGAAAAGAACACAAGCGGGGAACGGCTTCATTGGCAAAGGACGCGGCAAAACCGGTCATCCTCTGGTTTCGCAAGGACCTGCGCCTTGACGACAATCAGGCACTCACCGCCGCCCATCGCTCCGGGCGGCCGATCATCCCGCTCTATATTAGAGAACCGGCGGCAGCAGGCACCGGTCCGCTGGGTGCTGCACAGGCCTGGTGGCTGCATCATTCACTGGAAGCGCTCAACAGGTCGCTGCAAAAGCTGAATGGACGGTTGGTGTTGGCAAGCGGCGAGGCGCTCGAAGTGCTTTGCGCCTTTATCAAGGAAAGCGCTGCCGAAGCCGTCTTCTGGAACCGGCGCTACGATCCAGCCGGAATCTCCATCGACGCCCGTATCAAGCACGAACTGGAAAAGCAGGCGATCGAGGCAAGAAGCTTTGGCGGCCAGCTGCTGCACGAACCTTCCCGGCTGATGACCGGCAACGGCACGCCCTATCGCGTCTACACGCCATTCTGGCGCGCGCTGGAGGGCGGCGGCGAACCGGAGCCGCCGCTGGACGCGCCGGCAAAACTGCGGCTTGCGTCGCAACCGAAATCAGAAGTGCTGGGGAGCTGGAAGCTGCTCCCGACGAAGCCGGACTGGGCAGGCGATTTCGTTGATCTCTGGACACCCGGCGAAGAGGGTGCCCAGCAGAGACTCCACGTCTTCGTTGAAGACGCGCTCGAGGGCTACAAGGAAAACCGAGACTATCCAGCGAGGCCGGCGACGTCGATGCTGTCGCCGCATCTGGCGCTGGGCGAGATATCCCCTGCCCGCATCTGGGATGCCACACGCGGCCTGTCGCAACGCGTGCCGGCGGCTGACATCGTGCATTTTCGCGAGGAGATCGCCTGGCGCGAATTTTCCTATCACCTGCTTTTCCATTTCCCGCGTCTTGCCTCTGCCAACTGGAACGATCGTTTCGACGGCTTCGAATGGCGCAACAACAGCGGAGATTTCGAGGCGTGGCGCCGCGGCATGACCGGCTATCCGATCGTCGATGCCGGCATGCGCCAGCTCTGGCGCCATGGCTGGATGCACAATCGCGTGCGCATGATCGTCGCCTCCTTCCTCATCAAGGATCTGATGATCGACTGGCGCCGGGGCGAGGCCTGGTTTCGGGATACGCTCGTTGATGCCGATCCCGCCAACAATGCCGCAAGCTGGCAATGGGTGGCGGGCTCGGGAGCCGATGCCTCGCCATTTTTCCGCATCTTCAATCCGGTGCTGCAGGGCGAAAAGTTCGATCCCGACGGCGACTATGTCAGGACCTACGTGCCGGAGCTTCGAGAACTCGGGCCAAAATACATCCACCGGCCGTTCGAGGCGCCGAAGAGCATGCTCGACGAGGCCGGCATCACGCTTGGCCAAACCTATCCGAAACCGATCGTCGATCACGCGAGCGCCCGCAACCGGGCGCTTGCCGCCTACAAAGCAATAAGGGATGCCGCATGAACGCGCACTTCTGTCCCGCTCCCCGCCGGCTGAGGATCGCCGTCATCGGCTCTGGCATCTCGGGCGCCTCCGCAGCCTGGGCACTGTGTCAGGTGCATGACGTTACGCTGTACGAAAGCCAGGCGCGGGCGGGAGGCCATACGGCGACGGTGGACGTGGAATACGACGGGGTTCAGATTGCGGTCGATACCGGCTTCATCGTCTATAACGAACAGAATTACCCCAATCTGACGGCGCTCTTTGCCGAACTCGGCATCGCGACGCATGCAAGCGATATGAGCTTTTCGCTCTCGCTCGACCGCGGCAGACTGGAATGGAGCGGCGGCGGGCTGTCCTCAGTCTTTGCGCAAAAGCGCAACCTGCTGCGGCCCTCGTTCTTGTGGATGATCCGCGAGATCCTCCGCTTCAACCGCACCTGCCTCGAAGATCGCACCGCCGGTCATCTCGCCTCGCGCTCGATCGGCGATTATCTCGACTGGCGCGGCTTCTCGCCCGGTTTCACCAACAACTATCTCGTGCCGATGGCGGCGGCGATCTGGTCGACACCATCAGCCCGCATGCTGCAGTTTCCCGCCGAGCAGTTCGTCAATTTCTTCGATAATCACCGGCTGATCTACCGCCGGCAGCACCAGTGGCGCACAGTGACCGGCGGCAGCCGCACCTATCTCGACCGGCTGCTTCAGCCGCTCGGCGAACGCGTGAGACTTTCCTGCGGCGTGCGCGGGGTCATCCGCTCCGAACGCGGCGTCACGATCATCGACGAAACGGGCGGCGAACACCCGTTCGACAAGGTGATCTTCGCCTGCCACAGCGATCAGACAGCCCGCTTGCTTGTCGATGCCACCGATCGGGAAAGCAGGCTGCTCGCCGCCATCCCCTATCAGCCGAACCGCGTCGTCCTGCACCGCGACCAGTCGCTAATGCCGCAGCGACGCAAGGTTTGGGCCTCATGGAATTATCTCCGTTCCAGCCGTGAAGATGGAAAGGCCGACGTCGCCGTGACTTACTGGATGAACCGGCTGCAAGGCATCGACAACAGATTCCCGCTGTTCGTGACCCTCAATCCCGACCGCGAGCCGGACCCCCATAAGATGTTTGCCGAATTCACCTACGAACATCCGCAGTTCTCGGCGGACGCCATGGCTGCGCAACAGGCGCTTGTCACCATTCAGGGACAGAACAATTGCTATTTCGCCGGTGCCTGGACGGGATACGGATTTCACGAGGATGGACTGGTTTCCGGTCTGGCGGCGGCAGAAGCCTTGGGCGGGATCATACCCTGGCGGACGGCCCGAACCTGGGAACCTCAACCGGACGTGGCGGCATGACAGAGCTCGGCGAAAAGCGTGGCATGAACGCGGTGGCCAACGGCCCTCCACCGGATGCCGCCGCAGGTCTCTATGTCGGCGAGATCATGCATCAACGCATGAAACCCTTCGGCCATCGCTTCCGCTACCGTGTCTTCTCGCTGCTTGTCGATCTCGACAGGCTGGACGAGGCTGGCCGGCTATCGATGCTGTTTTCCGTCAACGGGCGCAATCTCGTCTCGTTCCAGGAAAAGGACCACGCCGAAACCAGAAATACGTCGCTGCGCGCCTATGCCGACCGGCTGCTCGCCGAGGCGGGGCTCGACCGCGCCGACAGGATCCTGCTTGTCTGTTATCCCCGCATTCTCGGCTATGTCTTCAATCCGCTTTCCGTCTATCACGCCTATGATGCCGCTGGCGCAGTCATCGCGATGATCTACGAGGTGCGCAATACTTTCGGCGAGCGGCACAGCTATGTCTGTCCCGTCGGCCGTGGCGAGATGTCGGAAAGCGGGCTTCGCCAGAGCTGCGACAAGCTCTTTCACGTCTCGCCCTTTATCGGCATGGCGGCGCGCTATCATTTCCGCATGCTGCCGCCCGGTAAAGAGATCCGCTGGCGCATCCTTGAAACAGATAGTGAAGGACCGCTGCTCTCGGCGACATTTTCCGGACGGCAGGTGCCTTTGACAAACGCTTCGCTGCTGGGCTTGACGGCGCGCATACCCATCCTCACTTTCAAGATCATGACCGGAATTCATTGGGAAGCACTCAAATTGTGGCTGAAGGGCGCGCGGTATGTCAGGCGTCCTGCGCCCCCACCTGAAGTCAGCGTCCGCCAAACCCGCCCGCTTGCGGAAGCGGCGGAATGACATTAGCGTTCGATGCAATGGCCGGGGGGCGGCTGCGTGTATCATCAAGGGTGGCTTCGTCCCTAACCGGCAGGAAAATGCTGGAGGAGGAAGAGAAATGAGCAAGGCGCAGGACTGGAATCTGCTGGCTCGTGATGCTGTGACGCTGACGGCCGAAAACATGTCCCGCATGGTGAAGGGTCTGCCCTTCAAGGCAAAGCTGGCGCTGCGCGGACTTCTGCATATGCAGCACGGTTCGCTTGCCGTTACCCTTCCCGACGGCCGCAGGCTGCTGGTCGAGGGCAAGAAGGCCGGGCCAAAGGCGGCGCTCAGCCTCCACAACTGGAACCTTGCCTATCGAGCGCTGACGAGCGGCACGATCGGGGTCGCCGAAACCTATATGGACGGCGATTGGGACAGCCCTGATATCGCCGCCTTCCTCGAACTCTTCCTCGTCAACGGCGAGGCCGTATACAGCTATGCGCATGGCAAGGGCGGTCTTGGCCGCCTGTTCGAGCGCGTCCGCCATTGGATGAACACCAACACCAAGACGGGCTCGAAGCGCAACATTTCCGCTCATTACGATCTCGGCAACGATTTCTACAGGGAATGGCTCGATCCGAGCATGACCTATTCTTCTGCACTCTATTCGACCGGCGCCAACGATCTGCAATCGGCCCAGAACGCCAAATACCGGGCGCTTGCCGAGGCGACCGGCATCGGGCCCGGCGATCATGTGCTGGAGATCGGCTGCGGCTGGGGCGGGTTTGCCGAATTTGCGGCGAGTGAGCTGAACTGCAAGGTGACGGGGCTGACGATCAGCCGCGAGCAGCTCGCCTTTGCCGAGGAGCGCATTCGCAAAGCCGGCCTCGATGACCGCGTGGAATTCCGCTTTCAGGATTACCGCGATGAGGCAGGGCTCTACGACCGGATCGTCTCGATCGAGATGTTCGAAGCGGTCGGCGAGAAATACTGGCCGTCCTATTTCTCCAAGCTCAGGCAATGTCTGAAGCCGGGCGGGAAGGCTGGGCTGCAGATCATCACGATCAAGGACGAGTCCTTCGACCAGTATCGCAGCAACCCCGACTTCATCCAGAAATATGTCTTTCCCGGCGGTATGCTGCCGACGCGCAATCATCTGGCCGAACTTGCCGGCAAGGTCGACCTGTCGCTGGTCAAGGACTTCGGCTTCGGGCTCGATTACGCCCGCACGCTGGCCGAATGGCGCGAGCGTTTCTGGTCGGTCTGGGAACGCATCCGCCCGATGGGCTTCGACGAGCGTTTCAAGCGGCTCTGGGAATTCTATCTGTTTTATTGCGAGGCCGGCTTCCGTGCCCGCAATATAGATGTGCGCCAAGTCGTGTTCGCGCGCCGTTGATCATTCCGCCGCATGCGGTGTCACCGGGTGGCGACCAGCCGATGGCGGTCGCTCCCGCCAGCCGGTCACGCGGTTCACCAGCGTGAAATAAGCGCTGTAGGGGAGCAAGCGCGCGAGCTTCAGCATGGTGGTGAAGCGCTTCGGAAACGTGATCTCGAAGGCCTGCGATTTCAACCCGGCGGCAATCTCCCGGGCGGCCTCCTCGACCGATACCAGCGACGGCATCGGAAAGGCATTCTTCCTCGTTGCCGGCGTATCGACAAAGCCCGGGCAGACGAGCTGGATGCGGATGCCCATCTTGTCGAGATCGAATTTCAGGCTTTCGGCCATATTGATCAGCGCCGCCTTGGTAGCACCATAGGCAGCCCCCGTCGGCAGGCCGCCATAACCGGTGACGGAGGAAACGATGGCAATTTGTCCCTGCCCCTTCGCCTTCATATGGCGGATCGCCGGCAGCAGACAGTTGACGACGCCGGAGAGGTTGACGGCAAAGCTCTTCTCGAAATCGGTGCGATTCAGATCCTCGGCATGGACAGGCAGGTAGACGCCGGCATTGAGGATCGCCATGGCGAGCGTGCCGTGCTCATATTCGATGGAGGCCATGACATGTTCCATGTCCTCGGCATCGGTGACGTCGCCGTCGAGCACAATGATACTGCCCGAGAGGCCATTGGCTTCGGCTTGCAGTTCGACAAGCTTTTCGTGGCTTCTGGCCGTGACGGCGACCTTGTATCCTTCGCCGACGAGCCTCAGTGCAAGCGCCCGGCCGATGCCTGAGCTCGCGCCCGAAATCCAGACGATTCCATGTTCGGGATGGGCAATGAAGTCACGCATGACATGTTCCTCCGGGCTGCCTGATCAATGCGAAAACAGGTCCGGAAGTTCCTCAACCCCGCCGGATTTACGGCTCTATCACACCATTGTGGCTGCTTTCAGCCGATCAAGTCGCCGATCATCTGACGAAAGGATCCGGTGAGCTTGACCGGTCCATCCGAGACGGCAAAGGCGATGCAAGGCCTGTCCTTTTCGGCTACCGGCCGGTGGTCGACCGTCTCGTCGGCAATGGAGATGTCGCCGGGACCGAAACGGCCGCGTTCATCGTTGAAGGCGCCGTCGAGAATGAGGATCAGTTCCATGCCTTTGTGGGTGTGCGCCGGCAAGGCTCGGCCCGGCCGGATCCACATCAGGCTGACCTCGCAGCCGTCCATGTCGAGCGAATATTCCCTGAAACCGGGCAACCGCCGACGCCAGCGAACGTCCTCGGCCTCGAAGCCCAAGAGATTGCGCAACGCTTGGGGAAACAGCGCGTTCTCCGGCCGCGCGGCCGTCTGCGGCGCCGTGACGGGAGACGCAGAGGAAAAGATCGCCGCAAGCCGCCCGTCGCGATCGGCAATGGCGACTTCAGGCGCGTTTTCCAGAGCTTCGCCGGCCAGCAGCTCGAGGCTGTTCACCAGGCTGCGATTATCCGGTTTCATTTCGAGATGAGACTGCACCAACACACGCGCCGGCTCGGGCAAGGAGCCGGCAACATAATGCGCCATCAATGCATCGATCGTGTCGATCTGCTCGTGAACCATGTCGGTTTTGGTCACGCCCTGTTGCCGCGCTCCGTTTTCGCTTTGTCGTCATCCGTACGGGGAAAGTCAATCTTCGGATCACCTCTCACACCGCTGGATTGCCAGCCATGCGTCATTTCGGGGGAGGAAAGCCAAATTTTATCGCGTCCGACAGAGGTGTGGAATAGCTTTTCTTGCCAACTCAGCCTTGTGAAGGGAAAAGACCGTTCCTAAAGTAAGAGTTCGAATAGAGGCAGATTCCATGACCTTCCACCCCTCCGTCCTTGAAGCCATCGGCAACACGCCCCTAATCAAACTCAAGGGCGCCTCAGAGGTGACCGGCTGTACCATTCTTGGCAAGGCGGAGTTCCTGAACCCCGGCCAGTCGGTGAAGGATCGGGCCGCGCTCTACATCATCCGCGACGCAGAGCGGAAGGGATTGCTTCGTCCGGGCGGCGTCATCGTCGAGGGTACGGCCGGCAATACCGGCATCGGGCTGACGCTGGTCGCCAAGGCGCTCGGTTATCGTACCGTCATCGTCATCCCGGAAACGCAGAGCCAGGAAAAGAAAGACGCGCTGAAGCTGCTCGGCGCCGAACTCGTCGAAGTACCCGCCGTTGCCTACAAGAACCCGAACAACTACGTGAAGGTGTCCGGGCGGCTGGCAGAGCAACTGGCGAAGACCGAGCCGAACGGGGCAATCTGGGCAAACCAGTTCGACAACGTCGCCAACCGTCAGGCGCATATCGAAACAACCGCCAAGGAAATCTGGAAAGACACCGACGGCAAGGTCGACGGCTTTGTCTGCTCGGTCGGCTCCGGTGGCACGCTGGCAGGTGTGGCGGCCGGCCTCAAGGCTTTCAGGTCTGCCGTCAAGATCGGCATCGCCGATCCCGATGGCGCTGCTCTCTATGAATTCTACCAGAACGGCGCGCTGAAATCCGAGGGATCCTCGATCACCGAGGGCATTGGCCAGGGCCGCATCACCGCCAATCTCGAGGGTTTCACGCCTGACTATGCCTATCGGATCTCGGATGCCGAAGCGCTTCCCTATCTCTTCGACCTTGTCGAGAACGAGGGCCTCTGCCTTGGCGGCTCGACGGCGATCAACATTGCCGGCGCGGTCAATCTCGCCCGGGACCTTGGACCTGGTCACACGGTGGTGACGATCCTCTGCGATTACGGCAACCGCTATCAGTCCAAGCTCTTCAACCCGGACTTCCTCACCTCGAAGGGGCTGCCCGTTCCGGGCTGGATGGCCAAGTCGCCCGATATCCACGTTCCCTACGAGCCCGTGTGAGACCCCATGTCCGTCAATGCCCTCTATCGTGACGACTTCTATCTCTCGACGTGCGATGCGGTCGTCACCGCCGTTCACGAAGACGGGGGCATCGAACTGGACCAGACCTGCTTCTATGCGACATCAGGTGGCCAGCCTGGTGACACCGGAGAGCTCGAACGCGCCGACGGCAGCAAGATCGCGCTCGGCCAGACGAAGCATGGTCCAAGCAAAGATGTCATCATCCATGTGCCGCTCGAAGGTGCGCCGCGGCCCGTGGTCGGCGAGACGCTGGTGCTGCATGTCGACTGGCCGCGCCGCTACAGGCTGATGCGCATGCACACGGCCTGCCACCTGCTTTCCGTCGTCTGCTCCTATCCGATCACCGGGGCTGCCGTCGGCGAAGAGGAAAGCCGCGTCGATTTCGACATGATCGAGACGATCGACAAGGACGCGGTGACGGTCAAGCTGATGCAATTGGTCGAGCAGAATCATCCGGTCACTCTGCAATGGATCACCGACGAGGAGCTTGTGGCCAATCCCGATATCGTCAAATCGAAGAACGTGCGCCCACCGATGGGGCTCGGGCGCGTCAGCCTCGTCTGCATCGGCGAGAACTCCTCGATTGACAGCCAACCCTGCGGCGGCACACATGTCTCCGAGACTCAGGAAGTCGGCCGGATCCATATCGCCAAAATCGAGAAGAAGGGCAAAGAGAACCGGCGCTTCCGCATCCGCTTCGGCACGCCCGGCGACGAAGCCTGACCATCAAGGGAGACCATCATGAGTGAGACCAAGAGCCGTTTCGTCGTTTCGGCCGACTGGCTGCAGTCCGAGCTCGGCAAAGCTGACCTTCGGGTGCTGGACGCCTCCTTCTATCTGCCGGCGCAGAAGCGCGATGCCGATGCCGAATATGCTGCCGGCCATATTCCCGGCGCCATCCGCTTCGATCAGGACAAGATCGCCGACCATTCGACATCGCTGCCGCACACGATCCCCTCGCCCGATTATTTCGCCGCCGAAGTCGGCCGGCTCGGCATCAGCGAGAATGATCGGATCGTCGTCTATGACGGTATCGGTCTGTTCGCCTCGCCCCGCGTCTGGTGGCTTTTCCGGGTGATGGGCGCGAAAAACGTCTTCGTGCTCGATGGCGGTCTCGACGGCTGGAAGGCCGAGGGCCGTCCGCTGGAAACCGCAGCACCCAATCCTGCGTCGGCGACCTTCACGCCCAATTTCGATGAAAGCCGCGTGGTGACGCTCGATAGGATGCGCGACATCGTCTCCAGCGGCGCGATGCAGATCGCCGATGCCCGCAGCGCCGGCCGCTTCGCAGCCGCCGAGCCCGAACCGCGCGCCGGCATGCGCTCCGGCCATATGCCCGGCGCCCGCAGCCTGCCCTCCGGTGTCTTCGCCAGTCAGGGCCGTTTCAAGTCGCTGCCCGAACTCAGGCAGACGATCGAGGATGCCGGCATTGATCTTTCAAAACCCGTCGTCACCTCCTGCGGCTCGGGAATCACCGCCGCGATCATCACGCTGGCGCTGGAATCGCTCGGCCATCACGACAACAAGCTTTATGATGGCTCGTGGAGCGAATGGGGCAGCCGTGACGATACACCCATCGTTACCGGTCCGCCGACGCCGGTCAAAGCCTGATCGCCATGGGAAAGGCACCCGCTTCGCTGAAAGCTCACATCACCCGGCTCGAAATGACGGCGCCGCCAAAGGCAAGCATGCCGGTGCCCGTCAATATCCAGACGGCGATCATGCGCGCTCCCGAGATCCCGCTGCCCTTCTACCGCTATCTCTACCGGCAGGTGGGTGCCCGCTGGCAATGGGTGGATCGGTTGCGCATGAGCGACGAGCAGCTTGCCGAGACGCTGAACGACAAGCGCAACAATATCAGCGTTCTCTACGTGAACGGCGCGCCCGCCGGCTTCTACGAATATTTCTGCGAAGACGAGGATATGATCGAGCTCAGCCATTTCGGCCTGATCGAACATGCGCTCGGTCTCGGCATCGGCAAGTGGTTCCTGCTGCAGGCGCTCTATGCCATCTGGTCGCTCAATCCGAAGCGGGTCACCACCACCACCAACAACCTCGACCATCCGCGCGCGCTGCAGCTCTACCAGATGTACGGCTTCTCCCCCGTCTCGACCGGCACCGGCATCGTCCGGCCGCTCAGCGACAAGGAGCTTCTGGAGATTGCGCGGAAAAGCTGACGGCTTCTTTCCCTGACGTAGCCAGAGGCAACTAACGCTGCGTCAGGCTGTTCGGGCGGCGTGGGTCGTTGCGGCGCTCGAAATCGAGCGTGCGGCCCGACTGCTCCTTCAGTTCCGCCACTTCCCGGCGCAGAGCCCTGAGCTCTTCCAGTATTTCCGCATTCTGTTGCGCCAGCAGCGCGAGATCGATGTCGGGCAAGGGCTTCTCCTTTTCGTCATGCAGTTTTGCGGAATTCGATAGCAAATGCCAGCAATGTCGGCTTGACCCAAAGCCGACATTCACGCTGAGCGGAAATCACATAACGCACGAGGGACTGTCGCCGTACCGGCGGCCGCTGATCAGCCATGCGCGCGAATCGAATTGAATTCCGTGGGGTGTCTGGTGCGCCTCCAGCATGTCGAGCAGCCCCGCGCCCGTATTTCGGCTGTCGCGACGGAACGATCGAGGGCGTTCTTCACATTTTCAAATGTCTGAATCGTCGCCAATGCAGTCTCGGGATCTGGACCGTAGAACACAGGCTCGTTGATTTCACGAAACTCGATGGTAGCGAACCCTGCCGTTTCGAGCAGTCCAGACGTAACCGAGGGTTCGCTCAGCGAAAAGGCTTTGCTGGCCGCAACCGGACCGGTTGAATCCGGGTCAAGCGCCTCATGTATGGCGGTCGCCCACTCATTGCGGTCTCTGTCCTGCCAGACCATGAAAATGAAACGCCCACCCGGGCGTACGGCGTTGGCGATGTTGGCGAAAGCCACCGCCGGATCGGCGAAGAACATGACGCCAAATCGACTGATGCAAAGGTCGAATTCCCCTTTTGCGAAGTGGTAGTTCTGTGCATCCGCCACTTCGAACGTCGCATTGGGTAATCCCTCCTCGGCGCTGCGCCGGCGGGCAATCTCCAGCATCGTGACGGACAGGTCTATTCCGTGCGCTCGTCCTGCTTCAGCAGCGCGCGCGGCGTCACGTGTGGTTTGTCCGGCGCCGCAACCGATATCGAGAACACGATCAGACCGCCCCACCGCGGCGGCGACCCGAAAATGCGCGTTATGGAGAGCAAGCTCGGCATCATAGAAGTCCGCGAAGTTCAATGCTGCTTCTTCAGCCATCATCTGTCCCTCCAAACCGAAATTCGTGAGGCCGCCAGCCAGCGCACCCTCTCAAAACCGAACAGCGGCCCGACCCTGTGCCACCCGATCGTGTACCACGGTATGAAGACGCCAGACATACCCGGCGCAGCGACGAGAGACACGATCGAGCCGACGAGCAGCGAGAAGAAAGCTGGTCCATGACAGGCGTCGACCCGCTTGGGGGCGACCCGTGGTGACCCGCTTTTGGCGCACTCCCGCAGTGTCTGAGGTTACGCGGAGGGTGGAAGCGTGCGCTTTGAGGACGAAGCATATTCCGCGTTTCACTCGATCGCCCAATGCCTGCGGCGCGCAAGAATCGGGTGGCTTGCGCGCTCGTCGAGGTGCATTTCATGGCAATACAAAGGAGATCTATCGTGACCGCCATTCGTTTTGTTGCCATGCCGACGACCGACGCCGAACACCTCTGGAACGGCGGCCGCGACGCCTATGACAGGCTGCCCGAGACGATCGTTTCCGATGGTCCCGGTCATCCCTGCCGCCATTGCCTTGAAAATATCGATGCGGGCGAGGCGTTGCTGGTCTTCGCCTATCGGCCCTTCCCCGAACTGCAGCCCTATGCCGAAACCGGCCCGGTCTTCCTGCACAAGCAGCCTTGTGCACGCTATGCCGCCGAAGAGATCATGCCGCCGGTGCTGACGACGAGCCGCGACTTCATCGTCCGCGGCTATAGTGAAAACGACCGCATCGTCTACGGCACCGGCGCGGTGACCGCTATCGGCGATATTCCAGCCTATGGCGAAGAGCTGCTGGGACGATCTGGTATCGCCTATGTGCATGTGCGCTCAGCGCGCAACAACTGCTTCCAATGCCGGATCGACAAAGTAAAGGCGCCGGCCCTGGTGGAGGCCGGCGCCTGACCTTGAGTCAGCAAGCTTACGCTACGTTCAGTACGCTCTCCGGCGCAAAGGCTTCGTAGCCCAGCGCGTCGGCGACGGGCTTGCTGGTAATGCGGCCCTTGTGCACGTTGAGGCCGTTCCTCAGGTGCTTGTCTTCGGCAATAGCGCGCAGGCCGCGATCGGCAAGCGCCAGGCCATGAACCAATGTGGCATTGTTCAGCGCGTGCGCCGAGGTGACCGGCACGGCGCCCGGCATGTTGGCGACGCAATAATGCACGACGCCGTCGACTTCATAGGTCGGATCGGAATGGGTCGTCGCATGCGAGGTCTCGAAGCAGCCGCCCTGGTCGATGGCGACGTCGACGATGACGGAGCCCTTCTTCATGCCGGAGAGCATCTCGCGGGTGACGAGCTTCGGAGCGGCAGCGCCGGGAATCAGCACGGCGCCGATAATGAGATCGGCCGAGAAGACTTCCTCCTCCAGCGCCTGGATGCTGGAATAACGGGTGTGGATGCGGCCGGCGAAGATATCGTCAAGCTGGCGCAAGCGCGGCAGCGACTTGTCGAGGATGCTGACATCGGCGCCGAGGCCGGCGGCCATCCTGGCGGCATGCAGGCCGACAACGCCGCCGCCGATGACCGCGACCTTGGCCGGCAGCACACCAGGTACGCCGCCGAGCAGGACGCCGAGGCCACCATTGGCCTTCTGCAGCGCGGTCGCCCCTGCCTGGATCGACAGGCGTCCGGCGACCTCCGACATCGGCGCCAGCAACGGCAGACCGCCGCGCTCGTCGGTCACCGTCTCATAGGCGATCGCGGTAACGCCGGAGGCGATGAGACCCTTGGTCTGTTCAGGATCCGGCGCCAGATGCAGATAGGTGTAGAGAAGCTGGCCGTCACGGAGCTGCGCCCATTCGGCGGGCTGCGGCTCCTTCACCTTGACGATCATATCGCACTTTTCGAAGATATCCTTGGCGGAGGCGGCGATCTTGGCGCCAGCCGCGGCATAGGCGGCATCATCAGCGCCGATACCGACGCCTGCCTTGGTCTCCACCCAGACATCGTGGCCGTGGGCAACATATTCTCGCACCGAAGCCGGCGTCAGACCGACGCGATATTCATGATTCTTGATTTCCTTCGGGCAACCGACACGCATGCGCGTTCCTCTCATTTTATCTCCGCGGCCGCGGATTTTTTCAGATGAGGAATCCAACCATCAAGACAGTGAAATGTCCTTGCAAAGACGATTTGCGAAGACGCGATTTTTCGGCGATTATTGCATTTATCCTATCTTTTTTCGAAGGTTCTTCGAATGGCCGATCTCGACACCATCGATCTTGCGATTCTCGGGGCATTGCAGGCCAATGCCCGCATGACCAATGCCGAGCTTGCCGAAAGGATCGGACTGTCGCCTTCGGCCTGTTCGCGCCGGCTCGACATCTTGGAAAGAAGCGGCGTCATCGGCGGCTACCACGCGCGGCTTTCACACAAGGCGCTCGACTACAAGATGATCGCCATCGTGCATATCTCGCTCTCCGGCCAGTTCGCCAAGACACTGGCGGAATTCGAGGCAGCGGTGAAGCTCTGCCCGAACGTGCTCGTCTGCTACCTGATGTCGGGCGAATACGATTACATCCTCAGGGTCGCCGCCCGTGATCTCGAGGACTATGAGCGCATCCACCGCGACTGGCTGTCGGCCCTTCCCCATGTCGTCAAGATCAATTCCAGCTTCGCTCTCAGAGAAATCATCGACAAGCCGAATGTCGGCCTTTGAGGCCTTGCATCTTTGCCGAAAGCCTGCCCAGACTTTCGGCGCGCGCGGGCGCTTCCCCACTACAGCGCTGCGCGTCTTTTCAGACGCGCAGAGGACGCTGTAACACTTTGGACTTCTGCATAATTTCACTCTTAAATCGGAATCGATTTAAGGGTGAAATTATGCAGTAATGGCAAGTCATGACATCGAAGACCCAAGGCTATATCTTCGTTCTGCTGGCGCTCACCATCTTTTCACTGCAGGACGCCATCTCGAAACATCTGGCGACGGCCTATCCGCCGATCTTCGTGACGATGATCCGCTATTGGGCCTTTGCGCTTTTCACGATCATCCTCGCGTCGAAGATGCGCGGCGGTATCAAGGCGACGGCCCGCACCAAACGCCCCTTCCTGCAGGTGACGCGCGGCGTTCTGCTTGCAGTTCAGGTGGTTCTGGCCATCACCTGCTTTGCCGTGATCGGCCTTGCCCGTTCACAGGCGATCTTTTCCGCGACGCCGATCCTGATCGCGCTGCTGGCGATGCCGATCCTCGGCGAGCGGGTCGGGTGGCGGCGGTGGGCAGCGATCGGCGCCGGACTGTTCGGAGTGCTGCTGATCCTGAAGCCGGAAGGCGAATTTTTCGACCTTAAGCTGCTTCTCGCCGTCCTTTCCTGCTTCAACTTCGCCTTCTACGTTATCGCCACCCGCTTGGTCAGCCGCGACGATTCGTCGATGACCAGCTTCTTCTATACCGGCGTCGTCGGTGGCGTTACGATGACGCTGGTCGGACCGTTCTACTGGAGCTGGATGTCGCCGGGCGATTGGGGCTGGATGGCGCTCGTCTGCGTCACCAGCATTTCCAGCCATTATTTCCTGATCCGCGCCTATGATATTCTCGATGCCGCCGCCGTCCAGCCGCTGACCTATCTGTCACTTGTCTACGCCTCTGTCATCGGCATGGTGATCTACGATGAAACGCTCAGTCTCAATATGATCGCTGGCTCGATCATCGTGGTTGCCGCCGGGATCTTCACGGTCTGGCGCGAACATGTGGTGGGACGCAGGGCCGCTGCTGCCAATTGACGTTTCACTGCAATTTTAGCCAAGCCCCTAAAACCATTTCAATTTTCCGGCGCTATGCTCCCTGGCTATATCAAGGGAGACAGTATGACCCGCAACTTGAAAATCACGGCTCGAAAGGCCGACCGAAAAAACTGCCGCGTGTTCGGCCATGTCAAATATCTGAACAGCCAGGTGGATGCCCGCATCCTCAACCTATCGCCAACCGGTGCCGCCCTGGAGATGAAGGGGCCGCTCCATGCCGCCTCCGGCAGCAAGGTGCGCATCGAGGCCGAAAACCTCGGGCTGCTCGAAGGCATCATCCGCTGGAAGCATAATGGCCGCGTCGGCATCCAGTTCGACGTGAATTCGAATGCGCGGGCGCAGATCTCCTCCTATTTCCGCTTTTTCCATAAGGAGATGCGGCCGGTGCTGGCGGTGCGTCCGCTGGTTAGAACCGCCGTCAACGTCGAGCGGACGCCTCACTTAACAACATCGGCACCAAACTCGTAAGGTGCCCGGCCTTTGCGCCGAAGGAGCGGCTGAGATCGCTCCAGCAACTGCGGTTGACACCGACGCCGAGGGTGACCGCGCCTTGCGTCTGTGGCAGCCTGGCGCTGAGGGACTGCACCATAAATTGCATTTCGGAGCGATGACGCTTTTCCGGCGGATTGTTTTGACGTCCTGTCATTTTCGCAGTGTACTCCTCGCCAAATCGTCCTAATTCTGACGGGCCGGACGATGCATGATCCTGAAGGAGAGTTTCCATGTCTTCCATTTTCGATGTTGGCGTAATGAGCCGCCGTTCCCTGCTCGGCGGCCTCGCCGCCACTTCCGCCCTGGTGCTGCTGCATCCTTTCAGCGCGCGCGCCAGCGCCAACCAGGCGCATCTGAGGCTGATGGAAACGACTGACATTCATGTCAATGTCTTCCCCTATGACTATTATGCCGACAAGCCGAACGACACGATGGGCCTGTCGCGCACCGGGACGATCATCGACGGCATCCGCGCCGAGGCCGTCAACTCACTGCTGATCGACAATGGCGACGTGCTGCAGGGCAATCCGATGGGTGATTACATGGCCTATCAGCACGGCATGAAGGACGGCGACGTCCATCCGGTGATCAAGGCGATGAACACGCTCGGCTATACTGTGGGCACGCTCGGCAATCACGAGTTCAACTACGGCCTCGACTTCATGTTCAAGGTACTATCAGGCGCAAACTTCCCCTTCGTCTGCGCCAACCTGACCAAGGGCCAGCTCGCCTCGGACCCGAAGCAGGACAATCTCTTCTTCAAGCCCTACATCATCGTCGAAAAGCAGATCAAGGACGGCGCCGGCAATGAGAGCCCCGTCAAGATCGGTTTCATCGGCTTCGTGCCGCCGCAGATCATGCTCTGGGACATCAAGAACCTCGAAGGCAAGGCGCAGACGCGCGACATCGTCGAGGCCGCCAAGGCCTGGGTTCCCGCCATGAAGGAAGCCGGCGCCGATATCGTCATTGCGCTCTCGCATTCCGGCATCGATGGCAGCGCACCGTCTGACAAGATGGAAAACGCCTCGCTGCATCTCGCCGCCGTCGATGGGATCGACGCGATCTTCACCGGCCACCAGCATCTCGTCTTCCCCGGCCCGAAGAGCTGGGACAGCGTCGCCAATGCCGACCCCGTCAAGGGCACGCTGCATGGCAAGCCCGCCGTGATGGCTGGTTTCTGGGGCTCACATCTCGGCCTTATCGACCTGCTACTCGAGAAAGACGGCAATAGCTGGAAGATCGTCGATTTCACCTCGGAAGCACGGCCGATCTATCATCGCGACGACAAGAAGAAAGTGGTTGCCGACTACGCCGACAAGAAGGACGTGGTCGAGGCCGCCAAGGCCGAGCACGAGGCGACACTTGCCTATGTCCGGACCCCGGTCGGCAAGACGTCCGCACCGCTCTATTCGTACTTCGCGCTGGTCGCTGACGATCCCTCCGTGCAGGTCGTCAGCCAAGCCCAGACCTGGTACATCAAGCAGATGCTCGCCGACACCGCGTTCAAGGACCTGCCGGTGCTTTCGGCGGCGGCCCCCTTCAAGGCCGGCGGCCGCGGCGGCGCCGATTACTATACCGATGTTCCGGCCGGCGATATCGCCATCAAGAACGTCGCCGACCTCTATCTCTACCCAAACACGGTGCAGGCTGTCGCCATCACCGGCGCCCAGGTGAAGAACTGGCTCGAAATGTCGGCCGGCATGTTCAATCACATCAAGGCTGGCTCGAAGGATACAGCACTGCTCAACAACGATTTTCCGTCCTACAATTTCGACGTGATCGACGGCGTCACCTACCAGATCGACCTGTCGCAGCCGCCGAAGTATGATTCATCAGGCAAGCCGATCAATCCGGACTCCAACCGCATCCAGAACCTCGCCTTCAAAGGCAAGCCGATCGATCCGGCCCAGAAGTTCGTCGTCGTCTCGAACAACTACCGCGCCGGTGGCGGCGGCAATTTCCCTGAGATCACCGCGGACAAGGTGATCTTCCAGGCGCCTGATACCAACCGCGACGTCATCGTACGCTATGTCCATGATCAGGGCACGATCAATCCGTCGGCCGACGCAAACTGGACCTTCAAGCCGCTTCCGGGCACGACCGCGACCTTTGAAAGCGGCCCGAAGGCAAAGCAGTTCCTCACCGAGGTCAAAAGCGTCAAGATCGAGGATGCCGGCGAAGGGGCCGACGGTTTCTCGAAGTTCAGGCTGGTTCTTTAGGCCGAAGAGGATGCCGGCGAAGGCGCGCCCGCCGCGCCTTCGTCATTCGGCCGCGAGCGGTGTCGCGGGTTCCTGGAGTTCCGCCATCTGAGCATGGAAATCGGCCTGGTTCGGGCAATGGGAAAGCCGCGTGCGGAACGCGTCGATCATCCAGGTGGCGGCAGGTCCGGGCGGGTTGGCGAGCTGGCGCACCGAATATATCGGATACTCCCCCTGTTCGTAGGCATCCAGATCGAGATGGACGAGCGTGCCGCTGACGAGATCGCCATGAATCACGGAAGCCGGAAGGCCGCCCCAGCCAAGGCCGGCCTTGATGAGCTGGTGCTTCGTCGCGATATCGCTGACACGCCATGTCTTGTAGGAGAGAACGTTGAAATCGCGCCCCTTCGTCCGGCCCGACGCATCGGTGACGACAAGCTGCACTTCCTCGCGGACGTCGCCAAGCGTCAGCGGCCGGCCGATCCCGGCAAGCGGATGGTTGCGCGCGGCAACCGGCAACATGAAGGAATGACCGATCCGCTCCGTGACGATCGAATCGTCCTGCTGGACGACCGCGCCACCAATCCCGATCGTCGCCTTGCCGCTGAGGACGAGATCCATGACCATTCCGAGCTCGCCGACATTGAGGCTCAACGAAACGGATGGAAACATCTCGCGGAATTCGTGGAGTACATCCACCAGGGCTCGTGAAGGCACCATGACACTGATGGCGACGGATACCTCCGCTTCGAGCCCTTCCCTCAGGCTCTTGACGCGCGCCCGCATGACTTGCAGGTCGCCCAGAATGCGCCGCGCATCCTCCAGCATCGCCTTGCCCGCCTCCGTCAGCTTCGGCTGGCGGGCGCCGGAGCGCTCGAAAAGCGGCACTTCAAGCTGTGCCTCCAGATTGCCGATCGTATAGCTGACGACCGACTGCGCACGGTTCAGCGCCCGCGAAGCGGCCGAGAAGCTGCCGGTCTCGGCAACGGTCAAAAACACCTGTAATTGGTCCAGAGTCGGGTTCGGCAGCATCTTCTATCCATTCCATCGATAGTTTCGATCGACATTATCACCGTTTTTTCGATAGCAGGCCAGATCTATTTTCCTCATCGAGACTGCGGCTCACCTCCCAGCAACGGGCCGTCAAATTCCATTCGAAAGGAAATGCACCATGTCGTCCATCCTTCTTCTGACGTCCAGCCCGCGTGCCGAATCGCTCTCGACGCCGATCGCCGTCGATCTCGCCGAAAAGCTGAAGAACCAGAATCCGGGCAGCGTCGTCGTCCGCCGCGACCTTGCCGCCACCCCGCTGCCGCATATCGATGACCTCTTCACCGGCGCAATCCGCAAGCCGGCCGAGGCCCGCACCGCTGAGGAAGCCGTGGCCGTCAAGACCTCCGACGAACTCGTCAGCGAACTGCTTGCCGCCGATACGATCGTCATCAGCACCGGCCTCATCAACTTCAACATCTACTCGTCGCTGAAGACCTGGATCGACAACGTCGCCCGCGCCGGCCTGACCTTCAAGTACACGGAAAGCGGCCCGGTTGGCCTCGCAACCGGCAAGAAGGTCTATGTGGTGCTCGCCTCGGGTGGTGTCTACTCGCAGGGACCGGCAGCCGCCTTGAACCATGCCGTGCCGTACCTGAAGTCGGTTCTCGGTTTCCTCGGCATTACCGATATCGAGACCATCTATGTCGAAGGCTTGGCCTTCGGTCCGGAAGCTGCCGAAAAGGCGATCGACGCCGCTAAGTCGCGCGTCCAGGAAATCGCACTGGCCGCCTGATCGGCTCTTCAACGCTCTGTGGAACGGCCGGCTTTTGCCGGCCGTTTTTCATTTGTCGATATCGGCGACAAAATCCCGGACCGTCGCCAGGATTTCGGCCGAGAGTTCCTCATCGGACGAAATTCTGGCAAGGCCGACGCCGCCGGCCATCATCGCGAAGGCCATGATCGCCTTGCGCCGCCGTTCGCTATCGTCCGCTCCCGCAGCCTTGCTCGCCAATGACGCGAAATTACGCCTGAGCCCCTCCGTCGCGATCCCCCGCGCCTTCTCACCGCTGCGTGATATATCGGAGGTCAGCGCGGCAAAAGGGCAGCCCTCACCCGGATTGTCGCGGTGATAGGCGCTCACATAACGGTCGGCGACATCGGCGGCCGTCATCTCCGCCGGGTTCACCCCCTCGGCCTCCAGCTTGCGCCCCCATGAATCGAAAGCGGATTGGATCGCCTCGGCGACCAGATCGTCACGGCAGGCGAAATGCTTATAGAAGCCGCCGACGGTCAGCCCGGCTTCCTTCATCAGATCGGCGACGCCAATACCTTCGAGCCCCTCTTCGCGTAGTCGCTTCGACGCGATCTCGATAATCTTCTCGTGCGTCTTCTGTTTTTCCAGCTGCGAACGGCCCATCGGACATCTCCCCGGCACTGCCTATTGACTCATGTAGATTATTATCATAATCCTTATAGATAACGATCATAATCTATATCATTGTCAATTCCAAGAGGAGCATGAATCATGCGTCTAAGAAACAAGGTTGCCCTGATCACCGGCGGAAACAGCGGCATCGGTCTTGCGACCGCCAGGGTCTTCATCGACGAGGGTGCCAGGGTGGTGATCACCGGCCGCAACCCGGAAACCCTCGCTGCCGCCGAAAAGGCGCTGGGAGCCGGCGTGTTGGCGCTGAAGGTCGATGTCACCGATGCCGCCGCCACCGAGAAGGCCTTTGCGGAAGCCGCCGGAAAGGTCGGCAAGTTCGACATCATCTTCGCCAATGCCGGCATCGGCGGCGCGACGCCGCTCGGCGAGACATCACTGGAGCAGTTCAACCAGATCATCAGCACCAATCTCACGGCGGTTTTCTTCACCGTGCAATCGGCCCTGCCGCACCTCAATGACGGCGCTTCCGTGATCCTCAACGGTTCCGTGCATGCCGTGCTCGGCGCTCCCGGCTGGACAGCCTATGCGGCGACCAAGGCGGCAGTCCGGGCCATGACGCGCAATATGGCATCCGAGCTCGCACCGCGCGGCATCCGCGTCAATCAGGTAACGCCCGGCGGCACGAAAACGCCGATCTGGTCGCCGATGGCCCAGACGGAAGACGCCATGTCGGCGCTCGAGGCGCGCATCGGAGGCATGAGCCCGCTCGGCCGCATGAGCGAAGCCGACGAAATCGCCAAGGCGGCGCTCTATCTGGCTTCGGATGATGCGGCCAATGTCACCGGCATCGAGATCACCGTCGACGGCGGCATGACGAGTGCCCCCTCCGGCGCCAAGATCTTCCGCGCTGCCTAAGTGAGCCGGGCTGGGCAGGTCAAACTTGCCCGGCCCCTTCGCCGGCCTCGGCCACCCGTCATAGAGTGCTTGTATTGTCTCCTACGGATGCTTTGTTTCGTTCTTGCGTCGCACGGTGGGCAACACGAAACAGGACGATTGCAAAATTCAGGACGGCAAGCAGAAGCACGACGTACAGCATGGTCTGCACGCCGGAGGAAACGATCAGATTGCCGGCGATCAGTGGAAAGCCGAAGACGCCGATGGAATAGGCGAGCGAAAATAACAGCAGCGATTGCGGCATAAGGCCGGCGGGAGCCTCATTGGCCGCCAGGCCGTTGATGACGGAATAAGTCAAGCCATAGCCCACTCCCAGCATCGCCGCGCCTCCCAGATAGGCAAACTGATTTGATGTCAGCATCAGGAACAGCACGATCGATGCCAGCGTCAGACTTGTCAGGACCACAAGCGAATAGAGTGGGTCTTTCTTGACCACATATCCCGCCACGAACAGCCTGCTCAGAATCGCGGCGGACGTGAAGCCGATGAAGAACAGGGAGTAGTCGAATCCGTGCGCCTTGGCGTAGCTGGTCTGAAAGCTGGACAGCCCGCCGAAAATCGCGCCGCCGATGCCGACCATGACGATGGAATAGATGGCCCGCGAGCCGATCACCTCGCGTGCTGAGCCAAATGAGATCTTGTTAACATGGGGCAAAATCTTGCCGGCATTGGTCAGCCGGATATGGAGCAAAAAGTAAAGCGCACCGCCGGCGAGACTGGCAAGGAACGCAAATGCGAAGGCCGCCTCGATCGGCATCGACCAGCTGGTAGCAATGCGGCCAATGATCGGTCCGGCTCCGATGCCCGACATCATCGATCCCGAAAGCAGGGCAAAAAACCGGATCCGATGTTCGGGTTCGACGATCGCGGCGACCAGAATAGGGCCGAGCGCATAGAAGGTGCCCCAGCCTATGCCGAGGATGAAACCGACCACCATCAGGCTCAGCCCAGCTGAGGGAACCATGGCGAATCCCAGCGCTGACGCGGCAAGAAACAATCCCGAAACAGCCACCGCCCGCGCCGAGCCAATGGCATCCGCGATGTGGCCGGACAGGATCACGAGAATGACGGTGCTGACAGTCGCAGCCGAAATGATCAGGCCGGCCAGCGCCTCGTCGCCACCACGCTGGCCAACCAGCACCGGGATCAGAAAGGTCACGCCATAGGCAATCGAAAGAAGAAACCCTCCGATGCACAAAACGGCAAACTCGCCGCCATCGACTTTCTGTGCTGCAACTGAATCACTCATGTCCACGCCCCTCGCAGGAAAGCTCATCCGGAATGCTGCGGCAATGGAGATCACGTTTGTGTTATGCTAACAAGCCGTTTTTATGGCTCTCATAACATGTTGAAAATACGTAAATATACGGGAATGTGTTGCTGTTTACGCAACATCCTAAACACCCGCGGCCGACCGCGCTGCGCTGATCGACGAGCCCACCAGGTCTAACTGAGTTTCACCACGCCGGAGCGGCCGACGACACAGTTGCGGCCGCTCTTCTTGGCCACATAGAGCCTGCCGTCGGCAGCCGTCAGCACGGCGGTGAAATCGACGCCGTCCTCGTCGGCAGTCGCAACACCGATGCTGACCGTGATCGGCCTGTCATCCGGCGTCTTGACGCTGGTTGCAATCGTCCAGCGCAGGCGCTCGGCAAGCAGCAGACCTTCCTCGTGGTCAGCGCCTGGACAGACGGCAACGAATTCCTCGCCGCCGAAGCGGAAGACGCGATCGCTCGAGCGCAACGTCGTGCCCAATCGGGCGGCGATCGCCTTCAGCACCTCGTCGCCCTGGAGATGGCCGTAGCCGTCATTGACATCCTTGAAGTGATCGGCGTCGAGAATAAGAACGGTGGCGTATAGCCCCTGCCTCAGCGCCTCACGCAGCATCAGCGGCGCTTCAACCTCCATGCGCGTCCGATCGTAAACGCCGGTGAGCATGTCGCGGCCGGTGCGCTCCAGAAGGTCGTTATAGCGCTCGCGGAACGTCAGGTCGCCGAACACGTCGCTGATGGAGCGTGCGGACCCGCCCGCACCGACACGGCGAATACGATACTCATAGAATGCGAACATCGCCGCGTAGAGGCAGACGGCAAGCATTTTTGCCTTCCATCCGCCCCAGAATGCGGCGATCGGCACATCCAGGAAGTAATGCAGCGCGGCGAAGAAGCCGATCTGGTCGAAGGTCAACAGCGCGAACCCCGAAATCAGGAAACGCAGGACGACCCGGCGGCGGAAGAAATCGCCGAGTTTTTCGTAAAGCAGGATGATGCCGAGCGAATCGACATAGAGCAGCGCCGTGCCCCAGACCATCAGCCAGCCCATCTCCTTGAGGAAATCGACGTCGGGTGTGAGGTTGGTCGATATCTGCAGCGGCTGATGCAGTTGCAGCACCCAGGCAATACCGACGGTGAGCAGGTTGCCGAGGAAGAGACCGTAGATCGGCTGGCGCACCGTCGCGGCATCCTCCTGCAGGTAAAGCATCAGGATCATCATCAGCTTGCCGGAGAAGAAGACGGATGAGCCCGGCGACACATCCCCGAACGGCAGCGAAACATAAAACACCGCCGCCAGATAGGTCTCCATGAAATGCATGACGCCGAGCGCCGTCAGGAAAACCCCGAGACCGAGCCGGTGACGGAAATGCAGAAGCGTCACCATCAGCACGAAATAGGCGATGGCTTCGACGACGAAGAGAAGGAGGTTGAGTGTCTCCATCATGAGACCTCGGCTCCGGACGTTCGGCCTCCTGCTGGCGCGGTGATCGCGACAGAGAATCCTTTGGTCAATCGTCCGAAACAGTCAAACACGGGGGTGTCCTGCAAATCCTGCAGGCGATACCTTTCACCGCAATCCTTTAAGATTGCGTGAGTGAGAACGCGCTCGCTGGAGAGCACCCCGGTCACACAGGAATAGTTACAGCCGGTATCAAGGACCCATCCCCGGATCCCGATTTCAGACCTGACGAAGCTTCTCGCCGTCGCCAAAGAGCGACGAACCATGCTGATCGATGATCTGCTGCGCCTTGCGCACCGTGCATTCGAGCGCGTCATCGGAGGAGGAAAACAGATCGGCGCGGATGAAATTGCGCACCAGTACCTCGTCGCCGACCTTCTTTTCGATGCGGCCGGCAAGGCGATACTGGCCGCCTTCCTTGCGCGGCTCGGCATAGATCGTGCAATCGCCGTAAAGCTGCGGCTCGCCGGAAGGGCCTGCTGCCTCCGAAGCCGGTTTGCCGCCGCCGGAGAACATCGAAAAGATATTTGAAATGAACGAAGCCATGCTCCGCCTTTAGCACGACGATATCGCTGTCGCCAAGTCAAATGATCAGGTTGGCGAGGATCTCGTTTTCGGTGATATCCTCGTAACCCATGCCGGCTGCTTCGAAATTTCCGATCAGCCGGGCGAAATTCTCTGGCGCCTTGGTTTCGATTCCGATCAGGATGGAGCCGAAGTTGCGCGCCGATTTCTTCAGATATTCGAAGCGGGCGATATCGTCGTCGGGGCCGAGCAGATTGAGGAAATCCCGCAGCGCGCCGGGGCGCTGGGCGAGGCGCAGGATGAAATATTTCTTCAGCCCTGCGTAACGCATGGCTCTTTCCTTTACGTCAGGCAGGCGCTCGAAATCGAAATTGCCGCCGGAGACGACAGCGACGATGGTCTTGCCGCGGATCGCTTGGACGTCCATCGCGGCGATCGCCGTCAGCGACAGGGCGCCGGCCGGCTCCAGCACGACGCCTTCGACATTCAGCATTTCCTGAATGGTGACGCAGATGGCGTTCTCCGGCATCAGTTGCACTTGGCTTGCCGGGAAATCGCGAAGAGCGGCGAAGTTCAGGTCGCCAATGCGCCCCACCGCCGCGCCGTCGACGAAATTGTCGACCTTGGCAAGTGTCACTACCGCGCCCGCCTCAATGCTGCGCTTAAGGCTCGGCGCGCCGGCTGGTTCGGTGAAGACAAAAGCCGATTTTGGCACGGTGCCGTCGAGATAGCCGGTGATGCCGGCAGCAAGTCCGCCGCCGCCGACCGGCAGGACGACCATGTCTGGCACCGTTCCTTCCGGCAGCTGCTGCATGATTTCGGCGGCCACCGTCGCCTGGCCTTCGATGATGTCGGCATGGTCGAAAGGCGGCACCATGACACCGCCGACCGCCTCTACGTGTTCGCGCGCGGCCTGGTAGCACTGGTCGAAGAAGTCGCCGAACAGCCGGATGGTGATGAATTCGGCGCCGAACATACGCGTTTTGTCGATCTTCTGCTGCGGTGTCGTCACCGGCATGAAGACGACGCCCGGCACGCCGAAATGGCGGCAGACGAAGGCAAAGCCCTGGGCGTGATTACCGGCCGAGGCGCAGACGAAGGTCTTGCCGGCCGCACCCTGCCCGATCGCCTTGCGGAAGAAATTGAAGGCGCCGCGGATCTTATAGGAGCGCACCGGCGACAGATCCTCGCGCTTCAGCCAGATATCGGCCCCGTAGCGGGCCGACAGATGATCATTGAGCTGCAGCGGCGTTGCCGGAAACAGGCTGCGCATTGCCTCTTCGGCACTTTCGACATCAAGTTTCGTCACGGGCGTGGTCCATTCTCAAGAATACCACCGCCGCTATGGCACGAGCCGACCGGCAAAAGAAAGCCCGTTTCGGCCGTTTCCGGTTCGCTCCCGGACAGGTTCGCTCCGAGGAAGGCTTTCTTAAGCCAATCGCGAAATTGGCGGCACATGACCTGATTTTAACTGTCAATGAAAAGGGCGGCCACTTATATGAAGCTATGATGATCTTCAAATTCGCAAAACCGCTCGCCTGGCTGCTGCTTGCCTTCATCATCTTCGCTACGGTTTCCCCGATCGGAGAGAGGCCGGACACGGTCACCACGGTCGATGTCGACCGTGCGGCCGCCTATCTTCTCGTCGGCTTGGCCTTTGCGCTCGGTTATCCCAAACAGTGGAAGATGGTGGCGGTGCTGCTGATCGTCGGCGCATTCGCCATCGAATATCTGCAATATCTCGCGCCTACCCGCCATCCGCGCCTGCATGACGCGAGCATCAAGGCGATGGGCGCAGCCCTCGGGCTGCTGGCTGGCTGGGTGATCAACAGGTGGCGCGAGACCAAAGCGCCAAACGCGCTTCCTTTCGCAGAACGCTGATTATCTCGAGTTAGAAATCGCTCAACTGCACTGCCCAGAAGAACAGTGGTATCGCAGCTATCGCAGTTCCGAGAACAAGTGCGACGCTGGTCTTGAAGATCCGGATACGCCGAACCTTGGTCCCATTCCAATCGTAAACCATCGTCTTACTCCCACAAGACAATACTTACTCAACCGCCTTACTGTCGCGGCGCAATCCTTGCATCGAAAATGTCATTGTCAAGCAAAAACACGCTTTTACGCGCAGATGCGGGCAAATTCAAAGTGGATAGTTGTGGTGCGGGCGACGGGGGTCGAACCCGTACAGCCAAGGCCGAGGGATTTTAAGTCCCTTGCGTCTACCAGTTTCGCCACGCCCGCTTGCGGCATTTTCAATATCTTGCGCCATTGGCGATGGGAAGAGCCGGGAGGCGTAAAAATCGCGCCTGTTTTGGCCGGCAGCACCGACGAATGATCGGCCAAGCATTTCCGCTCGAAAGCCGCCACTGATCAAGGGCCGCCAGTCTGTGGACAAAAAGAGGCGCGGCGAGCCCCATGCCCGCCGCGCCTTCATTATTTCAGCGTCAAAGATCAGGCGAGCTTGGCAGCAAGCTTGGCGACATGGGCGCCCTGGTATTTCGCGCCTTCCAGCTCGATCTCGGAAGGCTGGCGCGAGCCGTCGCCGTTGGTGATGGTGGAGGCGCCGTAAGGCGAGCCGCCCTTGACTTCCTCGGTGCCCATCTGGCCCTGGAAGGCGTAAGGCAGGCCGGCAACGACCATGCCCTGGTGCAGGAAGGTCGGGATGAAGCCGAGGATGGTCGATTCTTGGCCGCCGTGCTGGGTTGCCGAAGAGGTGAAGACCGAACCGAGCTTGCCGACAAGCTTACCGGCGAACCAGAGGCCGCCCGTCTGATCCCAGAAATTGCGCATCTGCGAGGCGACCGTACCGAATCGGGTGCCGGCGCCGACGATGATGGCGTCATAGTCCGCCAGTTCATCGACGGTGGCGATCGGAGCCGCCTGGTCGACCTTGTAATAGGAAGCCTTGGCGACATCTTCCGGAACCAGTTCCGGAACGCGCTTGACGGTGACCTCGGCACCGGCCGATTTCGCGCCTTCGGCGACGGCATAGGCCATGGTTTCGATATGGCCGTAAGCCGAATAATAAAGAACGAGAACCTTCGCCATCTTCTATCTTCCTTGAAACATCGTTGAATTTCGTGCCCGACGTGACTTCTATCAGCGCGCCTGGTTGAACAAAGCCCCGCCCTCAAGAACTCAGTGTTCAACACCCGGAGACGAAAATTCGCTTGCGGTTTTCATTTCGGCAAAAATGACGCATCGCCCCAATTTAAAAGTTAGAGCATCATGTCGTCCGAACCCGCCTGCACTTTTCGGCATCATGCTCTTGGTGTTTGCAAAGCGACCGAACGGCGCTACCTATTCCCCAGCCTCACATCACGGAACATCCTATGAGCCAAGACATCGTCGTCACCGCCGCCATGCTCGCCATCGGCGACGAACTTCTCTCCGGCCGCACCAAGGATAAAAATATCGGCCATCTCGCCGATTTGCTGACGCTTTCCGGCATCGATCTCAAGGAAGTGCGCATCGTCGCCGACGACGAGGACGCGATCGTCGAGGCGCTGAACGCGCTTCGCGGCAAATATGATTATGTCTTCACCTCGGGCGGTATCGGGCCGACGCATGACGACATCACCGCCGACGCCATCTCCAAGGCTTTCGGCGTGCCCTGCGAATATGACGAGACGGCGATGACGCTGCTTGCCGAGATGTATCGGCGCCGTGAAATGGAATTCACCGAGGCGCGCCAGCGCATGGCGCGCATGCCGCGCGGGGCTGCCCATATTCCCAATCCGGTCTCGACCGCGCCCGGCTTCATCATCGGCAACGTCTACGTCATGGCCGGTGTGCCGCAGGTCTTCCAGGCGATGGTCGACAATGTGCTGCCGACGCTTCGAACCGGCACGCCGGTGCTTTCGCTCGCCATCGCCTGCCCTTACGGCGAAGGTGAGATCGGTACGCCGCTGACCGCGATCCAGAAAGCACATCCGGAGACCAGCATCGGCTCCTACCCGCGTTATATCGGCCAGAAATTCTCGACCGAGATCGTCGTGCGCGGCCGCTCCCAGGCGGTTATCGATGCAGCCGGCGCCGAGGTGCGGGCGATGATCGACGCTATCCGCCAAAGAAAGGACATTGCCGAAAACCATTCCGCCGAGGCTTGAGGGCAACGCCGGAACCTGGGGCATCCTTGATCCCTATCAAGGAACAGGAGAACGGTCCGGCGCATTCCTTCCCTCGCGCAAGCCGTTTCAGCGCAAGGAGAATTGATATGTCTTACAAAACCATTCTCGCCATTCTCGATACATCTGACAATAGTACCGCGGTTGCCGATTTCGCCTTTGCCATCGCTGCTGAAAGCGGCGCCCATGTGATCGGCCTGCATGCCGAAATCATCTCCGCCGTGCCGCTAGTGGCGCCGATGGAAATCCCCGATCCCGTTGCCGTGCAGGCGCTGCAGGACATGGCGCATAGCGAAACGATTGCGGTTGAGCGCATCTTCAGGGCGAAAGCGGAGGCATCAGGCGCCTCCTCCGAGTGGCGCAGCTTTGCCACATCGACCGGATACGGCTCCGCGCCGCTGATCGAAAGTGCGCGCAGCGCCGACCTCTTGATCGCCTCGCAGGCCGACCCGGCCAGACCTTCCGACAGCCACGTCGACGTCGACAGCTTTCTCTTCGAAACCGGTCGGCCGGTGCTGATGATCCCCTATATCATCCGCCAACCGAAGCCGATCAAGCGCGTGCTGATCGCCTGGAACGGTTCGAAGGAGGCGGCGCGCGCGACCTTCGACGCGCTGCCGATCCTCAAAGCCGCCGACGAGGTGGAGATCTTTTCGGTCGATCCGGCCGAAACGGCGCTGCAATCGCCGCTGACGGCAGGCGCCGACATCGCCGCGACGCTTGCGCGTCATGGCGTGAAGACGACGCTTTCGACGGCACAAAGTGTGGACAAAAGCGCATCGCATGTCATCGAGAACCGGCTTTCGGACAGCAGCATCGATCTTCTCGTCATGGGCGCCTATACGCACTCCTGGCTCTGGCAGATGATCTTCGGCGGCACGACCAAGACCCTGCTGCAATCGATGACGGCGCTGACCCTGTTGTCGCGTTGATTGGCTGCTCTTGCCTTTTGCCGGCAAATCCCGCTAATTGCGGCGACCGATGACAGCTTCGAGCTCGGCCCCCTCTCGCGCAGTTCCGGCTGCGCGATTTGCGTTTTGCCAATCGCCGCTTCAAGCCTGTCCGGTCGCCGGCCAACGGCGTGTCGTTTTTTCATGCCGCGGAGCAGCCCGATGTCCCTTCCCGATAAAGCCTTTCCCGTTTCCTGGGATCAGTTCCACCGCGATGCGCGCGCCCTTGCCTGGCGGCTTGCCGGCTTGAATCAGACATTTAAGGCGATCGTCTGCATCACCCGCGGCGGCCTCGTTCCGGCCGCGATCATCTCGCGTGAACTGAACATCCGGCTGATCGAGACCGTCTGCGTCGCGTCCTATCATGACTATGTGAACCAGGGTGACATGGTGCTGCTCAAGGGAATAGCGCCCGAACTTATGGAGAATGGCGGCGAAGCCGTGCTGGTCGTCGACGATCTGACCGATACCGGCAAGACCGCCGCACAGGTGCGCACCATGCTGCCGAGGGCACATTTCGCCTGCGTCTACGCCAAGCCGAGGGGCGTGCCGACGGTCGACACTTTCATTACCGAGGTGAGCCAGGATACCTGGATCTATTTCCCCTGGGACATGGGTTTCACCTATCAGGAGCCGATCGCCAAGGGCGCGGGCTGATCGTTACAGACCAAAGCGCGCGACAATCGTATTTACTACTTGAAATTGTTCCAGATTTTGTCAGCGAGGTCTTCGGAATCCGCTATCGGGATCTGCACATCTATTTTATCTTTTGCTCATAAAATCGACAGATGCGAATCGTGTCGGGTTGCGCCTCAAGCGTGCGGCGAACAATACGGGTATAGGGAAGCAAGATGGCTCGATGGGGGCATATAGGAGCGGTTGTGACTGTCGGGCTGGGGACCTTTCTGTTGCCGCTGGCGCCTGTCCACGCTGAGCCTGCCTACGTTCCCCTCGTGCACGACTACGTCGAGAAGCGGATCCGACCAATTGTGGAAACGCCATTGGTACTGAAGGCCATTGCCGAGCAGAACGCGAAATTCGGCAATGTCAGCGAAATGGATATGCGGGTACTCGATGAGACCTACCGGTCGGAAGTCAATCAGCACCACCTGCAGATGGTCAAGCTGTTGCTCGACAAATCCGTGTCGCAGTACCTGAGGGAAAATCAGGATGCTTCGCAGGGCGCGATTCTCGAATTTTTCGTCACGGACTCGCATGGGCTGAATGTCGGGCAGAGCACCATCACCGCCGACTTCTGGCAGGGCGACGAGGAGAAATATCTCCAAACCTTCGCCAGCGGCTCCCGCGAGATCTTCATCGACCGGGCGGAACGCAACGAATCCACCCAGAATCTCGAGACGCAGGCGAGCTTCGTCGTCATGGACGAAGAGAACAGGCCTATCGGCGTCGCCATCGTTACCATCGCCATCGATGCGCTTTGACAGGCACTTGCACCCGGGCGAATCGGCATGCCCATTTGCACCGGAAATGCCATCACAAGATTTGCCGCATGACGCTTTTTTGCCGTTTCGACCTTTTCCTTAGCCGGCAACACCTGCAAGCCATTGTAATATCAGCGCTCCCCGGCTTTCCCCAATCTCCACAGGCGCATCCACAACATGTTGTGGTTAGCAATCAATTAAAAGCCAGCCCTTGACGGAATCAGCTGTTTCAAACTTTACTGATCCTGATGTTGCGGCGGCGACAGGACCGGAGGTAACGAGCCCGGTTCCCTTTTGAAAATTAGGACGCGGAATCAGGGCGATGGACCGGAAACAGTTCAGGCCCGACAGGATTTTTGCGCGGTTTTCAGCCTCCAAAAAAAGTGACATCGGGGCTGGCGATAATAAGCTGTTAATACTATATTTAGTGTTTGCAGCCACCATCACCACAAGATACAGGAAGGACATCTCCGGATGACACCCCTGTCACAATACGGAAACGAGACTGGCTGCGCGACGACAAAGTGCCGCCGGATAGGAATTTTGCGCCGAGGTCGCGGGGACCAGGCGCCAACACGAGGTCAAGACAATGCGCATCGAACGTCGTTTCACGAAGGCCGGCCAAGGCGCCTATGCGGATATCGAATTCCGCAAGGCGACGAGCGAGATCAAGAACCCCGACGGTTCGATCGTGTTCCGCCTCGAGAATATCGATGTTCCCGCGCAGTTCTCCCAGGTCGCGACCGACGTTCTGGCGCAGAAGTATTTCCGCAAGGCCGGCGTTCCCACCCGACTGAAGAAGGTCGAGGAAAACGATGTTCCTTCCTTCCTGTGGCGCTCCGTTCCCGACGATGCTGCGCTGAAGACCCTGTCCAAGGACGAACAGACCGGCTCCGAAATCGATGCGCGCCAGGTCTTCGACCGTCTTGCCGGCACCTGGACCTATTGGGGCTGGAAGGGCGGCTATTTCTCCTCCGAGGAAGATGCCTCGGCCTTCAAGGACGAGCTTGCCTATATGCTCGCCACCCAGCGTGTCGCCCCGAACTCGCCGCAGTGGTTCAACACCGGCCTGCATTGGGCCTACGGCATCGACGGCCCCGGCCAGGGTCATTTCTACGTCGATCCCTTCACCGGCAAGCTGACCAAGTCCAAGTCGGCCTACGAACACCCGCAACCGCATGCCTGCTTCATCCAGTCTGTCGAGGACGATCTCGTCAACGAAGGCGGCATCATGGACCTCTGGGTGCGTGAAGCGCGCCTCTTCAAATACGGCTCCGGCACCGGCTCCAACTTCTCGATGCTGCGCGGCGAAGGCGAAAAGCTTTCCGGCGGCGGCCGCTCCTCCGGCCTGATGAGCTTCCTGAAGATCGGCGACCGCGCCGCCGGCGCCATCAAATCGGGCGGCACGACACGCCGCGCCGCCAAGATGGTGGTCGTCGACATCGACCATCCCGATATCGAGGAATACATCAACTGGAAGGTCAAGGAAGAGCAGAAGGTTGCGGCTCTCGTGACCGGCTCGAAGGTTGTCGCCAAGCATCTGAAGGCGATCATGAAGGCCTGCTTCAATTGCGAAGGCGGCGACAACGGCGATTGCTACGACCCCAACAAGAACCCTGCCCTGAAGCGCGAAATCCGCGCCGCCAAGAAGGACCAGGTTCCCGAGAACTACGTCCAGCGCGTCATCCAGTTTGCCCGCCAGGGCTACAAGGATCTCCAATTCAAGACCTACGACACGGATTGGGATTCGGAAGCCTACCTCACGGTATCCGGCCAGAACTCCAACAACTCCGTCTCGATCAAGGACGACTTCCTGCGCGCCGTCGAGAATGATGGCGAATGGAACCTGACCGCCCGCAAGGACGGCCGAGTGATGAAGACGCTGAAGGCACGCGATCTCTGGGAAACCATTTCCTACGCTGCCTGGGCCTCGGCCGATCCGGGCATCCACTTCAACACGACGATGAACGACTGGCACACCTCGCCGGCCGGCGGCCCGATCCGTGGCTCGAACCCATGCTCGGAATATATGTTCCTCGACGACACGGCCTGCAACCTTGCCTCGCTGAACCTGCTGCAGTTCAAGGACAAGGCCACCAAGCGCATCAACATCGCCGACTACGAACATGCGGTTCGCCTGTGGACCGTCGTGCTCGAAGTCTCGGTGATGATGGCGCAGTTCCCGTCGAAGCGCATTGCCGAACTCTCTTACGAATACCGCACGCTCGGCCTCGGCTACGCCAATATCGGCGGTCTGCTGATGTCAACAGGCATTCCCTACGACTCCACTGAGGCCCGCGCCATTGCAGGCTCGTTGACCGCGATCATGACCGGCATCTGCTATGCCACCTCGGCCGAAATGGCTGCCGAGCTTGGGCCCTTCCCGAACTTCGCGCCGAACCGCGAGAGCATGCTCAAGGTCATTCGCAACCATCGCCGTGCGGCGCATGGCGAGAGCTCCGGCTATGAGGCGCTGTCGATCAACCCGGTCGCGCTGATCCATTCGGAAAACCCGGACCAGGATCTCGTCGCCCACGCCAAATCGGCCTGGGACAAGGCGCTCGAGCTTGGTGAACAGCATGGCTACCGCAATGCCCAGGTTTCGGTCATCGCGCCCACCGGCACGATCGGTCTCGTCATGGATTGCGACACGACCGGCATCGAGCCCGACTTCGCCCTCGTCAAGTTCAAGAAGCTCGCCGGCGGCGGCTACTTCAAGATCATCAACCGCGCCGTGCCCGACGCGCTGCGCACGCTCGGCTATTCGGAAAGCCAGATCGCCGAGATCGAGGCCTATGCCGTCGGCCACGGCAACCTGAACCAGGCACCGGCTGTCAATCCGTCGACGCTGAAGACCAAGGGCTTCACCGACGAGAAGGTCGAAGCCGTCAACGCCGCGCTGAAGAGCGCCTTCGACATCAAGTTCGTCTTCAACCAGTGGACGCTCGGCGCCGACTTCCTGAAGGAGACGCTGAAGGTTTCCGACGAACAGCTCGGCGACATGAGCTTCAGCCTGCTCGACCATATCGGCTTCTCGAAGAAGGACATCGAAGCCGCCAACATCCATGTCTGCGGTGCGATGACACTGGAAGGCGCGCCCTTCCTCAAGAATGAGCACCTGCCGGTCTTCGATTGCGCCAATCCCTGCGGCAAGGTCGGCAAGCGCTACCTCTCGGTCGAAAGCCATATCCGCATGATGGCGGCTGCCCAGCCGTTCATCTCCGGCGCAATTTCCAAGACGATCAACATGCCGAACGAGGCGACCGTCGAGGATTGCAAGAACGCCTACATGCTCTCCTGGAAGCTTGGCCTCAAGGCCAACGCGCTCTATCGCGACGGCTCGAAACTGTCGCAGCCGCTCAATTCCTCGCTGATCGAGGACGAAGACGACGAGGATGCGCTGGAGGAACTGCTGCAGGCGCCGCTGGCCGCCCAGGCCGTTACCGTCACCGAGAAGATCATCGAGCGGGTGATCGAACGAGTTTCGCGCGAACGCGAGAAGCTGCCGAACCGCCGCCAGGGCTATACCCAGAAGGCCGCCGTCGGCGGACACAAGGTCTATCTCCGCACCGGCGAATTCGGCGACGGCCGCATCGGCGAGATCTTCATCGACATGCACAAGGAAGGCGCTGCCTTCCGTGCGATGATGAACAATTTCGCCATCGCCATCTCGCTCGGCCTGCAATATGGCGTGCCGCTCGAGGAATATGTCGAGGCCTTCACCTTCACCAAGTTCGAGCCGGCCGGCATGGTCATCGGCAATGACGCGATCAAGAACGCTACCTCGATCCTCGACTATGTCTTCCGCGAGCTTGCCGTCTCCTATCTCGGCCGCCATGACCTGGCGCATGTCGATACGTCGGATTTCTCGAACACCGCGCTTGGCAAGGGCATCCAGGAAGGCAAGACCAACCTGCTCTCCACCGGCTGGACCCGCGGCTACAAGCCGACCCTGGTGTCCGGCACCGGCGGCGAACGCCAGGCAGGCGAACCCAAAGGTGCGGCCACCGCCGCCCCTGCCCGCGCCGCTTCCACCGGCACCGTGACCGCCTTTGCAGGCGCGGCTGCCCGCAAGCTGGAGCCGACGGTCGCCATCGCCACCTCCGAAATCGTCGCCTTCAAGCGCGATTACGAAGAGCGCGCCAAGGAACTGGCGGAAGAGATCGCCGAAGAGGTGACCGAGGAACTCACCAGCGACGCAACGGCCCTCTTCTCCGACAAGGCGGCAGCCGACGCGGCAACGGCGAAATCCGAAGCCAAGAAGCGCGAAGCCGAACGCCGCCAGCGCTCGATCATGCAGGGCTATACCGGCAACATGTGCTCGGAGTGCCAGAACTTCACGATGGTGCGGAACGGGACTTGTGAGAAGTGCGACACGTGTGGTGCTACGAGCGGGTGCAGCTGAGTAGGCGGTAGTTGTGTAGTGTAGGCAGCCAATGAATTTGACGCATAGCCACTAAAATGACGCAATAAAACGAAGGCCGCAACATCCGCTGCGGCCTTCGAGAACTAGAAAATCACCAATAAACGGCTGATCTTCTTCTATCAGGAAGCGACAGCCAGAGCGAAAGAAGTAAAGCGACAGAAAAAACGACTTTCTCGAACAAGTAACGATCATAGGAAACTTGACTCAGAGAAAGGAATGAACGGAAAGAAACACCACATGCAGACTGACGTGAATAACTTCCGAGTTCGCGTGCAATGCAAATCTTTCCGCGACCTTGCCGGTCGCCCGGAAGGTCCGAGCCAGTCGAAGCAGTGGGAGACCCGTCGTGTCGGATGCGCTTGAAGCTCTTGACGAGCAGCGAGCGGCTGAAAAAAGCGCCAAGCGCCGCCCCTCCCTTCCGCAAAATGTCAAAGCCATCGTTTGGGCGCGTGCCGCCGGTCGCTGTGAATTCCGCGGCTGCAACTGCAACCTGATCGGCGATCTGCTGACTGGGAAGGACGATCTCAACAGGGCCTACATCGCGCACATCGTCTCAGACGCTCCCAAAGGCCCGCGCGGAGATGAGGTTCTCTCGCCGCAGCTCTCGACTGATCCATCGAACCTGATGCTGTTATGCGATACGCATCACAGGCTCATTGATGGAAGCTCCACGTGGCGAGAATATCCAGACCATCTCCTGCGGGAAATGAAGGCCGAGCACGAGGATCGCATCGAGGCTGTCACGTCAATTGCGCGCGACCGTGGCTGTCATGTCATCCGCTTCGCGGCAGGGATCGGCAAGAACGAGTCTCCGGTGAATACTGACGCAGTCAAAGACGCCCTACTGCCGGAGTTTTATCCTGTCCGAAATGGCATGATCGATCTGGACGTTCCCGATCTTGGAATTCCTGATAGCGATCCCGCTTACTGGCCGCTCCAACAGCGTCTCCTTCGAGACAAGTACCAGGAGCGGGTAAAGGGCAGGCTCGAGCGAAATGAAATCAACCGGCTGGCGGTCTTCGGGCTCGCTCCCATGCCGCTTTTGATCGAGCTCGGCCGGCTGATTTCAGACATCTCGGAAGCTCATGTCCGGCAGCGGGTCCGCGAGCCGACGACCTGGGAATGGCAGAACGAACCTGGAAAAATGGAACTCGTTCGAGATGAGCCTGATTCCAAGGGATCGGTGATCGCTCTGAAGCTGGGCGTCAGCGGGCCGATCGACGACCACCGCATCATGGCCGTCCTTGGCGAAGATGTATCGGTATGGTCTCTATCCGCGAAAGATGCCAACAACGACATCCTTCGAACCCGGAGCGATCTTGCTCTGTGGCGGAAGGAGCTTAGAGCCGTCTTTGAAGCCATCAAGGACCGGCACGGAAACACGGATATCGTTCACCTCTTTCCTGCGATTCCTGTCTCCGCAGCGATAGAGCTCGGCCGGGTCTGGATGCCGAAGGCCCACCTCCCGATGCGCATCTACGACCACAACTGGGCGCTCGGCGGCTTCCGCCAGACGCTCGATGTTGTTCATCAAGCATAGGAGTCGCCAGATGAACTATACGGATCCCATCCTTCGCGAGATCGCGGCCTTCAGCCCGCTCGACGTCCTACTCGCCGACATCGCTGTTCGTATCCAGCTCACGCCGACCGATCATCGTCTCGCCGTTAGTCACTATCACGCGATCCATCAATGGTTGGAACGCGAAGCCAGTCCGCTGTCGGGCCTCATCGGGTCCTTCTACGCGCAAGGTGGATTTTCGATCGGCGCGACGACGGCGCGACATGCGGAAGATGCCGACTTCGATATCGACGCCATGATCCAGGTGAGCCTGCATCCCGAAACAGATCCTGAACATGTTCTTTCCACGCTCCATACCGCCATCCGGGGCGAGCCGGGGTCGCGCTACTACGGCAAGACCGAGCGGAAGAGCCGTTGCGTCACGGTGAAGTACGATGGCATGCATCTGGACGTTACGCCTGCGGTTCTCATCCCGTCGCTCGAAGAACGGACGAGCTTCATCTTTCACTCCAAGAAGGCAGCGACGGGCTTCGACAAGGCACGGCTCGTCGCCAACCCGTGGGGCTTCGCCGAATGGTTTCTGAGGCAGACGCCGCCGGAAGCCGCGTTCGGTCAGTTCTTCGAAAGGCAGTCCTTGGATTACGAACGGCTCCGCCTCCCTAAGGCAGAGTCGGAGGCCGATCCGGTTCCCAACCAAGATCCGGCTTACCGCAAGTCTCGCGCCGTGATCGCGCTCCAGCTCATCAAACGCTGGAGAAACCTTGCCTACGACGCACGGCACGGCGCCCTGCGCCTACCCCCGTCCGTCGTTCTCGCTCACTCCGTCGCACTGAACGCGAACAGGACGTCGAGCCTGTCCGAAGAGCTGCTCCATCAGGTTGTCTGCCTTATATCGGCTCTCGAAACGGCGGAACGCAACGGAGCGAGCTACGAGGTCATCAATCCTGCCTGTAATCCCTACGACGTACTGACAGACCGCTGGCCAGAAGACCTGCACTCGCAACGTATCTTTACCGACGAACTGCGCGCCTTCGCCGTTGACCTACAGCGGCTACGCAGCGGGCTTCCTCTCCCAGAGATGCGGAAGACGTTGGAAAAGCTGTTCGGCGAACGGTCGGCCGCCGATTCGGTCCGGAAGTTCATGGATCGTCAGGTGAACGAGGATCGCGGCGGGATCGCAGCGCATATACCGTCGACGGGAAAGGTCGCCGCCGTGGCATCGATCGCAACGCCGTCCTACGCCCGCCCCACTCCTCGAACCTCGCCATGGGGAGACTGACAACTGGCGTGGTATTCGACTGCAGAGCAAGATGCGCATATGCGTTCCCTCTATCCAGGCTTCCGGATGACGTTCGACGGCAAATGGTTTGCAACGTGGGAAGGAACGCTCGCTCCAATTTCTCAAACGTACCGGATATGGATCAGATACCTTCCGAATCGTTTTTGGGACGAGGTCACCCTTTCCCATCCTTATATAACGGTAAAAGTCCTAGACCCGCTAATCGCACCTGACGCACGGGGAACCGGCGAGCGCACGCCGCACGTCTACAGATACCGTCAGCCGGACCACAGTCCCGCTCTCTGCGCTTGGGATCCGACGGACGAACCGTTCAGTCCAAGCGTATACATTGGCGACCATGTCATTCCCGCTGTCGTCAGGTGGCTGGTGTTCTACGAGGACTGGCTGGACACGGGCGTCTGGAGAGGCGGCGGGAAGCATCCAGATCCCGATGCCGCTATGATGGATCGGTCGAGCGCTCCTACGATAGGCAGCGCGTGTCCGGAAGCGCCAAGCGTAGACGCTGCCCTCGAGCGTCGCGTGACTGAAGAAACCGGTTCGGCAACGTCGGTGATGTCGATCAGCCGGGCTACCTGGGGATGGTTCCCGAGTACGCTGGAATTCGTGAACTACAGCTACCACCGAATGTTCGGTGGTAGGCTTGGTAAAACGATCAAGCCTGGGTAACGGCGCAATCGACCTCGTCCAAAGACTGACCGACATTCACGAAAAAAACCGTCCCTTGCTGTGTCCGTCGGGCTGTCTACGACCGGGGTATTTCGCGACGGCTGGAGGGCACTACGGCAAGACTTCTTGGTGAGGCTCCGCCATTGAACAACGCCTCATCGCTAATCATTTCCATAATCCTGCTCGTAGGTGAGCTCGCGTTCCTCTCGTTCCGCAAAGTCGATGTCCAATCCAGCGTACTCAATTTCATCCGAATCGGTCAGAGCGAGCTCACATACCGGACAGAAAAACTCTTCCGCCGAGTACTGGGTTTCGACCTCCTCCCAGGCACCATCTTCGCCACTGTAGGTGTCGACGACTACTTCATCGAAGCGAATGCCCGCTAGAAAAGCGCGTGCTCGACAGGATGGACACTCCACCTCCCAAGTCTTATCGCAATTAAGGCTGAAACGGTCCTTGTAGTGGTTCGCAGTTCGTGCCGCCGCGTCGGCGATGACCTTCTCGCGATCTGCCTTCTTCTTGTGCTCGAACTCCTCTCGTGCGCGATCAACCCTGACCTCGACCGCCTGTTGCTTCGCGGCTGCAGCGTGTTTGATGATCTCTTTCGGCGCCTTGGCCGCGCTCGCGCCGAGCCAGTCTTCCAAGGTTGCATCCATTTGTTCGAGGATGATCTGACCTGCATGCCAATATTGGGCCTCCCAGGCATCCAGGCGCATCGTCTTGAAAGGCGTCTCGCCTGAATGAAGCTCGGAGTTCCTGCGTAGCGCGATACCAACACAGAACTTCCTCACCTTTTCATCGAAACGCGGTGCAATGTGACGCAAGCGCTCGAACAAGGTCTTCGCGGTGATCGTCTTCACGTCTGTCGACACGTTTATACCCGACGCAGCGAACAAGGATTCGAAGTGGGTGGGATCGACGATGAGGCTCGGATGTATGCGAGCAAGAAGCGCCTTTCCGATCAGTTCCAGGGCGAGCGACGCCCAAAGCTGGTATTCGTCGGTGTCGCCTTGCTCCTTCCTCAGAAGGGCCCGACCGATATACGCCTTCGCCTTGCCGAAGAGGGCTTCATGAGAGAGAGCGATTTGAACGGCCTTCGCTACATGACGAGACATCGAAGTAGGACCCTGTCCGAGTTTGTTGATTGAACCGGGGCGCGCGCGTGTAGCATGCGCCAGTTGTCGACTATTGTGACGTCGCCCGCGTTCCAGGTGATCCGTTGAACGTGTGGCGAGAGCCGTTCGCCAGAGAATAGTCGCAGGGCCGCCTCTCCTTCAGGGGAAAGCGGCTCCATGCAGCCGGGATCGAGCCGGACGAAAGGCTGCCCAATGCTCACGATGCTGGCGTAGAAAGAGTTTCGTCCGTTCCGAACCAGATAGACGGCGGAACGTAAGAGGGCTTCTTCGTCTGAAGTGAGAGCAATCGCCATGCGGTCGACCAGCAACGTGGGTGTCCGGTGCTCATCAGTTCGTAAACACGCGAGCACAAGAAAGCGTGCCGGAGTGCTCCAGTGCGCCCCATCTACATGGAAGGGAAACTGCTCGAACCCATATTTTCCGCTCAATGATGCTGAAGGCGCCTCGCCCGGCCGCCGCGGTTTTAGAATCTCAACGACGGGCAGAGACCGACCGCGGGTGGGCGTTCCAAGCCTCCTTGCGACCATCTCCGTCCAATCCGAGAGCGCCTTCTCCTCCACGGGTCCTCCTTCAAGCTTCAGCCAGCCCGAAGAAACCAGGTGTTCATCGATGTCGCGCGCCAAAAGGTCTTCGATATTCATTCGACCCCGTTTAACTGTGCTCTATGGAGATCACGGGTTTCGCGATCGCTTCAACCCTGTCTGCAATTATCCCAGGCGAGGACCATCAAGCAAACCGATAAACGATGCGTGAACCAACCAATGCAGTCCTCTGCGCATCGCATCTTCGCGCTCCCAGGTGGCTTTCGACCCTAGCACTATCTCGAACGGTTTCATCATGAAGTAACGATGATCCTCGTCCCAGTAGGAAGTGCAACATGTTGCTGTCCAACCTCCACCTTCCCTGGTCGCAAGGTACATCTCGCGCTTCGCGTTGGATTGCGGAAGCGCCTCGGCCGACATGGTCCCCTCGTCTAAATCGCCGAGGTATGAAAAAGGCTTGCCTTCAAAAAAACCGAACTTGTCGGTCGGGCTCACCATGAAGCCCATAGCGAGCGCCGTAGCCGCATCATAGTCCAGCCCCTGCCCTTCGCCCAGGTCGTCGACCCATGGATCGCCTGTTTCATGATTTGGAGTGCGACCGCGCACGATCCATCCTTGGGCCGCATCGGGTGGGATCAGCGTGGCGTCCCATTCGCCAATTTCTTCGCCACCAGCGATCATATATTTCCAGCGCCCGCCTTCGATATGGATCTCAACAACACGGCTGTTTTGTAGCTCGATGAATTTCTTTTCGATCATTTTCCATCTCCAACCGGACGACGGAGATAGCAACGGACTCGTTTAAAATCGGCATCCCGGATTGGGTAACAACTGATGAATCCAATGTCCGCCCGGCAAGGATTCAAATTCTCGGGAATCCTTTGATAAGTCTGCAACTTCCGCCAGGTATTCATCCGACCAGCAAAGATCGGGGCCCATCACATGAAGACCTACGCCATCGCCGACGTCCACGGAAGAGCTGACCTTCTTGGTGCGTTGCTCGGCAACATCGCGGCCGCCAATGCACAATCTTCAACCGACTACCGGATCGTGTTTCTGGGCGACATCATCGACCGCGGGCCAGATAGCAAAAATGCGATGGACCTTGTCGTGGCGGAGTTGGCGCGATGTGCGGACAGCCGGCTTATCCTGGGTAATCACGAGGAGTTTCTCCTCTACTTTCTCGACCTGCCGGAAAAGCGGGATTTGGTGTTCGACCATTGGATGCGAAACGGCGGCCTTGCATGCGCGGCATCCTACGGGCTTGATACTTCACGACCGTACCACGACATCCGGGAGGCACATCGCGACTTGTTCGAGTTGCTCGAACGTCATCCCGAGCACCTTGCCGTTCTTAGGTCGGCGGTTCCGATGGTCGTCGATACCGGGCACATCTTTGTACATGCTGGACTGCGCCCTGGTATTCCACTCCCCGATCAAACGACGAAGGATCTTAGAACGATCAGAGCGCCCTTCCTGGAAAGCGACTACGATTTCGACCGCGTCGTTGTTCACGGCCACACGATCTCAAAATCCGGGCGCCCGGAAATTTACAGCAATCGAATTGCGTTGGACTGTGGCGCTGAACACTCTGGATTGCTAGCCGCAATCGAGATCGCTTACGGTCGACCTCTCCGATACTTTGCTGCCCAGAAAACGGACCGCTTGGATGTTGTCGAAGTGGAGCCGGTCATGTTCTGCACCCCGAGACCACATTCGCTGTTAGACGTCCCCCCCTGAATGAACGTTACCTGATGCAATCGAAGATTTCCTCTTCAACCACGGACGAATGCTCCTCTCAGCGACGCGGGCAAAAATGCCCAGATTAACTGCGCTATTTGAACCGGAAGCCGAAAAGTCCGCCCGTTTCCGTGTCGTTCACATCACGGTGGCTTTCACGAAGGAGAAAGAGGAATCGGGTGGAGGACAATCTCGAAGGTATTTTCCACTCGGCTCGAAACCGGGAAGGCATAAGTGTGGGCGACGCCATTTGCCCGCATTGTCATTAATATGGAGGGACGACGGGCTTCAAGTTCTGAGGGCCCAGTCGAAATATGGATAGCGATGACAAAAACGAGTGCATTTCAAGAAACGTATGTCCGCGCAGCGGGAGCTGTTGCGTTCGTGACCGTGGTAAATACCGATGGCGCCGAAGGTATCGGATCGGCCTTCCACATTGGTGAAGGTGTCTTCGTTACTGCCCGTCACGTGGTCGATGGGGTGAGCATCCGGGAAGTCGCGACCACCAAGTCGGTGCGTCTTGCCGAGGAAGCCGATGGAAGGACGGCGCCTCCGCGCCGTTTCGAGATTGTGGAAGGGCCGTATTTTGGACCGGAGGGGCTGGATGTCGCGGTGTTTCGGGTCAACCTGGGCACCACGCCATTGCCTGTGATCGCCGTCAGCCAGCACACAGATTATGAGTTGGGAGAGAATGACTTGGTCCTGTCGGACATCCTCATTGTTGGATATCCGCCTGTTCCGTTCACGACAATACCCAGTCAGATCGTCACGCTCGGACAGATCAATGCCGTGGTTCGCGTGCGTCATGCGCCTGTCCTCCATTTCATCGCCTCGGCGATGGCGCGGGGTGGGTTCAGCGGCGGCCCCGCGTTGAACGCTTCAGGTGTCGCGCTCGGGCTGGTGACCGAGAGCCTTGGGTACGACGGGACGCCGGTTGAGACCGGCTACATGAGCCTGTTGTCGATCGAGCCGGCAGTCGATCTTGCAGCGGAAAAATTTGGGCATGACTTCTACCGCGGACCTTCCGGTCGCTATGAAGATACACTATTCGCAGCCAAATTCTCGGACCCGTCCAGCCAGTCCCTAAGCTCCTTCATTCATGATGCGGGCGTTTATGTGTACGATGACGATCGCGACGTGTTTGTCGAAATCGACTGCCAGGACGAGGAATTGCTGGCGGAGGCGGTTGGAGTATTCCACGCGGTGACGCCAATCACGCGTCAGGAGGCTGTCGAATACACCGCCCTCTATATTCCGGATGACAACCCGCCGGCAGCATTGCTGGCAGAGGCGGGAGAGGCCGTTGCCGCAGTTTTCGATCGGGCTGGTTATAGGAAGATGGCGTCTGTACGCAGCCCGTCGCTGCTCAAGAAGAAGGTGTGACACCTATCGTGGTTGTCCGTGAAATCGGCGGGCGGCTGTGGTTAGCCGCCCTTCCGCAAGAGATTCAAGTTCAAGGTTCCGCACCCACAGCGCAAAGCTTCCTTCTTGCCGCGCTCGGGAGCCACGAAATACATCTCGCCGCAGGTGGTACAGCCAAACGAACTGGTGAATCCGCGGAACGCGGCGACCACAGGTGTGAAATCCTCTTTCTGGAGGTCGGCCCACTCGTTGAAATGCACGGCCGTATTGATCTGCCAGTTGTCGTAGCCGGTCTTGGTCTTGGCCTCGGTGTAAGCCGCCTCGATCGCGCTGATCCGCTCGACAACATCCTTCTGATTCCAGGAGTTGGCCGCGACCTTGGCCTTTTTCAGCAGGTCAGCCAAAGTGCTGGTCGCGTTGGGGAGAAGATCGCCCAGCGCGAATTGGGCGTCACCGCGAAATTCGACGCTCGCACGCAGACGGTCGCAAGCCTCCTTGGCGAAGTGCTCGAGGTAGTGGCGCAGAAGCGCCGCCGCAGCTCGTACGTCATTTTTGGCGAGATGCTCTTCCAACTCGGTCCAAACGTCGCGATCGTCCCATTCAGTCGGTCCGAGATCCACGGTCCAGGTCCGGAAGTGCGCGAAGTTGCGGCCTTTGATCAGACCCTCCGACTTCATATGCCGCAACCAGATCTCGTCGTGGGTCGTGAAAATGAACTGCGTGTTCGGGAACATCTCCTTGAGGAGCGTGCAGACCTGACGTCGGTGTCCGGAGTCGACCGACATTAGGACGTCGTCGAGGACAGCGAACGTGAAGTTCTGGCCGAGCAGGTGGCTCATGAGCGCGAGGTAGAGGCAAAGCCCCATTCCGTCCTGATGACCCTCACTATGATAGGCGCCAGGCGGAAAATGGCCGCGACCATAAAAGTCCACATCGAAGCCTAGCTTCCCGATGGATGGTATCAGCTTCGCCGAGAACGCCTTCTCATCGTCCTCGTTGATTTTACTATAGTAGCTCGCAAACGCCGTCTCGACGTTCTTGTAAATTTTTTCGAGAGCGCCCGTCGTTACGGCGCCGTAGGTCGCCGAAACCTTCGTTGCCCGATCTGCGCGAACTCGGCCGGCTGCGTGGTTCTGTCTGGCCCTCCGGTAGTTATCGAGTCGTTCATGCGCGAGAACAAGGAAGTCGCGCGCCGCATCCTGCTTGGTAGGCTCCGGAATTGCAGCAATCGCAGTTGTCAGAGCAGTGAGCGACGGCTCTAGGTCCGGGACAGTGTGGACCATGGTCAGGATCGCACGGGTGTCGTCAAGCGGCAGGAGTTTTTGGACCTGCTGGTAACACGTACGAAGAGCAAGCTTGAACTCGACGAGCGGGCCGACGTCGATCTTCGGCGAGAACAAGCCGGCGTGCTCAATCATGGTGTTCAGGGCCGTGCCCGCGGCGTGCACCGTATCGAGGATCGGCTTCAGTTCTGCCTCGATCGCAGCGCGTCGTTTGCTCACATCCTCAAGATGCGCGAGCTTTCCAGCCACGTGACCAGTAAACGCGTCCGGCTCGAACGGGGTGTCGCAGACCGGGCAAGCAGAACCATCATAGAGCGCCAGGGCAGACTTCAAGAGGGATTCACGAGACAGACCATCGATGCTGTCCGCGTCGTTGCCGAGCTCGGCCGCGTTTGCCTCAGCCGTAGCGCATGCTTGTTTGAAGGGATCCGTTTGGAGCGCCTGCAGCGCTTCCCGTAGCGTCGCGAGGTCGGCTGTCGCCTGAACCTTGGAAACGCGCCCAGGTGCAGTTGCCGTGGCGGTCGTCAAGCCATCCTTGAGTGATGTGGCGGCGTCCACGTCGGTAAGCGGCGCAAGACCTAAGATTTCGCGACGAGGATTGACTGAATCCAGGACGGATTTCTTGGAAAGCTGTGGCGTGTCGAGGACAGCGAGCAGATTGGTGATGGAGTCATTCTCTACCCGTTCGAAGCCAGGCAAGTCTCTGGAGCAGGAATTTGCGATCTTCTGAAGGACGCCGCGCAGCTTCTCGATATCGTCGAGGCGCAACAGCGATTGGACTTCCTTTGACCGGTTTCCAGGCTCCGAAAGCACGTACCGGATCAATTCGCGGCGCGAGAGGACGAATTCTGGATGGAGGGTCACGCTCTCGAAGGCGGCTATAACGTCCTTGTCGGCGGGCTTGATCTGCGGCGCGTTCACCGTTTTCACGGAACGGCTGATCTGCGCCTTCTTGTTACCCAGCGATGGGATGATGACGTCGAGTGTAACCGATGCAGCCTCCGGTTTGTTGCGGCTATCGACGTGGGGGCCGTGAGCCTTGACGGACAGACCGCCGGTCCCAGTGCCGGCTAGGCGCGAGATATTGCCGGTGAGAACGAATTCGATCGCATCCACGATTCCGCTCTTGCCGGTTCCGTTTGGACCACAAGCCGCGAAGTTCTGACCTTTGAGGGTGAGAGTCAGCTCTCGAATGCCGCGGAATTCCTTGATATGTATCTTGTCGATCCGGATCATGATGCGTCCGGAAACAGAGCGGCGCGGATCGAAGGCTCGGCAAAGACGCCGTCTTCGAGGACGACCCTGCGGAGCCTGGGGGTCACTTCCTCGAAGCCTTCCTCTGCCTGCAGGACATCAAAAAACTCACCGAGGATAGTGGCGGCGACAGACTTCAGCTTTACTGGCGGCGCGGTCGCGCCGTCCTTATTTCCTGTTGTGTCCACGATTCTTCCCCCAACACAATCAAACTAGCAGGAAAACCGCTTACCTCAAGGTGACATTCGCGCTTTGGTTGATGCGACACAAGTACGCGCAGTTGTGCGGAGCGCGCGTGGAGGTCGTGGCATGAAAGACGGGTGTGTGGAAGGCGTAAGCACACACCAGGCCGCTAGCTATCTCGGCAATGAGAGCACGAAGTCCCAGATGCGCTCGTCGAGATAGTTTTCCGGCCCACCGCGTTCCGGGCCAGAAGGAGACCTTGGCGCCGAGCGCTTATATGTCTGCTTTTCGCGTTGCGTGTCATTGCAGTGGATCTGGAGCAGGCAGGCCATGGACCTGGTCATCACAACTCTCCGGGATGTTTCCGGCAGTAAGCTGCTTCGTGGAAACCATGAAGACTTCGTACTGAGGTTTATCGACAACCCCTACAGTCGAGACTACGACCTGATGAACTGGATGTGCAACGGCGGTGCCGCAACGGCGCTTTCCTACGACGTTACGCCAGCGGAACATTGGAACGAACTTAAGCGCATGATCTTGGAGATGCTGGCGGCGCTCGAGGCACACCCCTCCCATGTTGCAGCCATGCGCGATGCCGAACATCGCGTCGTGGATCAGGGCCACGTTTTTGTCCTACGGAAAGGTCCTCATTCTCGATCGGCGGTCGGCGGCGTCCTAATTCTCCTATCCTCCTTGGTCACGAGGCTACACCCGTGCCAGGCGACGATCGCTCATGGGCTGGACAACGAGCGACACGCGACATAATCCATCCGCGACCGGAAGGGAGACTCTATGCTTTCGTCATTTGCTATCGACAAGCTTTTGAAGTATTTCGACGCCATTGACCGGCATGTTACTAGGTACATGACCTACCCCCGGCCTCGCGACGAGGAAGGAATGACCGCGATGCTCGTCGACTTGCTCGACGAAGACGTTCAGCTCCGCGAAGGGATTGGGTACAGCATCCAGAACCTACGTGACGATCTGGCTTCGGTTTCAGATCCGACGTCGGTCGCATTCAACCTTGAAACACACGCATACCGCAAAGATTTCGAGAACCGTGTTTCACAAGCCGATCTCGGACTGATCGTTCGATACGAAAATCACTACGAGCCTGAGCTGTCGGGCCAGAGATCGTGGCTTCTGCAGGCAAAGCGAATCTACGAGACAAGATACGATCCGAGTCGACGCTACGAGCCGAGGGCGACGTTCAACGCGTTCGATGCAAACCAGGACGCGCGCATTCGAGAGCTTATCCGGTTTGTCGACGATGACTTCTTCCGCTACCTTCTGTATTGTCCACGACCCGAGGAGCTCGACCACCGGACCAGATCAGAACTGTCCTATTTTCGGTCGAAGGCATTAGGGTCCGAGATCTTCGATTACGCCACTGGCCTCCAGATCAGGGATGATGTCTTGAACGGCTCCCCTACCCTCGCCGCGGGGATATTCATCGCCGACGTCGAAGGTTGTCCAAAGACGTTGGGGGGCGTGCATGAGGGGCTGTTGACGACCGCCACGCCGCTTTCCTGGTTCATCGTTCAGCATGTCCCTGGTGCCGAACCTCACCTCCGGCGCAGCTCTTTCGATGGCCGCGGACCACGGCACGGCTTCGACTTGCGCAGCGAGAGTGACGATCTCGTTTCAAGGATCGTGCGAGGTGACGAGAAAGTCATCGGGATCATTTCCGAGACACTGTCGGGGCGACGCTGGGACGGCCGGTTGCTGCCCGCCGCGACCCTGACCGTGACGATCTCGGCCGGTGAGCCGGCGGACCGGGACCGGCCGCGCTGGGATAGGATCGACTGACGTGGAGACGACAAATCTTCCTGAGCGTTCATCAGAGTCTCAGGGCTAGGAACTAAAGTGGGTGCCGGGAGTAGGATCCTCGTCGACGAACAACATGTGCTTTTCCAACGGTTCGCTTTTGGAGTCCTTCGCGGGATACCATGCGATCGTCTCTGTCACGGCTGAACTCTCGTTGCGATCGGTCACATGCTCAGGCATGAAGTAGTTTCCGTATACGACCTGAAGCTGGCTGCTCCCCGGATCGAAATTTTCCATCTGCTGCTTGTTCAGACGATGGCGGAGTCCCTCAACGGTGTTCCCACCGACTGCCTCGTAACCGACATGGATTGCGCCCGGTCGGTCGCCAGGCAACTGTTCGCATGCCCGACCAACTATTCCTCGGAAATGCTGCGCCTTTCTTCGAGCGGACTCCTCCGAGCTCGTACTCCATCCGACTAGACTGACATGCTGCACGCTGGTCGCATGGAAAGGCCTTCCCTCTGCGGCCGTCCACGCGCCGCCCAAGCTGTAGTCGACGTCGTGTTCATGAGATCCCATCAACAGTTCGATCATTCGACTGCTGCCGAAGCTGATGTCGTCAACCCGGAGAACCTGTCGAAGGCCCGCCCATTGGACGTCGCTGACGACACCGAAGCCGCCTTCGTCTGACCAACTGTAACTTCCCGGTCTCCGCATGAAGCGACGCGCCTTTTCTTCCAGGTACGATGGATCGAGGTTCGCAACCTCGTCCTCGAATACCGCCATGATTTGCATGGACCGGTTCTTACGACGCGACAGTGCGTGGACTGCGTCGGCCATTTGATGTCCAGCATCACGTTCCTTCCGCGCGTATTTCGAGCGGCCAGCACGCTTGCACTCGACTGCCCAACTTGATCCTGGCTTTTCGACGATCAGATCCTGCTGCTTTTGAAGCCCTGGCTTTTCAGGAACGAAGGAGACATCCCAACCACGCCTGGAATACGCAGCAGCTACCAGCAACTCATAAAAGCCGTCGTCGGGCTGCATTCGGCCGTCCGACATCAGTCGTGCAACCCGCACATCAACCCCTCTAACTTTTTTCAGATCACTCAGCACGTGTCCGATGCGCCGAAACAGCGGCGCGATACGGTATGCCTCCGGCTCGAACAGATCGGGGCGGAACTTATGATCGCCATAGGTCGTCGCCTGATGGGCATACCAAGCGATTCCATCGGCCGGGTCGTACAACGGAACGCGAACCCCGGACGCCCAGCTCTTTTTCGCCGCTTCGAAGAAGGTACTTGTCTGCTCGATCCGTCGCGTCCAATCCAAAGATGCGACAAAGGAAGTCATCCACTCGAGTGCAGTCAGGACGTACGGGTCATCCCAGTCCTGTCCATGACGCTGTGCAGTCCAGAGAACGTTCCGAGCCATTCGCCAAATCCCTCCCGAGCGATACCCGCACGCTCATGGCAAAATGCATCGGAAGTGGCAATGGGCACGTCGATGGAGTGCTGCGCTGAGGCTTCATCCTCGACGTCGTGGCGGTCTCGAACGATGGGGGAGTCTTGAATCGGACACATTGGCCGTCCTCTCCCGGTAGGCAGTTTGAAGTCCTCGCGATCCGCCAGGCCCGGCAGGTCGCCGCCGTCGATAGCTTTGCACGGACTGAAGCCTCGGCTCCAAGGTTGGCAACTGATAGGATCGGGCTGTCTCTCGCCCGACGGTTGCATGTTTCCTGGGGATATCGAACGCTCGGCACTTACATGCCTACCGCGTCCGTATAGACTCGCGGCGTTATTAAGGGCGACGAGTATTAGATGCCAGTCATTACAGCAATCGAGTGGGACATTCTTGAAGCGCGAGTTGAGAGGACGGCCAGGCGCCATAACCTCCGCGCGCCATCACTTTCGTTTCTCTACCTAGTTCTGGAGCAGTTCTTTCCAGAGCGGGATACTGATTTCCCGGAAATGGTTGTCGATGGCGGAAACGATCTCGGTGTGGATGCGATTGAAATTATCGAGAGGGACGAACGCGCCGAAATTTTCATTTTTCAATCGAAGCACCGTATCTCTCACAAGTCTACCGACCGCACAATTAACGACAGCGAAGTCCTTAAGGTGATCCGATTTGTGCAGGCTCTCTTCGATCAGGAGGACTGGCTGTCCGGCAACGGCAATCTCCAGGTTAGGGAGGCTGTAAGCCGAATTTGGGAAATGCATCGCCGCGGCATCATCTGCAACTATCGCCTGGTGTTCTGCACAAATGGCGCCTGTCTTCATACCTCCGCTAAGGGAATGTTGGAGAGCGCTCTCCGAAATCTCCCCGGCGTCGAGTACGAGGAGTACGCGCCGCGCGACATTCTTCGCGACCTAGGCCATTCAGGTCGAACCCAGGAATGCGGCACACTGCAGGCGATTGGACGTGACACGCTCGAGCGCATCGACGGAGATGTCCGCGGCGTCATAGCTTCCGTCGACGCCCTTTCCTATGTCAGGCTCATCCAGACGGACGACCAAAGGTCCGTAAAGCGCCATCTCTTCAACGAGAACCTTCGTGTATTTCTTGGGGCGAACGGAGGGTACAACAGCAACATCATCGAGACTGCAGCCTCACCCGACAGCTACCTGTTCTGGTATCTCAACAATGGCATCACGATCACTTGCCGGAACTATTCGTTCAACAAGGCTCACGTCAGCCCCGTCATCAGGATCGATGACTTCCAGATCGTGAACGGTGCGCAGACATCTCACTCCCTGATGGAGGCATTCCGCCGATCCCCGGAGGATCTGCAAAAGGTAGTTCTCCTGGTGAGGATCTATGCGACCAATCGCGACGACATCGCCGAACGAGTAGCCGTGGCAACCAACAGTCAGGCAAGAATCCAATCGCGCGACCTGCGTGCAAACCATCCGGCGCTAAAGAAGCTCGAAACGGCCTTCAGGGACAAGGGATACTTTTTCGAGCGCAAGAGAAATATGCACATCGACGTGGAGCCAGAGAGGCGGATCGACGCGTTGAAGATGGGACAGGTTCTGCTAGCCTACAAGCTCCGTGAGCCGGATCGCGCCAAGGCCGATTCCGACTCGATCTTCGGCGACCGCTTCGCCTCCATCTTCCACGAGCACTACGGGATCGACGAACTCTGCCGCATCTTCGAACTCTACCTTATCATTGAGGGGATGCGCGACGATTATCAACTCCGACTGAGAGAGGCTAAGAACGCCGGCGGGGAATCTCAATTTCTAGTCTACGGGCACTGGTTCGTCTTGTACGCGGCGTCCCTGATCCTCACGCGATCCAACCGGGAGGTCCCTGTCGGCGATGCTGCGCGAAACCTTGCGGTACAAGCTTTGTCGTTGGTGGCGAGAGCGTGCCGGCAGACTAGAACAGCCCATTATCAGCTTTTCCGAAGCTCGAAGACGAAGGAACGGATCGTCGAGGAGCTCGACGGGCGGCAGATGAGTCTTTTCGACGAAATCGTTGCCGGGGCCTGATCACGCAAGCATTGTGACGACGTCTAGGACGGGGCTACACCTGCTCAGTCCACTTGGCTACGTCTGAACGACCTCACTTCGTCAGGCTGCAGGAGCCTCCCTCAGCGCCATCCACCCTGACGATGGGTACTTCGCTTCTAGCGCAAGTCCGAATTCACTGCGAGAGCACGATCATTGGCCTGATGTTAACTACTGACCCAGTAGCCTAGGCCGCATCAGAGCAACGTTTCACTCGTTGCGCCTCGGACAAGCATTGGCGAACCTCGGCGACTATTCAAGGCACTACATTGCCCAGACTCTATCAACGCACGTTCCTTGGCCTTCTCTCGAATCCTTTCGGAAGCACGGTTCGGGCGGTGGAACTTGACGGGCATCAACTGACATTCACCAAGCGGGGACGGACGACGTCAGTATCTCTCGCCAGCGTCACATCTTCCCCAATCCTGCGCAAAAGAGTCTTTGGGACAACGCTGGTTATTCCCGTCATGGGGGGTGACGACATCGTCATGCGTGGCGCCCAACATTCCCGCGCCGTCGCCTTCTCGAACGAGGTCGAGACCGCCTGGACGGACTACAACCTCTCGGCTCTCTCCAGCGAGGCGGATCGGTTCTTCCGACTGCATTCTGTAATATTCGGTCTGCTCTCTCCCGACCGCTACCCCTCGGCCTGCAGTCTTACATCTGTACTGGAAGAGGCGAGGTCTCTCGATGCGAACTTGCTGTCGAGGCTGCAGCCGCAAGCTATCGGAAGGGAAGCGGCCGATATCGTCGCGTTCGTAAGGAAGTTCGTTGCCGATCCCCGCACAGCGCGAGAATTGGCAGTCTCAAAGTTCGTCGAAGCCGAGCTTGAAACTTGGAAGGACTTCTTCGACACCATCGAAAGCAAGCCGCTGACGCCAGAACAGCGGCTCTCCGTTGTAGTCGACGAGGATGCGACGTTGGTCCTTGCGGGTGCCGGTTCCGGAAAGACGAGCGTGATAACCGCCAAGGCCTCCTATCTCGCAAAGGCCGGCATCCGTCAGCCTGAGGAAATCCTGCTACTAGCGTTTGCGAAGAACGCCGCCGAGGAGATGTCGGAGCGCGTCGAGGCGCGATCTGGGGTACCGTTGGTGGCCCGGACTTTCCACGCGCTCGCGTACGACATCATCGGAGAGGTCGAAGGATCGAAGCCTGCTCTTGCCAATCACGCCACCGACGATGCTGCCTTCATCGACACCATCAAACAGATTCTGAAGGATCTCGTGCGGACCGATCCCGAGGTCGCCAAAGCGATCATCAAATGGTTCGCCCACTTCTTGGCAGAGACCAAGACAGAGTGGGATTTCAAGACCAAGCACGACTACTACGCGCACATTGAGAAGCAGGATCTGCGTACCCTTCAGGGTGAAAAGGTCAAAAGCTACGAAGAGCTGCAGATCGCGAATTGGCTATACGAGAACGGCGTCGAATACGAATACGAACCACTTTACGAATATAAGGTTTCCGGCGGTGGATTCCGGGATTATTGCCCCGACTTTCGTCTCACTGAGAGTGGCGTCTACCTTGAGCACTTTGGCGTGAGACGCCAGACGGCGTCCGACGGCGTTGAACGGCTGATTACGGCGCCCTTCGTCGATCGCGATAAGTATCTCGCCGGCATGGAGTGGAAGCGCGAGATCCATACGACGCACGAGACGACGCTCATCGAGACGTACAGCTACGAGCGGCAGGAAGGACGCCTGCTGACCGTCTTGGCGGAGAAGCTCGAGAACCATGTGACTCTCAAGCCCCGCCCGGTCGAAGAGATCTTCGACCGCGTCGTCGAACTGAAGCAGGTCGACACCTTCTCGCAGTTGCTCGGCACTTTCCTTCGTAAGTACAAGAGCGGCGGCTACGCGATCTCCGGCTGCGCAGCCAAAGCGGAGAGGTTAAAGCAGGGCGCTCGCGCGGAAGCTTTCCTTTCGGTCTTCGCACCGGTGTTCGAAGAATACGAGAAGCGCTTGAAGGGACGTATCGATTTCGAAGACATGATCCTGAGGGCCGCGCAATATGTGGAAGCCCGCCAATATCACAGCCCGTTCCGTCACATACTGGTCGACGAGTTCCAAGACATCTCGCAGAGCCGGGGCAGACTGGTGAAGGCATTGAAAGTTCAACATCCGGACGTCCGCATCTTCGCCGTCGGTGACGACTGGCAGTCGATCTTCCGTTTTGCGGGATCCGACATCCATCTGATGCGCAACTTCGGCGACGAGTTCGGTGGAAGCTTCGACGGAGAGACTGGCGTGCATCGCACTGTCGATCTGGGACGCACCTTCAGGTCCGTAGACCAGATTGCGTTCGCAGCAAGGACCTTCGTCCTCAAGAACCCAGCGCAGATCGAGAAGCAGATCGTTCCCGCTGGGACGGCGACTGAGCCCTCGATCAAGATAGTTGCGGCAGCAGCGGGTGACGATGGGCGGAGGCTCTTCGAGATCCTTGCCTCGATTTCAACCGGCTGCGGCGTCGGGGACACGGCCAGCGTACTCCTGCTAGGGCGCTATAGGTTTCTCGAACCCGACATGCGGGGTATTCAGCGACGCTTCCCGCAATTGCGCATCAGCTTCAAGACGATCCATTCCTCGAAAGGACTCGAAGCCGACCACGTTGTTCTTCTGAAGGCCGACAGCGGTCGCATGGGCTTTCCTTCGGAGGCCGTCGACGACGCCCTGCTCTCCCTCGTCTCGCCCGAAGAGGAGTCTTTCGAGAATGCTGAGGAGCGGCGGGTGATGTACGTCGCGATGACGCGGGCGCGCCGGACCCTGACCATCCTTGCCTCAGCTTCGCGTCCTTCGTCCTTCGTGACCGAATTGCGAAGCGACCCCGCGTACGGCGTTGGGGCGGTATCGTCGGGACCTGAGAAGACGCAAGAGTGCGGAGAGTGCGGTGGACGGTTGCTTGTCGCGCGGGGTCAAGATGATCGCATGTGGTTTCGCTGCGAGCATGTGCAGCACTGCGACAACGTGCTGCCAGCATGCCAAGCCTGCGGCACCGCCCTGCCCCGACCGAAAGTCGGGTCACAGGAGGTTTCATGTGGATGTGGGGCGAATGCGCCGAAATGCCCGCAATGCAAAGACGGCTGGTTCGTGGAGCGAAGCGGCCGGTATGGTCCATTCCTGAGTTGCGTCCGTTATCCATCTTGTGACGGGAAGGCTAGGAGCAACACCGCAAAGCAAAAAGCCGTGTGAGGTACCGAACTGCCACTTTGCGAAAAATGAATGTGGCTTATCCCGTTCGCACATCTTGCGTTCTCGTATGACGGTTGCCGAAGCGGTAGCCGTTCGGGGTTGGAAGTAAGTCGAGGGTCAGGCGTGAGGGATCGCGCCATAGGCTACTTTGGCGACAAGGCTCGGTCTCGTACCTGCTGTGCTGGTTCGCAATCCGATCTCAAGTTGGAAACGACGCCGGTTTAGCATGACGTCCGGACCCGAGCTATTTTGGCCGGTCTCGTTCGTAACGTCGCGGATCGAGGGCTGCGGATGCAGCGTCGGTAACCTTGGTATGCCGAAACCGTGGGTTCCGCATCACTCGAAAGGTGTATCTTCAGTTCGCCATACAATTTATGATAAAGTCTGACATCGAATTCGAGCGGGGGGCGCGCGATGAGGAATAAGGTTTCGAACGACAGTATAACTGTGAACGCAATCGGGGGCTCATACGTCGTTCTTCTCGGTTGGACCATAGACGAACCAAAGCGAGCCGGACTCCGCGGCTTCGCAATCCGGCGGACCGATTTTCAGGAAGAAGAGGTCTATTGGATGAAAGGATCGAAGACGTTCGCAACCGTCGAGCCTTACCCAGCGCCAGGAGAACAGTTCTCAAGCCTGTCTCATCCCTTCCAATCGTTCCAATGGGCGGACTACTCTGCGAAGCCCGATCGTGACTACGAGTACGAAATCGTCGCGTTGTATGGCCAGCCGGCCAACTTGCAACGAGATGGCTCGGTAAAGGTCAGGGTCCACACCGAAGCGGTCGCCGCTCAAGATCACAGCGTGTTCTTCAACCGAGGTTCGCCAGCCACCCAAGAATACGCTCGACGGTTCCAAAACAAGCTTCCGTCGAAGGCTGGCCCCGGCGCTTACGAGTGGCTGTCGCGGGGACTGCTAGAATCCATCCTTGCCTTCATCGCCAGGGCGCAAGGCGGGGACTGGAGTTTGAAAGGAGCGTTCTACGAGTTTCAGTGGCCTGCAGTCCTGAACGAGATCGCGGCGGCGAAGGATCGGGGTGTCGAGGTTTCCATCATCTTCGACGACATCGAAAGCGAGACCGGCCCATGGGAAAAGAACGAGAAGGCCATCTCGGACGCGGGTCTGACGCAAGTGTGCAAACAGCGCCAGAATGGAAAGCTAATGCACAACAAGTTTCTCGTGCTCAGCAAGGACAATGCGCCTCAAGCACTTCTATTCGGATCGACCAACCTGACAGAGAACGGGATCTTCGGGCATGCCAACTGCGTCCACATCATCGAGGGAGCAGAGCCCGCATCTACCTATCTGCAGTATTTCGAAGACCTTTTTGACGATCCGGAGATCACCAGAGACTCCGGTTACGAGGCTGCCAACGAAACCTTGACGCCGGCGCCTGTTCAACTAGGCCCGCAGTCGGACACCCCTGTCTTTTCTCCTCGGCCAGATCTCGACGCCCTCGACTGGTACGCGGATCTTGCGGGAAAGGCCCAGAAGGGCCTTTTCATGACTTTTGCTTTCGGAATGCATCAGTCGTTCGCAGACGTCTTCTCGAAGCATGACGACATTCTTCGAATGGCGTTGATGGAGAAGGAGTGGAATGGCCGGAACAAGGAAGCACAGATCGAGAAGATCCGCCGATTGCAAGCGCTTCCGAACGTCGTGATCGCGGTGGGCAATCGTATCCCGCTTTCTGGTTTCGACCAATGGCTTGGTGAGATGGATCGTGGCTCGGCGAGGGTCAACGTGCATTGGGTTCATACCAAGTTCATGCTGGTCGATCCCATGTCCGACGACCCCATCATCGTCACCGGCTCCGCGAACTTCAGCAAGGCGAGCACGGATACTAACGACGAGAACATGGTCGTCATCCGGGGCAACCAGCGCGTCGCTGACATCTACCTTGGCGAATTCTTCCGCCTTCATTCCCACTACGCGTTCCGCCAAGCCGTCAACATCTATCTTCAGAAGCATCCAGGTGCATCGCCGGAAGACTTCGAGCGACGCTTCCTAATCGAGGATCGAGATTGGACGGCGGACTATTTCACTCCTGGTGATCGAAATGCAAGGTTCGCCCGACGGGTCTACTTTTCCGAAAGCTAAGTGGCGCAATCAGAATCCGAGACGGTCGTTAGAAACGTTGGGAGAACAGCTTATGGGTGACGTCAAGTTCTGGTCTCTAGGCGTAGCGGCCCTAAGCCTTTTTCTAGCTGTCGTCAGTACGGTTTTCGCCTACAAAGCGAACCAGTACAGCAAGGCTTCAATGTCGAGGTCGCTTGCGACGGACTTCGCGCTTGAGGCGAGTAGAAACCCAACATCGAACGAATGTATATCGTTTGCCAACCAGCTTGGACCGGACTCATACGGCGCACTTTTTCAGGAGCATGACAACGCGTTCGCTTACGTCGAGAACGCCGCGACTGCGGCCTTGCAGCGGTGTCTTTCCGTTGTTCCGTCGGGTGCGAACAAGCTGACTCTCGACGAGGCAAGAAAAGCCCGAGCGTCGATCTTCTCCAAATTGAACGCCTATGACGACATATTCGAAAGTCTGGAGGCCGGGACGGCTCTGCCGGAGTTGCTTTGCGACGACGTCGCGTCTTTCCACGACGCCAACGCCAAAACCTTCGTTGACCGCGCGGAAAGCACGCGCCCAGCGCCCTTTCAGGTGCAAAACTTCTCTTCGGAATACAAGTCCCTGGTCACCGCGCAGAAAGAGAACGTCTGCGGAAGATGAAACCAGCTAACGTCCGCGCAAGAGTGCTCAGGTCTTTTCTAAGAGAAACCAAAAACGCTTTCATGGCAACACCTCATCGTTTGCTAGAAAAAACATGATGACGCCGAGCCGGCCTTTCAATAGCCCAAATAGAAAATCCTGAGTGGACTATACCTGAACTCCTTTGACGCGAAGGCAAGCCTATCTTTAACCCGCCGCGAGTTCGTGCTTCTTGGCAATTTCGGCGGTCGTCTTCTCGATGCCGGGATAGATCGTGCTCGACTTGATATTGAGTTTGGCAAGGTCACGCAAAATGCCGGCCTTATTTCTGATCGTCATCCGTTGGACATCGAGGGAACTGAAACCCGTCTCCGGAAGCACCGAATCCTTGCCGAACAGGAGAAAGGCGCCCGACTGCGAGGTGATGCGCTCGTTGGTGTTTCGGCCGCGGACGAACATGATCCTCTCGAGGTCGCTCGGGTTGATCCGGCCTTCGAAATAGGGCTTCTCACGCCGAATGAAATGTAGGAGCTTCTTGCATTCAGGCGTTTCGTTGAATGCAATCGACTCCCCGGACGTTTCCATCTTTTCCTTCTCGGCGTCGGTCAGAAGACATATGTTGGCAACGCAGCTAACCGTGTCTGAATCGAAGAATCGGACGTCGGACGACTTCGTCCTCATTACGATCACCTCTCCGTCGACTTCGTTGCCGTTGTGGTCGCGCCTGTCGTCCGCGCAGCAGAAGTACAGCGCGACCAAAGGATTCGACGTCACATCGAGCAATCTCGTCGGCAGGCCGTAGTGTTGCATCCTCACCAACTTGTCCAGCATGTATTCGTCGCTGGAGAACGCTGTCGCCTGGGCTGTGAGAAGCTCGCGGACGATCGTTTCCTCCTTGTGCCGGTAGCGCCAATCTCCGCCGTCGTTCTTTCGGAAAAGTGACGGGATAAGCTTATAGAGCCTGTCCGAATGACCACGATAGAAGATCTCATCGTCCGGCGCCGACGGCAGGTTCAGCACATGATTCATGAAGCCTACCAAGCTCTCGATGATGGGCAGAGCTGGCTGGTCGTCGGGCAACAGTGGGTTCGGCGGCGGTGGAACTGGCGGAGGCGCCCCGTCGTTGGCTGCGACCGGTGGCTGGATTACACCCGCGCTGACGAGCGTCGCGGGCAGATCTCTATCCTTGACCGCCCAATGAGTCCGACTCAGCTCCCACTTGCCGAAGGAGAAGGTTCTCTCGAAAGCCTGCCTGTCGGTCACGGCATGTTCACCAAGGTGCTGATCTATACGGAACAGGTACAGAATGTCCTTGCCGACTATGCGGATATTCCACACTTGACCGAGACGAATCCTGACGAACTGTCTCCCGTCCGCGTCGTTCTGCAGTTCGCTCATGAAGAGCGTTGGCAGTTGCGAGAGAAAGGTCACGACTTCGGTCGTGATGGGTTTCAGGCGTTGCTCGATACTCTCTTCAGTGTATTCAAGGTACCGGGAAAGAGGAAACGAGGCCTCGCTCACGCTGCCGAGTGCAACGTTCCACTCGTCGTCGTTTCCCATCATCAGCAGGTTGTACAAGTCCGACGTCCTCCATCGCCCGAACGGTTGTAGATAGCTCATTGTCCGTAGGCAATTGGGTGGACGATACAAATCTGCAGTTGCAAGCAATTTTAGCGATTGGGTTGCCGGTCCTGCAATGATTGTCCCGATATGACACGTCCGATTTCACTTGCGAGACGTTGCAGATGTCAGATTTAAGAAACGAAGCCCTTAGTAATGCGAAGAAGGCGATCCGCATCCTGCAAAAGCAGATGTCTGACCGCCTGTTCAGGATGGCGGACGAGGTCGAAGGGCTGCTAGAGCATCTTTCGCCGAAGGAGGTCGCAACCTTCCTTCATGCCGCCTGCGGAATGGACGTGGCCGAAGCGAACACATATCTGAAGGTCAACAAGACCTTGAAGGATTCCGGGGTGTTGTTGCGCGAAGCACGCATCCAATTTCCGGTTCTGAGGGCGTTGGCGACCGCAGATGATGAAACGCGAAGCGAGGCCATATCCAGAATTGCCGGTGGTGCGACCTTGGGGACGCGGGACGTGTCAGCAATCCGTACCAATTTTCGACACCGGAAGATGACATTTGCGGAGCAGTCCGTCACCTCCGCCTTCAAGAGTTCTGCCAGGTTGGCGCGACGGAGAGCGGTCGAGGCCGCGCGCAATCTCGACAAGAGTGCCGCGGAACTCCTCACCCTCCTCCATGCCTACGGTCCCAAGAACATGACTGACGAGCGCCGCTCGGACGCCCATGCGCGCGTCAGAGCCTCGGCAACGGCTCTTCTTCCCGATTTTGTATCTGCTTATGGATCGTACGACATTCCTCTCGCGGACATTCTCAGGATGCCAATGCACGCGAGCGATCGCCGCCTAGCTCTTGCCTATGCCGCGATCGACGCTCTGGCCGAAGGACGCTTCGGGGGTCAATTCGGGTTGGCGCTCGACAGATCCAGCCTTGAAGCGCAGTGGTCGACCAACTTCCATGAATGCATCCAGCCGATCACATCGACCGTCGCGCCGGACATATTCGACATCGTTACGAAAGAACGCCCGCCGCTCACCAGCCTTCCTACCCAGAAGCTGAACGTCATCGAGTTATGCGCGGGTGCGGGCGGAATGTCTCTTGGCCTCGAAGACGCAGGGTTTCATCCCCTCGCCCTCTTTGAGTTCGACAAGCATGCCGCCGCAACATTGCGGCTCAATCGACCCCTCTGGAACGTCGTCGAAGGCGACATCCGCCAGGTGGATTTCACTCCCTATAGATCGGCGGGCGTTGATCTTCTTGTCGGCGGTCTGCCCTGCCAACCCTTTTCGATCGATGGCAGCAGATTAGGGAAAGACGATCCCAGGGACCTACTTCTTGAAGGCGCTCGTGCCGTCCGGGAAATCCTGCCTCAGGCTTTTGTCTTTGAAAACGTGACCGGGCTACTTAATGCGAGACATGCGGATCACCTCGGCAACTTTCTGAGGCAGTTGAAGAAATCCGGATACGCCGTTCAGATCATACGCATGGAAGCGGAAGAGTACGGTGTGGCTCAGGAACGCAGCCGGATGCTGTTCGTGGGATTGCGTCAGGGGGCCATGGCCGCCTTCCGTGCTCCGCCGACGTTTCCTCAGTGGCGTTCCAACCTCGGTGACGTCCTCGAAGACCTGATGGCCGCAAACGGCTGGACGGGCGCCAAGGATTGGGCGGAAGCCCGCCGCAACCATTTGGTCGTTCGCAACGGCATCGAACTACGAGGCGCGCTGGCCTCGACAGTGGTCGGGCGAAAGGGAGGCTCTCGAGAGAAGGAGGCTGCGCGCTGGGCGAAGAAGGGCATCGACATCGCCACTGTCGCCGACGCCGCGCCGACACAAGAGGAAGCTGACTTGGTCGGCGCAGGATTCCTGCCTCAACTCACGCTCCGGATGCGTGCCCGGCTTCAGGGGTTCCCGGATTACTGGGACTTCGTCGGTGGTAAGGATTCAACCGCACGCCAGGTCGGAAATGCAGTTCCTCCCGTGATCGGTCAAGCAATCGGGCTTGCGGTTCGTTCGGCTTTGACCGGGAAGCGATTTGACTATTCGGTCATGCTGCGGGAGCCTTTTGGACAGCGCTTCGTCGATGCTCCTCCTATCGTCCCGGATTTTCGATCGACGGAGGGCGCTGTAGTCCTATCAGCGTCCGCTGAAATCAGCGCGTGACACGACCCATGACCTCCGCCAGAGTTGGCGGAGGATCGGCCAGGATATCCAAAAGATCATCGAACGAAATTAGGCAGATCTCACCCTCTCCGTATACGTCGATAAACCGTGGCGTACCGGAGAGGGCGTCGACGGACATCGTCAGCAGTACTCTCCTGGCCTGTCGGATCGGGGCGGCGTCGCCACCGACGTCCTTCAGCACTTGGGCGATCAACTCCTTGCGGCCTGCCAGCACCTTGCTCTTCAGGCCTTTGACGACGAGCTTCCAGGACGACTCCTTCGCCCCCCTCATGGCGACCTCTCCCGCGGCTTCGCCGACATCATCTGCTCGACTTCCTTCCCATCGAGACGGCCCTTGGCGGCCAGTTGCGACGCCACCAATTCAATGACGCCGACATGTTCCTCGACGATGGTTCGCGCGCGCTTCCACTGCTTCAAGAGAACCTTTTCGACCCGCTCGCGCACGGCAGGAATTCGGCGGCGAAGTTCCTCAAGGTCGGCAGACGAGCTTGCCCGGAAATACCCCAGCGATTCACCCATCCCGAGCTGAACCTCCATAACGGTCGCGAGGTCCGTAGCCTTGTGGATATCAGATCCCTCGCCGCCCGATCCTTCAAATGCCGATCCAAGAATGACCTCTTCCGCCAGTCTTCCTCCCAGCAGCATCGCGATCTGGCTCAGAAGAGTCTGCCGATCTCGCTCGACGTCACCGTCGAGAACGAAGTGCGCAAAACCGGCGGCGGATCCGGTCCTTGGGACGTCGCGGGCGACCACGATGGAATCCAACTTTCCGACCGCAACGCGAATGCCGACGATCGCGTGGCCGGCTTCGTGCACGGCCACCGTTCGCCGCCGCTCTCCCTCGATTTTCAACATAGGCGGCAAGACCGCCAGAGCGAGCTCGGCCGTGATCTCCGCCCCGCCCCTCCTTGCCCTCCGACGGATATCGCGTCCCATCTGTTCGAAATCGGCGCCGCTGAAACCGGCAGTGGCGTGAACGATCGTTTCGATCTCGCCCTCAGGCATATCATTACGGATGTATCGTCGGCACAGCGATCGTCTGGTTTGAGTGTCCGGCAGGGAAATAGCGATATGTCGATCGAGTCGGCCGGCCCTCCGGAGTGCGGGGTCGATTTTCTCGGGGAAGTTCGTAGCTCCAACCACCACGACGCCTTCGAGACGATCAAACCCGTCGACCAGTTCGAGCAGTCCGTTCACCACCTGGCTAGAGTATTGGGCGTTGTCGCCCTTGAAGGTGGCCCTGTCACCAATGCTGTCCAGTTCGTCCAGAAAAAGGATGCATGGCTTCTTTGCGGCAGCCTCCTGAAAACTCTTGCGCATGGCTCCCAGCATGTCGCCAAGATGCCCTGCCGATTGCCACCGGCTTACAGACGTCGCAACGATCTCGACGCCGCAGGTACGTGCGAGCGCCGAGGCGAATAGCGTCTTACCCGATCCGGGAGGCCCGCTGATGAGAATTCCCCGATCGACCTCGGACCATTGAATTTCGGCACTCTCCCATGCACGGATATCCTCCGCCAACGTCAATCCCCACTCGCGGGCCTCGCCATAGCCTTCGAGCTCGTCGAGGCCAGGACCTGATGTCGGGCTATCGGACGAGAGATGCGCATCCTGGAGCCGCTTCAGGACGATTTCTGGCGAGCGTCCGGTGCGCATCGCCGCGAACACGGAGGCGACCGGATATTCCAGGAACCTAGTCGCCTCGCGGATATCTAGCACCCTTCCCTCGACTAGCTTGGCAGCGGAAACGAGATGGGAGGGCCGCACCGGACGGACGTCGACAATTCTGTCCGCGGCCGCGACGATGTGGGCCGGCACCATGAGACCGGGAGGCCAGAGAATGACGACCGGACGGCCCAGAACGAGAGCATCGTTGAGCTTTTTGACATCCAAGGCGCCCCGGCGAGTGACGTCGGCTCTCAGAACCAGAAAGCCGTGGAGATCAGGGGCGCATTTGATCAGCACGCCAGCCGCGGTTTCATAGCCCCTTTCGTCGGCGTGCAGAGGCAACTTCAAGATGATTACAGTTTTACGGGTGGTCGCTCCTTTCAAAAACGCGCCACCGAGCCGCATCGCAGCCTTCAAGGCGACGCCGTAGGTCGCCGAGGCGATAGTGATAGTCGTGGGAGTGCGTTCAAGGCTCATTGCGACACCTCATTGCTTGAGCGACGGATCAATGTGTCGGGCCCGATCGGGGCCTCGTCCAGATCGATGGTGATGAAACGGTGAAGCGTCATCCATGCGATCGCCGTCAGCGGTGGCACCTCCCGGAAGAGGTTGAATGTTTCGCCGACGGTCAATGAACCCGTTTCGCTCAGGGCTGCCATTAGTCTCACCCGGTCGTTCAGGGGGGTGCGGTAGCGAGCATAACGGAGCAGGTCCTTAGCGTTCTGTAGGCGATGACCGGAATAGATCTCCCCCAGAGGGACGAACCTATGCCGTCGCTTCATGCAAGCGATCGTCTCGGTCACCACGGGATCACCAAGGAACTCTGCGGCATCAAGGAACTCTCGCGTTCCGTCGATATGATCGACCATGAAATCGACCACGTGCACTCGGTCATCGACATGGGCGCCGAAGCAGAGGCACGACCAGGCGACGACCGTCTCGTCGACATCCAAGAGGCAGCCGAGGTCGCGCGCGATCTGGTTCCTGAACGCGGGTCGATCAGGGCAGCGGACGGTTGCTAGGGGAAAGTAGGTGCTTTGCGACGCTTCGCGAAATGCGGCGTCGAGAATGGAGTGGTCAGCGGCACGCTTTTCCATGTTCGAAAACCCAACACACGATGATACCTGCCGCTGGAGCGGCGTTCAGTGTCAACCGATGGTGGATATTCGAAGATTGTGTCCCATGCTGGAACATATAGTGAACGCAAGACTCATTGTCAACCAACATTTGTGGCGTTCGACCAAGGGGCGGTGTCTTGAACTGCATCTCAAAGCCGAAAAGCGGTCGATCACGAAACAACTTCGCAATGCCGTGTCGATACACGGCAGTTGCACGCTCAAGCGCGCTTGGGATGCCGTCGTTCGACGATGGGCTAGGTGGTCGATTTAAGTCCGTATCATCTGACGAAACAATACTCCGCCCCGTTCCGCTCCACATAGCCGACGCCCGGATAGGTCCAATGGTATCCGAGCATCCGGAGCTTTTCGTTTGCAGCTTTATCCAACAACGCAGCCCTGCTTCTGAGGGCAATCTCCGGCTCCGTGTCGAACCCGAAATGCCACTTCGGATTTTCGATGGAGACTATGTTGTTCGGGATGACGTCACCGGCGATCAGGAGATTGCCATCTCCGGCTAGTTCCAGAGAGATGTGTCCGGGCGTGTGCCCGCGTGTGGAGACAACGTTCATTCCCGTCACGATCTCGTCTCCGGGCTTCACCATCGTCAACCGGTCCTTGACGGCGAAGAGATCTCGCTGGGCACCGCGCGCGAAGACGTGTAGGGGATCCGGCATCTTCGTCTCGTACTCAGGATCCGTCCAGAACGACCACTCGGCTTCATTGACGTAGTATTGCGCGTTGGGAAACAGGAGCGATCCGTCGGCCTTCGTCGTGCCGCCGGCGTGGTCCGGGTGAACGTGCGTGAAGATGACCTTTGTTATGGACGCGGGATCGACGCCGACCGAAGACAGGTTCTCAGAGAGCCGGCCGTCGCTCGGCTGAAAATTCGCCCCTGCCCCAGTGTCGACGATGATGAGATCACTTCCGTGGCGAATGAGCGGGATGTTCGTCTGCAGCGGCGCGCTGTCGGCGTCGCCGCCGAGGCGACCGAGAATTCTTCGCCTATCTTCCTGATTGCCGTCGGGCATGAGAATATCCGAGGTCAGGGTGATGTATCCATCGCTGAGAACGGTGATGTCGAAGCGACCATGCTTCAACTTGTGGAACCCACCCGCGAGCACGCCGGGCGGGAGATTCGCTTTTTCCGAGGACATTTCGACCTCCTTAGATTGATCGGCAGCCGTTGATATTCGCGCGAGGCTCGGAGTTTGCCGTCTCCCTTTTTGAAAGGCGAGTGTTTTCCTGTGAGTTCTTGTAAGGCGACACGACTATGCGAAGCCCGGTTAAAGATGGGGACGACGTGCTAGGCTACCGTCTGCCAAGAGCTGGGTTAAGGTGCCGCCGCCCTTAGAGTGAACGAGAACACGCTTCCGTCCGGGTCATTCGGCGACACCCAGAGCCGTCCTCCATGCGCCTCGACGATCGAACGGCATATCGACAATCCCATCCCGAGACCACCGGTCTTCGTTGTGAAGAACGCTTCAAATATCTGATCTAATTTCGCTACGTCGATGCCGGGTCCGCTGTCGGCAACGGTGACCAGGACCTTTCCGTCGTCCGACCTCTCCGAGGTGACTTGCAGACCCCGTGATCCCCTCTCGGAGGATCCTATCGCTTCGACCGCATTGAGGATCAGATTAAGGACGACCTGCTGCAACTGGATCCGGTCTCCGACCGCCGAGCCGACATCCGCGGCCAACTCCTTCTGGAGCGTGATCCCGTGACGTTGAAGCTCGCCTCGTGTCAGGACGAGCACGTCTTCGACCATTGCGTTGACGTCGACGTCTTCCATCGCCAAAGGCGACTTCCTAGCCATTGCGCGAATACTCGTGATGACATCTCCAGCACGATGGCCGTCGCGGATGATCCGTTCCGCGGCCTCACGGGCCTCCCGCACGTCAAGCAGGTCGTCACTTAGCCACCGCAGACACGTCGCCGCATTGGTGACAATGGCCATCAAAGGCTGATTGACCTCGTGTGCGATCGACGCCGTCAGCTCACCCAAGGCCGTGAGCCGGCCGGCGCGTGCGAGTAGTTCCTGCGCCTCCTCGATCCGCTTAAGATCGTCAATGTCCGTGTGCGTGCCGAACCACTTCAGAATTGCTCCCCTTTCGTCTCGCATAGGCGATCCCCGCACAAGGAAGACCCGCGAAACCCCGTCATGTCGTACGATTCGCGCCTCTATCTCGCCGGCGGTTCCGGTCTGAAGGAGCTCAGTCCATTTCCGGAGAACTTTTTCCCTGTCTTCAGGGTGATATGAATCTACCCATCCGCCGGTGCGCGCGCTCTCGGGCGAGATTCCCGTGTAGTCGTGCCACTGCTTGTTGAATGCAGGATAGAGACCGTCCGGCTCCGTGTTCCACGCCTGGGCCGGGATCATGTCGTACGAGACACGAAGCTCCTCGGCCGCGCGACGTGCCCGTTCATGGGTTTCCTGCGCCTCGCGATATAACGCGGCGTTTTCGAGAGAGATCGCCGCTTGAGACGCAAGAAGACGTAGAACTGCGACCTGGCCCTCGGTGAACAGATGGGATGACAGGCTGTTTTCGAGATACAGGATCCCGACGAGCTGCTGTTGTTTCACCAACGGAAGGCAAAGCACGGATGTCGATCCGAATTGCTGGAAGTAGGCATCGCCGGAAAACAGGTCTGCCTGCTGCGCGTCGTCGAGAATGACCACCTCTCGGGTGTGGCTGACGTAGCTGACGACTGTGTCGGGAAACGCAACCCCGCCCGACTTGGACAAGAACACGGAAATCCCACTTTGATCGGTGACCGCCTCCGCAACGACTTGCATCTTTCCATCTTGGGAAAGCAGCAACAGCCCTCGGACGGCACCCGAATGCTCCACGACGGTGATCATCAGACGCTCGATGAGGCGATCAAGAACAATTTCGCCTGAAACTGCTTGCGACATCTCCATCACTGCCGCCATGTCCAGATAGTTTACTGGCGCTCCCGTTGAGGGTTGCCTCTGCTCACTCTCGATTCCCCAATCGGAGTTCGATCGATCGATTTGACGCACCTTACCGTGCGCTCCCCATTTTGCGTAACAGGCCCTCGCACTCCGAAGGAAGGCATCCGCGCTCATCGTCAGCCCTCGAGAGGCGCAGTGGCGGGCGGCAAGTTCGTTCGAAAGCGCTTCGTTCTGGATGAAGCCATATCGCCTGGCCGATCGCACAGCTTCCTCGTAAAGCTCGAGGGCTTCGAAATCGCGACTTTCGAGGCGAGCAATTTCGGCCGCGACAAGGCTGCGGCGATTGCTGAAGTTCTCGGGGCAGCTCTCTGCCCACGCCTCGATCTGTGTCAGGTGTGCTCGGATCGACTGCAAGTGGAGCTGCCGCTTTTCGTCGCTGGCAGAAGCGCATGCCCCGGCGTGGGCGAGCGCGGAATAGAAGTGGTATTCGCCGAGATCGATAAAAGATCGCGTCGCACCGACAATTTTACGAGCTTCGTATTCGGCCTCGACTGCAGCGGCATAATCTTCTTCGAGAAACCGGGCCTGCATCTCCTGGATCCAATACCACGCCAAGGGGAGGACAAGCGACGCACCAGCCTCCTGCAAGTGCTGGAGGAACGACGATCTGTCGGGCAGATCGTTCTTCTCCGGACCGGCTCTCCCCTCGAGTTCGCGGATCAGCAATAGCTGCCCGATGGCGGAATCCGCCGCGAGGCCAAATCCAGCCTTGTTTGCCATCGCGAGGAACTGCATTCCTTCGTTTTCGACAACCTGTAGAGGCTCGCCGGAAACGAGGAGGTTGGACACCAGGCTCTTGGCGGTCGTGGCAGCGTAAACGAGGTCACCGGCGGCGATACCGACTTCGATGGCGCGCCGTGTGAGCAATATCGATTCAGGAAGGTGTCGGGCCCATGGAACGACGTAGCAAGAATAACATGTGTAGACGCGAGCCTTGAAGCGATCCAGTCCGTATTCGTCGACGAGGGCTAGCCCCAGGTCGCCGAACTGACGACCTAATGCATAGTCCCCGAAGCGGAGGCCGAGAGGAACAATGAACGAAGCATAGGCATAGCAGGAAGCATCGCAGTTGCCGTATCTAAGGCTCAGGTTGACCATCTGGGTGTAGATCAGATCTTCGAGATTGCTGTCGGTCAGGAGCGCCGGCAGGATCATGTAGGCAAGGACGTCCATTGCCGCGAGCCAGTCCGGGTCGGCCATACGCGGCAAATCCACAAGCAGCGCGATGTCGCGCCCTGCGAGCAATTCGCTCATCGCTTCAATTTCCGACCGGAGGTCCTCTTCCGACGGGTGTGCGGACCATTCGATCCCCATCTCTCTTAGAAACTCCAACCCGACATCGACGGCTTTGGTCTGCTCGCCGAGTGCAACGTAAAGAGATGAAAGCAGACGGACGACAGCGGCCCCATCGACACGGGATGCGGCGCGGGTAATCAGGTCCACCAGATGTGTTTCCGCCACTCCATGCTCGCCAGTCAGGAATTCGCATTCGGCCTTCTGAAGGGCCAAAGAAAACATCAGGTCGTAGCGCCGCTCCCAATGTCCGTGGTCAAGCAGGCTCAAGCCAGTCGTGAAATATCGGAGCGCCGAGGGGTATGCCGCGGACGTCTTCGCGCGAGCGCCTGCGTCGAGAAACAGTTCGGCGACTTGTGCGCGCTCTACGTCCGAGGTGATCAGACCGAGACCTCGCCCGATCTGATCGGTGACTTCGAAGACGCGATCCCGAAGATCGGTCGGCGTCATCTTTGACATGAGAGCTCGGCCAATCCGAAGATGGATCGCCGGACGCTCATGTTGCGGAACGAGGAGGTAGGCCGCCTCCTGTATCCGATCATGAGCAAAAACGAAGGCGTCGTCCACACGCAGTACGAACCTAGCCTGTATCGCTTCCCACAGGATCGCGGCAACTTGCTGATTGGACTCTCCACCCACGATGCCCAACGTTGACAACGATGCACCATTGCCAAGACAGGCGAGCAGTTTGACCGTCTCTAATGTCACTCGGGGGAGCCGCAAGAGCTTCGATGACACCAGCTCGGCGACGTTGTCCGTGATACCTTTCGTCCTGATGCGATCCGGTTCCCATATCCAAGTTCCCTGAACGGCGTCGAAGGTAACGAGCCTCTCCTCGTCCATTGTCGTCAGGAACTGAAGTACGAAGAAGGGATTGCCCTCGGTCTTGTCGAAAACCAGCTTCGCCAACGGCGCGACCAGCTCTCTTTCGGACTGGAGCGCGTCCGCCAGGAGTTGCTCCAGATCCTTCACTGTGAGCGGTGAAAGATGTTCTTCCTGCACGTGGATCGGGGCGTTTAGCATCGCCTCTCGCGTGGCGGTAAATGGATGTTCCCGAGAAACCTCGTCGTCTCTGTATGCGCAGATGAGGAGAAGATCGGTGACGTCTGGTTCAACCGTGATCCGCTCAAGAAGCTCTATCGTAGCCGTGTCCAGCCACTGTACGTCGTCGATGAACAGAACCAGTGGCATGTTCGGTCGGGCGAAGACATTCAGAAATCGGCGGAAGATCAGATGGAAGCGAGCCTTCGCATCCTGCGGTGGAAGATCGGGCGCCGGGAGCTGTTCGCCAATAACGAGCGAGAGTTCCGGGACGAGATTCACCATGAGCTGTCCGTTAGGACCGAGGGCATCGATGAGCGCCCTTCGCCAATGTGCGAGATCTGCGTCCCCAGAGCCTAGGATCTGCCGCACAAGCCCCCTGAAGGCTTGCGCTATCGTCGCATACGGAATGTCGCGCGTGTATTGATCGAACTTCCCTGAGGCGAAGAGGCCCGCCTGCTGAAAGCGCTTCTTCCGCAATTCGTGCACGACGGAGGATTTGCCGACTCCCGCAGGACCGGAGACCAGCACGACTTCCGCCCTGCCCGAAGATTGCACTCGCTCGAATGCGCCCGCGATGGCGTCGTTCTGACGGGAGCGACCGTAGAGCCCTTCAGGCACGCGTAACCGCTCGCCCGCATCGATTGTCGCGATGTCGAACTGTTGAATGCATCCGCTCTGACGCCAACTGTCCAAGCAACGCTTCAGGTCGGCTTCGAGGCCTGCAGCGGTCTGGTATCGCTCCTCCGGCTTCTTGGCCAGAAGCTTCTGCGCGATGGTCTCAAGTGTAGGCGGAACGTCTTCGTGCCGTTGACCGGCTGGGATCGGCTGCCGGGCGACGTGGGCATGAATCCACTCCATCGCGTCAGTGGCGACGAACGGCAATTCCCCGGTCAGGACTTGATAGAAGACGACGCCGAGGGAATAAAGATCGCTGCGGGCGTCGACCGCTCGCTTCACCCGCCCGGTCTGTTCAGGCGAGATATAGGCGAGATCAGCGGCGGCGATCGCGGGACCAACCGGCTGGTCCTCGGGCCTCGCCGGACCAGCCTTGCCGAATCCCGTCAACCATACTCTTCCGGAAGGGTCGACGAGCAAATTGTCCGGCCTCAAATCCTTGTGGACGAGGTCGAGAGCGTGAGCCTTTCGAAGTGCTGCGGCCGCATTAGTCGCGATAACCAGGGACCGCTCGGTTTCGAAAGGCCTCCCGAGCAGCTTGCTCAGAGGCGTCCCGCCCTCGTCCGACAGCACAAGAAACGGCCGCCCGTCGTGACGCTCGAGCGCCAAAGGCTTCGCTGCCCAGGGCGCCTCGAGTTTTTCCGCGAGGGCAAGTTCATGTTCAAGACGATGGAGGCCTTCTCCGGCGTCATTCGCCGATACCGGAGTGACCAGAAGGACGGACGTGGTTCTTTCCGGCGACCAGCCGCGATAGAGCGCGAGGACATCGCCTTCCCAAAGCATCTGCGGCTGGTATCGAGACATATCCATCACGATGCTCCGGGCGGCCGGGCTTTCATAAGAACGAAAGTTCTCGGAAATACCTGGTGATCAGGCACCTGCCGCGCGTCAGCCGGCTCGATCCTAGAACATTTTGCCCGTAGCGATCCAACCATTTCTCCTCGCTTGCCAGTCGGGATCAGGCAAGTAGCTATATCTGCGCCGATCCACCGTCCGCGAACAGCTCGCAACCGTTAACGAAACTGCTCTCGTCCGACGCGAGGAACAGCGCGGCGTCTGCGATTTCCCGTGGGTCGCCCAGGCGTCCGAGCGGGATGCTCGCGACGGTCTGCCGCAGCATTTCCTTCTCCATCTCCTCCGAGTGCGCCAGACCGCGCCAGCCGGGAGTGGACGTGGCGCCCGGCGAAAGCACATTGACCCTGATGCCGCGCGGAGCGAGATCGATGATCCAGTTGCGGGCGAAATTGCGGATGGCCGCCTTCGTTGCGGCATAGACAGAGAATGCCGGCGTGCCGGTCGATCCCGTAGTCGAGCCCGTGAGGATTACGGAGCCGCCCTCCTTCAGGAGGGGAAGCGCCTTTTGGACGGTGAAGAGCGTGCCCTTGACGTTGATGTCGAAGGTGCGGTCGTAGTGCTCCTCGGTGATCGAGCCCAGCGGCGAGAACTCCCCGCCGCCCGCGTTGGCGAACACGATGTCCAGGTGGCCCGCCTCGGCCTCTACGATCTCGTACAACCGATCAAGGTCGGCGAGGTTGGAGATGTCTCCCTGAACGCCCCGCGCATTCCTACCGACTTCGCTGACGGCTGCGTCGAGCTGCTCCCTGCGCCGCCCGGTCATGAAGACCCGCGCGCCCTCGTCCGCAAAACGTTTGGCGGAAGCCAGACCGATTCCGCTGTTTGCTCCGGTAACGACAGCTACTTTTCCCTGGAGCCGCATGCTCGTCTCCCCTAGTGGCTTGAACGATTTCGAAGATGGCAATGCTACTCCGGGTGCTTCGGAGAGGCTAAGAAGTTGCAGGGAGAGGTTGTGAGTTTGCGTTAGGCCTCCGGCGGGCAACAGGTCTGCGATGGGGCCGACGTCCGTCGACCCCATCACTCAGTCAGGCTTTGATGAACGCCAAGATGTCCGAATTCAGCACTTCGGGGTGCGTCGACAGCATCCCATGCGGATATCCATCGTAAAGCTTCAAGGTGCCGTGCTTCAGGAGTTTGACTGAAAGCTCCGCCGCGTCCTTGTAGGGCACGATCTGATCGTCGGTTCCGTGAATGACGTAGACCGGAACCTCGATCTTCTTCAGATCTTCGGTAAAGTCCGTCTCCGAGAACGCCTTGATGCACTCGTAGTGGGCATTTGCAGCGCCCATCATGCCCTGCCGCCACCAGTTGTCGATCAGGCCCTGGGAGATCTTGGCGTCCGGACGATTGAAGCCGTAGAAGGGGCCGGTCGGAACGTCGATGTAGAACTGTGCGCGGTTGGCGGCCAGCGCCTTGCGCAAGCCGTCGAACACGTCGATCGGCAGGCCGCCGGGGTTCTTGTCAGACTTCAACATGACCGGCGGAATTGCGCCGGCGATGACCGCCTTGGCAACCCTGCCCGGTTTTGACCGCGCGACGTAATGGACTACTTCGCCGCCTCCTGTCGAGTGGCCGATGTGGACCGCATTCTTGAGATCGAGCGCTTCCGCCACCTCTGCAACGTCAGCCGCGTAGGTGTCCATCTCGTGACCCGTCCGGCTCTGCGACGAGCGGCCGTGCCCTCGGCGATCATGTGCGATGACCCGGAAACCTTCTCCGAGAAAGAAGAGCATCTGGTTGTCCCAGTCGTCGCCGCTGAGCGGCCAGCCGTGGTGGAATACGATCGGCTGCCCGTCCTTCGGACCCCAGTCCTTGTAGAAGATTTCGGTTCCGTCTTTCACCTTCACAGTACCCATGAACTTGTTCTCCATTGTTGATTGTTGCTGTTTGGTGGCGGCTGATGCCGACGGACCGACTGCCAGCGCCACGGCGGCGGCCGATCCTGCGAGCAATGCGTCTCGTCTTGTGAGTGGGAAAGTTGACCCGGATTTCATATGGTCGAGCCTCCTGTTCGCGACGCGTGAAAAACGGCCGCTCTTTTGTCGAACTCAGTGATTGTTGCGTTTCGAACAGGAGGCGGTCTTTCGAAAGAGTCCGTTTGAAGCGGTGGTTAAGCGAGGTATCCGCCGTTGACGTCCAGAACCGAACCCGTGACGTAGCTCGCCGACGGGCTTGCAAGGAAGATAATGCCGGCGGCCACTTCCTCTACGGTGGCGATCCGTCCAAGGGCATGAAGATCCAGGATCCCCGCTGGCAGCTTGTCTTCCGATCCGGCTAACATGTCGGTCGCCATGATCCCCGCCTGAACCACGTTGACAGTAATCTTTCGCGGCCCGAGATCGCGGGCGACCCCTTTTGAATAGCCGATCAAGGCAGCCTTGGTGCCCGCATAGTCCGCGGTTCCAGGGAAGCCCGCGCGGGTGCCGACGCCGGAGCCGACCGAGATGATCCGCCCGCCCTCGGGAAGAACTCTGGATGCCGCTCTGATGTTTGCGACGACGCCAGACACGTTTATCGCCCATTGCCGGTCCATAGCGGAGTTGTCGATCTCCGGATCGTCGATTTTCCGACCCTGCCACGCCACCGCGGCATTGTTCACGAGGATGTCCAATTTGCCGAGACGTTCGACCACGTTAGCTATGAGAGGTTCCGCTTGTGATGGGTCGCCCTGGTCCGACTGGATCGCCACAGCACGGCGGCCGCGCTGTTCGATCTGCGCCACAACGCCTTCTGCCCGGTCTCTCGATTTCTCGTAGGTGATCGCGACGTCGGCGCCCTCGTCGGCGAGAGCGAGGGCCACGGCGGCGCCCAGACCTCGAGAGCCACCCGTCACAAGCGCGACTTTTCCATTGAGAGTGTTGCTCATCGGCTTCTCCTTGTTTTCAAGAGTGACGTGAAGCGGCCTTGTGATCATCAGTTCCTGTCGGGCAGCCCCCACAGGCCTCGTCGATGATAGTCTGTTGGACCGCATCAAAACGGGCAGCGACTTCCCGCTTGACTCCGAGCTCTTCAAACATCTCCGCTATCGGGTGGAAGGCGACCGCAGAATTGTGCCCAGGCAGCTCCCGGACAAGAATTCGTAGTGGGAGATCGAGTGCGGCGAGCGGCGTGTCCAGCATCACAGGTGTTCCAGCCTTCGGATTGCCGTAGACGAGAACACGCGTCTCCGGCATCGATAGCCCGTTCTCTCGTGCGGCCTTCGCATGGTCGACCTCTGCGAAGATCGACATCCCAACCTTCCCAACCGCTTTCCTGACCGTTTCCAGCGTCTCCTCGAAGGAGTGGGATGTGCGGTGCTCGACGGGTTTCAAATGCATAGGCATCTCCTCTCACTCGCGGTTGACGTCATCCTGCCGAGACAGCTTCCCCTCCTCGGCCTTGTAGAAATACTGGCTGGCGACAAGCCAGCCCTTGAGAGGGCGCAAGGGCGGGACGCACGTCAAAATCATGAATGGCCCCGTCACGAAGATCTGGGTCCAGATCGACGCCTGATGCGCGACTGCAAGCCAGACCGACAACAGTACCGTTGGAACGCAGGCGAAGCAGATCACGAAGAATGCAGGCCCGTCGGCGGGATCGGCGAACGAGTAGTCAAGGCCACAGACCTCGCACTCCTTGCGCAAAGCGAGGAAGCCGTCGAACAGATGGCCGCGGCCGCATCGGGGACACAGCCCACGGACGCCCGTCTTGAGCGGCGATAACGGCGGATACTCTTCGTCCATGCTCGCCTCCAGTTCGATCCCTTCTCGAATAAGGCACCCGTTTTCTTGCCCTGTCGAGAAGCATACACCTCCGACCCCACCGCCATCGTACTTTGACGAAATCGGGCGAAAGCTTGCCCATATCTCGGCGCCTGCTACTCTGCCGATCTGGTGCCAACTTCAGCGGACCTTGTCATGCAAATGAGGGCAGGCCTGCAAATGCTCAGAGCGCTGTCCGCCGATGCAGACCGCGAAGGGATCGCCGATGTCCTCGTTAGAGCATGCCTTCCTATCGACGGCGTAACCAACGCCGAGGTGGTTTTCCTTTCGGATGATCATTCAGCTCTCGGCGTCCCCCTCGAGGCGATCTCGGGGTTGCGCCAAAACCAGCAGACGGTCCTGACGACGACAGGCGCCATGGCAGGCGCGGCATCCGTCTTCGTGCCGTTGCGCTGTGACGACCGCCTTCTTGCCATATTGAAACTTGAAGTACTCGGGCACCGGGCGGACGACGTCCAATACCAAAAGGATTTCGAGACACTTGCGGCGTTCGCCGCCCTGCGGATCGACAGGATGGCGGTGCAGGCGGATCTAGACCAGGCCCGCGAGCGAGCGCGACTGGCCGAGCGAGAGCTGCGGCTGTCCTGGGACATGCTTCCCGCACACGCCTGGTACACGAGACCAGACGGAACCCTTGAGGCCGTGAATCGGGAATGGTCAGGGTACTTCGGCCTGACGGAAAAAGAATTGTCGGGGTTCGGCTATATGCGGGTGTTCCATCCCGACGACATGCAAAAGGTCATGGACGTGTGGATGCGGTCCCTCTCTCAGGAAGTGCCAGGAGAGGTCGAGACGCGAATGATGCGCGCGAATGGCGAGGCCGGCGTTTTCCTTATTCGCGCCGTGCCTGTCCGTGACGAGAATGGCAAGGTCATTCGATGGTATGGCATCAACATCGACGTGGAAGACTTGAAGAACGCCGAGCGTGAAATCGCCCGGACGGCTGCCGCCCTAGCGGAAGGTCAGAAGATGAGTCGGACCGGAAGCTGGTCCTGGAGGCCCGGCACGGACTCTTTCTCGTGGTCTGACGAATGCGCCCGGATCTTCGGCATGGACCCAAACGAACGACAGCCGTCCTTCGCCGCGATGCTCGAGCGCGTGCACCCGGACGACAGGACGGCGATCGAGCCGAGCGACGCCTCTCCGGAGTCATCGCCGGGGGACACGCAGAACGAGATTCGGATCGTCGTATCCGACGGGACTATCACCTTCGGCGAAAGCCGGACCCACATCGTACGCGACCTGGCCGGCACAGTGGTCGAATACGTCGGGACTGTGCGAGATATAACAGAGTCAAAGCTGGCGCAGGACAGAATCCAGGAAAGCGAGCGGCGATACGCCGCGACACTCTCAAGCATTGGCGACGCCGTCATATCGACCGACGACAAGGGTCGCCTCATGTTCATCAATCCGGTAGCGGAAAAGCTTACTGGTTGGACGCAGATCGAAGCTGCGGAGAGACCTGTCGGAGAAGTGTTTCAGTTGATCGGCGAAACGCGTGAGCTCGTCGGCGACCCGGTCTCGGAAGTCCTCGCAAGGGAAGTCGACCCGCTTATCGGGATCCAATACGCACTTCGGTCAAAGGCAGGCTCGGAGCTTATAATCGACGTGTCGGGCGCGCCCATCATCGACTCTCGGGGTGAAATGAAGGGCGCGGTCCTGGTCTTCCGGGACATGACCCAGCGAAACGAAACGGCGGACGCTCTGCGCAGATCCAAGGAGGATCTTGCGCGCATGAGCCGCCTGACTGCGATCGGCGAACTGGCGGTCTCGGTCGCACATGAGATGAACCAGCCCCTGATGGCGATCGTCACCAACGCGGCTGCCTCCATGAGTTGGCTCGAAGGCAAGCCCTCAAACATCAAAGAGGCGACGCAGGCGATCGGCTGGGTGCTCCGAGATGGACATCGCGCGGGAGAGGTTCTGAGCGGAATACTCGCGCTGGCGAGAAATTCTCGCCCCAAGTTCGAGCCGTTGAACGTCCGGGGCGTAATCGAGGAAGTTCTGCAGTTGACGAAGAGCGAAATTCGTCAACGAGGCGTCGTTGTCGAGACCGTCTATGACGACGCCGCCGACGCGGTCACTGGCGACCGCATCCAGCTCCAGCAGGTCCTGATCAACCTAGTCATGAACGGCGCGGACGCGATGACGCCGCTGGAAGACGAGCGGAGGGTGCTCCATGTCGCCACCAAAAGGTTAAGCGATGGGCTTACCCAGGTGAGCGTGTCGGACAACGGCGTCGGACTCGATCCAGATACGGCCGAACGGGCTTTCGAGGCGTTCTTCACCACCAAGGCGACTGGGATCGGCATGGGTCTATCAATCTGCCGGTCCATCATCGAGGCGCATGGGGGACACATATGGGTCACGACGGAGAAGGGCAAGGGAAGCACGTTCACTTTCACCCTACTACCTCCTTCATCCTCGCAGGAGCGATCCGCAGCTCCTGAAGAATAGCCGGGCGTGGGTCGAAGCTCATGTAGGAGAGATGGATCCGCCTGTCCGAGTGGCAGACGCCGATGCACCGCTCCTGTTCAAAGCCGAGGTTCACGAACGGACCGTATACCGCTGAAACGGTCGGCGCGCCGTAGTCGGTGCGGAGATCGAGTTTGCCTTCGTCAGGACGAGCTCGGCTCCGAGGACGATCAAGAGTAGCGGTCCCAGAGGTCGGCGACGAGTGTGGAACCACGTTGCTCTCCGGCCGGACCCCAATTATCACGCATATATCTGTTACGACTACTCGCTTTGCGCGAATCAAGACCAGATGAGGAAAGACTGATGAATCGGAAAATGGCAGCGCTGGTGATTGGGGTGGCAGACTACTCCGAGGGAAACAAGCTCGCCAATCCCGTTCACGATGCTGTTGACCTAGGCGACAAATTGAGGGGTTACGGGTTCGAGGTCATCGTCGTAACTGACTGCACGAAAAGGGATATGGACAAGCAGTTAAAGGAGTTCCGTACGCTGCTAGAAACCCACGACGTGGGGCTGTTCTTCTTTGCGGGCCATGGAATGCAAATCGATGGGACCAACTTCCTTCTTGCCACCGATACCGAAATGGACACGGAGTTGGACGCAAAGCACACGTCCCTTTCGCTCGACAGAGTGGTGGACGTCATGGCGAAGTCGGCAGCGTCCACTAAGATCATCGTACTCGATGCATGTCGGAATAACCCCTGGGAGCGCGCTTGGCATCGTGGCCCAGCACTTAGGGGGCTTGCTTCGGTTTACGCGCCGAAGGGAACTATAATTGGCTTTGCGACATCTCCCGGAGAGGTTGCGTTGGATGGCGCGGGCCGCAACGGGACATACACCGAAGCATTACTCGAGCATATCGACACTCCTGATAGCTCCATCGAGACCATGTTCAAGCGCGTACGCAATACAGTTGCGGCATCGAGTGGAGGTCGGCAGACCACGTGGGAACACACCTCGCTATCCGGAGAGTTCTATTTTAACCTGAGTTTGGGTAACTTGGTTGATGAATACGATGGCACCGCGCTTGCGGACAGCCTCTTCGTCCTCGATCCTGGCCGGAAATCGCACAACATCATTGCCGGACTGAAGACATATAACTGGTATAAACAGAACCCAGCACTAGATCGGCTCGACGCCGCCTCTGCAAACAAAATGTCGAAAGACAACTTGTTCGTCCTCGGGCGGAATATCTACCAGGCGGCCTGCGGATCAGCGGGCTCCGCAATCACGTTCATCGACAATTTCATGGATAAGACACGCGGATTCAATCGGGAAGCAAGGAAGTCACTTCTGGACGGCATCTTGTTCGAAGTCTTCTTCGACTCCCAAGCGCATATGCGGGACAAAATGAAAAGACGGTATTTTAACGAGGTTTTCGAGTTGCAGCGCTTCGCCGACCTGAAGCAAAGTTTCGATTTCATTGCAGAAGTGCTGACCACGGCCGCTGGCAAGTTCTATGCCTTGCCTGGCAAGGGACACGATCTGGCTGTAAGCGTTTCCACGAAGAGCGAGGATGGCATGATCATCGTGGACGCAGTGTATGTCGGAGGTGTGGACGTGCTTCGGCGAGAAGACGATAATGATGCCGATGAACACGACCCACCTCGTTATTGGAGGCTGAGCCCACAGGAAATAAAGGAGAGACTTAGCGAAGAGCTTGTCGTACCTACACGCTTGTTGAAGTTGACTTTCACTCCTGGTGCCGCTGTAAAGGAAGAGGAATTGGGGTTCCCAATGGGTTGGACTGTCAGGCAAACATGAAACCCCTCCAATCAGTCCTTCGACCGAGCAGTCGTTCCAAGGACCCATAGTGCTCGAAAACCTGCCGCCGTGTCGCAAGCATGCAGTGCTGCAGCCTAGAAACCAAAGTGGCTGAGGCCCCAGTGGCCCTCCGGCCTTCGTCCGAGCGGCCAGTTGAATGCGCGCTCTTCCAGCTTGATGGGATGCTCGTTGATGCTGGCGTGCCGATACGTCATCAGACCATCGGCGTCGAATTCCCAGTTCTCGTTTCCGTAGGCCCGATACCAGGTGCCGCTGTCGTCGTGATGTTCATAGGCGAAGCGCACGGCGATCCGGTTTCCGGAGAACGCCCACAACTCCTTGATCAGACGGTAGTCGAGTTCCTTCGTCCACTTGCGAGCAAGGAAGGCTTCGATGGCTTGACGCCCGACGACGAACTCCGCGCGGTTTCGCCAATGGCTGTCGACGCTGTACGCCAAGGCGACCTTCGATGGGTCGCGGGTGTTCCAGCCGTCCTCCGCCAGCCGCACTTTCTCGATCGCAGACTGGAGGGTGAAGGGAGGCAACGGCGGGCGGGTCATGTCTTGAATCCTTTGAGTGAGACTATCGAATGCCCGTCGCGGCCGCTTTCAGAATGGCGATCTCGGCTTCCAATTCCTTGATCCTTCTATCCCTGGTGTCCATCGCCTTCAGGACCTCTTCGGCTTCGAACCGTAGCGGAATGTGCTGCGGGCAGTTTGCATCCCAGGCCTCGACATTGAACAGGATCACCTGCTCCGGTCTCGCCTGGTATCCCTTCGGCATCAACTGTTCGAGGAGTTCCGCGTCGCCCTCGATCACGCTAGCCGTACCCCAGATCTTCACTCGAGAACGACTGCCATAGTCGACCAGGAAGAGCTGCGCCTTGTCATTGTCTACGAGGTTGCCCTGCGTGATGTACTGGCGATTGCCAACGTAGTCGGCGAACCCCAGCGTGGTCTCGTTGATGACACGAAGGAAACCGGGCGGACCGCCGCGATGCTGGATGTATGGTTGGCAGTCCCTGTTTGCGGTGGCCACGAAGATACTGATCTGCTTCTCGATGAAGTCCTTCAGTTCGGGCGTGATCGACGTCGCCCATCCGCCGCGTTCTTCGACATGGGCGTACGATCGGCGCGATCCCTTCCGCTCCTGGATCTCCTTCACCGACCGCGAGAACGCGACGTCGCTTGAGAAGTGTTTTCCGCTGTCCACGGCCGCCTGCCCTCCGCGAGGAGTTTCACTTTAGACGCCTTCATAGGCAAGTCGGGTGAACAATGCAGGCGAAATCGCCCAGTTGCCGAAAACGGAATCCCATTTTGCCGTTGGTTTCGCCGCGATCGTTTCTTCTACGCTCCGACCATCCTTTTTCAACTTGGCGACGTTTTCGCGGATGCCGACGAGCATGTCCCGCCAATCGATGAGATCCTTCTTGTTGCCAATCTCCCCATGTCCGGGAATGACGATCGTCTGGTCGTCGACCATCTTGACGTTGGCCTCGGCGGCCTGGATCTGTCCGTCGATGCTGCCGCCCGTCGAATAGTCGATGAAGGGGTAGACGCCGTTCCAGAAGGTGTCGGCGACATGGACGACATTCGCCTCCTGGAAGAACACCGAGATGTCGCTGTCGGTATGCGCCGGGCCATAGTACTTCAACTTGATCGTCTGGCCGTTTTGCTTGAGCGTCTCCTCGTCGCCCTTCATCAGCATCGTCGGCAGCGCCCCCTTTGGCGACGCCGGGAAGTCGAAGTCCCAGTCGACGACGCGGGTGGCGACCGTCAGGTGCTTCAGCGAGTTCGGATGGGCCATGATCATCGCCCCCTCCGAATTCAGCCACTCGTTGCCATCCGTATGATCGAAGTGCCAATGCGAGTTGATGAGATGCTTGATCGGCTGTGGCCCGAGATCGGCGAGCACCTTCTCGATCTTGGGACGCGTCGCGGTGATCCCGGCGTCGACAAGGAGCTTCCCGTCGTCGCCGACGAGGACGCCCATGTTGCCACCGGAACCGGACAACGCACTGATGCCGCCGCGTAGCTTGGTCGTCGTGATATCCGCTGTGGCGGCTGCTTCGCGGATCTGGACAACGAGACTTTTGGCGGCGGCGAAAACCTCGGCCGGAGTCAGCCAGCCGCCCGTGGCCGCGAAGGTCGCGCCGCCGAGGCAGCAGAGGCAGAAGCCACGTCTCGAGAGGTGGTAATCGTGCTTGGTCATTTCCGGCTCCATCGTGTTGTGACAGTCGCGGTGAATGGGCGCCACCACGCAGGGAGGCTTGCGTGGTGGCCAGGCTCGATCTAGTTGCGGCTGAGCTTCCTATCCAGGAAATCGTGGATGAGCGGAGCCATCTCCGGCAGCTTATCTTCGAGCGCGAAGTGGCCCGTGTCGAGCAGATGCATCTCGGCGTGCGGCAGGTCGCGCAGATAGGGCGACGCGCCGTCGGCCGGGAAGATCTTGTCGTTCTTCCCCCAGACGATCAGGGTCGACGGCTTCTTGTCCCGGAAGAACTTCTGGAATTCCGGATAGAGCGGGACGTTCGTACCGTAGTCGTGGAAGAGGTCGAGCTGAATGTCGTTGTTTCCGGGGCGATCGAGCAGGGCCTGATCGTGTCCCCAGTTGTCGGGATCGATGTGCGCCAGGTCACTCATGCCATCCGTGTACTGGAACACAGTGGTCTCGGGCTTGAAAAGCACCAGCAAGGCCTGCCGGTTTTCGGGCGTGTCGTTTTTCCAGTATGCCTTGATCGGATCCCAAAACTCCTTGAGGCCCTCTTCGTAGGCGTTGCCATTCTGCACAATCAGGGCTGCCACCCGGTCCGGATGCTTCAGCGCAAGGCGATAGCCCACGGGTGCGCCATAATCCATGACGTACATCGCGTACTCCTTGATATCCAGTTTTCCAAGGAGGCTGTCGACGATGTCGGCGTAGTGCTGAAACGTGTAGGCGAACTTGGTGTGATCCGGCGCATCGCTCTGCCCGAAGCCGGGGTAATCCGGCGCGATGACGTGGTACTTGTCGGCGAGGATCGGGATGAGGTTCCGGAACATGTGCGAAGACGTCGGAAACCCGTGAAGCAGGAGGACGACGGGAGCGTCGGCGGGGCCGGCCTCGCGATAAAAGATCTTCGTGCCGTCGACGTCAACCGTGTGATAGGTAACCTGCGGGACCACGAGCTTATGTATGGTGACAACCTTCTTCGCTGCGTAAGAGGTGGCCGGCAGAGCTGCTGATGCAGAAAACGCGATCGCTATGGCCAAGGCGGTTCTGCTCATGATGGACCTGTTCATTTCAGCCTCCAGTTTTTCGAACGAGGATGCGAGCGCGACTACCCGTTGCGTCGCTGATTTCCTCTTGATTGCTACGCTGGGCGAGCGGAAACCACGAGCTAGTTGTCGTAAGGCGTTGTGAGTTTGCGTGAGACGTCATGCCAAGCGACTTCGCCAAGTCGCTCGAACTCCTAGACCTTGGTCTAGTTCTTCACGACGTTGACGGGGTCGGACTGGCCATTGGTCGGATTGTTTGCGTGCATGACGGGGGCTAGGCTCTCTTCGCAATCGCACGCATATGGAGATCGCATTCCGTAAGCAGGGCCAGTTTTTAAGACACCGATCTTCAGCAGCGCGATGAACAATTGCAGCCGACGGGGGAAGTCAGCCATGCAAGTCCAATTCGCCGATACGCTCGAACATTCGAACCCAGTAGACGCATACCTGCCACATCATTCCAGAGAGGCGAAGCGCGAAGCCTATGACGACGCGATCCGCTTCGGCAGGTTCTGCGCGATCCCGCATTCCCGTCAGCTCCTGCTTGACGGGCGCCCGCATGAAATTGGCGGGAGGGCGTTCGATCTTCTGATGGTGTTGCTCAGGTCCAACGGCAGGATCGTCAGCAAGGACGAGATCCTGAACGAGGTGTGGCCGTCAATGGTGGTCGAGGAATGCAATCTCCGCTTCCAGGTGAAGTCCTTGAGGCGGGCCTTGGGCAGCCAGGGCAACATGATCAAGACGATCGTCCGGAGAGGCTACATGCTGATCAGGGACGACGTGGTGCCAGATGACGAGGTGCGGTTCGACACCACAAGATTGACGACCATTTCTGGGATCGACACGCCTGCGGCGGTGAAGGCGGCGGCACCCTACATCGCCCTGATCGAGGACGACGAAAGCGTCCGGCGCTCCATTTCAACACTGCTGAGATCGGTCGGTCTCGGCGTCGCATCTTTTAAATCCGTCAAGGAATACCAAGAGAGCGAGCACTCACCTCAGCCCGATTGCCTCATCCTAGACGTCTGCCTGCCCGGCAGAAGTGGCTTGGACTTCCAGGCCGATCTCCTGAAGTCTGGAATACGATATCCGATTATCTTCATCAGCGGTCATGCCGACATTCAAATGTCGGTGCGTGCCATGAAGGCGGGAGCGGTCGAATTCCTGACGAAGCCGGTGCGGCATCAGGATCTATTGTCGGCGGTGGACATGGCGATAAGGGCGTGACCTTATAGGCGTGACCCAGCATTGAGCAAGTTGAAGGCGGCCGCGAAGGTCGCCTTCATCCATTGTGGCATTGATTTTGACCTTCCCGGTAGCTCCGACCACGTCGAACGCAGCATCCGTGGTCAACTGGATCTCACACGCCATCTCGACAACTCACACCATTGGACGGCGCCGCGTAGTAGCCTCGTGGGAACGTAAACCGAGCGCGCATGCTCACTGCTGCAGGCGCCCAGTGTGAGGTTCTTCGCATGAAAAAGTGGTTGTCGAGTTCAGCAATGGTCGCGGCGCTGTTCCTGAGCCAGAGCGCGCTGGCCGCGTCGAAGCCCACGATCGTCCTCGTCCACGGCGCCTTCGCGGAGTCGGCGAGCTGGGACGGCGTGGCCGCCAAGCTGGTGAAGGACGGCTATCCTGTTGTCGCAGTGGCCAACCCACTACGGGGACTGAAGTACGACTCCGACTACGTCTCGGCCGTTCTGAAGTCCATCGACGGGCCGGTCGTCCTGGTCGGCCATTCGTACGGCGGCTCGGTGATCACCGATGTCGCCGTCGAAGGAACGAAAGTGAAGTCGTTGGTCTTCGTCGCGGGCCTGGCGCCGGACAACGGAGAGAGCGCCGGCAGCCTTGGCAAGAAGTTCCCGACCGGCACGCTAGGCGACGCCCTGGCACCACCCGTCATCCAGCCTAACGGAAAGCACGATCTCTACATCCTGCAGAGCAAGTTCTGGAAGCAGTTTGCCGCCGACGTGCCCGAGCAGCAAGCGGCGCTCATGGGCGCGGAACAGCGCCCGGTCACGGCCGAGGCCCTGGACGATCCGTCCGGCGACCCGGCCTGGAAGAAGCTGCCTTCGCATTTCATCTACGGCACCGCCGACAAGAATATTCCGAGCGAACTCCATGAATTCATGGCGAAGCGAGCGGGCGCAAAGGAAACGGTCGGCGTAAAGGGCGCGTCCCATGTCGTGATGATCTCACATCCGGATCTGGTGTCCGCGATGATCGAGCGGGCCGCCGCCGATAAGTAGCGCCACGGCGATCATCTCATTCGCCACCTTTTGATGAGGAGCAGCCGATGCAGACCGATATCGACATCAAGGTGAGCTTGGGCAGGATACGTGACGTCCTCGAAACCATCGACGACTGCCTGCACGTCGAGCACTACAGCGTCGCCGACCCGAACATCTCACTTGCAAAGCTGACACGCGAGAGCGGAAATCGGGCGATCACCACCTCGCTGGGTTCCGGCGTCGGGACGTTCGTCGTTGCGGCCCGCGATTCCGAGCTGCGCCTTGAGCAAAAGGGGCGTGTCCTGTTTCGGGGACTGATGGTCGAGGACAGCGTCACCTTCATTGAAGGCCCCGACCCCGTCGCCGTCGAGCTGCAGTCCGACGCCTGTCTCTATGTCCTCACTTTTCTACGAGAGCCTCACAGGGGGCAAAGCCCCGTTGTGGGAGGACGATTCAACATCCGCGACATCCGCCTCGCGGAGCTGATCGGTGAGATCTCAGAAAGTTCGCCCGAGCGACGATGCGAACTCACCCGAGACTTCTCGCGGCGGGCGTTCGAACACTATCGATCGCTGCCACGCGTTCATCCCCTCTCGGCATGGCGGCTCAGTCGCGTCAGACGATATGCGGAATCCCGTCTCGATCAGCGGATGTCGCTGGAGGAACTGGCGGACGTCGCAGGGTTCTCGCGGGCGCATTTCGCGGCAACGTTCAAGGCGGCCACCTCGATGAGCGCCCATGAATTCCTTCTGCGGATACGAATTCAGGCCGCAGCCAGGCTGCTGACTTGCACCGATCTTGCCCTCGTCGAAATCGCCCTGCAGACGGGGTTCCAGAACCAGCCGCATTTTACGACGGTCTTCAAGAAGATCACGGCGATCACGCCGCGAAAATGGCGGGATTCTCGTCGGTCCACGGCAATGGCGCACAGCCTCAAGCAAGTGGTCGACGGTGCCATCGTCATCGAACATCTGCCGGGAAAGCCGGAAGGATTCCTTCCGCACGATCTGCATTGAAGACCGGCTTCATTCAGAACGACCACAGGACCTGAAGTAACAAAGGAGATTGAAAAATGGCTCGAATTCCAATTCCCGCGACACTCGAAGCGGCGCCTGAGGCTTCCAAGTCGACGCTGGAGGCGATCAAGAAGCAGATCGGCGCGCTGCCCAATGTATTCCGCATGATGTCGACAAGTCCCGCCGTGCTTGAAGCCTACGCAGGTCTCAACGGAGCGCTCGGCAGGGGCAGGCTCGACAAGAAGATCCGCGAGCGCATCGCGCTGGCGATCGCCCAGAAGAACGGCTGCGAGTATTGCCTCGCCGCTCATACCTACACCGGCACTCATGTTACCAAGCTCAGTCTTGAGGAAATCGCTGCGGCCCGCCGCGGCGGATCCTCCGACGCCAGGGCCGACGCCGCCGTTAAGTTTGCGGTCAGGGTCGCCGAAGCCAGGGGCGGCGTTTCCGAACAGGAACTGGAAGGACTGAAGGCGGCCGGCTTCGATGACGGCGAGCTTCTGGAGATCGTCGCCCACGTCGCGGCGAACACCTTCACGAACTACATGAACGAAGTCTTCAAGACCGACGTCGACTTCCCGAAGGTCGAGCGTGAAGCCGCCTGAGCGACCTGACCCTTGAGAAGACACTCTCCGGAAGGCGGCACCCCCTTCCGGGGATTTGTCATGTCATGTTCGCTTCTTTTATTCATAAAAGAACATGCCCTCGCAACGGGGCCTGCAAGGGCAAATTCTTGGGAGGTTGCGGCTCGAGAGCGGCAGGCGTTTGCCGACATGGCGCGTACCGCGTGCGATCGCGTTGGGAGCTCGAATCCTTCAAACTATCTCTTCTCCGGTACGAAGAAGCTGACCGTCTCCGCCGTGATCACATGATGTCTCGGATCGGCCAGTTCCACGAGAACCTTGTGCTCGCCCGCCGGAAGGCCGACGACGATCAGCGTCTCACCGCTTGCATCGACAAAGTGCCATGGGAGATCATCGATGGTCACGTGGACGTGCCCTAGGCGGGGCGATACGCGGAGCGCGCCTTCTCCGAAAACTGGGACGATGCGAATGTTCTCCGCCCGATATTGAATGAAGACAAGGCCACGGGACAATGGCTCCGGAAGCGGCGGATCGACGATAAGCTTCGGCGCCGGCTCGTCTTCGATGGCGATCAATGGCGAAGGTCCAATGATGTCTCTCGCCGTGTGGGTGGGAGCGCTCGTGGCAGTCGTCGTCATGGCGGCCCTCGTAGCTCGATTGCTTCGATGTCCGAGGTGCATATTCGCGCGACGTCGTCCATCTCTCCGTCAATTTCTGCCGGAGGAGCGATGGTGTCGAGTTAGATGTCGTGAGGTGCCGTTGGTTCTGGTGCGATTAGTTGCGGCGATCACTCTCACGGCGTGGAAGCAGGACCGCTCGTCAGAGCCGTCCTGATCGCCTCCAGCAAATCCGTTGGACTGACGGGCTTTAGGAAGATACGCGACGCCCCTGAATTCCTGGCACGGTCACCCACCGCGACGTCGGAGTGGGCGGTGATAAGAATTGACGGAATCCTTCTGGCCATCCCGGACAGTCGATCCAGAAGGTCCAATCCCGAAATACCGCCGAGCTGGATGTCGGTGACGAGGCAGGCTGCAGTCTGAAGCTCCGTAGAAGCGAGGAATTCTTCCGCCGACGCGAAGGCGGCAACCCGCAGGCCATTGGCGCGCAGCAGTCCTCTGAGGGCGTCACGGACGGGCTCGTCATCCTCGACGCAAATCACCAGGCAGGTCTTCGAGGCATCAACCATCAATCGATCCTATCATCGTGATTCTATGACTGGGGTTGCACGCTCGCAATGCGACTAACGTCACAAAATTTCAAACGAAAACTAACCTTTAGTAGAGGTGTTCGCCTGCTCGCCCAACTCGAGCAGATCGTAGTGCCGTACAAGCTCCGGCAGCGTCAGCACGCGCATCTTCTGCATGACGTTTCCTCGGTGCAGTTTGACCGTCGCCTCCGTAATCCCCAAGGCCGTGGAGATCTGCTTGTTACGCTGTCCCTCCACCACCCGGACCAGAACTTCCTGCTCACGTTTCGTCAGCTTTTCGAAATCGGCTCGGGCGCTCGCTGCCGCCTCCTCCTTCATCGCCGAGCGAATGTCCCGCTTCATCGCGGCGTGGACCGCGTCCAGGAGATCCTGCTCGCGCACCGGTTTCGTCAGGAACTCTACTGCGCCTGCCTTCATCGCCCTGACGGCGATCGGAACGTCGGCATGGCCGCTCATGAAGATCACCGGTCTGTGGAAGCCGCGGGCCCGCACCTCTTCGTAGAATTCGATGCCGCTCTGGCCGGGAAGCCGGACGTCCAGGATCATGCAACCGACGGAGTCCAATTGGCCCTTCGACGAGAACTCGGCCGCCGAGGGAAATGCGGTCACGTTGAACTTCATAGAGCGGAGAAGGCCGACTAGCGACTCGCGTACGCCGACGTCGTCCTCGATGACGACGACCTGCGGGGTGCTCTCCTCACGCTGCTTCTGGTTCATCTGTCCCCCTTGCATATGGTATCGCGAACTCGAACACCGATCCTCCCGGCGTCCGAGGTCGCGCGGACAACGTCCCGTTATGCGCCTCAATGATAGACTTGCAAATCGCCAGACCCATGCCGGTACCCTCCGGCTTGGTGGAGAAGAATGCTTCGAAAATACGTCCGGATGCAATGGGGTCGAGACCATGGCCATTGTCCTCGACTCGGACGACCACCGAGTGCGCCCCCCGATCCTCACTGACCACGCTCATGGTCCGGCCATGCTCCTTGCCCGTCATCGCTTCGGCCGCATTGAGCATGAGGTTCAGGAGGACCTGTTGAAGCTGAACCTTGTCGCCCCGGATTGACCTCACGGCCGACGACAACGAAACGGATGCGTTAATCTGCCGGCTGCGAAGTTCGCTTCGCATCATCGTCAGCACGTCTGCGACGACTTCGTTGATATCCACTATCGCGATGGATGGACGCGAATTGCGCGCCATGTTTCTGACATTCAGCAGGACGTCGCCTGCCCGTTTCCCATCCTTGACGATCCGTTCCGCTGCTACCTTCGCTTCATCCAGAACCGGTTCCGGGCGATCGAGCCAGCTTAGACACGTGGCCGCATTCGTCACGATGGCCATGAGCGGCTGGTTCATTTCGTGAGCGATAGAGACGGTGACCGCGCCCATCGCCGTCAGGCGGTTCATTCTGACGACGTCTGCCTGAGCTTTCCTGAGCGCCTCCTCGCCGTTGATGCGATCCGTCAGATCGATGATCGCCCCGAACACCTCCGGCTCTTCGTCAGGATCCGACTCGACGCGTGTTACGCAATGTACATGTCTGATCGTCCCGTCCGGCATGAGAAGCCGGTGCTCCGCCTCCCAGGGCTTTCGGTCACGGATCCCCGTCGCATGGATCTCGTTGATCCTCTCGCGATCGTCGGGGTGGATGCGCGCCATGATCGCCTCGCCCGTCAGTGGCTCCGCCGGGTCGAGACCATATATGTTGTAGGTCTCCGCCGACCAGATAATCTCGCCGGTAGAGGGTCTGATCTGGAAACTGCCTACGTGAGTGAGTTTCTGTGCTTCGGCAAGCGAGGCCTGCGCCCGCTGCGCCTCGGCAAGCGAGCTTTGTATCCGCTCTTCGGAAAGCCTCGCCTCGGTGACGTCGACGATCGTGCCGATGTAGGCGCGCGGATGACTCCTTTCATAGATCAGGCGGCCGCGGGCCCGAATGAACTTGACGGTGCCATCCGGCAAAACGAAGCGGTGCTCGACGTTCAGTTCGTCACCTTGAAGTGCGCGGCCGTGGGCCTCCGCGACCAGTTCCCGATCTTCTGGATGCACCCTTTCCATCAGGGTTTCGAAGGTGATCTCGGTGCTCGGAAGGCCGACGATCTTCATGCACTCGGCCGAACAGGTGAAGACGTCCGATATCATGTCCCACGACCAACTGCCGGTCTCGATGATCCGCTGCGCCTCGGCCATTACGGCCTGGCTTTTAGCAAGTTCGAATTCTGCACGTTTCAGGTCGTCGATGTCCGTATTGATGCCGTACCACTTCCGCACCTTGCCATCGTCTCCGATGAGCGGCACGGCCCGGAGCATGAAGTACCTCGCTTCCCCGTCGTGCCGCAGGATGCGCGCTTCGACGCCGCCGGGCTTGCCTGCGACAAGAAGTTCGGTCCACGCGGCGATGAGTTTCTGAACATCGTCGGGATGAAACGACGCTAGGAACCCCATTCCGAGGGCGTCTTCCCGCTTTATGCCCGTGTATTCGTGCCATTGCCTGCTTGCATCTTCGAGCTCGCCGCCGGGGCCACCGATCCATGTAAGGGCGGGGATCATGTCGAGGTTGAGCCGTAGCTCCCGCATCACGCTGGCTGCTTCCTCCTTGAAAGAGCGCAACTCCTCGTCGGCCGTTCTCTTCGCGAGCGAGGCGGCGAAAGTCGACGCCATCCACTCGAGATTTTCCAACCGCCAGTCGGACACGTACTCTCCGTCTATCTCCAGATAGACCGCTGCCGTGGCACGGTCGGGAAAACTGATTGGAACGCACACGATTGATCGGGGCGCACCGGGAACCGCCCTTCCTTTCCCAGAGGCGATCACTGCGCGAACTATGATCTGATCCCGTTCGTGAAGAGCCACAGATGAGACATCTTCGGCGCCGGCATTGGCGGCGACGACAAGGCCATCGTCGCCGGACGTCACGATGAACGCCCTGACCGCTCGAGCCGCGTGCAACGCCGATAACAGGAACTGCTCCATATCGTACTTTTCGGCACCCTCGATGTGCGACGTTCCCAGAGTTTCCGCATGCGAGACGTCGTTCATCAGTGCCATTGCTCCGCGATCATACCAGGATGCTATTCCTGAGGGCCGACGAAAGCCAGTTGTGAAAGCAGTCAGGCGTTCGGTATGCCATGGCGTGCAACACCTTCCATGCGTCGATCTCGCTTGATGACATGTTCGGCGGCCTGCCCGAAGAGTAGGCCCAGCCCTCCCCAAACGATCAACTGCAGTAGCGCAGCATATACGCGAAATTCGAACAGGAGACCTCCGGGGAAATCGCGGGACGTTTCCGAGATCGCAGGCAACATCGTCGTCGACACGGCCGTAAGAGCGATGAACAAACCAATGCCGATCGATACCGCTGCCGCCGGCCCCACATGCCGTCTCGTCCGGCAGGCGATCCAGGCCGACGCCGCCATGCACACGGCCGATGCAATGATCATGAGGAAGTACAGTTGGGTCCGACTGCCAATGGTGTCAGCATTTCCGACGCCGGGAGGGCTCGCGGGATACTTGAGTTGGGGCACCAGCACGAGGGCGACGTAGCCCATCAAGGCGAACAACCAGACCGTCGAGCGTGGTCGGAGGCTCAGACGGCCATGCACGCATGCCGAGCCTACCGCCAGCAGTCCGCCGAGTGCCGCGCAGTACGCGGCAAGGCCCGTGAGCAAGCCGGCGTTGCGTTGGGTGCTCCGGGAAACAGTGCCTTCCTCGGCGGCATCGTGACCATGAGCGACACCCTCCTCCAGGGCGATCGCGCGTTCGATCGTGGGCTCGGCGTAGACGCGGGCGAATGAGAAGGCGAAAAGCGCGACGATCAGGCCGGACAGCATCCCTGCCAGAAGAAGTCTCTGGACCATGACTGTATCCTCAGTGGCACGGAAAGCCGAGCAGATGCCGGCCGTCATGGACGAACTCGTGAACGGCGTCGCCCTGCATGAGAGAGGTCGCACCCTGCTCCGCGCCGACGAAGTAGAGGGTCATCAGCAGGAGGAGTCCAACGAGGACGGTCCACGGCAGCAGTTCCTGCGGGGAAATTGGCACCGCGCTTTGTACGGGCTGGACGACGATGTGGGTCATCGGAAGGTTCCTTTGTGAAGTGTGGAAGTTGTTGTCACCAAATCAGATCAATGGCCCGCCGTTTATCGAAACCGTCCGATTGCGCGCATCCCTTCCCGTCATCCCGCTATCGCACGAATTCGAAATATAGCTCGTCGCCGTCCTCGTAGTGTTCGGCGAGATTAAACCGGAGGCTCGAATGGAGTCCGCCAATACACCAACAAGGAAGGTCGATGGCGTCGTCCCCGCCTTCGGCGAGCTACCGATCTTCGCGGTCGGGCAACCCGTCAAGGTCTCGGATCGCGCACCGGTCGGACATTACCGGGTGCCGACCTACCTGCGTGGCAAGACCGCGGTCGTAGAGGCGATCATGGAGCCTAAAGCTGTGAACAACGAGGAAGAGGCCTTCGGTCGCAACGCGGGAGCAGTTCGTCACTACTATCGAATTGCCGTGCCGATGACGTCGATCTGGAGCGACTACGCGGGTTCGCCTGACGACGGCCTCCGGATCGAAGTGTTCGAAACATGGCTTGAAGGAGTTTCAGGATGAGCGACCACGACCATGGACATGACCACGATCACGCTCCTATCGCCGCGACGGAAGCGCCTAGCTACTACGACATCATGGAGACGGCGTTCCAGGAGCTCATGATCGAGAAGGGATACTTCACTGCCGGCGAAATCCGGCGGCAGATCGAAGTTCTGGATTCCCGCAACCCGGCATTGGGTGCGAAGGTCGTCGCAAGGGCCTGGACTGATCCGGTCTTCAGGGCCCGTCTGCTGGAGAACGGCAGGATCGGCTGCGAAGAACTGGGGATCACCTTCTACGACGAAACCCAACTGATCGTTCTTGAGAACACGCCGAAGGTCCACAATCTGATCGTCTGCACGCTCTGTTCCTGCTATCCGCGGCCAGTCTTGGGTCTTCCGCCCGATTGGTACAAGCTGAAGCCTTATCGCGCGCGTGCGGTATACGAGCCGCGGAAGGTGCTGGAGGAGTTCGGGACCAACATTCCTGACGACGTCGAGATCCGCGTGAGCGACTCCACGGCCATCCAGCGTTATCTCGTACTGCCCATGCGCCCGGACGGCACCGATGACCTCAACGAAGAGCAACTCGCAGCTCTCGTCACCCGCGATGCTATGATCGGCGTCATCCAGATCCCATCGCCATCCCAGGGAGTTGCGGCATGACCGGCAGCGAACAATTCGTGAAGCGTCTCCCGAACGACATCGGGGGGTTGGAGGCGCCGAAGATCGAAAAGATAGAGCACGAACTGCTCCCTTGGGAGAAGCGCTGCCATGCTCTTGCCGACGTCCTCGACTTCCATAAGACCATCAACACAGAGGAAAAGCGGCGCGGCGTTGAATCTTTGGGCTCCGACCTGGTCGGCAAGCTATCCTATTACGAGCGATGGATCGCCGCCTTCGCAAACCTCGCATTCCAGAAAGGTCTGCTCACGCCCGAGGAGCTCGCGGTGAAGATGGCCGCGGTGGAGGCGAGATGGACTCCGGACACCTGAGGCTGGTTCCGAAGCCTCTACCGAGATGTTTCGTCGAAGACGGCAGCGCCTCACTGCTCCGTCGATCTCTGGCCGAAGGCGTTGGAACAGCCATGCTGTTGCTCGTGGTCGTCGGATCCGGCCTCCATGGCGGCAGCTCGGAGGTCTCGTCGGCGTTATCGATCTCGGGGAGCCTGATCGGTTTGATCTTGGCCTTCGGCGCGGTTTCGGGAGGGCACTTCAACCCTACCATCACGCTGGTGCAATGGCTTTTTGGACGACGGCAACTGGACTGCACGGCATGGTATCTAGCCGCCCAGGTCGCAGGTGGTCTGGCGGGTGCGCTGGTGGCCTGTGCGATTTTCAAAAAGGTGCCGGGGCAGCCGGGTGATGGCCTCCCCGACATGGCCGCACTAGCAAGCGAGGGGGTGGCGTCATTCGGTCTTATGACCATTGTTTTTTGTTGTACGCGCAGCACCAGCAAGCTCGTCGGACCATTCGCTGTCGGCCTCTGGCTGATGGCCGCAATTTTGTCCACGCCCACCGGTTCGATCGCGAACCCGGCCGTAGCGGTGGCGCTGCTCGCGACACCCGACGGCGCATCGGTGCCTGGTACGCTATTGTTCGTCATCGTGGAGATCGCCGGTGGAGCCCTTGCCGCATTGACGGTAGCGACGGTCTATCCAGATGGAGGTTAAAATGCGAAAGATCATGGCATCCTTACTGCTAGTCACAGGCATCGCCGGGTCATGCCTCGCCGCGGTAGTGCCCGACAGCGCGACGAACAACGTTTCTCCGGTTTATGGAGTGAGCCTTCCGGACGGATACCGCGACTGGCGCGTCATCACGATCGCCCACGAGGCTGGTAAGAACAATGACATCCGCGCGATCCTTGGAAACGACGTCGTGGTCAAGGCCTTCCGCGAAGGCACGCGGCCGTTTCCGGATGGGGCAGTGATCGCGCGCTTGGCATATGTCTATCAATCTTCTCCCGAAAATGACGCAGTCTTTCCGGCGCCGCAATCCTTTGTGGCGGGCGACCCGACGAACGTCCAGATCAGCGTAAAGGACTCAAAGAAATACACGGATACCGGTGGCTGGGGATATGGGCAGTTCGAGAAGGGAGTGGCGAACCAGAGCGAGCCGCTCCTACAGACCTGCTTCGCCTGTCACACCAAACTGGACCCGTCGAAGGACTTGGTGTTCAGTCACTATTCTCCGTAGCAGTTTGAGCCGAGTTCCCTGGAAGAACTGCGCGAGGATCAAACGACCCAGAGGACAGTGCCGTTTCATGGCGAAGTATTACTTCCACATCCGCATGCAGGAAGGATTTGATCCCGATTATGACGGCGTCGATCTCCGATCGGACAGCGGCGTTGCAGAGGCGGTCTCGATCGCACGTCGGATGATTTCCGAGCTCGTCGCGAACGACGAGCCAATCGATGGCCTTGCCTTTGAAATAACAGACGACACTGGGGCTCTGGTAGCTGAGCTTCCGTTTCAACTATGCGCCAGTTTGCAGTGACGGACCGCCGCTACCGGCTGCGTCAGCCCCTCCGCAAGTCGAAGGGACGACCGCAGACAATCCGTGACGACTGAGATCAGTACGGCATTCAACGGAGAACGAGGATGGATAGAGAAGATGTAAAGCGTCATAGAGACCTGCCTCTCAAGACGCCGACCGACCTTGGTCAAAATGCCGTCACCGACGTCACGGGAGCCTTGAACGCTCTCCTTGCCGACGTCTTCACGCTGTACCTGAAAACAAAGAACTTCCATTGGCACATGTCTGGGCCTCACTTCCGCGACTACCATCTTATGTTGGACGAGCAAGCCTCGCAGATCTTCGCCATGACCGACGACATAGCGGAGCGTGCCCGAAAGATCGGCGGAACCACGCTTCGCTCGGTCGGCCACATCGCCAGACTTCAGCGCCTGTCGGACAACGACGCCGACTTCGTCACGCCGGATGACATGCTTGCAGAGCTGCGCGAGGACAATAAAACGCTGGTCGCCAGCCTCCGCTCTGCACATGAGACGACGTCGTCGCATAACGATCACGCCACCACCAGTCTGATCGAAAACTGGATCGACGAGACCGAGCGCCGCCTCTGGTTCCTGTTCGAAACGACACGGCGAAGCTAGTGGCAGTCGACCACCCTGGAGAGCTGCAGGCTCCTCCTCGATTGAGGGAGGACGGGCCTCTATTCCCCACGAACGAGCGCCGTTCCGTATGTGTCGATAGCATACGGTAACTGACTGAAATAGGCACGGTATTGGTTCCTCTCGACCTGGTCGAGCATACCAACTGTTCGTCGCGTTGGGCGCGGCGATGGGTCATGGTAGCTTGTCCCGGACTGTTGAAACCCGGAGACATCATGGTCGGCTTTTCTAGTATCGTTGGAGACCCGATCGCACAGTTCGCAGCACTGGTTGCCCTTACGATGATAGCGCGATTGCTGGCACGCGGGCACTCTGCAACACGCTTCGCTGCCAATGTGATGTTCTTCGCCCTCCTCACTGTCCTTCTCGTCGCCAACAAAGTCGCGCCTTGGAACGGCGACGCGACGGCAGAAGATCTCACCCACCGAATATTCATCGGACTTGCGAAGGCCACTTGGTGGATCGGCGGTGCGATGACGTTGGTGAGTGCGGTCCGCCTCTTCCTGATTTTCGAGCAGAAACCAAGAGAGGGTCGACTGATCCAGGATCTGCTTGTCGGCGTGATTTACTCGGGCGCAGCGCTTGCCGTCATCGCCTTCGTGTTCAGTCTACCGGTCGGGACACTTATCGCCACCTCGGGTGTTTTTGCCATCGTTCTCGGCCTTGCTCTCCAGAGCACTTTGAACGACGTCTTCTCGGGCATCGCCCTCAACCTTGGCCGGCCATACACCGTTGGCGACTGGATAGCCCTTGAAGACGGCGCGCAGGGCCGCGTGGTCGAGACAAACTGGCGCGCTACGCACCTGCTCAGCAACACGAACGATTTGATCATCGTCCCGAACAGCGCGCTTGCCAAGGCCCGCCTCACGAACATGACCGGGACGGACGAGACCCATGGCACCACGATCACCATTCGCATCCTCCCGACTCGTCCGCCAGCCGTGGTCGAAGAGACCATGAGGACCGCACTGTTGAGCGCCAACTGCACACTGAAGTCTCCTCCTCCGTCAGTTTCCGTCATCGGTCTCGATGCGTCGGCGATCGAAGTCGAACTGGCGTTCAAAGTGTCGAGTCTCTCGCGGACGTCGGTCGCCAAGAACGAAATATATGATCTAGTGTTCAGACATGCGAAGGCCGCGGGCCTGCAACTGGGAGCTCCTTATGGCGCGCAGGCGGACGGCATCCAAAGCTCCGAGGGCGTCAAGCATCCCGGAACGCCTTGGAGACTGCTGAGCTCGATCGCCCTGTTCTCTACGCTTACGGAAGACGAGATGGAAAGTCTTGCCGCCAGCATGAAGCGTCTCACTTTTAAAAAGGACATGGTGATCGCACCGCAGGACGCCTCGATGACGTCATTGATGATCGTGCGTAGCGGCGTCGTCGTGGTGGAGAAGCAAACGGAAGAGAGCTGCGAGGAACTCACGCGTCTTGCGCCGGGCGACTTGTTCGGGGAGCGAGGAGTTCTGATGGGAGCGCCCGAGACCGCCAGAATGAGGGCGCTCACATTCGTGGTGGTCTACGAGATATCAAAGGATCATCTGGCGGGCGTGATGCACGATCGGCCGTCGCTCGTCGAAGAACTCGGCGAACTACTCGCTAAGAGAATGCAGTCGGAAGAGCATCTGGGCGCCATCAACGACAAGGCGGCGGGTAGTCGTCCGACTTCGTTGGCGGCACGCATCCGCCACCTGTTCGAGGTGCCGCACATACCCAGAAAATGAATGTTTGCTCCGCTGCTGAACGTCTCTCGGCAAGAGTCATTGAGTGGAGCTTTCGGACTTTGTTTTCTTGATCGTGTTGCATTGCGAGTCAGCTAGTGGGGGGAACGTACCGGACAACCGATGGTCCGGGACCGTACCGATCGATGACCTCTACGGCACGGGATCTCTCAATTCTTCACCGTTGGAACGGCCCGCGTCGGTGGATGTCGACGCCCTCGTGAGGTCCCTTTCGTCGAAGCGCCGCAATCTCCCTTTCGAGAATGTACAGCACATAGGCTCTGTCAGCGCCTTGAGCAGCCAGCTCCGCCACCAGCCGGTCGAGCTTCGGCTTCACTTCACACAGCACGTTGCGATTAGCTGGCATATGTTCTCTCGAACCGCCGCTATGCCGCTTGCTCAAGGTGCGACGGAAAGATGCCCCTTGCCGCTTCGATCATAACCTTGAGCTGGTCTGGCTCGCGAACGCCTTGGCGGTACAAATCCACGATCATCGCGGCGATCCGGTTCGCCTCCTCGGCGTCGACGCCCGTTCGGAGCTCGGCCCGAAGCTTGTCGAAAACAGCCTGACATACAGTAAGATCACGCCCATCGAAGGGCGCGGGTTTGGTCACATTGATGTGCTTCATGTTCACGTATGCGGGAGCGCCCTTCATCGGCGCTCCCGCCCCTCCTCCTACAAAATCAAGCTGCCTGCTTTTCACCCTCGATCTGCAGCGGCGCCTGCGTCTCGGTGCCGCTGCCGATAGCGATCTTGCGGGGCTTCATCGCCTCCGGGATTTCCCGCTTCAACTCAATGCTAAGAAGTCCGTTGGTCAAGGACGCGTTCTCCACCCTGACGTGGTCGGCGAGCTCGAAGCGGCGCTCGAAAGAGCGACCAGCAATGCCGCGGTGCAGGTACTCGCCGTCCTTGTCGTCAGCCTTCCGGCCCTTCACCACGAGAACGTTGCGCTCCTGGGTGACGTCGAGATCGGCGTCGCCGAAGCCCGCGACCGCCATCTGGATGCGGTAACCGTCCTCGGCGGTCTTGACGATGTCATAGGGCGGCCAAGTGTCGATGGACTGCGGGCGCTGGGCGTTGTTCAGCAGGTTGAAGACGCGGTCGAAGCCGATGCTGGACCGATAGAGCGGTGCGAAGTCGAAGTCGTTTCTCATAGCCAAATCCTCCGTAAAGCGAGATGGAAAGGAGACGCGGAAATTGGCGCCTCCGGTTGCCGCCGGTCCCTCTCAGGCGACCGACGAGCATGATTTGATTTCGGGTCTTTTCCGATTCAAGAGGCGACCAGAAAATTTTTTGTTTGGTCCGCCTCCCGCCTATTGAACACTGTTTTCGCTTGAACAATCTCTTTGACACCTGGAGATTTTCACTCCGTCGCTGGAAGTTTTTAGGAGACGCAAGATGAACAGGAAAGGCATCGAAACCTCTTACCTCGACAGTGCCATCGACGCTGTATCGGCATCGCATATTCTCCACCCGCATAGGCACTTCCGTCATCCGGACGAGGTCGCTCAATCCCCGCTGTCGACCGCCGAGAAGCGCGCAATCCTCGCCTCGTGGGCGTCGGACCTTTACGCCGTCGAATCCTTGCCTGAACTGCGGCATCCGCCCGGCCTCGCCGCACCGGTTCGCTATCGGGAAGTGCTCGAGGCGCTCAAGCGTCTTGATAATAAGCGGGACGTCGCCTGGTCGTCCAACGACCATCGACGCCAGCGCTTCCTGGGTTAGCGGAGGCTGGCCATGAAACGTTCAACTCAAGCCACACCCGCCCACAGCGAGCAGGATCTCATCACATGCCGGCTCATCGTGATCTCCCGTTACGTCGACAACATCAGAACTCTGTCGCGGCTGGCCGAACGGCTTGGCCACCTCGATCTCGGAACCGCGATGATGGAAGTTGCGCGCGGCATGGAAGGATTGTCCTACGACATCGCGACGAGCGAAACGGGAACCCTCGTCCTACGGCGCGCAGCGAAGCTCATTGGAACCGTCGACGGTGTCCTTGCGACGAAAGCGAGACGAGCCACCCTTCACTGATCAGTCGGATTGACCGACGAATATGTTGAACGTGGCGGACATCGGTGTGGCCGAAGGCAGCCCTCGACGTGCGGATTTCGAATGGCGGGATGGCACTCCAGATTCCGTCCGCCCAGCAGGCCTTGAACGCTACTGGACGACGGAAAGCGTGTTGCATACCTCAATTTTCCGGGTTTGTTGCTTTCCGTCGAGCGTCGGTCTGCAACACGATCTCATCTTGTTGCAGAGGACGCTGATGCCTTATTGAAGCGGTGCGAAGGAACGGTTCATTGCCACTCTGTCCTCGTGGGTCGCGTCCGGTCCTAGCGTTGCCATCTTGCTCTTGGACACCGGCCATCTCGTGGGTGCCTCACCCTCGACTGCAGCGTTGAGGGCCTTGCGCATGGTGGGGGCGTCGAAGTCGCAGCAATATCCGGGTGTCAGCGGCTGCTGCCTCCAGGATTCGGCGAGCGATCCACCGTCGACCGAATCGAACCCAACCTCGTTCGCGATTGCCATGGCGATCTTCTTCGCGGCGTCGTCGTCTCCTGCGACCGCCACGGCCAGACGACCGGGCGTACCCTCGGGCTGGCCCAGTTCCGCCAGGGAATAGGCGAGGATGTTGTTGAAGGCCTTGATGATGGGGCGACCGATCTGTCTGGAGACCCAGACGCTTTCGACCTCGCCTGCGTCGAGGTCGGCGATCTGCGGGTCACGTAGGCCCGGATAGTAGTTGCTGGTATCGATGACCGGGACGTTGCCGGGTAGGTCCTTGAAGAGGTCCTTTGGCAGGTTTTCGATGGCGAGAAGCGGAATTGAAAGGATGAGCGCGTCCGCGCCGGAGATCGCGCCCTTCGTGTCCGTCGCAGTGGCTCCGATCTCGTCGGCGAACGGCCTGACGGCGGCGGCTCCCTTCGAGTTCGCCATCCAGACCTCATGTCCCGCCGATGCGAGCTTACGGGCGAGAGTGCCACCGATGTGGCCAATTCCGATGATGCCGATTTTCATGCTGGTGCTCCTGTTGTGCTGCCTACCAAGATAATGGATACTGCGACTTCAACAAGAACAGACAGATAAGTGGGTTACCCACTAAAAGGTAAGTATGGCGCAGGACCGAGAGTGGAGATGCGGAGACCCGCAGCAGCAGCGCAAGTGGGCGGACGCGACGACGGACGCCCTGCGGGTCCTCGAAGGCAAATGGAAGATCGTCATCATCTGCCAACTATTCGGAGCCAAGGAGGCCCTTCGTTTCTCGGAACTCGAACGACGGTGCGAAGGCGTGAACCAGAAGATGCTCATCCAGCAACTCAAGGAGCTGGAGAAGGACGGGATCGTGACACGTACCGTCTATCCCCAGGTACCGCCAAAGGTGGAGTACGCGCTGACGGAGATGGGCAAGGCCCTGGGGCCGTCCATGGCCGAACTCATCGACTGGGCCTTCATGCGAAGGGAGTGGATGGCGGGCGAACTCACACCGTAAGCCACGCTAGTTCTCGTCGAACCGGAGCGCCGTGGTTCGCTGCAAGCTCGCCGAAGCCATCCCTCGCGAGATCCAGGACATCCTTAGAATGAAGGCGTCGGAGCGACATCGCTGGCTTGCGGATGGGCGTCTTATGGCAACAATGCGCCAATAGCGAACGTTAGTCGATGGCGACAGTCGCCAACGAATGGCGTGCCACGTGACTTGGCCGGGTGACCTGCATCTGCATATCGGGGGTTGCCAAGGCAGCATAGTGATGCGCATCTAGCCGCGTATTTTCCTTCCAATTGTAACTGGCGGCCCTCATGTCCACGCTCTTTTCACCGATCACCCTGCGTGGTGTCACGCTGCGCAACCGCACAGTCGTTTCCCCAATGTGCCAGTATTCGGCTCAGGATGGCTTTGCCAATGAATGGCATTATGTACATTTGGGGCGCTTCGGAATGGGAGGCTTCGGCCTGGTTCTGGTTGAGGCCACAGGGGTCCTGCCCGAAGGGCGCATTTCGTATGCCGACCTCGGTCTATGGAAGGACGAGCACATTGCCCCGCTTGCCCGGATCGTCAATTTCCTGCATGGCCAGGGTGCCGCCGTGGGCATTCAACTTGGCCATGCAGGCCGCAAAGCCTCGACGCCGGTTTGGCGGGATAAGGCAGATCAGCCAGCAACAGAAGAGCAGCGCCGCGCTGTTGGTTTCGAGCACTGGGTCCCCGTAGGGCCGAGCGCTCATTCGAACGACCCAGCCAACGCTGACTATCAGGTCCCTAAAGCACTCGACAGAGACGGCATCCGCCGTGTGGTCGACGGATTCGCGGCGGCTGCTACGCGCGCCAACCAGGCAGGCTTTGACACGGTTGAAATCCATGCCGCGCATGGGTACCTGCTCAATCAATTTCTGTCGCCGCTCGCCAACCATCGAACTGATGAATATGGCGGTAGCCGACTAAATCGAACGCGGCTGGTTCTGGAAGTCACCGAAGCCGTCCGCAGCGTGTGGCCAGCCGAAAAACCGCTCATCGTTCGCCTCTCGGTCAGTGACAACAATGCCGACGGCTGGCAGGTGGACGACAGCGTTGCGCTGGCCGCGGAACTGAAGGCACGTGGTGTTGATGCTATCGATTGCTCTAGCGGCGGCTTTGCTCAGGGCCGCATTAGGTCCGCTCCAGCCTATCAAGTCCCGTTCGCTAGGGCGATAAAACAAGGCGCCGGCATTCCGACCATCGCAGTCGGACTACTGGGCGATGCCTTTGAAGCCGAAGCGTTCATTGCGAACGGCGATACAGATTTCATAGCTTTAGCGCGGGGCGCGCTCAACGATCCCAACTGGCCGCTACATGCCAATCGCGAACTCGGCGGCGACTACGCTCTTTGGCCGGTCCAGACCCGTCAAGTCGCTGAACGTGACCGCGTCCTTTCCTCTCCTCAGTGAAATTTCGCCGTGATCGGATGTAGCGGCCCGGCACGATTGATATCACGGCCACGGTCGTGGGAGAGCGCAAAGCGATCTCCGTATTTTGAAGACGATCATATTGAGATATCCCGCTTTGTCGGAAAAGAAGACTTTCTCGTTGAGAAGGTCTTGGACGACATTTTGAGAAGGTACGGCTGAGCGTTATTGGCGGTCACTGAGGTTCGTGGACGCGAGACATGGCTGCTGGTTCCCATATGAATGCCATTGGCAAGGATGGGCGTCTTGCCGGGAGCTGATCTAGTTCGGCGGCGCCGACAACTGCTCGATGACCTTGTCGAGATTGAAGCGGGCGGGCTTCTGCCTTGCCGGGAATTGCTTAAATTTCGTACCAGATGGCGACGAGCTGACCTTCGTCGGCCAGTATCGTTCTGGGCGAGGATCGTCAGTGAGCCATCGGCCTCGGATTTGAGGCCATCCGCCGTGCTGCCGATGCTGTAGCGGCCAAAACGGCGAATATGGTTAGCGAATCCTTGCTTGCTGGGCGCCGAAATCTAGCCTTTCGGACGCACCTTCAGCAGCGATTCGGCGGCGTCTGGCTTGGTGAAATCGTCTTCGACCTTGAGCACATAAATACCCGTCGCGTCGCGGATACGCTGTGGACCAACGGTTCTCGCCTGTTCGAGAACCTGAGGAAGGTTTCCTTCGATCTCTTTAACCGTCCAAACCGCGCCCATTCCATTCACCACTTAACAAAGATTCGCTTGGTAACATTTTAACAGGCGTCGCACCGGTAGCATACCTTTCAGTTTAAGGGACCAACAACTGAAAGCGGCGGTCTGGTGGGGCAGATACTGGTCGATACCAACATCATCAGCACGGCGTACCTCCCAGATCCTCCAGACTGGATCTGGGAGTGGCTGGCGGAAATGCCGCGAGGGTCGCTCGCCGTGTCGTGGATCACGATCTACGAGACGGAGGTCGGGATCCGCGCGGTCCGGCGACACAACTTGCAAAAGGCCTTGGAACTCCTGAGCTGGTTCGAGGAATTCCTCTCCAGCAGAATGGTCCAGCCGGAGATGGACGTCGCCGCTGCCCGCACTCTTGGAGCGATGGCCGCCCATCCGCCTCTCCGGCACTTCTTCTATACGCCCGAACGGAGGGATCGGCATGGGAGGATGATCAAGCAGGATCGCGTCAACCTGGGTTGCGACGCCATGCTGGCGGCGCTTTCCATCGCCCATCAGCTACCTATCGCAACTTTGAACCCGGCGGACTTCTGCCTGATCCACCAACACTTTCCGATACCTGGCGTCTATGATCCGCGAGCGGATGTATGGCACGTCGAGCCACCGCCTCGATGGTATCTCGGCGCACCGGCAAACGACGACGAAAGGCCACTGAGATCGTTCGAGCGCGCCAGACCCATAGGGCCGTGACATTCCGAGCCGGCGTTTTGTAACTTGCTGGACGCGGGGCGACGTTTGGGTGAACTCCCAGACGGAAGGCTTCCATGTCGATCAGGCTCATGAATGCGCCGAACAACTATCCTTTCACCAACGGCTGGGGGCTTTATCCCGAGCGGCAGTCCGATATCGATCGTCGCCGTCCTAGCGCGAAGCGGCTTCTGGGCGTCATCGACGGGACGAAAAACGTCAATGCGAAAGACTGGCAGTTTGCCCTCGGAACGCTCGAAGTCGCCTTTCGCTCCGTCGCCGGCGAGAGCACGCGCGACTGGTTCACGCTAGCCAACCATCTGGGCCAGCCGTCGAGAGCTCTGGCGCACGACATCTACGAGTGCCTCAGACGGCTCAAGGAGCTGGACCGCCGGTCGGAGGCCGCCAGCGACATCTTCGAGCGTCTCGACGAGATGGCTCTCCCCGACATTCTCCAGGCTTATAGGTCATCCACGTCCGAAGACGATCCTCAGCCGACCGACATCCGGGAGGGCTGGTGCCATATTCTCTGGTCTCACGACAGGCCCGACCAGATCCTGGTCGGCGCCGTCCATGGCAACCCGCTGGAAGTGGTGTCGGTGCTCGACCGCCGCGCCCCCGGCATCCGCCACGGTGTCCTTGCCGCCTGGCAGGTCGAAGATCCTGACTGGGCGGCGACGCAGATCGCGCGGACGTTCGCGCTTTCCCTTGACCAGATCGGCTTGGCTGCCGTTCCGGCTTCCGAAGGATTTGCGCGTGTCAAGCTTCTGACCGAGAACGCGGTGTGGAAGACGATCGTCAGATCGCCATGGCATATCGAAGGGTCTGATGCATCGATGGACGAACAGGCCGACGTGGTGCGCGAGGTCCTCGCTCCGGCTCCATAAATGGGGAATCCTTGCGTCTAACAGTTGAACCTTACTAACAGCAGACACGTCTCAAATCGGCACAGGATTCGAGTATAGTTGACAATTTGGTAACCAAGAGGTCGCCGCAACACCCTGATAAGGCGCCACCTTTTGACCTTTAGACTGGCGACATCGTTCTTGCGAAATATACTTGCATAACGTGTATCACTCCGCTACGTATGGTATGTGACCAGAAAATCCGCCGTATCGTCGGATTGGCACAGGAGAAGCATGCCATGACTGCAGTCATGTCGATAATAGCCGGGCCCCTTGCCCGCTTGGCCGTCTAGGCGTCGACAGAGCTGCGCCGTGCCCGTGATGAGGGTTCGGCCGTCCCGAAGTTCTTTCACCACTATCTGAATGAGGGTTCGAAATGTCTGGTTACGAGAATACAGCCTTCTCGGCTTTCACCCGCAACATCTCCCGGAACACCGCGGAATTTCCGCTGATAGCCTGACGCGTCGTTCGCCGTCGCCTGTCTATCCATGTCGTCGCGCCCCCGGCCCGACGACCGCCTTTCGGAGGTTGCCTGTGATTGAGCTGTTCTCCCGCGGTCCTAAGACCGCCATCGCCGCCACCGCCCTGCTCGCACGCGTCGCGAAGCCGATAGGCTGACGTCCGAGCGGCCGTAACGCGGCCAATTTCCCCGTCGTGCCTAACAGGACTGCATCGCAGGCCTGGGACTCGTGCGCGCTTTCGAAGCGCCGAGCCCGGCTGCGCCGTCGTCCTGCCGAACTGAAAGTTTGTCGCAGCACAAGGAGTACGTAGTCATGCTCGACCTGATCGATTCCATCTTGCCCCGCCTCTATCTGTCCGAACTCGACGAGGAATACGGCGTCGTCGACGTCGAGGAGATCGTCGAAGTCCTCGACCTTGAGGCGGACAAGCTTCGCATCGCAGCAACCAACGTCGCGCTCCAGAAAAAGCACGCGATGAAGCACGTCGAAGGCGCGCTCGGCATCTTTGCGGCCTACTCCGCCATGCAGTCAGAGATCGAGGACCTCAACGACTGGCGCTCGGAAAGCCATGCGCTCCATCCGTGCTCGCTGCGCACCTTCAGCAACCGCATCGCATCGCTTCATCACCGTGAAGAGGGGTTGATGGACCTCGACGCGCCGCTGCTTGGCGTGGCCGCGTAACGGCGTTGGAGCCCAAGGTCGGGACAGCCTCGCCACCGTCCCGGCCTTTTCAAGTTCATCAGAGGGATACGACATGATCGCCACGCTTATTGAATCGATCCACATGCGCGCGCAGGGCTTCGACATCTTCGACCGAGAGGTCGACGAACACACCCACTTCGCGGTCACGACGGCAGAGGCCAAGGCAGGAGATTGGGAAATATGACGAGACGATCGGAACCTGGCGCGGCACCCCGCCCCTGCCAGGCGCGACCGACCGTGACGTCGCCCTGAAGTCACCGCCCGGCGCCGTGGTCGAGGAGGACGAATACGTGCACGTCAAGACGACGGCGTCGAGCCGCGTCGGCAAGGTCGACCGCAAGAACAACACCTTTCACCGCATGGAGAGCGGGCTTGAAGCCGATCTCGTGACGATCCTCCTTGCCCGGCACGACACCGAGTGGATCAAGGCCCAAGATGGGCCGCATCGCTACACGGTCGAAGGCAAGGCGAAGGAACACATCATCGACGTGGGCAGTATGGCGACGTTCGGGTCGTACACGCTGTTCGCAGTCAAGCCGGAGGGCGACAGCGCCGAAGAGACGCGCGCGGAAATGAAACTACTCAATAACCAACTTCCCAAGGACAGCCCGGATCGTTTCGTTTTGGTCACGGACCAGGACATTACGAAAGCTCGCGTTAACCTGGCCCGGAACATTCTCCACACGCGCGACGTGTTGAATGACTCTGACACGGCTCGCGTCCTCGCAGCACTGTTGGAGCTTGGCGGATGCGCCCGGATCTGGCAGCTCGCCGAAGCCTTGCCGGATCTGTATCTGTCGGCTGTCTCCACCGCCGTCTGGGATCTCTTCGACAAGGGAATCATCGTTCACGCTCATCCGGAACCCGAGGCGGTGCTCGTCTCACGGGCGTCGTGGATCCGCGTCATTGTAAAGGAGTAGGCGCATGTCCGCCGCGGCTAGAAGAGACTACACGCAGTTCGGCTTAAACAGGGACGACCGTATCTATTTCGACAAACGACACTGGTGTTTGAAAACCCGTAGTGCCGAACGTGAAACGGAGGAAGAGTCCGCCATGTGGGAGGCGGGCTACATTCTCGAAACCGTCGACGGCAAGTCGGAGCGCCGTGTAGAAGCGCTCACGTTCCAGGACGTCGACAAGCTCTTCAGCGCTAGCAAGATCGACTGCGAGCGGGGTTACTTCAGTAGCCGTAACGCCATCGACAGGAGGATGAAGTCGCCCAAGATCTTCGATCTTCCGGCGGCGACGATTCTGCGAGCCCGCATGGTTTCGGAGTTCCTCGAGCTGGAACTGGACAGGTACGACACAGGAGAATTCTTCACGCGGTCCGACGCCGGCTACGCCAAGTTCATCAAAGCGTTCAGAGCCGAGAACGAATACCTCATTCCACCGAAGACGGGGAAGCGCGAGGTCGTCCCAGGACCGAGGCAGTTCGGCCGGCTGGTCGAACGGTTCGAAAACAACCTCTTCGAACCGGGATCGCTGCTCCCCCGACACCGCGGCGGCGTCGGGCACAAATCTCGCTTTACGCCCGACGAAGTCAAATTTCACGCCGAGCACGCGCAGAAGTATCAGTCCACGGACCGCCCGACCAAGCTCGACTGCTACGCCCAGATGGCAGAGGCGAACGAAAATCGAAAGGCCGTTGGCGAGCAGGAGCATCAGGTCCCTTCCCTCAGGACCTTCCAGAGGTTGATCGACGAACTCGGAGATTATCGTAACGAACTGACCAGGGCTGGCGATCCCAGCCGGGTGACCAGGAAGTTCGGCATGTCCCGGAACGGTTATCAGCCAATGCGTCCGCTGGAATACATCGAGATGGACGAGCACAAGCTCGACGTCATCCGCCTGCTCGTGAAGAACGGCATCTGGGAATATCTTCACCCCGACGTTCAAAGACGGATCGAGGAGAAGATCGGGGAGACTAACGACGGTCGCGTCTGGCTGTCGGTCGCACTTGACGCCTATTCGCGGTCCGTTTGCGGGGCCAAGCTGCTGTGGAGTGCTCCTGACGGGGCGTCCGCAGTTGCGACGCTTGCAATGGTCGCGCGTCCCAAGGACTACGAGACCAAGCTCTACGGCACCATGACCAAATGGCCGCAGGGTGGCACGGCTGAATACATCCACGTCGATGCAGGCGCGAGCTACACGTCGCTTGAGTTTCAACACGCCGCCTACTCCTACACTGGCAACGTCGCCGTGACGCCCTCGAAGCATCCGCATCTTCGCGGCCGCGTCGAACGCTTCTTCCGGACGATCAACCAACGCTATATCCATCTGCTGTCGGGTCAGACCTTCAGCAACGTCCTTCTCCGTGACCGATACGACGCCCAGAAGTACCGGCACATGACCGACGATCAACTTGCCGAATTTTTGGTCATGCTAATCGTCGACTGCTACCACAATACCAAGCACCGTGGGCTCTACGGCTTGACACCACTTCAGGCCTGGTATTTCGGAACGCAGTTTGGCAACGGGACCGTGCGCGGCTACCCCGGCGAGAGGGAATACGCCGAGGCCTTCAGCGTTGTCTCCCGATACAAGGTTGGCAACGACGGCATCAAGATCCTAGGCCTGCCGTATTCGAACCTCTGGCTCCAGCAGCAGCGCGAACGGCGGTACGATCTCGAGGTGATCGTCCGATTCAACGAGATCGACGTCTCGCGCATCCAGGTGAAGGATCCCTTCTCCGACGACTGGATGGAGGTTCCCTGCATCCTCGACGGCGTCAAAGGCTTAAGAGTTTTCGACTGGCTGGAACAGCTTAAGTATATGCGTCGAAAGTTCGGTCCTTCCGCGAAAATCAGCGCGAAGGTTGCGCAGGCCGCGCTCGCGGGCGCCCGCGCCTTCGCAAACGCAAGCAAGTCAGCGGCAGGCATCGGCTCGCCGATCACGACCCGCTCCATGCTCGACTACTGGGACCAGCAGATGGTCGGAAGCTTCACCATCGCACGCGAGGCGGCGACGGACTACGGCGACCTTGAAGCCTTCGAGGCATTCGACACCACTCCGCGGCCCGATCCGTTCGCGCCATCGCATCCTCGGGCCGGCCAGTCCACGACGTCTGGAGACAACGTGGACGCCGGTCCGGCCGGGGCGGGCGACCATGGGCCAGAGAGTTCGACTTCCAAGCACCGCGCGGCACCAGAGCCCAAATCAGCTCCAGCGAGGACGTCGCAAGTCGAAGAGCCCCTTCCGCAGCGCCCCCGTTCAATCCGCATCGAGAAAATCCGGAAGGACGACAAGTGACCGACATCTCCGCAGACGACGAAATGCTCGCCCACATCCGGAATACGGTCTCGCCCGACACCGAGTACCGGTCCCGGCTCCTTCATGAGCTCAAGTCAACACATATCGTCACGCCAGCCGACGAGAAGATCGCGGACGAACTGGAAAAAATGGTCGCACATGTGCTCGCCGGAAACTCAAAAGAGGGCTACGCCCTGACCATCACGGGGAAAAGTGGCGCTGGGAAATCGGAGAGCCTCAACCGATGCCTCGACGCCCATCCGTCGTTCAAGCCGTTCGAGGGAAAATATAACAGGTTGTCCCTTAGTCTTCGCGCCGACACGCCTCCAAGCACCACCCTCAAGTCGCTGGGCACGGAACTGCTCCGCACGAGTCGCTACGAAGTCTCTGCCACTAGCGATCCGGACAAGAATTGGAGCATTCTGATCGAGCGGATGAAAATCATGCAGACCAGAATCCTCGTGCTGGACGAGTTCCAACACGTCCTGGATGCCCCGACAAGCATGAAATACATGCATCTCAGCAACAGTATCAAAGCGTTGACCTACACCAAGGGGTGGCCGATCTGGCTTATCATCGCAGGGGTTCCGAGCATCGCGAACTTCATCGACCGCGACCCGCATCGACAACTTGATCGCCGCGCGCCGCTGATCGTGATCGAAGATCTTAAGAATGAAGACGATGATCGAAACAGGGTCGAGGACACTTTGTACGCGCTGATTGAATGCTGCGAGCTATCCCTTGGCTTCACTCTCACCCGAGACTTCCTGCTGCGATTGATGCATGGGGGGATCTGGCGGTTCGGGACGACCGTGCACATCATCAAGAACGCCATCGAAAAGGGGCTCTGGGACAAGTCCTGGTCGAGAGGCAGAGGCACGCTGACGAAACAGCACTTCATCGATGGCTACAGCCGCCTCGCACAAAACTGCTCCCTCGAGACGAACGTCTTCCACGCCGAAGAATGGAACCTTATTCAGCGCGAGGTCGATGACAAGGGCCACCTGGTCGATGCGATTTCGGTCAAAAGCCGGCGGAAGCGCGCGTCATGAGCGGATTGTTCCCTGTACCCCTGCTGGAAGGAGAGCCTGTTACGAGCATCCTGTCCCGTCTTGCGCGGGCGAACGGTGCTCCGAACTCGCGGGCGTTCTGCCGGGACGCAGGTATCGACTACCGAGGGCTGAACCGCGGGGACGACGTCGCCGTCGATCGTCTCGCCACCGTCTCCGGCATGCCTCTCGATGAACTCCGCAAGCGGGCGATCGTTGCCACTCAAAACTCTGGCGCGATGATCGGAGACTGCGTCTATCCGGTCCGTATGCTCCGGCGTTCCAAGCTACGGTTCTGCCCTCACTGCGTGCTTGAGGATGACCTCAACGAGACATTGATGCCTTCAGCGCGACGCTATGTTCGCCTCCACTGGATGTTTCCCCAAGCCGCAACGTGTCCAGTCCATTCCGCCGTCGTGATCGAGGTGGAGGACGAAAGGATTACGAACTTCCCATTTGACTTCATCAGCCAGGTCGAGATCGTGGCAGACCGGATGGAGGAGTTCGTGGAGGCCAGCACTCGGAGAACTCCGACTAGCTTCGAGCACTATGTCCTTGAGCGGCTGTCCGCCATCAAGCAGCACGGGCCTCTTCTTGATAAGATGAACCTCGCCGTCGGCATCTCCATGTGCGAGCTATTCGGGGTCGCGGACGTCTTCGGACGGAATGTTGCTGCCGCAAGCCTCTCCGATCAGGAGTTGATCGCTTCGCGCGAGGCCGGTTACCGGGCGTTTCTGGCCGGCGACGGCGGAATCGGCGAGCTTCTCGACCGAATCCGCGCCACCCATCATACGAATAAAGCTGGTGGGCTGGTCATGTATGGCAAGCTCTACACCGCCCTTGCCGGCGGTTACCAAGCACCGGAGTATGACAGCGTGCGCGAATTCGTCCGCCAGCATACCCTCACTTCCACTCCCGTTATCAACGGGGCCGACCTTTTCGGAACGGTGACGAACAGCCCTTGGACGACGATTACTGCGATCTCCAGAGCAACAGGTGTTCACGACAAGACCATCCGGCGCCGGCTCGCCGATCTTGGTCATATCGACCTCCTACAAGCGTCCAACAGGGGCTTCTACGTCGCGGTTTCTGCGGCCGAGGAGGTGATCGCACTCGTAAACGACATCGTCACTCTGGATGAAGCGGCCACGCTTCTAGGTACGAAGCCTTCCACGATGAAGATCTTGGTCGCGGACGGTTTGATCGAACCGGCCTTGAAAAGGCGCTGGGTCGACGACGGTGACTACGAGAGCCGCAACTGGTTTTCCCGATCGACATTGATGGGGATCCGAGAAAGCATTCTGTCCCGCGCCTCCACGTCGTTTCCCGATGATTGGAGGGATCTCTTCGACGTCTCCAGGATGGTAGGTCTCCGTTTCGTCGACATTATCGCCCTCGTTACGGAGGGCCGCCTTAAGAACATCGGTTGCGTTTCTGGGGAGGAAGGGCTCGGTGGCCTACGGCTTGACTGCGAGGAGATCGAAAACCTTCTCGAAGCTTCGGTCGCCGAAAACATCGGCAGAATCGAAATCTGCAAACGATTGCTCCTTTCCCCGGAAGCGTTCGCGTTTCTCATCGGCACAGATGCCCTACCCGCAGAACAGCGTCAGGCTCGTTCAGGACGGGTTCCGATTTGGACCATGCGGGAAGACGATCTTGAGGCATTCGACGCCCGGTATGTAACATACGCGCGTCTGACCCAGGAGACAGGGATCGGCGTTCGTGGAATTGCGCGGCGCATGCGAGAAAAAGGCGTGCCCCCCGCATTTCCTGTGGAAAACATTCAACAGTTCATCGTCGAGCGTCGCCATCTCGTCGGATGGAACTGGAGGGACATGTGAGCGCGACATTCGATCCGACTACTATGACACTGGCCGAGCTACGAGAATCGAGAGCGCCAAAGTATGACTTGATGCTCAAGACATTCTTTTCCTTCCGATATTCTTCTCTATCCGCCATGCTGGGTATTCCGCCGCTGCGGCGTTTGACGGAGGAAACTGGCCGTATGGACGGTTTACGAATGGACGCCGTGCTTGGCGATGATCACGAGATTTATCACGTCGAGTTCCAAGCTCAGAACCATTCGATGATGCATGAGCGGATGCTCGATTATTACCTCGGGCTTGTGGAGCGATACACGGACACAAAGACCTCAGACGGGCCAACTATAAGGCAATATGTGCTGTATGTCGGATCAGATCGACTGAATATGAAACCATATATCGTGCGCGATCGCTTTCGCTTCTGCTACCCGATGCGCTCGATAAAGGCCTTCCATTACGGCTGGCGCAATACGCTCTGGGGCAGCGGTCACCCCGAAGATTGGATCCTTCTACTGCTCACCCTTCCAAGATACTCCGAGAAACCTTGGTTGGACGTCGCCGTCAAGATTGCAAATCTGTCAGAGGACCGGCGCGAGAACGCTGAAACGCATGCCCTGTTGCTCATTGCATGCATTCTCCGGAACATTCCCAGACAAATTCAGGAGGAGATCGAAACCATGATTAAAATCGATTTGAACCGCAGCCGGATTTTCCGACAGGTGTTCGACGATGGCGCGAGTCTGAGCCGAAGCACGTTCCTGCTTGATGAAATAGAGCACTACATTGCCAGGAACGGTCTCGAGTTCGATCAGACGAAGAGGGAGGACCTTGCCGACTTGGAAGACGAAGAGATCATGGACATCTTCCGCCATTTCATGGACGCCTCGGACAAACAGGGCTTTCTGGATACTTGGTCCATTGGACGCCGTTACCCGTGACGCTTGCCGGACCGATCAGGCTTGTGAACTTTAGAACCCTGCCACCTGACTTGATGTCGGCCAGGGGTTTGATTCCTGTGGAGACGTCGATGTCCATCTTTACCGATGGCGAGATCGAAGACGAACGCAGAAGCTGACTTTCGGACTGTTGAGCGCGTGACCTGCCACTGAAGTTTCGTCCGGCTGCGATAGAGGCCCGACGTTCCATTCTACGGTTTCCACTGCTAGGACTACACGCTCCGCTACAAAGTCACGAGATCGTCTTTGGTCATGACCAGGAAGCCGTCCAATTCCGGATTTTCATGGAATTGGACCGTCGTTGGCTGGCTGAATATCAACACAGGCTGTAGTTCTAGCGCGCTCTTTCCAATGAACTTCGCAATCGCATCTGGAGCTGACCGCAACGCCGCGATGCGGCGCGTGTGCTTCTCGAGATTGTCTGGGCGCCCCTTGTTGTCCAGGCCTCCACGATACTTGGCGAGGCGCCGGGCCATCTCGCCCAGCGTCTTATCTGCAAAGAGGTCCTTGCACTCGGCGATCAAGACCCGACTGTCCGACGGATGCCATGCGAAGACGTCAATATCGCCGAGGTCCGTTGCATAACTCAGACCAGTGATCGCTCCCACTTTCAGATTTTCGCGAGTTTGCCATCCGAGTTCGGACAGCCGTTTTGCCACGCTGCTGTTGAATGCATGTCCGCGCTCATTGTTGGCTCGCCCAATCCACTTTCGCATTTCGGAGGAATGAAAGAAATCATCGTCGAAGAAACCACGGTAGACGTCCATGGAGAATTTGGCGACTGTTTCAACGACCATGGCCGGTGCGAACACCACCACGCTTTGGCGTTCATCTAATTCGATGATCGGCCGCGTCACGATCGACAACTGCCGGCGAAACCGCCAGGGTTGCCACGCGTGAGTTTGAAAGCCGGGAGGCGCTACCGTCCAGTCCGCTCTGCTCGGGAGGAGGAACGCCTTGGTGATCCGGCCGCAGTTCTCCTCGGTCACCGGTTAACTCGGCTAGCTTGACTACAAGAGCACGCTTGTCGGTTAACACCACGGCTTTTCCTTCAGCAGCGATGTCGATGAAAGCATGAAGAAAGAGCCGAATCTCCTGGAATGGAAATCCAAACTCTTGCCCCCAGGCCGTCAAAAAAGCGGGCTCGAGCTCTGGCGAATTTGATGCTTCTGGTTGATGGACGTCGTTTGAAAAGTTCGCCTCATAGGTGTCCGCGGCATGTTTGAGACGTCCCCCCTGAAAAAGAACGCCGAACGGTGTAATCGTGTTGTTGGTAAAGGAATGATTCATGAGAACATTGCCGGCAGGCGAAATCTTGATCACCTGCTCCATGACGCCAGCGTTCATCGCGTCGCTGTAGCCCCCGAAATAGTAGAGAATGGCCGCATCAGCCATCAACTCGTCGAGATCCATGGATCCGGGCGTAATGCCGCCTTGAAGCGGCGACCAGCACAGCGCCATCTCGGCGACTATTCGGCTGGTGAGACTCGTCGCATTGAGCTGCGAAATCTGGACACCGATGTCTTCCACCATTTTTTCGGGGTCGTCGGCAAGCGCTGACATCGACCGGGACGAACGCCGAAAGCGTCGCTCCTCATACGTGACCGCTTCGTGTCGACGCAGAGCAAAAATGATCAGCATGCCGCGATCGAACAACTTCACTCGATCGCGCATTCGTTGAATCACTGACTTTACTACGTCATTGAGATACGGGATGCATTCGGCGCCGTGCAACTCGTCGCCTTTCGAACGGTCGCGGCACAACCAGCCGAGACCGATCCGGCTCGAGGGATCGGCGAGGCTTTCGATCTTTCTGGGTGGAGGAAGGTCATCACGCACGAAATCGCGATCGTCAGGAACAGTGAATGCGTGCATCTGGCGTGCGCCATCCGAAGGGACGAGGTCCCTCATCAAAATGCTCATGGCTTCGTCGTCGGCGACGATACCGGCCATTGCTAGCGCGCTCTCCAAAAGGACGGCGGCGAAACGCTTTTCCGCGTCGTTCGCCGAACGAGCGCCTGCTGCGCCGAACAGGGACGATACCGAAATATGGGCGGTATTCCCGAGTAGCCTAAAAGAGACAAGCTCCGCGAGCGGTGGGATTTCAGTGTTCTCAACATGCATACTTGCTTGTTGGGAAAACTTGATTTTCCAATGCCATTTGCCCGTGAGCCCTGGATGACTCTTGGAGATCGAACGCGCCACTCGTTCAGCCCACAACAGCGCAACTTCGCTAAGTTGATCGGCCTCTCCTTCGGGTTCTGTGACAGTTGAACATGTCATCCACCACTCGGCGCCACCGCCGTGATAGACGGCAACGGTTTCGCGCGTGAATGGATGGGCGGCTGCAAGGTAAAACGGGCTTAGGGCGGTCATGCCGAAGCCTGGCGTGGAATGGCGACGTCGAACGCGAATGAACCGCCCGTTCGGATCGACGAGACCATGCTCATCCCAACCACTGGCCACGTCATGTCTGACTTCAAGCAGCGAGTTCAACGGTATCTGGAGACTAGCTCCGCCGTCTTCAGAAACGAAATCGGCCGACAGCCGCTCGTGCGGGACAAGATGACCGTGGTTCTTGTTCGCCCACGCATGAAGGTTCAGCAATCCATTGACGTTCGCGAGGTCGATGCCAATCCTCTGGAGCTTCTGCTCCGCAATCAGCATTGCATACAAGTTGGAAACCGTTCCGCCTTCGCTGCGACCATATGTGATGAAGTCGTGCGCGCTGATGGATTCGACGAGCCAGTCGGCCGCGGGCGGCCGCGGCATTGCCATTCCCGACCGACCCCAACTGCACCCAATCACGAGAGTAAGGCCGCCACGATATTCCGGGTCGCTTGAGAAGCGCTGCCATGCAGCGCGTATCCCAGCCTGAACGTCCCTCGTTAGGGCGGCATCGTCGACGCGCCCGAGCATTCCGTCAGGGGCATAGGAATTCAGTCCGTCTACGACCGCAATTATTTGAAGAGGATGGCCGCTGTCAAAGAAGCTTACGAGTTCCGCAATGTGCGCGTTGCCCCGTCGCTGAAACTCCAGCGGTAGTGGCGGCAGCGTCCGAAACGCCCTGTCACTGCCGAGCCGCCGGCCAAATGCGTGTGAAAGACCATCCTCGAGCTCCCCCTGCTGGCTGGAAGCGAGGAAGGATTCGATTACGAACCGGCGAATGGCGATGGCGATGCCTGGTGGATTGGAAACGATGATCTTGTCGCCGCTTCGCAGTAACGGGAACCTTTCAAGGCTGGAGTTTCCGATCTCCTCGGTGGAGAAGGATGACGTCGGCGCGGCGCCGAGAACGAATGGATCCAGTTCGACGGGGTCAATTTCCAACGCCTTCAGTTCGGAAACGTCGAACGTAACGCGTGTCCGAAGCATCTCTGAAATGTCGACCTTGAGCGGCGTCAGTCGCCGACGCGGGTTTGGAAAACCCACGATGTTCCTCGGCAGTTCGGATCGTCGAGCAATTTCCTCCGACAGCTTGAGCAGCGCAAACACGGACTGGAGGATGGCAGGCGCAATGGGAGAACTCGAGGTCTCCAAGAATGACAGGAAGATTTCGGTCGTGAACGCGGCCGCCTCAATTGTGCCAGCGAAGATGCGATAATTTGCCTTGTTACCGACGACGAGTTCTATGAAGAGGTCCTCTGCAGGATCCTCCTGGCGGCCGACGTCGCCTCGATCCAACATATCAAACCACGGCGTGATCTGGGAAAGTTTTGGTTTTCTCGGGCCGCGACAAAGATGGATCGCCATATGGGCAAGGACTTGGAGCCGAAAGCTGTTACCCTGGAGATCTGGCATCGTAAGCAGCCCTCCGAGCAGCGCAGCGGAGGAAAACATATCCCGCTCGCCCATCTCTTTGGCTAGTCTCGGATACGCGTTTGCAATCGCGCCGAATGTGAGATCGGGCGGCGCCAACAGAGACGCTAGATCGAAGTCGGCTCGTGTTCCTCTATCCAATTTCAGGGAAGCAATGTCGGCTCCGGCTGCCGTCTTTCCTTTCGAAAAGTCGGCAAGTAGCCGCTGTATCCTTCGAGCGGTCCGTTCGTCCATGGGCACGCTAGCTCTGTTAAGGGGTAGAATTCCCGTCTTTCGGGAGCTTCGATTATTCTCAAATTTCGGTTGAGCGCAACATCAACCTTCCAGCTTCGCTGGCGGACTTCCGGCGTTTTCGCGGTCAGTCAATCTCTATCGGATGTGAAAACGAGGGAAGCTCCGTGGCGGGGCTCCGTGAGCATCCAGAACAGCGTCGACGAACCTTCCAGCCTAGAGTTCGCGGGAAGTTCCGTTTTCTGAGCGTTCACAGACACTTATTCGCGCCCGTCAAAATCAGGTGGCTGTTGCGTCAAAATGCATTGGCTGCGCGGGCCACTAAGTGGTTGAACTGGCTCGATCCACTGCGTCAAAATCGGTGGCTGCCTACATGTAGCGCCACCCGAAGGCGTCCGAGAAAAGTTGATCGATAGTGAAAAGCCGCCGGCAGTCAGCGCCGGCGTCTTTTTTTGGCCGAGACGATCGCCACTCGTTTGAAGCTCAAGATAAACGCCGCGGTCTTCTCACTTCTCCTACAGCCTGTCTGGTGAGCTACGAGCAGGCTTGCAAGAACATTCGTCGCAATGTTGAATAGTTACAGTAAACGCGGGGGAATCGATGCGTTACATCGTGGCTGGGTTGTTGTTTCTATGCGCATTTCCTCTGTCTGCGGCGGAGATCACGCGAGAGCCGTTGGAGGGCGACACAGACCTGATCTCCGTCACGGGCGTCTTGAACGAAGGCGACGAAATTGTCTTCAGAAACTTGGCCGCCGCCTCCAGCAAAGCCCTTGTTTTTCTAAACAGCGAGGGCGGTGATCTCAAAGCCGGGATTGAGATCGGACGTGCCATCCGCCTTCGAGGCTTTGCCACTGCCACCCCGCCGGGGACCTTGTGCGCGTCGGCTTGCGCCCTGACCTGGCTTGCCGGTTCGCAGCGGTTTCTTCAGCCCGAATCCAATATCGGTTTCCATGCCGCCTATCGCGTGGTCGACGGAAAGGCCAGCGAGAGTGGTGTCGCCAACGCACTGGTCGGAGCTTATCTCAACCAGTTGGGATTGTCCGAGACTGCCATCGCCTACGTGACGTCGGCACCGCCTGAAGGCATCGCGTGGCTGACGGCCGCGAAGGCGCAGATGGTGGGCATCACTTACGACGCGATTGACGAGGACGGACCTGATCCGGCGTCCGAGGCGGGCAAGACGTTTCCCCACGATCCCATGGGCACGGTGACGGCCTTCTACTCCGCGCTCGCCGCAGCCGATGGTGAAACCGCCTCAGCGCTGGTCGTTCCGGAGAAACGCGGCCAAGGCCCATTCAACGAAGTGTCGATCCACGCCTTCTTCGGCGCGATGTCGGAGCCGCTCAAACTCACGGGAACGGCACTACGCGGCAATGATGATGTCCGGGTTTCGTACGAATACGTCACCAATGATGGACGTCGCTGCCAGGGTCGTGCCGATGTCCAGACCACCTACGTGTTTGGCAAGACCCTGGTCTCGAGGATCAAGGCGCTTGATGGCTGCTAGACAAATTACCGCACCTCGCCCGCGGACCGGCGATGCTTACTCTTCATACCTATAGGAATTGGCATCGCATTCGCCGCGATCGTGAGATCCCAGTCCACGCGATCTGGTGTGTGCCGGCCATTGATGCGAGAGCCGCAGGAAGAAGGGGATGCTTCTTCGAATTTCGTCCCGGGTCGCGCTCTGCCGTTACGGCTTCACGCGGTCGGGATGCGCCGCCTGGAAGGCCGGCAGGTCTGCGCATCCGGCGTCGATGTCGACGATGCGCTTGAAAGCGGTCAACTCAACGCCCCAGCGACGGGCGTTGTAGACCTGGGGAACGAGGCAGAGGTCCGCCATCGTCGGCGTATTTCCAAAGCTGAACGCGCCATCGGCTTTGCCGATCATGGTTTCCAGTTTGCCCAGTCCGTCGGTAATGAAATGCTTCATCCATTCCTCGCGGGCATCGGCCTTGTCAGCCATGCTCATCAGATGTGACACGACATGCAGGTTGCAGATCGGATGGATGTCCATGGCGACCGCATATGCGAGAGCGCGGACTTTCTGGCGATCGGCAATGTCAGATGGCAGCAATCCGCATTCCGGCCTGGTCTCAGCGAGGTATTCGACGATCGCCAGCGACTGCGTCAGTGTTTTCCCGTCGATCACCAATGTCGGCACCAGTCCCTGCGGGTTGAGGGCCAGATATTCCGGGGTCTTGTGCGCTACTTCCAACAGGTTGATGGACACTGTCTGATAATCGACGCCCAAGAGATTGAGCGCGATGCGGACGCGATAGCTCGCCGAGGATCGCCAGTAGTCGTAAAGGACGACCTCGCTCATTGCGGTCCGGCCCCTTGGTATTTCTCGACCGTCTGCTCGATTGCCCCGAAGATCGAATGGCCGGCCTTATCCTTCATCTCGATGCGGACCTGATCGCCGAACTTCATGAAAGGGGTCTTCGGCGATCCGGTCTCGATCGTCTCGATCATCCTGATTTCGGCAATGCAGGAGTAGCCGTCTCCTCCCTCTTCCACCGGCTTGCCCGGGCCGCCGTTGAGCTTGTTGGAGACCGTTCCCGAGCCGATGATTGTGCCGGCCGCGAGATTGCGGGTTTTGGCGGCATGGGCGATCAACTGGGCAAAATCGAAGGTCATGTCGATGCCGGCGTTGGCCTTGCCGAATGGCTTGCCGTTCAAGCTCACCAGCAGCGGGAGATGCAGCTTGCCGCCGTCCCAGGCATCTCCGAGCTCGTCCGGCGTCACGGCGACCGGAGAGAATGCCGATGCCGGCTTCGACTGGAAGAAACCAAATCCCTTCGCCAACTCGCCAGGGATCAGACTGCGCAGCGACACATCGTTGACGAGCATCAGGAGACGGATGGCGCCGCGCGCCGCTTCCGGGCTGCAACCCATGTCAACGTCGCCGGTGAGGACGGCGACCTCGCCCTCCATGTCGATCCCGTAAGCCTCGTCGGCCGCCACGATCGGGTCACGCGGCGCAAGGAAAGCGTCCGAGCCGCCCTGATAGATCAGCGGATCGGTCCAGAAGCTCGCCGGCATCTCGGCGCCGCGTGCCTTGCGCACCAGTTCGACGTGGTTGACGTAAGCGGAGCCGTCGGCCCATTGGTAGGCGCGCGGCAGAGGTGACGTAGCGTCATGTTCGTGAAACCGGATCGTCGGCTGGGCTCCGGTCTCGACCCCTTCGGCAATCAGCGCGAGCCTCGGAGCCACATGCTCCCAGTCATCGAGTGCTGCCTGCAATGTGCGGGCGATATGGCCGACCTCGGAACAGCGGGTCAGGTCGCGGGAAACGACGACGAGCCGGCCGTCCCGCGTGGAGTCTTTTAACGTCGCAAGTTTCATGTCCGAATTCCGTGCAGGAGGATGACTTCAGTTGATGCATCACTTGATGCCGGGGGTTCCGTCGAACTTGCGTTCCAGGCCGTCCCAGCATTCCAGGTAATTATCCTGCAGCGTTTCGAGCTCGGCTGCGTATTTCGTCAGTTGCTGCGGGTACCGGGTCTCGAACATGAAGGCCATGGTGTGATCGAGCTTCACGGGTTTGAGCTCGGTATTGGATGCCTTTTCGAAGGCGAGCGCGTCCGGCCCGTGGGGAAGCATCATGTTGTGCAGGCTCATGCCGCCCGGCACGAAGCCCTCCTCCTTGGCGTCATATTGGCCATGGATCAGGCCCATGAATTCGCTCATGATGTTGCGGTGGTACCAAGGCGGTCGAAACGTATGTTCGGCGACCAGCCAGCGCGGCGGAAAGATCACGAAATCGACGTTCGCCGTACCCGCATCTTCGGTCGGCGCGGTCAGCACCGAAAAGATCGACGGATCGGGATGATCGAAGCGGATAGCGCCGACCGGCGAGAACGTCCGCAAGTCGTATTTGAACGGGGCGTAGTTGCCGTGCCAGGCCACCACATCCAGCGGCGAATGGCCGATGTCGGTGACATAGAATTTTCCGCACCACTTCACATGCACGCGGCACGGCGTTTCCTTATCCTCGAATGCGGCGACAGGCGTCTTGAAGTCACGCGGGTTTGCCAGGCAGTTGGCGCCGATCGGTCCGCGGTCCGGCAGGGTGAATTTCGCGCCGTAGTTCTCGCAGATGTAGCCACGCCAGACCGTCTGGTCGCCACCCCTCATGATCTTGAACATCATGCCGCGCGGGATCAGGCATATTTCCAGGGGCTCGACATCCATGATGCCCATTTCGGTGAACACTCTGATGGCGCCGAGCTGCGGCACGATCAGCAATTCACCATCGGCGTTGAAGAAGTAATCGTCGACCATGTCCTCATTGAAGACATAGGCATGGGCTGACATGCCCACCTGGGTGGTGGCATCGCCTGCCGTGGTGATGGTCCGCACCCCCTCGAGAAACGTCAGCTTCTCCGAGGGTGCGGGGATGGGATCCCAGCGAAGCTGGCCGAGAGGAAGCGAATGTTCGTCCAGGCAAGGTGCGGTTTTCCAGAGCGGATAGGACGCGTTGGAGAAGCGACGGGTGTGACGCACGCTCGGGCGGATGCGGTAAAGCCAGGACCTTTCGTTGGTCCCGCGCGGCGCGGTGAACGGCGAGCCGGAAAGCTGCTCCGCATAGAGACCATAGTTGCATTTCTGCGGACTGTTCTGGCCTTGCGGCAAGGCGCCGGGAAGCGACTCGGTTTCGAAGTCATTGCCGAACCCCGGCATATATTTCAGCGTGTTTGCTGTCGCGGCTTCACCATCCGACGTCTGGATCGATGTCTGGTCCATGCTCACTCCTCCCCGAACACTCCAGCGCCGCGCGTCTGAAAGATGCGCGGCGCTAGTGAGTTTACTCCGCTGCAGTCCCGATGACACCACGCTTGATCTGATCGGCCTCGATCGACTCAAAGAGAGCCCGGAAATTGCCTTCGCCGAAACCCTCGTCGCCCTTGCGCTGGATGAATTCGAAGAAGATCGGGCCGATGACGGTCTTGGAGAAGATCTGCAGCAGGATTTTCGTCATGCCGCCATTCACCACACCTTCGCCATCGATGAGGATACCGTGTTTCTTCATGCGTTCGACAGGTTCACTATGGCCGTTCACGCGTTCATAGGACATGTCGTAATAGGTCTCCGGCGGACCCGGCATGAAACGCAGGCCGTTGTCGGCCAGCCTGTCGGTGGCGTCGTAAATATCCTCCGTTCCAACGGCGATATGCTGGATGCCCTCGCCCTTGTACTTCTTCAGATATTCCTCGATCTGGCTGGTGTCGTCCTTCGATTCATTCAGCGGAATGCGGATTTTGCCGCAGGGCGAGGTGATGGCGCGGCTCACCAGACCGGTGATGCGCCCATCGATATCGAAGAAGTGGATCTGCTTGAAATTGAACAGGTTGCGGTAAAAATCCCACCACTTGTCCATGTTGCCGCGAAAGACGTTGTGCGTCAGATGGTCGAGATAATAGAAGCCGATCCCTTGGGGATGCGGGTCGCGCTCGCCGAGCCAATCGAACTCGGCCTCGTAGGCCGATCCCTTGGCACCATAGGTCTCGACGAAATAGAGCAGCGAGCCGCCGATGCCGACAATCGCCGGAACATCGAGCATCTTGTCGTCCCCTTCATAGGGGACAGCGCCTTTTGACACCGCATGCTTGAACGCGTGTTGGGCGTCGACGACGCGCCAGGCCATCGATGGGGCGCAGGGACCGTGATTTGCGACGAAGCGCGCGGCATGGCTGCCGGGTTCGGCGTTCAGGACATAGTTGATGTCGCCTTGTCGCCAGACGGTGATATCTTTCGTCTTGTGTTTGGCGACCGCAACATAGCCCATGCGTGTGAAGAGTTCGCGCAGCGTTTCGGGCTCGGGATGGGCGAATTCGACGAATTCGAAGCCGTCGGTGCCGGCCGGATTGTCGGCGGTGATTTCCGAGGGCGGCGCGTCATGCGGGAAAGGACCCATTTTCTTTCCTCCAGAGGAAATTGCATTTGATATGCAAAGTGTGGCCCAAAACGCGTGCAAAGTTCTTGCATTCTTTATGCTTCAGGAGGAGATTATGCACGATCTGTGAGCGTTTTGGAGATTTTGTGCAATGGATGAGCCGCTCGATAAATTGGACCTGCGCCTGCTCCAGGAACTGCAAAAGGATGGCAGGCTGACGAACAACGAGTTGGGCGAGCGGATCGCGCTTTCACCGTCGCAATGTTCGCGCCGGCGCACAAGACTGGAGGCTGAAGGATATATCCGCAGCTACCGCGCCTACCTCGATCGGCAGAAGCTTGGTCTCGATATGCTGGTGGTCATTTCCGTGACACTTGCGACCCACAACAGAGACAATGCCCGCCGGTTTTCGCAATTGATCAACGGGTTGCCTGAAGTTCTCGAAGCCTATGCGCTGACCGGTGAAATGGACTATCACCTGACGGTCGCGACCCGCGGCCTCGCCGACCTCTCGAAATTCGTCAACGACGTGCTGTTGCCCCACGAGTCGGTGCAGCACGTGAAGACGTCGATCGTCCTCGACACGCTGAAGACATTCGAAGGCTTTCCGGTGCTGATGCCGGGCCATTGACATGGCGACAGCACGCGATGATGTCGACAGCATCGCCCTGCGCAGTCATATCTAGAGCGGCAATTCGGTCGAGAATTTCAGCTCGCGCAGCACAAAGCTCGAGACCACCGTGCGCACATGCGGGTTGCGCATGAGATAGCGGGTCATGAAGGCTTCGTAGCTTTCCACGTCGCTTGCCCTTATCTTCAGCATGTAGTCGAAGGCGCCCGACAGGGCGTAGCATTCCATGATCTCCGGCCGCTCCAGCACCATCGAAGCGAAAGATGCGACCGCCTCTTCGTGGTGATCCTCCAGCGTCACATGCGCGATCACACAGAGCTTGAGATCGAGTTTTCCAGGATCGAGCAGCGTCACCCGCTTGCGGATGACGCCGTCGGCTTCAAGCTCCTGGATCTTCCGCCATGCCGAACTCTGCGACATGCCGGCCTTTTCCGCCAGGTCGGCCAGCGACAGGCTGCCGTCGGCCTGGACGAGCTGCAGAAGCTTACGGCGAAAATTCCCAGGTTCTTTCATTTTTGGCGTCGCTTTCGGGAATATTTGCCACCATTATGGCGACAGCCAGCATGAAAGAAAAGAAAATCCTCCAAACTCGGATCATAATGGCAGGAAAAGTGCCCTGCTCGGGAGGATCAGCACATGACCAAGGAAAGCAGCTATACCGCCAAACTGCCCGGCCCGGATGGTTTGTACGACTACACCCCGGATGAAGATGTTATCTGGGGCGAACTCTACCGGCGTCAGATGACGCTGCTTTCCGATACCGCCTGCCGCGAATATCTGGACGGCGTCAAAATGCTGGGGCTGAAGCCGGATAAGGTGCCTCAGCTTCTCGATGTGAACAGACGCCTGAACGAGACCACCGGCTTTGGCGTCGAAGGTGTGCCGGCGCTCATTCCGCCCTCACGCTTTTATGAACTTCTGTCACAAGGCAAATTCCCGCTTGCAACCTTCCTGCGCCGTCGCGAACATATCGATTATATCGAGGAGCCGGACCTGTTCCACGAGGTCTTCGGCCACTGCCCCATGCTCACCAACCAGAGCTATGCCAATTTCGTCCGGCATTTCGGCGAAACCGCGGTCCGCCTCGGCAAGGGCTATTCATGGCATCTGTTCCGGATCTTCTGGTTCACTGTCGAATTCGGCCTGATCAATACGCCGCAGGGACGCCGCTGCTTCGGCGCGGGCATCGTCTCATCGCCCAACGAAGCGAAAGCGGCAATGGAAGGCAAAGCGTGCGAATTCCGGCCGTTCGATCTGCTGAGCGTGCTGCGGACGCCCTACCGGATCGATATCCTCCAGCCGATCTACTATCTGATCGACAGCTTCGCCGATCTTGAAGCGATCGTGGAGCAGGATATCGAGGCCACGATCCTCAAAGCAAAACAGCTGGGAGATTTCGCCCCGGCTTTCGAAGCCAAAGCTTCGTGAATCGCGAATGATAGGGAGCGACGCCAACACATCGCGTCGACGACGGACTGGAGAAGGCAGTCACTTCGGAGCGGCTGAACTTCGATTGACGAAGTCCACCACGACCCCTGGTTTGACCATAGCCGCCAACTCTTCGGCATCCCAGTTCGTCAACCGCACGCAACCGTGCGAGCCAACCTTGTCGATGAGCTTCGGTTCCGGTGTCCCATGTATACCATAAGTCGGCTCGGTCAGATCGATCCAGACCGTACCAACAGGACCGTTCGGCCCTTTCGGGATCGTCAGGACCTTATCGTTCTTTCCCTGTTTGAAGTTGCGCTTCGGGTCATACCGGTAGACCGGCATCCTCGCGACACCCTTGACCTTGTGTTTTCCTGACGGCGCCGGATTGTCTTCGCTTCCGATCGTTGCGGGATAGACTGCAAGCAGCGATCCATCCGCGGCATAGGCGAGCACCTGCCCCGTCTTCCTGTCGGCCTCGATCTTCTTGACCTTTCCTTGCCTTGGAGAGCCGGGATCCACGACCCACACCGTATCGCCAGGAGCAAACTGCGAAGCCAGGTTGAGCGCATGCACGAGATCGATGCCCATGTGGAACCGCTCGGATAGTTTCTCTGCAACGCTCGTATATCCCAAGCTCTGCATCTTTGCCTTCTCGCCATAGTCTTCGGGAATCTTGTCGACGACGCCCGCGGCATCCTCTGCCGAGACGACATAGCTTTCAACGATCGGGGCAACGATGGCGGCATTGCCTTCAAGGCGGGAGGCGACCTCTGGATCCAGCCTTCCATCGACAGGAAGATTGTTCATCGCCTCGAAGCCGGCCACGGCCTTGTCTACGTTTTCGCCGGAGAGGCCATCGATCACGCCGGGAGACGAGCCTGCACGGTCGAGCAGGACCTGAAGGCGGACGATCGCCGGGTCCGGATCTGCGGGCTTGGGCTTCCCTGCCTCAAAGGAAGCAATCGACGCGCTATTGATTGCTTCGGGTCGGAGTTCCCGCGCGCTAGCACCGCCAACGGAGATGGTGAGAGCGAGCAGCGACATCGGCAGGGCTGTTTTCATGGACGACAAATGGTCGGCGGCGCAACTTGTTCCAGTGCGACCCGAGCCAGAGGGGTGTTCACGATGATTTCAATGTCCAGCCTCAGCAAATTCAGTACAACGGCCATTTGATCCGAAGGAGCTCGTGAATGCCGCGCGAGAGCGTCAATGACCTGATGGCCTTTCTGGCGGTCGCCCGAGAGAAGAGCTTTACGCGGGCGGCTGCGAAGCTGGGCGTGTCTCAATCGGCGCTCAGCCACGTTGTCCGCCAGCTCGAGGCGCGGCTCGGGATCCGGCTGCTGACCCGTACCACGCGGGCCGTTTCGCTCACTGACGCTGGAGAGCGGTTGTTCCAAGGCGTGGGGCCTCATTTCGACGAGATCGAGGCTCAACTCGAAACCATCACGGAATTCAGGGAAAAGCCGGCCGGGAACATCCGCATCACGGCATCCGACCATGCGATCAACTGGATCATCTGGCCGAAGCTCCAGCGTTTCCTGCCGAACAACCCTGACATCAAGGTGGAGTTGATGCGCGAAAACGGGCTGTCTGACATCGTGACCGAGCGCTTCGACGGCGGCGTCCGGATGGGAGAGCAGGTGGCGAAAGATATGATCTCGGCACGCATCGGGCCTGATTTCCCTTTTGCCGTCGTCGGCGCACCCTCATATTTCGACGGCAATGGGGTTCCGGAGCATCCGCAGGACCTTGTCCGCCACAACTGCATCAACGAGCGCCTGCCCACATATGGCGGCTTCTGGGCATGGGAGTTCGAAGACAACGGGAAAGAGATCAGGATCAGGGTGGAGGGACAGCTTGCCTTCAATAACTCCTATCAGAGTGTGGAAGCGGCGCTGGACGGACTTGGCTTGGCATACGTACCGGAAGACGTCGCGCTGCCTCATATCGCGGAAGGCCGTCTGAGACGCGTGCTGGAAGCCTTTTCCCCACACTGGGATGGCTACCATCTCTACTATCCCAGCAGAAGGCAGTCCTCTCCGGCTTTCGTGGCGCTGGTGGACGCCCTGCGCCACCGAACCTGACGATCGGCATCGGGTATAGTCATCCTCTTTTCTACGGCAAGCAGCGCTCACGGCGTCTTCGCGTATTTCCTGGCTTCGCGCGATCTTGCCGTGCGACGGGCCGGCCTCAATTCCTCGATCGTCGGCAGCCACCACTCGGCGTTTTGAATCGGAAGCATTTTCGCGGGCCAGGTGCGGACGAGTTCTTCGAATGTGGGCGGCCGCCAATATCCCCAGACGTGATCCTCAGTAATGCCGGGATAGACGTCCACAACGACGTCCGGGTCGACCAGTTCGCCTGAGATTTCGGTAAAGACGACGATTCCATAGGCGATGACCACAGGACGTCCTATCGGCGGCAGGTCGTCGCTTCGAAGCGGGTAACGATGACGCTTTCGTTCCGCAGAGCGGAGCTTGCTGCGTATATCCTGTTCGGTCCCCTTCCGCTCCTCGGCTCGACGTCGTCTCTCCTCCGGCTCGTTTCTGCGAGCCGCCGCCTCGATATCAGACCATCTGCGTCGGAGTTCCTCATAGGACCGAAAGGGAACGTGCCATATCCTGAGATCGCCGTCCCACCGTGAGAATGGCACTTCGCGCAATTCGTCGACGACGGTCTTCGAGTACGGCGTGCGGATTCGAAAGCCTGCCTTGCCGAGTTCAAGATATGGACTGTCGATGGGATCGAAGACGAAGGCGTCGCGTCCCTTCGCATCCGCATGGGCGTCGGCTTCGGCCTCGATCTCGGCAAGCCATCGTCCGATGCGGCGGGACGCCGTCCGTCCGGGAACGAACCACGCCTTTCGGGCATCACTCCAGCGGGCCCGGGGGAAGCGGCTTCGGAATTGCTCGACAGTCATCCTGTCGTAAGGGAAGGAAATGTCCGCGCCCGGCTTCGCATCGTCTTCGTCGGACGGCGCCTCGTCGTGATCAGCGGCGGATTTCCTTTCTGTCATGGAAGGAGAACGCTGGCGCGAAGGGATCGGTTTCCGGTGAGGCGCCAGTTTGGCCACCGCTGGCGACCCTTTCAGTGAATTGTCTTCGATCGCTTCTCGGCATGCGAAATGTCATCGAGCGTCGCAATCAGCTTTTCGAACTCGTTCAAGACCCGATGGAACTCGGCGTCCTGCATGTTGGCGATTTCCGATATCGTCGAGGACACGGACGCAATCAGCCTGTCGATCCAAACACAGTGCTCGGCCGGCACATGTCCGAGAACCTCCCGACGATGCGTCTTCAACTCGCGGAGGATGCGAACGATAAGGGTTCCCCTGTCCGCTCGGCTCAAGAGCGGAAGCCTTGTCTGTGCCTGCTGGATTTCCGTTATCAGCGCCGTCGCCATCCCTGATCTCCAACACTCTAATACAACCGGGTATCACAACCGTAGCGTTCGCAACACGGACTTAAGTCCGATTCACCAGCGTGGTGCAGCATCATCCGCACCGCGCGACCACCGCCGATAATCAATTGCTCGTCGCAACGAGATCCGACATGTCACAGCTGCGCCGCGGTCCTTCCCATGGTTGATACGTATTGTCTTCCGGTCGATACGAGTTGTAGCGAGCGGCGCACCGGGCTACCGCCTGTGCATTCACTTTCGTACCGACGCCTTCACCGGCCTCCGCGACAGTCCGCCGGAACGGCGAAGCGCATTCGCGAGTCTCGCCGCTATAGGCCCGATAGCTGTTGGTCGCGGGATCGAAAGAGCGGTAGCGGTTTGCACACCAGCTAAGATGCGAGGCCGAAAGTCTGGGCTGCGGGGTCTGAAGTTCGGCTGGCGGGCGAGCCGAATCCGGCCTCGCCGCTGACGCCATGCTGGCCGACGCCTCGGTCACATAGCTGGAATAGAGAGGCGCAATTCGTTCATAGTGCTGCTGCCGAGGATCGACTTTCGCCGGCGTCGTCGTCCATAGATCGGGCGCTGCGAGCTCCTTGAAGGCGTGAGGCTCGGAATCCGCCACGACATAGGATGCGAAAGATGCGGCAGCGACGCAGACCCCGACCGAGCTTAAGATGCCAAAGGCAACCGATGCGATGGCTTTCATCGTCCCGACCCCTGCTGTTGAGCCTGTGGAATCCAGACGCGGCCGGCGGCACTGCTATGTCGGCCGCCGGTGGCGACAAGCACGGCGAGAATGCCGGCGATTGCCAGCAGGATGGCGATCAGCGGCACGGCCAGACCACGGGATTTCTCTTCGGAATAGATCATGTTCCTCTCCTCGTTGGCGCTCCGGCGGCGGAGTCGCCGCCGGGGCATCGGCTGTTTTTGGCCGCACGACGACGCTGCCGTCGGTCGTGCGGCGGTTCCCGGACTTTGAGCGATGATTTCCGGATGGAGGACGCGGCAGAGGCCGCGTGTAGGATCAGATCACTTGATAACCTGGATCACCTTGCGGGACGACGGTTCGACGATGACACGTTCATCATTGACGACCGCGTAAGCATAGGTCGGGTCATCCGGAATAGGCGTCACGACAACCGTCTCCGGCAGGGGCTGGCCGACGACAACCTTCTCCTTCATGACCACGCGCGCCGATGGTGCCGGCGCCTCGCGGACATAGGTGATGACCTTTTGCGGCGGCGGATCGATCGCCGTACCCACGACTGCGCCGGCAACGCCGCCGACAGCAGCGCCGACGGGGCCGCCGACGATCGCCCCAGTGATCGCGCCACCGGCCGCACCGTTGACGGTCGAGGACTGGGCGAATGCGACGCCCGACATGAGGGTCGCGGCAGTGGCCGCACCGACGATAAGCTTGGAGATCATTTTCTCCTCCTTCTGTTTCGAGGCGGCCTTCGTGACCGCTGGCAAACCAACTAGCTGGAGGCGCGGTCGTTCCACGGCCCGGACTTCAGTCTGATAGACCCCGGCCTTTGGTCCCAAACCCATGTCAATGCCCGTCGCCGGCGCTACTTCAGGATCGAAGACCCCACATACGGGCTTACAGCGCCACGCGTCTTTTCAGACGCGTAAAGGACGCTGTAACACTTTGAATTACTGCATAATTTATCCTTAGATCGATGCCGTTTTGAGGAATTATACAGGAGGCAGGAGACTGAAGGAGATGGCACGATCCAACCGCCGGGAAGCTGGGCGCCGGCGCCTGGCGATGCGTTTGCCGCATATGCGGACGCTGATCATGGCAGCGTGCGACCCGTTGCAGCTCGAGCTCTTCGAGGCCTACCAGATGGCAGTCGAAGCGCGCGACACACTTCGAGGACGACCATCCAATTCGAACCTCGTACGGGAATACGACGAGACCTGCTTCGAGATCGAGCAGCACGTCATCCGCGCGATGCAAGAACCTTCCTACACGCAGCGCACGAGCTGAATCCCTGCGCCGTCACATCTTGGCGGACAGAGCTTTGGAATTCCATTTGAAAAATCGCGCGATTGGTCCGCTAGCGCTCGGCGACGATCGCCATCTCCGAGGCATAGGGCTCGAAGAGAATCGGCACGAGATAGCTATCGTAAAATTCGGCGACGCCTTCCTCGAACGGCTGGAGAGAAGCGACAGATGCGGCGCGGTCGTCGCTGCCTTCGAAGTCCATGGAAATCATCACTCACAAGCCTCCAAACCCAAGTCGGTCGGCCAGGAAATATGCCTGAATGTGCTGATGTCTACGGGCGTCAGACCTTGGTCCCAACCTCCTCCGACCGAAGTCCCTGAGGTGGAACGCGCATCGGACTCGCGCCGTTTCGAACGATACTGAAGGAGATCCGAACATGAACCAGAGTCATAGATCCCGAGTGAATGACGCCTGTAATGCGTCCGTCTTCGCACTAGTCATCGTTCTGGCCGCCCTTCTCTACGTCTTCGGTGCAGCCATATCAGGCGACACCGTCGGGTTGACCCAAAGCATAAGAGGCGCCGAGGTGTTCGACACCAGGAATGTGCCCTGATGCTGTTTGGAAAACCCTAAAGACGCGGTAGGTTAATCGGGCAGTCTCTTACCGGTATCAAAATGAATTGGCTTCGCCGCTGGAATGCCCGCTCGCTCGCCTCCCAGTTCTTCATCGCGGGTGGGCTCATATCGATCGCCGCCATGTTCGTGGTGGGTTTTTTTGTAAGCCACCTGATAGAGGAGGCCGTCATCCACAACTCAGGCGCAGCGACGGCGCTTTATGTGGACAGCGTGATCGCGCCGCTACTTCCCGATATGCAAACAGAGTCATTGCTGGATGAAGCGAGTGCTCAAGCTCTGGACGAGACACTCGGTCAGGGCGCGCTCGGCAAGCGCCTTGTTTCGTTCAAGCTGTGGCGAAGCGACGGCACCATCCTCTACTCGAACGAGAAGGAGCTGGTGGGCAGGAAGTTTGCGGTAAGCGACAAGCTGCAGAGGGCATTCGCAGGATCTCTCGTCGCGCGCTACGAGATTGCCAGCGATCCGGAAAGCGACAACGAGCGCGCGCTCGGCAAGCCGCTGATGGAGATCTATAATCCTGTGCTCCAGCCATGGTCCGGACAGGCGGTCGCCGTCCTTGAGTTCTACGAGACAGCAGAAGGACTGGGCGATAGTCTGGCGCATGCCAGGCTCCGGAGCTGGGGCGCCGTCGCCGCTCTGACGGCGACCTTTTTCCTTGTTCTCTCCGTTCTGGTGTTCCGGGGTAGCCGCACGATCGAGGCGCAGCGCAAGGATCTCAACGAACGCGTCACCGAACTGTCTGCGCTGCTGGCGGAAAACCGTGGACTCCAGCGTCGTCTGCAGCGCGCCTCCCAGCGGGCGGCAGCGCTGAACGAAACATATTTGCGCAGCATCGGTGCAGATCTGCATGATGGTCCAGCCCAGCACATTGCCTATGCCTCACTGCGCCTGGACAGCGACGTGTTGATCAATGCCTCCACCCAGCCCGAAGCGCGCGAAAAGGAGCTTGCCTGGATACGTTCGAGCCTTGCCGAGGCGATGACGGAAATCCGCAATATCTGCAGTGGGCTGGTGCTTCCGCAGATCGAAAAATCCTCAATCACCGAGATCGTCACGCGGGTCGTCGACGCGCATCGGCACAAGACCGAAAGCCATGTCGAAACGATTGTCGACGAAGATGGACCGGACCTTCCTCCCGCCGTGAAAATCTGTATCTATCGCTTCGTTCAAGAAGCCTTGAACAACGCTTATCGCCACGGCGGCGGCGTTCAGCAGGCGGTCAGGGCCGTCTCGCACAAGGGTCATGTCCGTGTCGAGGTCAGCGATCGCGGCGACGGCTTCGATCCGACGGAGGTGAGGCCAACGAGCCTTGGCCTCGTTGGGTTGCGGGAGCGCATCGACAGCCTGGGAGGATCCTTCGACATCAAGACAGGCGAAGGAGGAACGACCGTGACCATGATCTTCGAGCCAATGGAAGTGGGAGAGTAGAGATGACATCAATCACCATCGGCGTCGTGGACGATCATCCGCTTTTTCGAGAGGGTGTAACGCGTAGCCTGTCGGAGATCAGCGGCTTTGTCGTCGTTGGTGAGGGAGCCAGCAGCGACGACGCGGCGATGATCGCCTCGGACAACCACCCCGACATCATGCTTCTCGACGTCTCGATGCCCGGCGGCGGGCTGTCTGCGGTCAGTGACGTCCTGGCGCGGAGCCCCACAACGAAAGTGCTGATGTTGACGGTATCGGAGGAGGTGGACACCTTGCTGGGAGCTCTGCAACGGGGCGCGATGGGTTATGTTCTGAAAGGTGTCGGTTCGCGTGGCCTCGCCGAAGCAATCCAGACCGTCCTGCGTGGCTCGCGATATATCTCGCCGACGATGTCGGCAAAAGTCATGGAGAATTCGCTGAATGGCGGAACCTCCGACAAGAACAGTCTGACGCCCCGGGAACGCGAGGTGATGGATCTTGTCGCCCAAGGCCTGTCAAACAAGCATATCGGCTTGCGCCTCAGCCTGCAGGAAAAGACCGTGAAACACCATATGACTCAGATTCTGAGCAAGCTTGGCGCCTCGAACAGGACTGAAGCGGCTCTACAATGGCGGGAACGGCGCTGAAAGATATTGTCGCCCGACGATCACGCTTCAGCGAAGAAAGCGGCTCAGCCGGCGGGCATCGTTGGCCGTCGCCTGTCGATTTATGATCGTCCGGCCCTTCGAGTCCTTCATAATGTAGCGACCGCGCTGCAGGACTTCAGTGATACCATTCGAATGACGGACGTCGATCGAGCCATCGGACGCAGCTGTCGCTCTCGCTCCCGATCCTGCTGACGACCCGGTGCTAGAGGAGGAGGAGGAGGAGGAGGAGGAGGACCCTCCGCCGCCGGAGGAATTCCCACCGGAGGAGTTCCCGGAACCGCTGTTGCCGTTGCCGCCACCGTTGCCATTCCCTCCCCCATTGCCATTGCCATTGCCGCCGCCGTTGCCATTCCCTCCACCATTCCCGTTGTTGCCGTCCTTTGCCTGCGCAAAGTCCACTGCCAGAACAGGAAGGGAACCGCCAAAATTCAAACTGGCTGGTGATGCGGCAGCGACGAGGGCGACCGCGGCGCTGCCGCCCAATCTCAGAAAATCGCGTTTCCGGATACTCATGCCATAGCCTCGTTCGTCCGTTCCCGGCCGTTTCCCATACAATATATGACGTATGAGATTTCTCGCTGTTCCTCGTAAAGAATGCAACCGACCTAGGTAGTAGGGCCGGCAAGACTTTGGTCCGGCGTGACCCGATTGCAATGCTCGGAAGCATTTCTATGGAACTTCTTTCCCTGTCGTCGCTTTGATTGTCGAAGTGCAACAGAGGAAACCCCAATGGCAAATCCGAACGACTCCCCTGCAGTCCAGTCGATGCGAAAAGAGCAGGCAGAGCAGCGAAACCGGGCCCAAAAAGGCGAACTCGACAAAGCAATCGAGGATACCTTTCCGGCGTCCGACCCGGTGTCAGCCACCCACACCTCCATTCCTGCCGGCCGCAGCGACGTCGAGGCGGCCGAGCGTGTGAAGCGTGAGCCAGATCCCACCAGGCTGGACGAGGAGTTTCCGCTCGTCGATCAAGCCCTGCGCGCAAGCGGCGAAACCGCACACCCCTCAGAGAGATTTGACGTCGATCGCGAAGAAATGCGCGCGCTTCAGAAAGAAGCCGGTCGGATGGCGGAATCTGCTTCGGAGCTGGCTTCTGGAACAGCCCGCCTGGCAAAGGCGGAAGCTCGCACATTCGTCCATGACCTCGAGGATCGCATACGCCGGCAGCCGCTGACAGCCGCAGCGATCGTCGCCGGCATCGCCTTCGTCTTCGGCGCGACGCGTTGAGGAGCCAAGTGACAGCCGGCTCGATCACCCCGAGAGGATTCCGACCGGCGGACCATTACGGTGTGGAGAGCCGCCTCCATTGGGGCGATTGCGGGCTCAGATTTCCTGAGGACGAAACTCAGGAGCGCTTCTAGAGCCCGTCCGTGCTTCGACTTCCGAGGGCATCGTGAAAATCGCAACCTACAATGTCAACGGGATCAATGGGCGACTGGACATCCTGCTGCGCTGGCTCAAGGAGGATGTCCCTGATGTAGTCTGCCTCCAGGAACTGAAGACAGACGATGCCGGGTTTCCGCGAAAGGAGATCGAACGGGCCGGCTACGGCGCCATCTGGCACGGGCAGAGATCCTGGAACGGGGTGGCCATCCTGGCGAAAGGCAAGACACCGATCCTGACGCGTCGCGGTCTTCCCGGCGATCCCGATGATACCCATAGCCGCTATATCGAAGCTGCCGTCGACGGCATTCTGGTCGGATGCCTGTATCTTCCCAACGGCAATCCGTTCCCGGGAGCGAAGTTCGAGTACAAGCTTCGCTGGTTCCGTCGCCTGCAGGACTACGCCGCCGAACTCCTGGAGCTCGGGGTGCCTTCGATCCTGGCCGGCGACTTCAACGTCATGCCGACGGAGATCGACGTCTACAAGCCTGAACGCTGGCTGGACGACGCCCTCTTCAGGCCGGAAGTGCGCAAGGCCTATGCTCATCTCGTCGCTCAGGGCTGGACCGATGCGGTCAGGCATTTGCATCCGGAGGAGCGGATCTACACCTTCTGGAGATACTGGCGGAACAGCTTCGAACGTGACGCAGGGCTTCGGATCGACCACTTCCTGCTCAGTCCGGCAGTCGCCCCGTTGCTTCGATGGGCAACCGTCCGGAAAAAACCGCGCGGCTGGGAGCATACGAGCGACCACGCGCCCGTCATGATCGAGCTCGACGTTTCCGAAGCTGGAGCCGATATATAAGCCGCAGGCCGCTCGCGAGCGAGGGAACCTGTCACGTCGCCGAGAGTTAGCCCAAAAGCGCGGGACGGCATTTGCCCCGCAATTTTCCAGCCGGACGCAACCGCTATGGACGAAAGCAAGAACTACCTGAACACCGACGAGATCCAGGCCGACGACCAGTTGTCGCCGAAGCCGGTCGAAGGCAAGGATCCGCCAAGGCGGGTGCGCAGAAGCGAGGAAGCTATCGCCGAAGGCTCTGACGACACCGAGCGCGTCCGAGTTCCGCCCCCGGTTTCGAATCCCGATTGATCAGCCGCACGGCTCCGTCTCGAAGTGACGCCTACCGGCATCGCCTCATTTGTCCGCGCCCAGATCGTAGATGCGGCCTGTCAACCAGGCTGGCCAGTCTCGCTCGAAGAAGGACTTGGCGCTTTCATCCAGCATGCGGTTCGGACGGGTTGAAAGCCTGATCTCATCGCCATCAAGCCGAACGACGATCTGTTCCTTGCGATGCGCCTCGCGTTCCTTCCGAAAACGATAATCCTGCAACGGCCCTGAACGCGCCAGCGGAAGGGATTCGCCTTCGGCATCGCATATCGCCCGCGCGCCACGGCTGCCGCCTCCATTGCGAATGAAGAAATCAAGCGCGCTGAGCACGGCTTCCGACACGAGCGCCATATGCCGCCATTGCACACCTCGAACGGCCTCCGCTGCGCGACCGTAGGCAATGCCGTTCGCATGGATTTCAGCGTTCAGTTTGCGCGCTTCGATCAAGGCCCGGCCTACGCTTTCTTGATCACAGATGATGCCAGCCTTTTCGCTCATTCGCGCCTGCACTTGCGAACGGATCGATTTGACGGTGAGCGGGCTCTCTGTCCGAAGGACGGCAAGGAGGTCGGCGATGCCCGCCTCTGCGATATCGGCTATGTCCTCTGCTGCCGACCGCTTTGCGCTGCCACTCGCGCTGATGTGCTCTGCCGCGCGCGTACCGAAGACTTGCCCGGCATTGAGCGCCGCTCCACCCGGCCGCGTCACGCCGTGTGTGCCCGATGCTTCTCCGACAGCGTAACAGCCGCCGAGACTGCTGCGGCCCCAGGTGTCGACCATGATGCCGCCGTTCATGTGCTGGTTGTTGACGGCAAATTCCAGCGGCTCCTCGGCAATATCGACCTTGTAGCGGCGGTAGAGCTCGATCGCGAGCGGGTTCATATGCTTCAATCGATCGATCGGCATGTCCTGGTCGGCGCCGGCCTTGCCGAGATAGTCGCGGACGTCTTCGTCAAGTCTCTCCAGACTGAATGGCAGGTCGCCCGGCACGGATAGGGGATTGCGATTGAAGTCCATAAAGACGCGCCGCCCTGCGGCGGTTTCCCGGGAGATGGCAAGGTCTACCAGGCTCGAGCCGAAATCGAGCATGCGCGTCGCGTGAAATGGCCACTGATAGCCCTTGCGGAAGACATTCGAAGCCAGCTCCTGCGTGCTGCGATAGTATTCTGCCAGGAAATGGTGTTCGGCGCCGTCTGAATCGAGCGAGTAGATATGCGGGATCGCCTGGACGTATGTGCCCGACAGATTCCATGGGAACCCTTCCCTGCGTGTTCCGATACCAAACTGGCTTTCGGTCAGGTTGACGAGCTCGACGCCTGCCTCGAGCGCCAATCCGAGAGAGCCGAAGCAGCCGTTGGGATAAACGCTGTCGCGATATAGTTCACCCGGCCCGCCGGCGGCGAGCACAATCACGCCACTGACGAACAGCGCGATGCCCAGCGGGTTCTCCTCCGTGCGGTCGCTGGCGCGCATGGCGAGTATTCCGACAACATGGCGGTCATCGCCATCGCCCTCGGTGAGGATCTTTACCGCGGTGGTCTGGTTGTAAAACGGCACTCCGAGCCGGATCGCCTCCTCAGCCAGCACCTTGACCATCAGGCGCGATGTGCGCGGGCCACAACTGGTGGCGCGGCCGACCTCGTCATGGTCGGTCTGATATCTGAGCGTCCCGCCAAGCGGATCCTGAGGCAGCGGCAGACCTAAGAACTGGAGCGATGCCATCATCCGGGACGATCCCACAGCCTCGACATACGCGGTGTCCTCGTCCATTGCGCCGCCGCTGCGGATGGCTCGGGCCATCGCCTTGTAATTGTCGCCCTGATCGGCAGTGTTTGCAGTGTGAAGGGTCTGTTTGTCGGATCCAGAACAGGCCGAGGTTCCACCCCACGCGCTTTGGCTGATAATGACGACGTCATCGCCGCGCCGCTTCATTTCCACCGCCGCACGCAGACCTGCCGCGCCGGATCCGACGACGACGCAACCAGCCCGATAGACCGGCACCTCGAGGCCGGCGAGCCGGACCACGTCGAAAGGGGCGGGCTCGGTTGGGAGCCGCGGCATGTCGACATCGGTCAGTGCGTCAAGAATTTCCTGCGGAACGTCTATGGTCATCGGCGTTCAACCCAGCGGGATGTCGACCCAGCGTTTTTGCCGGGAGGACTCCATGCATGCGTCGACGATCTGGCAGATGTGGTGGCCGGTATCGAATGTCGGCCACATCGGCCTGTTTGCAACAATCGAGCGGATCACCTCGGCCACCTCGATGATCTTGCTTTCATTGTAGCCCAGACCGAAATTCGGCAGAGGAAGGAAAGCCCTGAAGGTGGGATTTTCAGGACCCACGTCGATCTCCCGAAAGCCGCGCCGCCCCGTCCGGTCGTCGTTGGAATAGAAGCGCAGCCGGTTTATCTCGTCATAGCTATAGGCGATGCTGCCTTTCGTTCCATAGATTTCGTAGGTCTGCATGAACTTGCGGCCGGTCGCGACACGGCTGAAATCGACGATCCCGCCGGCACCGTTCTCGAACCGGCACAACAGGTTCGTCGCATCGGGGTTGGTGATATCAGCCCAGGACTCGTTGCCTGACAGTTTCATCTGTTCGCCATAGGCAAGGCCCTCGACGACAGGCCGACGCGGCGTCACGATGAGATTGTCGGCAATCAGGGAACTGACTCGCCCGACCAGGAAATCCATGAAGCTGAAGATGTGCGAGCCGGTATCACCGACGATCCCGGTCGGCGCGAGCTTTCCGTCGGCCCGCCACATGAAGGGCGCGTTTGGATCGCCATACATGTCGACGTGCTGGCAGCCCCGGAAGAGCTTGATCTCGCCGATTTCGCCGGATTGAATGATATCTTTCGCCAGATCATGGACGGGATTCCGGGGAAAGGCGTGTCCGACGCGGGTAATGACACCCTTTTCCCTGGCGATGTCGGCCAGTTCCCGCGCTTCGGCGGCGGTGTTTGCCAATGGCTTTTCGCAATAGACATGTTTGCCGGCCAGCAAGGCCGCCTTGGCCACCTGGTAATGAAGGTGGTCGGGCAGGCAGATATCGATCAGATCGACCTCAGGATCAGCGACCGCCAGATTCCAATCCTGAAGAATTCTTGCACCCGGCGCCCTGTGGGAAAGATCCCCGGCTGCCTTGGAGGGACCTTCGACGAGAGCGACGATCCGTGCCGTGCCGTCCGACACTCCGAAGAAATGCGGAAAGGTCTGATAAGCCATCGTGTGGACCTTTCCCATCCAACCCGAGGCGCCAAGCACTGCAACTCTGACTTCAGACATTGTCGTCTCTCCTCTCGACATGGCCTACCGGATTTCGGTGCGGGCCCGAGGCCTCGCATCGTTGCGTTCGTAGGCAAAGATGGTGGGGGCAAGTGCCGGCAAGCCCCGGATGAGGTCCGATCCTTTTTCGCCGACCATGATCGTCGGAGCGTTGGTATTGCATGACGGGACGCGCGGCATGACGGATGAATCGCAGACCCTGAGGCCTTCCAGGCCATGGACCTTGAGATCAAGCCCGACAACCGCGTCGGGTCCCGCTCCCATCTTGCAGGTGCCGACCGGATGATGGTCGGTCTTTGCGTTGGCGCAGCCGTAGTCGAAAAGCTGCTCGTCGGTCATCACCTTCGGTCCAGGAAGTCTTTCGGCCATGACATAGGGCTTCAGCGCCGCCTGCTGCATGATCTCGCGGGCGATCTTGAGCCCTTCCAGGGACATCGTCCTGTCGTGGGGATCGGACCAGTAGTTGGGGTCGATCAATGGAGCGACAGACGGGTCGGAGGATGACAGGCGGACCGTCCCCCGCGACCGCGGATGCAGATAGGCGGAGTTAAGGGTCACGCCGGCATTCTTGAGCCGCTCGACACCCGCTTCGATGCCCGAACCCAGGCCGAGGTGGAACTGGATATCAGGAGAACGGGCCTCGGGATCGGCATACCAGAAGCCGCCGGTCTCGAAGAGCGACGAGGCGACAGGACCGGTCCGGAACAGGACGTATTGAATCCCGGCCCAAAGTGTCCGGTGGAGTTTTGCGACGCCATCATAGGTGTGATCGCCGGTGCATTCAGCGATGACGAAAAGATCCAGGTGATCCTGGAGGTTGCCGCCAACACCCGGCAGATCGTGGAGCACCTTGACGCCCGCCGACCGCAGATGATCGGCCGGTCCTATGCCGGACTGCAAAAGCAGCTTCGGCGATCCAATGGCGCCGGAGGAAATCAATACTTCGCGTTCGGCGCGCACGACCTCCAAGCCGCGCGAGGTCACGATCTCGACGCCCGTCGCACGGCCTCCCTCCAGGACAATACGCGCGACGCGCGCGCCCGTCCGGACCGTCAGGTTCTTGCGGTCCTTGATCGGCGAGAGATAAGCGAGCGAAGCCGACGACCGGCGGCGGTTGCGCTGCGTCAGCTGATAAAATCCCACGCCCGCCTGCTGGCGTCCGTTGAAGTCGTGATTATAGGGAATGCCGAGCTCCTGCCCTGCACGAATATAGGCGTCACAGATCGGCAGCGGCGCAGCAGGCATCGAGACGCCGAGCGGACCACCATAGGAGTGGTAGTCATCGGCGAAACGCTGGTTGTCCTCCGCACGTTTGAAATAGGGAAGAATCGAACGATAGTCCCAGCCCTCGCAACCGTCTTCGCGAGCCCAGAGGTCGTAATCCGCCGCATTTCCGCGCGTATAGAGCTGTGCGTTGATGGACGAGCCGCCACCGATGACTTTCGCCTGCGTATAGCGAAGCACGCGGCCTTTCATGTGTTTCTGGGGAACGGTTTCCCATCCCCAGCTGGCGACGCCTTTGGTCATCTTGGCGAAGCCCGCGGGCATGTGAAAAACAGGATTCCAGTCGCCTCCACCCGCCTCGAGCAGGAGTACGCTGACATCGGGATCTTCGCTCAGCCGATTTGCAAGCACGCATCCTGCAGGGCCGGCGCCGGTGATGATATAGTCGAAACCCATCTTACTGTCCTATTTTGTCCGTTCGGTCTGCCAGCGCGTGTCTGATGCCTGCAAGTCCTTCGATGCGATGTGATCTGCCACTCTCAGCGCCTGGGCGGCGATAGTGAGCGCAGGATTCACCGCGGCCGATGTGGGGAGGAAACTGGCGTCGACGACGAAGAGATTTTCGTGATCATACGAACGGCAGTACGCGTTCAGCGGTGCAGTCGCGGGATCGTTTCCAATGCGGATCGTTCCGCACTGATGCGACGGCGTGCGCTTATCGAACGGCCTAGAGAGCACGATCGGAAACCCGATTGACTTCAGTATAGCCTTCAGCTTGGCGACAAGTGCGAGATGAGCGTCCCAGTTGGTTCGCTGCCATTGGAGAATAATCCGATCTCCATCTACCATGACGCGGCTTTCGGGGTTTGGAACGTCCTCGCTCATCGCATAGAAGTCGATGGCATGGGTTGTGATGAAGCGCAGAAGCCATTCCGGAGCCTGCGGCAGAGAGCCCTTGAGAACCTTTTCAGAGATGCGCCCCAGGAGCTGCACGTTGCCAAGGGGCGGCCCTCCCTCCCCGTCCGAGAGATAGAAGTCGTTGAAGGCAAAGGTCTTCTGGTAGATGGAGGTGTTCCTGAACCGCGGCGAGACCCCGATGACGGCGGAGGCATTGTGGTTCATGAAGTTGCGGCCCACCTGGTCGGAAGAGTTCGCCAGCCCCCTTGGGAAGCGGTGGTTTTTCGACCGCAGCAAAAGCACTGATGATTGGACCGCCCCGGCGGAGAGGATCACGATCTCAGGCGAAACAGTCACAGTCTGCCCGTTCTTGATGTAGGTCACCCGGTCGATCCGGCTCCCCGCGCCCGTGTCGAGCCTCGTCACGCGCGCATTGGTTTCGAGCCGCACGTTCGCGTGCCTCAGCGCCACTGCGAGGGCTGCGGTCTCGGCATCCATCTTGCCGTCGCGGGCGTTCGGATGCGCATCCCATGGGGTGCGCGCCTTGGAGAGCCAGGCGTCAAGATCCAAGCCGAGCGGTAGGGAAAACGGATGCAGGCCTTTCTGCTTGAGGCGCGCCCTGATATCGGCAATCGGCGCCTCGTCCGGGACGGGTAGGTACTCGTAGGCAGCCGAATGGTGCGGTTCGGTAGGATCTTCGCCCAGACTGCCGCGGACCTGATACATGCGTTCCGCCTGGCAGTACCACGGCTCCAGGACTTCGTACGGAAACGGCCAGGCCGGCGAAACACCCTCGCGGTGCTCGATGACGTCGAAATCCTGCCTGCGATAGCGAGACAGCACGGCGCCGTAGAATTTCGAATTCCCGCCGACATTGTAGTAATTGCCGGGATTGAACCCCCTGCCGTTCGCCTCGTACCAGGTTTCCTTCGGTCGAAAATGTCCCCGCTGGAAGATCGCGCGTTGGTCGCGGTTGACCGGAAGGTCGGCGATCTGATCGCCGGCCTCGAGGATCAATATCTGCGCGCCGGTCACGGCCAGGCCGGCCGCAACCGTGGCGCCGCCGACGCCTGAACCGATGATGACGATGTCAGGTGAAGCGCTCATGTTAGCACCTGGCCCTCACCCGATCCTGAGCTGGCTCTCGGGATCGAAGAAGACGGCCTTATCGAGATTGAATGCGAGGCGGGTGTTTTGTCCTGGAGCGATGCCGGTATCGGCGCGCAGGCGGGCGACGACGGATTTGCCGCCGAGCTTGGTGACGGCGAAGGTGTCGGAGCCGGCCGGTTCCACCACCTCGATCAGGCAGTCGCCCTCGGTCAGCGAGCGCGCCTTGCGGTCGGCGCCATCGGGATCGGTCAAGGCTTCAGGCCGGATGCCGAAGATCACCTGTCTGCCGGTATAGGCGGTCAGGCCGTCATTGCCTGAGATGACGGGCAGTCGGAGCGGGGCGGCATTCGGCCGCTCCAGCGAGACTTCCAGCCCGCCGGCGCCGTTTTCGACGGTGGCGTTGAGCAGGTTCATCGCCGGCGATCCCATGAAGTCGGCGACGAAGATGTTGGAGGGGCTGTTATAGATCTCGGCCGGCGTGCCGAACTGCTGCAGCACGCCGTCCTTCAGCACGGCGATCTTGGTCGCCAGCGTCATCGCCTCGATCTGGTCATGGGTGACATAGACGAAGGTGGTGCCCATGCGCTGATGCAGCCGCTTGATCTCGGTGCGCATGTCGACGCGCAGCTTGGCATCGAGATTGGAGAGCGGTTCGTCGAACAGGAAGACCTGCGGATTGCGCACCAGCGCCCTCCCTATGGCGACACGCTGGCGCTGGCCGCCGGAGAGCTGGCTCGGCTTGCGGTCGAGCAGATGGCCGATCTGCAGCATGTCGGAGACTTGGGCGATCGCCTTGACACGCTCCTCCTTCGGCACGCCGCGGATCTCCATGCCGAAGGCGATGTTGCCCGCCACCGTCATGTTCGGATAGAGCGCATAGGACTGGAACACCATGGCGATGTCGCGCTTGGAGGGATGCAGACCGCTGATGTCGCGCCCGTCGATCTTGATATCGCCGGAGGTGATCGTCTCCAGCCCGGCAATGGTGTTGAGCAGGGTGGACTTGCCGCAGCCGGACGGGCCGACCAGCACGAGAAAGCCGCCCTTTTCGAGTTCGAGGTCGATCCCCTTGAGAATGTCGACGGCGCCGAAGCGCTTTTTGAGACCGGAGATTTCGAGGAAGGCCATGGATTACCCTTTGACAGCGCCCGCCATCAGACCGCGCACGAAGTAGCGGCCGGCGAGGATATAGACGATGAGCGTCGGCACGGCTGCGATCATCGCAGCCGCCATGTTGACATTGTATTCGACGACGCCGGTCGAGGTGTTGACGACATTGTTCAGCGCCACCGTCATCGGCATGGTGTCACCGGTGCCGGCGTAAGCCGAGGCAAACAGGAAGTCGTTCCAGATATTGGTGAACTGGTAGATCACCGTGACGACGATGATCGGCAGCGAGTTCGGCAGCATGATGCGGCGGAAGATCTGGAAGAAGCTGGCGCCATCGACCTGGGCGGCTCTGACTAGTTCGGTCGGAAAGGCCTCGTAGAAATTGCGGAAGAACAGCGTCGTGAAGCCGAGGCCATAGACGACATGGACGAAGACCAGATTGACGGTCGGATTGCCGAAGCCGAAGTTCCAGCCCGTGGCATTCTGCAACGTCATGCCGAAGCGGCCGAGGCTGCCGAGGATCGTTGCCATCGGCAACAGCACCGACTGGAACGGGATGAAGCAGGCAAACAGCATCAGCCCGAACACCAGCGTATGGCCCGGGAAACGCCATTTGGTCAGGACATAGCCGTTGAGCGCGCCCATGATGGTGGAGATCGCCACAGCCGGCACCACCATCTTGATCGAGTTCCAGAAGTAGCCCTTGATGCCGGCGCAGGTGAGCCCGACGCAGGTCTCGCCCCAGGCCTTGATCCAGGGGTCGAAGGTCGGCGATTGCGGCAGCGCCAGCATGTTGCCGTTCTGGATTTCGTCCATGGTCTTGAACGAGGTCGTCAGCATGACGAAGAGCGGCATCAGATAGAGGACGGCAAAGATCAGCAGCAGGCCGTAGATGACGGTGCGGCCGATCCAGCGGGTGTTGGTGCTGTTCTGCGAGATTGCTGTCGGAGAGGTCACGCTGCTCATCGCGCCTTCTCCTTCAGTTCGGAATAGAGATAGGGAACGATGATCGCCGAGATCGTCATCAGCATGATGATGGCGCTGGCCGAGCCGACGGCCATCTCGTTGCGCTTGAAGGTGTATTCATACATGAAGTTGGACGGCAGCCATGCCGAGCCGCCGGGACCGCCGGAGGTCAGCGCCACCACCAGGTCATAGGACTTGATCGCCATATGGGCGAGCACGATGAAGGCGGAGAGAAAGATCGGCCGCAGCAGCGGAATGACGATGCGCCGATAGAGCTGGAAGGGCGAGGCGCCATCGATCTGGGCGGCCTTCATGATCTCGCCGTCGATGCCGCGCAGTCCCGCCAGGAACATTGCCATGACGAAGCCCGACGCCTGCCAGACGCCGGCGATGACGACGGTGTAGATGACGAAGTCCTTGTTCTTGATCCAGTCGAAGTGGAAGCTCGTCCAGCCGAAGTGGTGCAGCGTCTGTTCCAGCCCGAGGCCGGGATCGAGGAACCATTTCCAGGCAACGCCGGTCACAATGAAGGAGAGCGCCATCGGATAGAGGAAGATCGGCCGCAACACGCTCTCGCCGCGGATCTTCTGGTCGAGCAGGATGGCGAGGAAGAGACCGAGCGCCAGGCAGATGCCGATATAGAGGAAACCGAAGATCGCCATGTTGGTGATCGAGGTGTACCAGGAAGACGGCGGATCGCTCTCGAAGGTCCAGCGCCACAGCCGTTGATAGGCGCGTGCTCCGGTCAGCGCATAGGAGGGGAATGTCTTGGAATTGGTGAACGACAGATAGGCCGTCCAGACGATGAAGCCGTAGACGAAGATGATGGTGATGACGAAGCTCGGCGCCAGCACGATCTTCGGCAGCGCATCCTGCAGCCGGCCCCTCAACGAGATCCCCGTCGATTGCCTCGGCGTCAAAACCGGATCGGTGGTCGCAACGGTGCTCATGGAATGTCATCTCCTGCCTGCAATCGGCCCCGCATGATATCGGGCATGATCGGCTCTGCATCATTGTCCGGGCATGATTGTCCGCGCATGATCGGCGCGAAGCCTGAAGCTTCCCCGCGGAGCACGCGGGGAAGCTTTTTTAGTCGACAGTGATCTCAGCGGGCGTCGTCGATCGCCTGGACGAGCTGCTTGACGGCTTCGTCGGAGGTCTTGATCTGGCCGTGGACGAACTTCGAGACGACATCCTTGTAGGCATTGGCGATCGCCGGAGGAGCGCCGTAGCCCTGTGCCAGCGAGCCGAACAGCGTGCCGCCTTCGTTGGCTGCCTTCAGGTCGGCGATGCCCTTCTTGCCGCAAGCATCGAAGTCGGTATCGGGAACGTCGGTACGAGCCGGCACCGAACCCTTGACGACGTTGAAGGCCGACTGGAAGCTCTTCGACAGCGTTGCGGTCGCCAGCGCCACCTGGGCCGCCTTGCGGTCGTCGGGAACGTTGAACATGCCGAACATGTCGGAGTTGTAGACGACGCTGCCGTCGGTGCCGGGGAAGCGGTAGCACAGGAAGTCGGTATCCGGCGTCTTCTTGGCGGCGACGAATTCGCCCTTGGCCCAGTCGCCCATCACCTGCACTAGCGCGTCACCCTTGATGACCATGGCGGTTGCCAGGTTCCAGTCGCGGCCCGAGAAGTTCGGGTCGACATATTTGATGATCGTCGCCAGATTGTCGAACGACTTCTTCATCGTGTCGGACTTCAGCGATTCCTCGTCGAGGTCGTTGAAGGCCTTCTTGTAGAACTCCGGCCCGCCGGTCGACAGCACGATGGAATCGAACATCGTCGCCTCCTGCCAGTTCTGGCCGCCGAGAGCCAGCGGGATGACGCCTGCGGCCTTCGCCTTGTCGAGCAGGGCGATCAGCTCGTCGAAGGTCTTCGGCTGGGTGCCGCCGATCTTGTCCATCACAGCCTTGTTGATCCACAGCCAGTTGACCGAGTGGACGTTGACGGGGGCTGCGACCCACTTGCCGTCATAGACCGAGAACTTCTGCAGCGCTGCCGGAACCGACTTGTCCCAGCCTTCCTTCTTGGCCGTCTCCGTCAGATCGCCCATGACGCCGGCCTGAGCATAATCGAGCACGGTATAGCCCAGCATCTGCGAGGCCGTCGGATAGGTGCCGGCCGCAACCATCGCCTTCAGCGCCGTCATCGCCGCATCGCCGCCACCGCCAGCAACAGGCACGTCCTTCCAGGCAAAACCTTCCTTCGAAAGATCCTGCTTCAAGACGTTCAGCGCCGCCGCCTCGCCACCAGACGTCCACCAGTGCAGCATCTGCACTTCCTTCACGTCGGCGGCGTGGGCGGACACGCCAGCGCCGGCCAGAGCCAACGCGATCATTGCGGTCGTGGTCAAAAACTTGTTCATCGAAGAACCTCCCAGTTCCAGTTTGGAAGATGCGGGACCCATTCCCGCACCAATCACCCGCCCTCCTCGAGCGTAGTTCGGCCGCCATTGCAGCGCCGCGCGTCTTTTCAGACGCGCAAAGGACGCTGCAACACTTTGAATCGACGCATCGTGCTTTCCGAAAATCGATTCCGATATTCGGGCCGATGCGCTAAGCCAGCTTTTCTGTCTGCGGCATCCACCAGCTGGTGCGTTTGCCGATATGCATGTTGAGCGTCTTGGTCTCCGTGTAATCTTCAACCGCATGGCGGCCGAGCTCACGGCCGAGGCCGCTTTGCTTGTAACCGCCAAAGGGAAGTTCCGAGGCGCCGTCCATGAAGGTGTTCATCCAGACCGTGCCCGCCCGCACCGATCGGCCGATCGTCAGGCACGTGTCGAAATCGCGGCTCCAGACACCGGCCGACAGGCCGTAGTCGATGGAATTCGCAATCCTGATGGCTTCTGCTGATGTCTCGAATGTCAGGACCGAAAGCACCGGGCCAAAGACTTCCTCGCGCGCCACGGCCATATCAGGGGTGACCTCTTCGAGGATCGTCGGCGACATGAACTGCCCCATGCCGAGGTCGAGCGTCTCGCCGCCATGCGCGACCCGGGCACCGCTGCTCCTCGCGCCGGCAACGTATCCTGATATTTTCTCCAGATGCTGTGGCGTGATGATGGCGCCGACCTGCGTCGAGGGATCGAGCGGGTCACCGACCTTCACTGCCTTCGACAATTCGGCAATCCGCTTGACGACATCGGAAGCGATTGATTTGTGAAGGATCAGCCGCGAACCGGCATTGCAGCACTCGCCGGCATTGAAGTATGCGCCGAAGACCGCGGCATCGATGAAGGCACCGAGATCGGCATCCGGAAACACGATCTGCGGGTTCTTCCCACCCAATTCCAGCGAGACCTTCTTCAGCGTCTGTGCGGCATTCGACATGGTCAGCTTTCCCACGCCGGTCGAGCCGGTGAAGGACACCATGTCGACGTCGGGATGGGAGGTCATGATCGCACCGACCTCTGGTCCCGTGCCGGTGACAATGTTGACGACACCATCCGGAATGCCGGCCTGCTGCAGGATCTCTCCCAGCACCAGCGTCGATCCCGAGGTCAGTTCCGAGGGCTTGACGACGGTCGTGCAGCCAGCGGCCAAGGCGAATGGCAGCTTCTGGCCGACGATCAGGAACGGAAAGTTCCAAGGCGTGATGATCGACACCACGCCGATCGCTTCGCGCAAGACGACGCCGAGCGTGCCGTCGCCGAGCGTGTTGTAGCTTTCACCGTGAAGGTCGCGGGCAAGTGCCGCCGCGTAACGCCATATGTCAACGGAGCCTGCAATTTCTCCCCGCACCTGCGTGATCGGCTTTCCTGCCTCGATAGCATCGAGAAATGCCAGCTCCTCTGCGCGCGCTGCGATCAGATCGGCCGCCTTGAGCAGGATGGCGGAACGTTCGGAAGCGGTCATTCGGGGCCACGGCCCAAGATCGAAAGCCTTGCGTGCCGCGGAAATCGCACGCTCGGCGTCCTTCCTGCTGCCGGTCGGAAACCGGCTGACCACGACACCATGGCTCGGCGCGACACGCTCGATCGGATCGGAGGCACCAGCCTCCCATCTGCCGTCGATGAGCATCTTGAAATCACGCGCTTTGTGGTCGTTGAGCGCGGTGGGGTTGACGAGAACCGTCATTACCATTCTCCCTTGAACGTTGCCGGGCGCTTCTCGCTGAATGATGCGACGCCCTCCTTCAGATCGCCGGTCTTCGCAGCGAGGATCGAGCCCAGGGCTTCGACCGCGGTTCCATTGTCTTCGCCGTTCGCCGATGCGATCATCAACTTCGCGATCTCGGTCGCAGCCGGCCCCCTTGCGGCGATCCGCTGCGCATATTCCCGGGCGGCGGCGAGCGCGTTTCCTGTGGGAACGACCGCGTCTACGATCCCGAGCAGGCGTGCCTCCTCGGCGGTGAATATCTCGCCGCCCAAAGCCATACGCCGGACGGCCTGCGCACTGAACCGGCGCACAAGACGCTGGGTCCCGGACCAGCCCGGCACCATTCCAAGGCCGGTCTCCGGCAGGCCGATCTTGATCTGTTCCTCGGCGAGGCGAATGTCCGCGACGCCTGCAAGTTCAAGTCCTCCCCCGAGGGCATGGCCGTTCAGAGCCGCGATCAGCGGCACCCTGAGCGTCGCCAGTCTTTCGAAGATACGGTGGCCGTGGCGAACCCAGAGATGACCGAACTCCTGAGGCAACATTCCGCCCCAGGCCTTGATATCGCCTCCGGCGGAAAAGCCCTTTCCTTCGCCCGTGAGAATGGCAGCGCGCACATTGGCGTTGGCCTCCACCTCGTCGGCCGCATCCGCCAACGCCTTGAGCATATCGAGGTCGAGCGCGTTCAGCTTCTCCGGACGAGAAATCGTCAGCGTCGCAACATGTCCATCGACGTCAATTCTGACTGTTCCGCTAGCCATTGAAGCTGCCCTCCAGCGTCCGTGCCTTCTTTTCTGGAAGCGACAGGCCGATGTTTGCCTCCGCGAAGAGCGCCGCGTCCATGACCTTCAGGTCGGGCGCCACCATCAGCGGAAACTCCGACTGATCGAGGATGTGGGCTTGGAGATCGACGCCGGGCGCAATCTCGGTGAGGACGACGCCATCGGGCGTCAGTTTCATCACGCACCGCTCGGTGACATAGGTGATCTCCTGCCCCTGCTCGATCGCGCGCATGCCGCTGAAAGTGACGTGTTCGACCTCCTTCACGAGTTTCTTCAACTTGCCTTCCTTGTCGATGAGAAGAGCTCCATCGGCAATCGAAAGCTTCGCTCCGGCATTGAACATGCCGGAGAAGACGATCTTCTTCGCCCGCGCCGTGATGTCGACGAAGCCTCCGGCGCCCGCCGTCACATGCGGCCGGAAGGAGAGCTTGGAGACGTTGACCGAACCGTCTTTGCCGATCTCGAGAAAGGACAGCAGCGATGCATCGAAGCCTGCACCCTGGAAGTAGGTGAACTGATAGGGGGACGGCATGTAGGCGTCGGCATTGGAGGCGCAGCCAAAGGCGAAGTCGAGCAGCGGCACGCCACCGACCGCGCCTTGCTCGATGACCCAGGTGACCGCGCCATGGAGCCCTTCCTCCAGCAGAATTCGCGGCACGTTGGCCGATATGCCGAAACCGAGATTGACGCAGCTTCCAGCCTGAAGTTCCTGCGCAACACGGCGCGCGATGACTTTCTGAACATTGAACTCCGGAACGCTGAAGCTATCAAGCGGACGGAAGATCTCCCCGGAAATCGCCGGATCATATTGCGTCTGCGTCGTCTGCTTCTGCTCCGGATCGATGACCACATAGTCGACCAGCATTCCAGGAACCCGAACGTCGTGGGGCTTCAGCGAGCCTTCCTTGGTGATCCGCTTGACCTGGGCGATGACGATGCCGCCGTTGTTGCGTGCGGCCAGCGCCTGATCGAGGCCGCCGAGATAGGCGCCTTCATGTTCGTATGTCAGGTTGCCGCGCTCGTCGGCGGTGGTAGCGCGGATGATGGCGACCTCCGGGACGATCGAGGGAAAGAACAGCCAGTCGTCGCCCTCGAAGCGCACGCGCTTGACCACCGGATTTTCCGACGCCAGGCCGTTCATCGCGCAACCCTGCCGCTCGGGATCGACGAATGTATCGATGCCGATCTTGGTCAGGACGCCCGGCCGCTTCGCGGCGGCCTCGCGATGGATGTCGAAGAGGATACCCGATGGAATGTTGTAAGCGGGGATTTCGTTGTTGGTGATCATTTGCCAGATCAGCGGCGGCTCGGATGACGACGGGCCGGACGGATAGGAGCCACCGATGATGCGCGCGAGCAGGCCCTTCTTGGCGATATGGTCGACGCCCTTGATGCCGCTCATGTCGCCGGCGGCGATGGGATGAAGGGTCGTGATATCACGGGGATGGCCGGTCGCGTCGAAACGTTCGCCAATCGCCTTCAGCATGAGGTCCGGGCAACCGAGACCGCTCGAGGACGATACCGTTACAACAGCGCCATCCGGGATCAGCGCGGCTGCTTCGGTCGGGGTGAGATGCTTCTTCATGGGCCTTACTCAGAGTCCTGTTTCAATTTTCACGCTCTTGCGGGCTCCGCAGCTCTCGCGAACAACCAGCCGAACAGCTGTCGTCACCGTCTCCGCCTCGGCCTTGCCCGCATTAATCTGCTTGAGAAGCAGTTGGGCGCCGCGGCGCCCGATGCCCTGCGGATCGACCGAGACGGTCGTCAGCGCCGGAACCGCCGCCTGAGCCTCGATGACGTCGTCGAAACCCACGACCGCGAAGTCGGAGCCGGGTTCCAGACGGCGCGCACGCAATCCGTCGCAAACACCGAAGGCTACGGCATCGTTGAAGCAGACGGCTGCTGAGGGTTTGTCGGCAAGAACGATTGCTTTTCCGATCGCCTCTACCCCGCCGGCTCGCGAAGGCGCCGACGAGATGACAAGTTCTTGGTGATAGTCGAGACCGGCTGCCTCCATGCCGCTTCGGTAACCGGCAAGGCGGTCGTCGAAGACAGCGGTGTCGGGAAAGCCGCCGAGAAAAGCGATGCGCTTGTGACCAAGGTCCGCCAAGTGCTTGACTGCAGACATCATGCCAGCCCGGTTGTCGGAGACGACGGACGAGACTTTGGCGCCAGGCAGGTTTCTGACGACGACCACCACCGGAATCCCTGCGGCGACGAGTGGTTTGAAATCTGCGGCATCGGTGGCGCGCGCCGGCGACACGATGAGCCCCGAAATGCCATGTTCCCGCATCGATGCGACAACTTCGCGCTGCCTGTCGATGCTCTCGCTGGTGTTCGACAGGAACTGCACAAATCCGGCCGACTGAACGACCATATCGACGCCGACTGCCAGCTCCGCGAAGAAGCTGTTCGTCAGGTCGTTGACGACGACCCCGATGATCCTCGATTTGGCGCCGGCCTGCCGGAGATTGGCTGCGCCGCGATTGTAGACGTAGCCCAGCTCACGCATCACGGCGTTGACCTTGGTGCGCGTCCCCTCATTGACCAGGGAAGAGCCCTGAAGCACCAGCGAAACCGTCGATTTCGAGACGCCGGCGGCCTTCGCAATGTCAATGACGGTTACCCGCGCCTTTGTCACATCTTCCTCCCGCGCCAACGATCGACCGATCGCTTTAAATATTTGGAACGTTCCAATTCTGTCAAGTGAAATTTATACGTGCCGTTATCCATTGGGAGCATATTCGGCAAATTTCCGCCTCCTCGATTGCCGGAATCTCATCATAAAAATTGGAACGATCTAAAAAATGACCCTGACTGAGAGGCGTATGTCGATATTTTTCGACCTGCAAAATCGTGCGTGGCGCACGACCGACCGATGCGTTGGCAGCAAAAATGTGGAAGATTCGGGCTCGCCCGGTACTTCCGTCGAAGCGATCTATGCGGCGCAATGGGCGGACATTCCGGCAAAAGCAGGAAGGGCTCCTATTCTGCGTTCATAGACGCTGCGACAAACCCAGTGGAGAACATGGAGACATGAAACTGCGCGCCGAGTTGACCGTTCTGGGGCTACGGCTTCTCCAAGTATTCGCCGACATGGTCGGAGAGGATCGTCCCTTGTTTCTCGATGCGCACTCGAACATCCCTCGATTCGATAGACATTAGCGAAACTTTATCGTTTGTGACGAATGCTACGAATACGTGCAACGCGCCAGATCTGAAGCAGGGCCGGATGATGTCACACTCGTTTGAATCCATTCTGGAGAGCCTGCCTCAGGGCATTGTTCTGCTTGATCCTGCCGGTACCGTGACGGCATTCAATTCACGCACGCTTGATATTCTCGGTCTTCCGCAAGGCGCCATTCGCAAAGGCATGAATATCCACGGATTGCCGGGCGCTGCAGACTGCCGTTCAGTGGCATCCCGGCGGTCGACGGCCGGTGGACCGCCGACGTCTCAGTTTGCCCTTTCCGACGGAGGAATGGTGTCACTGACCTGCGCCCCATCGCGGGATGGAGGCTGGATCCTCAGTTACGAAGACATCTCGACTCTCATTCGTGTCGAAGACAGTCTGACCGAACAACATCGCCGGTTCGACGCAGCGCTCAGCAACATGCCGCATGGGCTGTGCATGTTCGATTCGACCAAGAACCTGATATTGTGCAACGCCTCCTACGCGCGGATGTACAATCTGCCGGACCTGCTAACGCAACCGGGGACACCACTTGTGGATATCCTCGCCTATCGCAGCCGAGAGGGAAATGGCCCGGCCGATACCGCCGCCTATTTTGACGTGGTCTTTGAAGCGACAGCACGCGGTGCGCCGGCCAGCCAAAATATCGTTTTGGCAGATGGACGCGTTATCAAGATCACCCACAATCCGATGCAAACGGGTGGATACGTGGCCACGCATGAGGACGTGACAAAGACCGTGCGGCTTGCCGAAGAGCTGCGCCGGCATCACGATCAGCTCGAAGCGACGGTTAAGAGCCGCACGGCGGAAGTCGAGCGGCAGGCGCGAGAACTCGAGCGAATGCTGGCGCAGGAGCGGAACATCAACGAGCTGCAGCGGCAATTCGTTGCGATGGCATCCCATGAATTCAGGACCCCACTTGCAATCATCGACGCTGCTGCCCAGCGGCTGCTGCGAAAAAGGGGGGCGGTCGAGCCCGAATTTCTCAGCGACAAGGTCGATCAAATCCGCGCATCGGTGACCCGGATTGTCGATCTCATGGAGAGCATCCTGTCAGCCGGACGCCTTGATACCGGCAAGATCGACATCAGCTACGACGCATGCGCATTGAGATCATTGATAAAAACCTGTTGCGAGCGGCAGTCGACGATCGCAAAGTCGCACAGGCTTGTGTTGGATATCGATGGGCTGCCGGAGTTCATCGACGCCGATCCCCGCACTTTGGCGCAGGTCTTTACCAACCTGCTTTCCAATGCCGTCAAGTACGCGCCCGGAACCTCCGAAATTCGCGTCACGGCATGGGCAGAAACGGGGAACGTCAAAGTTTCGATCAGCGATGATGGGGTGGGGATCGATGCCGAAGACGTGCCCCGGCTGTTCCAGCGTTATTTTCGTGCCCGGACGTCGACCGGGATTGCCGGAACCGGTATCGGCCTCAACCTGGTTAAGCAGATCGTCGAACTGCATAACGGCTCGATAGAGGTTCGAAGCGCAAGAGGATGCGGATCGACGTTTATCGTAACCCTTCCCATCAAGAGAAGTGGTAACGCTTCCGCGACCAATGACGCTGCCTGATATTTCAGGATTGCTGTCCTGAATATCTACCCTATCCTTCTCACAATAGAGGAGGATCATGCCATGGCTTTCATTCACACCCCCAATGCATCCGCCAGCGAGAAGACGACGTCGATGTATGCGTCGGCCGAGGCGAACTATGGTTATCTGCCGAACATGTATCGGGCCTTCGGCCATCGGCCGGAGGTGATGGAGAGCTGGGCAGCGCTGCTTTCGAGCATTCGCGGCCATATGAGCTTGCGGCGCTACGAGCTGGTGACGCTGGCGGCGGCCAAGGAGCTCAAATCCTCCTATTGCATGCTGGCGCACGGCTCAGTGCTGCTGCGCGAGGGTTTCACCAGCGACGGGCTGACGGCTGTTGTCAACGAGACGGACAAGGCGCCGATCGATGCCGGCGAACGCGCGATCATGGCCTTTGCCGCCAAGGTGGCGCGCGATGCGACGTCGGTGACCCAGCAGGACATCGACGGGCTGAAGAAACACGGGCTGAGCGACGCCGATGTCTTCGACGTCACGGCTGCTGCAGCGGCCCGGTGTTTCTTCTCGAAAATGTTGGATGCGCTGGGTGCTGCACCCGACCATGCCTACATCGAGCGGCTGGAGCCGAATGTGCGAAAGACGCTCAGCGTCGGCCGAGAGGTCGAGCGGCCTCTGGCGCCGTCACCGTCTCGCGCGCAATGATGCGATGACGGAGGCGCCAGGACGCCTAGTCCTGCAGCCCCTATTCCTGCGGTTTGTCCGCAAAATGCCGGATCGCAAATTCGGCGATATTCTGGCTCGACCGATCGGCATCGTCGAGCAGCGAGGGAAACAGCTGCCACTGATGCGGCATGCCGGGCCATACCTCGGTGGTGACGTCCACGCCCGCCACGCGCGCCTTGTCGGCGAGCCGCAGCGTATCATCCAGCAGGACTTCGCCGGAGCCGACCTGCAGCAACAGCGGCGGAAAGCCGGCCATGTCGGCGTAGAGCGGCGATGCCTGGGGATCGGTCAGAGACCGGCTGCGGAGATAGGTCTTGCGCAAGGTCTCGATCCAGTCCTTGCCGACCAGCGGATCGCTTCCGGCGTTTGATGTCATGGAGTCACCCGTCGCGGCAAGATCGGTGATGGGGCTGAGCGCAATCACAGCCGCCGGCAACGGCTTTGCCGCCTGCATCTGCCGCAGCACCGTCTCGATCGCGATATTGCCGCCGGCGCCGTCTCCGGCCACGATGACATTCTCGCTCCGATAGCCGTTGTCGAGAAGCCAGCGATAGGCCGTCAGCGCGTCGTTGATCTGCGCGGGATAGGCATATTCGGGCATCAGTCGATAATCAATGAGAAGAATGTCGCTGGATGCGGCTTTGGCGAGCGAGCCGGCAAGCAGGCTATGCGTGCGGATCGAGCCGCTGGAAAAGCCGCCGCCATGAATATAGAGGATCACCCTTTGGCCGATCGGATGATGAAGACGAGCGGGCCACATCAGCTCGGCATCGACGCCGTCGGCATCGACCTGCCGAACCTGGATGCGCGTCGGCCCCGGCATCGTCTCCATCAGCGTCCTGAAGGCTGTCCGCCGCTGCTGCAGGCTATCGGCGCCGGCAAAGTGATCTTTCCAGAGGCCGACAAGTTTTTCGACCTGTTCGCGCGAGGCCGAGCTTTGCGGCCCAATGTCCCGCCCGACCGCCGCCGAGGCGAGCAGCATCAGCGCAGCCAACGCGGGGAACAGACGTTTGAGCCGCTTTGGGGCTCTTCGAATACCAACTGGCAAAATCCGACCGTTCATCAACCTCTCCCGACGATACTGGCCATGCGGCATCTTTGGCCGGTTCGTCCACCGGAGTCAAAAGGGTGACAGGCTCGAACCCCAAGCTTTTTCACTCCACGAACATCGCCGCACCCGTCCGGGCCTGGGTGCGGTCGATGGCCGCCTTGAGGGCCGTCCACATCAAGCGGCGACTCGATGACGGAGATAGGGCGGATCCTCTGGACGTCCCTCCACTCTGCCTGGAATGAAAGTTGGCAGTTGCCCGTTCACTGTGGATTCATCAGACTGCTCTTAAAAAATTGAACAATGCCTGCCTGCACGGCTTGCCATTTGCCGCGCTTCCGTCGGAAATGGACGACGTGCCTGGCTGTCCCCTATCCCGGCGCCTCGTCTTGCTTGTGAGTGAAGGATACCGATGACCACCATTTACCTTGCCGGCCCGGAAGTCTTTCTTCCGGATGCCATGCCCATCATGGCCGAGAAACGCCGATTGGCGCGCCAGTTCGGCTTCGAGCCGACCGGTCCCGGCAGCGACGAAAACCAGACGCCGGTGAAGCGGACGGCCGCAGAGATCTATGCACGCAACGACGATGCCATGCGTCGAGCCGAGATCTGCCTTGCCAACATCACTCCCTTTCGAGGCGTCAGCGCTGATCCGGGTACGGTCTATGAGATCGGCTTTATGATTGCGCTGGGAAAAGCGGTCTTCGCCTATACCAATCACCCCGACGACTACGGTCTGCGTGTTCGCTCGATCTGGTATGCGGGGCTCGATATCGATGAGACGAGCGGGCGCCCACGCGGACCGGATGGCATTGCGATCGAAAATCACGGGATGGCCGACAACCTGATGATCGACGGAGGGGTCGAGGCGACGGGAGGCAAGGTGTTCCGTGCGGCCGCGCTCCCGGCGGATCCCGCCCGCGACCTTACGGTTTACTTCGAGGCGCTTCAGACCATCGCCGGCATGCTGGCCTCTTTTACTCCGCCTTCATCGCGTCGATGAACGCCCTGAAGCCCGCCGACATGTGGCGGCGGCTCGGATAGTAGAGATAGAGCGGTTCCTCCGGCTGGCACCAGTCGTCCAGCACCTGGATCAACTCGCCGCTGGCGATCGCCTTCTCCACGCGCGGCTCCCAGACATAGGCAAGGCCGACGCCGCCGAGCGCTGCCTGCATCATCAGCTCGTGATCGTCGAGCGACAGCGGTCCGGTCGGCTGAAAGCTCACCGCCTGGCCGTCCTTCTCGAATTCCCAGGCGTAACGCGCGCCTGAAGGAAACATGTTCTGGATGCAGAGATGGCGCTTGAGTTCGTGCGGTGTCGCCAGTTTCGGCCGGGTCTCGAAATAGGCGGGCGAGCCGACGACGACCAAGCGGATGCGCGGCTTGATACGCAACGCGATCATGCCCTCGGTGACGCGTTCGCCGAAGCGGATGCCGGCATCGAAGCCCTCTTCGACGATATCGACCAGCCTGTCCGTGGCGTTGATCTCCAGCTGCAAATTGGGATTCTTTTTGAGCAACGGGCCGATGACACGACCGATGACGAAGGGGCCGATCGAGTTCGGAACGTTGATCCGCACCTTGCCGAATGGCGTGTCGCGGTAGCGGTTCAGCGCATCCAGCGCCGCAGCCATTTCGCCGAAGGCCGGGTCGAGATGCGAGATCAACAGTTCGCCGGCCTCGGTCAGCGAAACGCTGCGCGTCGTGCGGTTGAGCAGGCGGATGCCGATCCGATCTTCGAGATTGAGCACGGCGTGGCTGACCGCGGAGGCGGTGACACCCCTCTCCTCGCCCGCCTTGCGGAAGCTTTTGTGCCGGGCGACGGCCGCGAAGGCAGCGAGTTCGGAAAGTTCGGTGGCGCGCATTCCTGAATGTCACTCATCATAGTTTCAAGAATAACAAATCTTATACAGCAACGGATTTTCGGTCAAATTCAACCGGTCAGCGCAGAGATGCGACGCCAACCAAATAGCTCTCGAAAGGAATTCGTCATGAAAGTATGGTTCATCACTGGTGCATCCCGCGGCTTCGGCGCGCTGATGACCAAGGAAGCCCTTGCGTCAGGCGATGCCGTTATCGCCACTGCCCGCAACCCGAAGACCATCACCGAGCAGTTCGGCGAGCATCCGAACCTGCTGGCCGTTGCCCTCGACGTCACCAACGAGGCGCAGGCCAAGGAGGCAGCGGCTGCCGGCATCGCCCGCTTCGGCCGTATCGACGTCCTCGCCAACAATGCCGGCTACGGCCTGCTCGGCGCTGTCGAGGAAGCCACCGCCGAAGAGGTCGAAAAGCTCTATGCCACAAATGTCTTCGGCCTCTTGAAAGTGACGCGCGCCGTGCTGCCCTATATGCGCCGCCAGCGTTCCGGCCATGTCCTTAACTTCTCATCGATCGGCGGTTACTTCGGCTATCCCGGCTGGGGCGTCTACGGCTCGACGAAGTTCGCCGTCGAAGGCCTCTCCGAATCGATGGCCGCCGAACTCGAACCTTTCGGCATCAAGGTGACGATCGTCGAGCCCGGCTTCTTCCGCACCGACTTCCTCGCCGACACGTCGCTGGCGATCAGCCCGGCCTCCATCGCCGATTACGAAGGCACGCCGGCCGGCAACATGCGCAGTTTCGCCGCCGACGCCAACCATGCCCAGCCCGGCAATCCCGCCAGGCTCGCCACCGGCATCATGACGATGGTCAACTCGGCCGATCCGCCGCTAAGGATGCCGTTCGGCAGCGACACGGTGGCCGTCATCGAGCAGCAGCATGCCAGCGTCGAAAAGGAACTTGCCGCCTGGCGCGAACTCGCGCTGTCCACGGATTTTCCAAGCGATGCAACGGCCTTGGCCTGAAAGGCACTGCCCGCCGCATCCCAGATCTCGGGATGCGGCGGCAGCGCCGCTGTGACCGCAGGAAAGCGCATGATGCGGCAAATTAGCATTCGCCTCACACCTGGAATGACCTAGATCTAGGTTCGATCACCACCATGAAGAGGCGAGCATGTCCATCAAGTCCATCTGCATCTATGGCGCTGGCGCACTCGGCGGCGCTATCGCCGCCAAGCTTGCAAGCCAAGCCGGAAACAACACCATCATCTCCGTCGTTGCGCGTGGAGCCCATCTCGACGCCATCCGCGACAACGGTCTCAGCCTGCGCGAAGCCGATTCGGAAAGGCCGCTCAATGTTCGCCTTACCGCGACCGACGATCCCGGGACATTGCCGCCGCAGGATCTCGTCATCACCGGCCTAAAGGGGCATCAGCTGGCACCCGCTGCCGAAGGCATTGCAGCCCTCCTCAAGGAGGGCACCCGCGTCATCATGATCCTCAACGGCATTCCGTGGTGGTATTTTCACCGCGATACCCAGAGCCGGCATGCCGAACTGCAGTTCGATGAGCTCGATCCCGGCGGCAGGCTCTGGCGGCTGATCGGGCCGGAGCGCGTCATCGGCTGCGTCGCTTATCAGGGTGCCGAGGTGATCAACCCCGGCGAGATCCAGCTTGCCAACAACGGCCGCTTCGTGCTCGGCGAGCCCTCCGGCGAAATCTCGCCCGATCTCGAGGCAATCGCCGCGCTGCTGACCGGCGCCGGCCTCAGCATTACGACGACACCTGATATTCGCGGCGAGATCTGGAGCAAGTTGATGGGTAATGCCGCCTTCAACCCGATCAGCGCGCTGACCAGGGCGCTGATGACCGACATCATGGCGGATCCCGCCCTTTCGGCTACGGTCGGCAAGGTGATGAGTGAGGTCCGCGCCGTAGGCGAGGCCTTGGGCGCGCGGTTCAGCATGACCGTCGAGCAGCGGTTGGAACAATCGCGCCATATCGGCGGCGTGCGCACATCGATGCTGCAGGATCTGATCGGCGGCAAGGCGCTCGAAATCACGCCGCTGGTCGGCATGGTGGTGGCGCTCGGACGCCTGGGCGCCGTGCCGACGCCGGTGTCGGAAACGATCCTGGCGCTGGTGACGCAATTGGATCGGGAAAACCAGCGCGGCGGCTGATTGCGGAGGAAGGGCGGCCGGGAAAACCCGGCCGTCTTCGCTTACTTTCCGACCTGCTCGGCCCAGTTCGGCGCCTTGCCGCCACCATCGAGGAAGGTCATCGCCATAGTCGCCATGAGGGGCGAGGCGAAGGTCTCGTAGTGGGTGAGATCGGGCAGGATCGCCAGCCGGTTCTTCGACATGTTTTCCCGCATCCAGCCCGCATCGCGCAGACCGCCGCCGAGCTTGTGGTAGAAGTCGATCATATGCTCGGGCCGGATCATGTCGGCATCGCCATAGATCAGCATGACCGGCATGGTGAGCTTGTCGACGGCATCGCTATAGTCGATGGGTTCGCGCATCAGCGCGCCCATGGCGTCGAGCAGCTTCGGAAATTCCGAAACGTCAGGCGCCACCGCCTTGTAGGAGAGGAACATCGGCGTGTCCTTCATCATGTCGGCCATACCGGCGCCGACGGCCGCCTGCTGCGGCAGCATCTCCGGGAAGAAGCCGTTCTGCGCATAGGGTGCCGAGAGGATCACTAGCCGGCGCACCTGGTCGGGAGCGTTCGCCGCCATGTTCAACGCCACCCCGCCGCCAAAGGAATAGCCGAAGACATCGAGCTTGTCGTAACCGAGCTGCTTCACCAGGATTGCCAGATCGGCGCCGATGGCCGGAAGCTCGATCGGCCGCTTGCCGAGGGGCGTGCGGCCATGGCCCTGCAGATCGACGGCGATCACCTGCCGGTGGTCGGTGAAAACAGGCATGACCGGCGCGAACATCTCGATCTGCCCGAGGCCGCCGTGAAGGAGCAGCAGCGGCTCGCCCTCACCGCGAATCTCGTAATAATAATCGATGCCGTTGACCGGCAGACTTCCCTTCCTGACAATCGGCGCTGCAGCCTTCTTCTCCTCGATAACAGGCGTGCTGCTGTCGGCGCCTGATATATCGGGCGCGGCCAGGAATGCGGCAGCGGTTGCGATCATCGAAATCAGCGTCATCTTCGACATGTCCTTGCTCCCATGTTTGCGTCGATACCGCAAGGACGGCGGCGCTCATGTCTTTCCGACACCGCACTTCGAAATTTCTCTCATTGGTCTTTATGTCATTCCTATATTTTCGCGCCTCGCTCCGAATGGATTTCCTATCGCAAGCGGCATTAGCCTTTCGTCATCACTGCAAAGGTCAAATGCCATGCGAGATGTCATGTCTTCCGGTTTTCAGTTCCCTCGTCCACACAGGATCACCCGCGGCAGTAAGCAGATGCGCGAGAAGCGCACCGCCCAGGCGCTGATCGTCTTCGGCGTGGTGCTCGCCTGCGTCGAGCTCTACATCGTTTTCGGCGCGCTCTGAGATCCGCCATGGAAACGGCGAGAATGCCGCGCCTTGGCGGCGCGATCACCGCTCTTGTCACACCGTTTCGCCATCGCGGCCTCGACAGGCCGGCGTTTCGGGCGCTTGCAGAATGGCAGATCCTCAGCGGCGTCGACGGGCTTGCTGTCTGCTCCGTGTCAGGGGAAGGCCCGACGCTTTCGCCGCAGGAGCGCGCTGAGGTGATCGACCTCAGCATCCAATCGGCCGCCGGCCGCGTGCCCGTCGTCGCCGCCACCGGCACCAACTCCACCGAAAGCACGATCGCGCTCACCCGAGAGGCGGAAGCGCTCGGCGCCGCCGCCGCACTCGTCACCGTGCCCTATTATTCCAAGCCCGGGCAGAAAGGCATCATCCACCACTTCGAACAGGTGGCAGCGGCGAGCCGACTGCCTGTCATCGTCGACCACGCGCCGGCGCAGACGGCGAGCGATCTTTCGACGGAAACGCTCGGCAGGCTGGCCGCCATCCCCGGGGATTGTCGGCATTCGCGACGCGACGGGCGACATCGCTCGCATCGCCGGCCTTTCGCCGATCCTGCGACAGCGCTTCCGCTTCTTTTCCGGCCATGACCCTTCCGCGCTCGCCTTCACCATCGCTGGCGGCGACGGCGCGATCTCGCCGGGCGCCAACGTTCTGCCAAGGCTCTTCACCTCGATGCAGCAGGCAGCACGGGCCGGAGGGCGATCCGTCGAGGATCAAATACGCGCTCCGGCTGATGCGCGGCCTGGAGGCCGAGCTTCGCCTTCCGCTTGTCGCTGCCGAGCCGGAGGTGCGTTTGGCCATCGGCAAGGCGCTTGCGCCCTTCCTTGACGAAAACAGCGCGGGGATGGCGTTATCCCTATGAGATTTTTATATTTTCGTTTTCGCCGCCAAATGGAAACCCTATCCACCGGAGCTTATTTTTGAAGCGTGACACCGCCGCTCGATCAAGCGGCGGTTGAGACTTCGAAAGGACAAACCGATGTCACGCCTGACTGAACCGAGTGCCGAGAGCGACCCGCTGCAACGCGGCCACATCAGCACACTCGCCGCCGATCCCTCCCATTCGATACTCTCCGGCCTTGTCGCGATTGCACCCCGCCTTGCGATGACGCTGGCCTTTGCTGGCCTGGTCCAGATGATGTTCGACCTCATCTCCCGTTGAAGCATCAGGACCGAAGGATCACCACAATGGCAAACGCACAGCAACGCCGCAGCCTTCCCGCTGCAGCACTTTCGCCTTCCGCCCGCTTCACCGTCGGCCGCAACAGAAGCGGCCGCTGGATCGTCCACGACCGCGACGGCCTCGTCGGCGGGCTCTTCATCAATGAAGCGGCCGCCCTCCATTTCGCAGCTGGGGAATGCAACTGCCTCTCCGCCGATATCCACAGGGCGGCCGCAGGCATGGTGCTCGAACTCGCGCCCTTTGCGCGCGGCACGGCGAATATCCACTAAATCTTGCCGTACTCCCGCTGTTTTCATGCAGCGGGAGTACGAAGACATGAGCTGAACGGCCGATTTCCAACTTTTCCTTAACCCACATTCTGGTAAAATCCTGGCGCAGAGACTTCAGACGCCGCGAGACCGATGCCGAAACCGAATTTCCGCTTCACCCATTACGATCTCAAGGAACAACGCGCCGGAACGATCATCGAGGTGTCGTTGAATGCGGCGAACAATGTCCGCCTGATGACGGCCCCGAATTTTCAGCGGTTTACTGAGGTTCTCGATTTCAAATATATCGGCGGCGTGGCACGCAAATCGCCGATCAAGATCGCCGTTCCGGAAAGCGGTCACTGGCATGTCATCGTCGATATGGAAGGTCATCACGGGCTTGCGGAATCGTCCGTCAAGGTGATCGCCGCGCCGGCAAATCAGAAGACGCCGCGCGCCTCCTGAGGTTCGCCGGGCTTCAGCGCGGATTACGCTCTTTGCGAAGCTTCGCCCACCATTCCAGCCGCTTGCGGATATCGCGCTCGAAGCCGCGTTCCGGCGGATCATAGAAGATCTGGCGTCCCATCTTCTCCGGGAAATAATCCTGGCCGGAAAAGGCATCCGGCTCGTCGTGGTCGTAGCGATAGCCGTCGCCGTAACCCTCACCCTTCATCAGCTTGGTCGGCGCGTTGAGGATGTGCTTCGGCGGTAGCAACGAGCCGTTCTGCTTGGCGGCCTGGCTTGCCGCCTTGAAGGCGGTGTAGACGGCATTCGATTTCGGGGCGGTGGCGAGATAGACGCAGGCCTGGGCAAGCGCCAGTTCGCCTTCCGGCGAGCCGAGATACTCATAGGCATCCTTGGCGGCATTGCAGATCACCAGTGCCTGCGGATCGGCAAGACCGATATCCTCCACAGCCATGCGCACCAGCCGCCGGCCGAGATAGAGCGGGTCCTCGCCGGCATCGAACATGCGGGCGAGATAATAGAGCGCGGCATCGGGATCCGAGCCGCGTACGGATTTATGCAGTGCCGAGATCAGATTGTAGTGGCCATCCTGCGCCTTATCGTAGACCGGGGCACGGCGCTGGACGATGCGCGTCAGGCCTTCGGTATCGAAGCTCTCGCCTTCGCGCGCCGCGCGCCAGACTTCTTCGGCGAGCGTCAGCACGGCGCGGCCATCGCCGTCGGCCATGCGGATCAGGCTCACGCGGGCATCCTCCGTCAGCGGCAGCGGCTTCTGCTCGATCGTCTCGGCACGCTTCAGCAGTTCCTCAAGGCTTTCCTCGTCATGCGACTTGAAGGTGAGCACACGGGCACGCGACAGCAGAGCGGCGTTGAGCTCGAAGGAGGGGTTCTCGGTGGTGGCGCCGACGAGGATGACCGTGCCATCCTCCATGACGGGCAGGAAACTGTCCTGCTGGGCGCGGTTGAAACGATGGATCTCATCGACGAAGAGCAGCGTCTGACGGCCGTCCATACGCCGCAAACGGGCTGTCTCGAACACCTTCTTCAGGTCGGCGACGCCGGAGAAGATCGCCGATATCTGCTCGAAGGCCAGGCCCGCCTCGCCCGAAAGCAGCCGTGCCACCGTCGTCTTGCCGGTGCCGGGCGGACCCCAGAAGATCATCGAGCCGAGCGAGCCGCTTTCGATCATTCTTTTCAGCACGCCATCCTCGCCGGTCAGGTGTTCCTGACCGGTGACATCGGCAAGCGTCTTCGGCCGCAGCCGGTCGGCAAGCGGCCGCCTGGCGGCGACCTCCTCCGGAACGCGCGGCGCGAAGAGATCGTTGCTCATCGGAAGAATTGCCGGATGCGCTGGCCGTCACGCTCGATCTCGACCCGCCAGAGGCCGGGGTCGCTATCGGCGATCTCGGACAGTTCGCTGGTCGACTTCACATCGGTACCGTTGATCGAGACGATGATATCCTTCGGTTCGAAACCGAGACGGGCGGCAGGCGAATCCTCCTTCACCTCGGATACGACGACGCCTGCCGATTCGGGCGGCATGCGCAGCTCGTCGGCGACACGCGGCGACAGGTTTTCGACGACGGCACCGGTAAACGGCGTGTGTCCGCCGATGGTGCGCTGGTCGCGCGGCGAGGTTTCCGGGGCGCGGGCAAGCGTCAGCGGCAGTTGCTCCTCGCGGCCATTCTCGATGACGGTGAGCTTGACTGAATTGCCGAGACCGGCCGTCGTCAGCCGGTAGAGCAGCGCATCCGGATGCTCGACGGAAATTCCGTCGACGGCGGTGACGATTTCGCCGGCCTTCAGCCCGGCCTTGGCGGCTGGCCCACCTTCCGAAACCTTGACGACGAGCGCGCCGCGGACTTTGTTCAGCCCCAGCGCCTCAGCCACTTCCGAGGTCACGGCATCGAAGCTCGCGCCGACATAGGGCCGCTCGAAGGATTTGACGCCGGCATCGGCAGAGGTGAGGAAGACCTTGACCAGATTGGCGGGGATGGCGAAACCAATGCCGTTCGATCCACCGCCGCGCGAGAAGATCGCCGTGTTGATGCCGATCAGCTCGCCCTTCATATTCATCAAGGCACCGCCGGAATTGCCGGGATTGATCGAGGCATCGGTCTGGATGAAGAAACCGAACTCGTTCTTGATCACCTGGTTGCGGGCAAGCGCCGAGACGATACCGCTCGTCACCGTCTGGCCGACACCGAAGGGATTGCCGATCGCCAGCACGAGATCACCGACCTCGACCGTATCGGAATTGCCGATCGGCAATGTCGGAAAGCTTTCCTTGGCGTCGATCTTCAGCACGGCAAGGTCGACACGGTCGTCGCGCAGTACCACCTTGCAGGGGAATTCGCGGCCGTCCGAGAGCGCCACCTTGATATCGTCGGCGCCCTCGATGACGTGATTGTTGGTCACGACAGTGCCGTTCGCCTCGACGATGACGCCGGAGCCGAGCGAAGACTGCTTCTCCGAACGGTTCGGCATCTGCTGGCCGAAAAATTGCTCGAAGAAAGGGTCGCCAGCAAAGGGCGACTGCCGCTGGACGGTCTTTTCCGCATAAACGTTGACGACGGCGCCTGACGTCTGTTTGACGAGCGGCGCGAAGGAGAGCTGCATCTGCATCTGGCTCTCGGGTACGGTCTTTGCCGTCTGCGCATGGGCCGCAGCCGGCAGAACGAGCATGAGAGCGAATAGCGAGACGGAGGCGCGCTTGAACAGGCCTTGCATGGGTATCCCTTGTGAATCCTCTTGAGGAACGTTTTAGAGCATGATGCCGAAAAGCGTGAGCGGTTTTCGGACGACATCATGCTCTAACTATTTATTGCGAACAGGATTCAGATTTTAGGCCGAACCGGCCTAAAACCATCCTGTTCTGCGGCCCGACGCTAGAAAGGAAAGAGGGCGGAAGCATGGAAGAACAAGGCGAGAGGGCGTCTTAGGAACCGGTTGAACTCATTATGAATTTGATTCAGGAAGATTGGCCATGCAACTGATATCAAAAGCCAAAAACTGGGCGAAGTTACTGAAGCGTGACATCGTCGCCCTATGGCTTGCCGCCCGCGATTCCCGCGTGCCGTGGCATGCCAAAGCGGTGGCCGGCGCCGTTGCAGCCTATGCGCTGTCGCCCATCGATCTCATCCCCGATTTCATCCCCGTCCTCGGCTATCTCGACGACCTCCTTATCGTGCCGCTCGGCATCGTGCTGGCGATCCGGCTCGTGCCAATAGAGGTGATGAACGAGCTTCGTACGGAGGCGACAGGGCGCATCGAGCATCCCTCCAGCCGGGTCGGACTGATCTTCATCCTTGCCGTCTGGCTCATGTGCATCATCTTCCTGGCTCTGGCACTGCGGAAGCTAGCCTGACCGGCAGCAATAGGAACATATGAATGATCACGACAAGAACGACGACAGCGGCCCTCGGCTTTGCGATCCTGCTCATTGCATCGAACCTGGCACAGGCAGCAAGCTTCGATTGCGATGCGAAAGAATTGAAGCCGGATGAAAAAGCGATCTGCGACAACCGCGCACTCAACGATGCCGACGTGAAGATGGTGACGACTTTCGATTTGCTCTCGGGCCTTCTGGCCATGGGTTCGCGCGGAACATTGCAGGACGAACAGACGGCCTGGCTGAAAAAGCGGCAGGAATGCGGAGCTGATGCGGCGTGTATCAAGGCTGCCTATGACGAGCGGCTGAAGCAGTTCGGCGAGACCTATAAAAACATCAACCGGCCGCTCTAGAACAGGATGATTTTAGGCCGGGTCGGCCTAAAATCTGAATCCTGTTCTACATTATAGAGTGAGAGCATGATGTCGTCCGAAAACCGCTCACACTTTTCGGCATCATGCTCTGAATCGACCGGTTGGAAGAGCTGCTGACTTTTCATCAACGGCTCGTAAGCTGAGGCTGCTCAGCGGGCGTTCAGATCGCGCACGGCACCGCGGTCCGCACTCGTTGCGAAGGCCGCGTAGGCCTTTAGCGCGGTCGTGACATTGCGCTTGCGGACTTCGACCGGGTACCAGCCCTTGGCGTCCTGCTCGGCGCGGCGGGCGGCGAGTTCAGTCTCGCTGACACGCAGGCTGATCGTGCGGTTGGGGATGTCGATGTCGATCATGTCGCCTTCGCGCACCAGGCCGATCGTGCCGCCATTTGCCGCTTCCGGCGAGGCGTGGCCGATCGAGAGGCCGGAAGTGCCGCCGGAGAAGCGGCCGTCGGTGATGAGCGCGCATGCCTTGCCGAGGCCCTTCGACTTCAGATAGCTCGTCGGATAGAGCATTTCCTGCATGCCCGGGCCGCCCTTCGGACCTTCGTAGCGGATGACGACGACGTCGCCGGCCTTCACCTCGTTGGCAAGGATCGCCTTGACCGACGAATCCTGGCTTTCGAAGACGCGGGCGGGGCCGGAGAACTTCAGGATCGATTCATCGACGCCAGCGGTCTTGACGATGCAGCCGTCAATCGCAAGGTTGCCCTTGAGCACGGCAAGGCCGCCATCCTTGGAGAAGGGATGCTCGACCGAGCGGATGACGCCGTTCTCGCGATCGGTGTCGAGATCGTCCCAACGGGCTTCCTGGCTGAAGGCGACCTGGGTCGGGATGCCGCCGGGTGCGGCACGATAGAAGTTGCGCACGGTTTCGCTGTTCGTGCGGGTGATATCCCAGCGATCGATCGCATCGCCCAGCGTCTCGGCATGGACCGTCGGGCAATCGCGGTTCAAGAGACCACCCTTGTCGAGTTCGCCGAGGATCGACATGATGCCGCCGGCGCGGTGGACGTCTTCCATATGCACGTCACTCTTGGCGGGTGCGACCTTCGACAGGCACGGCACGCGGCGCGACAGCGCGTCGATATCGGCCATATTGAAATCGATCTCGCCTTCATGGGCGGCGGCAAGAATGTGCAGGACCGTATTGGTGGAACCGCCCATGGCGATATCGAGCGTCATGGCATTCTCGAAGGCCTGCTTGGAGGCAATGGTGCGCGGCAGCGCCTTGACGTCATCCTGCTCGTAATAACGGCGGGCGAGATCGACAATCAGATGACCGGCCTCGACGAAGAGGCGCTTGCGGTCGAGATGGGTGGCAAGCGTCGAGCCGTTGCCGGGCAGCGACAGGCCGAGGGCTTCCGTCAGGCAGTTCATCGAATTGGCGGTGAACATGCCGGAGCAGGAACCACAGGTCGGACAGGCCGAGCGTTCGATGGTCTGGACGTCCTCGTCGCTGATCTTGTCATCGGCTGCGGCGACCATGGCATCGACCAGGTCGAGCGCATGCGTCTTGCCGTGCAGCACGACCTTGCCGGCTTCCATCGGACCGCCCGAGACGAAGACGGTCGGGATATTGAGACGCAGCGACGCCATCAGCATGCCGGGGGTGATCTTGTCGCAATTGGAGATGCAGACCATGGCGTCGGCGCAATGAGCATTGACCATATATTCGACGCTGTCGGCGATGAGCTCACGCGAGGGCAGCGAATAAAGCATGCCGTCATGGCCCATGGCGATGCCGTCATCGACGGCGATCGTGTTGAATTCCTTGGCGACACCGCCGGCCGCCTCGATCTCGCGGGCAACGAGCTGGCCAAGGTCCTTCAGGTGCACGTGGCCGGGCACGAACTGGGTGAAGGAATTCACCACCGCGATGATCGGCTTGCCGAAATCCGAATCCTTCATGCCCGTGGCGCGCCAAAGGCCGCGGGCGCCCGCCATGTTGCGGCCATGGGTCGTGGTTCTGGAACGGTAAACTGGCATCGGTGTCTTCCTCAACGTGTCGGAATTATCAGGCGAAGCCGGGCGACATGGAGCCTGCGGGCCGGGCAAACGCCGCTTTTTGGAATTGTCCTAATCCAATCGACGGGGGCTGTCACTACCGGGAAGCCCAAATCCGGTACGCCGGGGAGAAGCGCCATGAGGCCCATCGATCATATACGGTTCGACGCGACGTTTTGTTACAGCCTATTCCATCACGACCGAACACAAAAAATTGGCTTCCCGTCAGCAATATTCAAGGCTTAGACACTAATCTAGACATGCCGGCGGTTCGTTTAAGGGCTATATTTCAGGATATCCGCCGAGGAGGTTTCGACATGCCAAGCTATCGCCCACCGAAGATCGCGTCATCGGAGATTACGCCGCGCCAGATCTATGTGCGCCGTCGTGAATTCCTCGGTGCGGCAGCGCTTGGCGCCATGGCGCTCTACAGCGCCGGCAAGGCGAGTGCTGCGGCTCTCTCCGCCGTTGAGAGCAAGTACAAGGTCGACGAGAAGGCGACGCCGATCAAGGACGTCACGACCTACAATAATTTCTATGAGTTCGGCCTCGACAAGGGCGATCCCGCAGCTCTTTCTAGCGATTTCAAGCCGCTGCCGTGGACGATCAAGGTTGACGGCATGGTCAAAAAGCCAGGCACCTTCGACCTCGAGGCGTTGATGAAGGAATTCCCGATCGAGGAGCGCACCTACCGGATGCGCTGCGTCGAGGCCTGGTCGATGGTCATCCCCTGGGACGGCTTTCCGCTGGCATCGCTGCTCGACAAGGTGGAGCCACTCGGCAGCGCCAAATACGTCGCCTTCGAAACCGTGGTGCGGCCGGAGGAGATGCCTGGGCAGAAAGGTTTCTTTCAGTCGCTCGACTGGCCCTATGTCGAGGGTCTGCGCCTCGATGAGGCGCGCCATCCGCTGGCGCTGCTGGCCGTCGGGCTCTATGGCGAAACGCTGCCGAACCAGAACGGCGCACCGATCCGCCTCGTCGTGCCGTGGAAATACGGCTTCAAGGGCATCAAGTCGATCGTCAGGATCACACTCACCGACCAGCAGCCGAAGAATACCTGGCAGGTCACCAATCCGCAGGAATACGGCTTCTACGCCAACGTCAATCCAGCGGTCGACCATCCCCGCTGGAGCCAGGCGAGCGAACGGCGCATCGGCGAAAGCGGCTTCTTCGGCGCCGGCCGCCACCCCACCCTGCCCTTCAACGGTTATGCCGGCGAGGTGGCAAGCCTTTATGCCGGCATGGACCTGAAGGCGAATTTCTGATGGCGGAACTGTCGCTCGCCATCCCGAAGCGCTGGCAACCCGCCTCCGTCTGGCTGCTTTATGTCGTCGGGCTCGTGCCTGCGGCCTGGACTTTCTATCTCGGAGCGACCGATCAGCTCGGCGCCGATCCAGTCAAGACCTTCGAGCTCTTCCTCGGCATCTGGACGATCCGTTTCCTAATCCTGACCCTTGCCGTTTCCCCTGCCCGTGAGCTCTTCGGCTGGAACTATCTGCGCTATCGCCGCGCGCTTGGCCTGCTGACTTTCTACTACGCGCTGATGCATTTCACCGTCTACATGGTGCTTGACCAGGCGATGGATATTTCCGCCGTCATCAACGACGTGCTGAAGCGCCCCTTCATCATGTTCGGCATGGCCGGGCTTGCGATGCTCATTCCGCTGGCGCTGACATCCAACAATCTCTCGATCCGCCGCCTCGGCAAGAACTGGATCTGGCTACATCGCCTCGTCTATATCATCGCCGCCTGCGGGGCGCTGCACTTCGCGCTCTCGACCAAGATCCTCGACCTCGAGCAATATATCTATGTCGGGCTGATCATCGCGCTCATCCTCTACCGCTCCTACCGGCCGATCGCACGCAACAGGCAGAAGGGCAAAGGGCGGACGCGCAATCGCGCAGTGGCGTCTGTTCGTGAGACGGCAGGTTAGCGGCGAGGAGACAAGGCCGCCCGATGTGCGGGATCGAAGGCGCAAGCCGTGGCTATGCCGATTGCATAGGCCAGCATATTCCAAAGCGAGAATACCCGGCCAAGCAGCAGGGCGCCTGCCGTGGTCAGCCGAAACGCATCGAGCCAGGGCGTGTGATAAAGCCGGAACAATTCCACCGAGATCGCTATGAAAAGCGCTGTAACAGCAATTGCTGCCGGCCGTGACCTTGCGACAAACAGCGCCACGAGCAGATAGACCATCGCTCCCCAGAGTGCCGATCCACCATATTTGACGACAATGAAGGGCAGATCGGCCGCATAGCCAAACCGTCTGAGCGCCAGCCCGAGCGCAATAACCGCAAGCAGGGCTATGAGACGGAGGAACTGCACTCGACGACGATTTTCAAAGACTTCGCCCAAATGAACCTGTCCTATCTGCACCTCAGCCGGTTGAACGGCTGATCTGAAAAGAAGCGCGGCGCTGTCGTGCACAAACAAAAACAGCCGGGCTTCGCAGCCCGGCTGTTCTGTTTCCGCCGGAGCGGAGGATTTAAGCGGCGACGGCCTGCTCTTCAGCAGCGACGCGGGCCTTGTCTGCAGCGCCCTTGGCATAGGCGTCGCGATCCACGAATTCGATCACGGCCATCGCGGCATTGTCGCCCTGGCGGAAGCCGGCCTTCATGATGCGCAGGTAGCCGCCGTTGCGGGTGGCGTAACGCGTTGCGATCGTGTCGAACAGCTTCGCGACGACAGCGGCATCGCGGATCTGCGAGATCGCCTGACGGCGAGCGTGCAGGTCGCCGCGCTTGCCGAGCGTGACGAGCTTCTCGACGATCGGACGGATTTCCTTGGCCTTCGGCAGGGTCGTGACGATCTGCTCGTGGGTAATCAGCGAAGCCGCCATGTTGGCGAACATCGCCTTGCGGTGGCTTGCAGTTCTATTCAGCTTGCGGCCGGCTTTACCATGGCGCATTGCTATTCTCCTTTAATGCAGGTGCCCTTACGCTAAGTGGGCCTGCCGTTTCCTGGCACATGCAGGCGATCGGCCTGCTGTTTGACGGGGAAAGGCAGCCGAAAGAGCCTGCCTTTTGTTTTTTCAGTATTGATCTTCGTAACGCTTGGCGAGATCTTCGATGTTCTCGGGCGGCCATGCCGGCACTTCCATGCCGAGGTGCAGGCCCATGGAAGCGAGAACTTCCTTGATTTCGTTCAGCGACTTGCGACCAAAATTCGGTGTGCGGAGCATTTCTGCTTCGGTCTTCTGAATGAGGTCGCCGATGTAGACGATGTTGTCGTTCTTCAGGCAGTTTGCCGAACGGACCGACAGCTCGAGTTCGTCCACCTTCTTCAGGAGAGCCGGGTTGAAAGCGAGTTCGGTGACTGCTTCCTCTTCGGTTTCCTTCTGCGGCTCGTCGAAGTTGACGAAGACGCCAAGCTGATCCTGGAGGATGCGCGCCGCAAAAGCGACGGCGTCTTCGCCGGTGATCGAGCCATCGGTTTCGATGGTCATGTTCAGCTTGTCGTAATCGAGAACCTGTCCTTCGCGGGTATTTTCAACCTTGTAGGACACCTTCTTGACCGGCGAGTAGAGGCTGTCGACCGGGATGAGACCGATCGGAGCATCTTCCGCACGATTGCGTTCGGCCGGAACATAGCCCTTGCCGTTGTTGACGGTGAATTCCATGCGGATCTCGGCACCCTCGTCGAGCGTGCAGATGACATGCTCGGGGTTGAGGATTTCGATATCGCCGACCGTCTGAATGTCGCCAGCCGTGACAACGCCAGGGCCCTGCTTACGCACGACCATGCGCTTTGCATCGTCGCCATCCATCTTGATGGCGATTTCCTTGATGTTGAGCACGATGTCCGTGACGTCTTCGCGGACGCCCGGAATCGAGGAGAATTCATGCAGCACGCCATCGATCTGCACCGCCGTGACGGCAGCACCGCGCAGCGAGGAAAGCAGAACGCGGCGAAGCGCGTTGCCGAGGGTGAGGCCGAAGCCGCGCTCCAGCGGTTCGGCAACAAGCGTCGCCCTGGTGCGCGAGCTCGAGGAGAACTCCACCTTGTTCGGCTTGATCAGTTCCTGCCAGTTCTTCTGAATCATGAGTTTGCCTTCCGTTCGTTGCCACCATCCAATCGTGGCAACCGAGCTTGAAAACCACCGGGAGCGCGCAGGCGCTCACCGGTGACGAGAGCGATGATCAGACGCGGCGCTTCTTGCGCGGACGGCAGCCATTGTGCGGGATCGGGGTCACGTCGCGGATGGACGTGATCATGAAACCTGCAGCCTGGAGCGCGCGCAGAGCCGATTCACGACCCGAACCCGGACCGCAGACTTCGACTTCCAGCGACTTCATGCCGTGCTCCTGGGCCTTCTTGGCGCAGTCTTCGGCAGCGATCTGGGCAGCGAACGGGGTCGACTTGCGCGAGCCCTTGAAGCCCTTGGCGCCAGCCGACGACCAGGCGATCGCATTGCCCTGCGCATCGGTGATGGTGATCATCGTGTTGTTGAAGGTCGAGTTGACGTGAGCGACACCCGACGAGATATTCTTGCGCTCGCGACGGCGAACGCGGACGGCTTCCTTAGCCATGGTATTCCTTTCGTTGATCTCTTCACCGCCGTAATGCCAGCGGCTACACCGGAACGGCGCCTATATGGTCCCGCTCCAAACTCAAAAGAGGCCGGCGCAGACCGCCAGCCTCCCCACCCCAGTTTCCCGGAAATTACTTCTTCTTGCCAGCGATTGCCTTTGCCGGACCCTTGCGGGTGCGGGCATTGGTATGCGTGCGCTGACCGCGGACCGGAAGGCCGCGGCGATGACGCAGGCCGCGGTAGCAGCCGAGGTCCATCAGGCGCTTGATGTTCATCGCGGTATCGCGACGAAGATCGCCTTCGACCTGATAGTCGCGGTCGATAGCTTCACGGATCTGAAGGACTTCTGCGTCCGTCAGCTGATGCACACGGCGTTCAGCCGGGATACCGACCTTCTCGACGATTTCCTGTGCGAATTTCGAACCGATCCCGTGAATGTAGGTCAGCGCGATGACAACGCGCTTCGCAGTCGGGATGTTGACGCCAGCGATACGTGCCACGCCTATTCTCCTTGCATTCCAGTTGCCATCCGGCAAGTGGGCTTCGTTATGCGGTCTTGAGAACCGCCCGTTCAGATTTACGTCCGTAACATGTCAAAACGACCGCACCCGGACTTCCCTGGGAAATCCGCGCCGATCGCATGGAATGTCGCGAGTTGGCGCGGTGTTTAGCGGAATCACTGCTGAAAAGCAACCGTTCCGCCAAGTTTATTTTCAAAGCCTTAAAGCTTGGAAAGAATGCTTTCGACCTCGGCGGTCACCTGATCGATTTCTGCCATGCCGTCCACGGACTTGAGTTTGTCCTTGGCATGGTAATAGCCGATCAGCGGCGAGGTTTCCTTGTAGTAGACCTCGAGACGCTTGATCATGGTCTCGGCGTTGTCATCAGGACGGCGTTTGAAGTGAGTCGAACCGCACTTGTCGCAAACACCTTCCTTGGCCGGGAGCTTGTCAGTGTCATGATAGACAGTGCCGCACTGAACGCAGGTATATCGACCATCCACCCGACGGATGAGTTCCTTGTCGTCGACGCGAAACTCGATAACCACTGAGAGGTCAAGACCCTTGGACTTTAGCATCCCCTCGGTGGCATCGGCCTGCACGAGTGTGCGAGGAAAACCATCGAGAATGAAGCCGTTGGCGCAATCGGGCTGATCGATTCGCTCAGAGACGATGGCGATGACGATCTCATCAGAGACGAGTTTGCCGGCGTCCATGACCGCCTTGGCGCGTTTCCCCACCTCTGTGCCAGCTTCGGTAGCAGCACGCAGCATGTCTCCAGTGGAAAGCTGCGGAATGCCGTGCTTTTCCACGATCCGCTGGGCCTGGGTTCCCTTACCCGCGCCCGGCGGCCCCAAAAGGATAAGTCTCATCGCCCCCTCTTTCCTCCACGCAACTTCGATTTCTTGATCAGGCCTTCGTATTGCTGCGCGATCAGGTGACCCTGGATCTGTGCAACCGTATCAAGAGTTACGCTAACCACGATCAAAAGCGAAGTCCCACCAAGGGCTAATGGAATGCCGGTTTGCGACACCAGAATCTCTGGGAGGATGCAGACGAAGACGAGATAGAGCGCACCGATCACCGTGATTCGGGTCAGCACGTAGTCGATATATTCGGCGGTGCGCTCGCCCGGACGGATGCCGGGAATGAAGCCGCCATGCTTCTTCAGATTGTCGGCCGTGTCCTTCGGATTAAAGACGATGGCCGTATAGAAGAAGGCGAAGAAGGCGATCAGCGCGCCGTACAGCGCCATATAGAGCGGTTGACCGTGGCCGAGGGCCGCGACGATCGATGTCACCCAGGAGGGCATTGCCGAGGTGTTGGCGAAACCGGCGACCGTTGCCGGCAGCAGCAGCAGCGACGACGCGAAGATTGCCGGAATGACGCCTGACGTGTTCAACTTCAGCGGCAGATGCGAGGTATCGCCCTGGAACATCCGATTGCCAACCTGACGCTTCGGATACTGGATCAGCAGCCGGCGCTGGGCGCGCTCGACGAAGACGATGATGCCGATGACGGCGATCGCGACGATGATGACGAGCAGAATGAGGAAGGTCGACAGCGCCCCGGTGCGGCCGAGTTCAAGCGTGCCGGCAAGAGCTGTCGGAAGGCCGGCGGCGATGCCGGCGAAAATGATCAGCGAGATGCCGTTGCCGATGCCGCGCGAGGTGATCTGCTCACCGAGCCACATCAGGAACATCGTGCCGCCGAGCAGCGTCAGAACGGTGGAGACGCGGAAGAACCAGCCGGCCTCGACGACGAGGCCTTGGCCGCTTTCAAGGCCGGCGGCAATGCCATAGGCCTGGAGCGCACCGAGGATAACGGTACCATAGCGGGTATACTGGTTGATGATCTTACGGCCCTGCTCGCCTTCCTTCTTCAGGTTTTCGAGCGCCGGCACGACCGAGGTCATGAGCTGCACAATGATCGAAGCGGAGATATAGGGCATGATGCCGAGCGCAAAGATCGCCATGCGCTGAACAGCGCCGCCCGAGAACATGTTGAAAAGGCCGAGAATGCCGCCTGACTGGCCGCGGAAAGCCTGGGCATAGGCTTCAGGATTGAGGCCTGGAAGCGGAATATGCGTGCCGAGTCGATAGACGAGGAGAGCTGCCAGTGTGAACCACAAGCGCTTCTTCAAATCCTCGGCTTTGGCGAAGGTCGAAAAATTGAGGTTGGATGCCAATTGTTCCGCTGCAGAAGCCATGCGTTTCTCCGCGCTACCAATTCCGGCGTCTCTGGGGGACAGACCGGACCCGGAATCAGTATGAAATTATTCAAAACCGGGCTCAGGACGGATTGCGGCGCAACCCCTTGCCTCACCCTTGTTTTCGAGTCTTACCGGCATGACGCGGGCGCGCCAGCCAAGTTTTTGTGAGGCCCACATATGGGAGCAAAATCGCCCGGTGTGAAGCACTCCGGGCGATATATCATCAGATTATTTATTCGGCTGCAGCGGGAGCCGAAAGCAGCGTCACGGTGCCGCCGGCCTTTTCGATCTTCTCGACGGCAGGCTTGGAGGCGCCTGCAACGACGATGGTGATCTTGGCCTTGATCTCGCCGTCGGCGAGAACGCGAACGCCGTCCTTGACGCGGCGGATGACACCAGCAGCCTTGAGGGCAGCTGCGTCAACGGTCGTCTTGGCATCGAGCTTGCCGGCGTCGATCGCCGTCTGGATACGGGCCAGCGACACGACAACAAAATCGGAAGCGAAAATGTTGTTGAAGCCACGCTTCGGCAGGCGACGATAGATCGGCATCTGGCCGCCTTCGAAGCCGTTGATGGCGACGCCTGAACGGGACTTCTGACCCTTCACGCCGCGACCACCAGTCTTGCCCGAGCCCGAGCCGATACCGCGGCCGAGGCGCTTGCGGCTGTGGGTCGAGCCTTCGTTGTCCTTGATTTCATTGAGTTTCATGAGCGTTTCCTCCGTCTCACTTCTCGTCGACGACGCGAACGAGATGCTGGACAGCACGGATCATGCCACGAACGGAAGGAGTATCCTCCAGCGTGCGGCGACGGTGCATCTTGTTCAGTCCGAGACCGATCAGCGTGCGCTGCTGGACATCCGGACGGCGAATCGGGCTGCCGATCTGTTCGATCGTGACAGTCTTCGCTTCAGCCTTCTTAGTAGCCTTGGCCATCTGTCAAACTCCTCTTATTCTTCAGAGGCGTTGCCGGAGGCGCTACGACGAGCCTGCAGCGTTGCATACTTGATGCCGCGCTGAGCTGCGATGTCCTTCGGGTGAACCTGGTGCTTCAGAGCGTCGAAGGTGGCGCGAACCATGTTGTAGGGGTTCGACGAACCGGTCGACTTGGCGACGACGTCGTGCATGCCGAGTGTTTCGAATACGGCGCGCATCGGACCGCCCGCGATGATGCCGGTACCGACCTTGGCCGAGCGCAGCAGAACCTTGCCGGCGCCGTGGCGGCCGTGAACGTCGTGATGCAGCGTACGGCCGTCACGCAGCGGTACGAAGATCAGTTCGCGCTTAGCGGCTTCGGTTGCCTTGCGGATGGCTTCCGGTACTTCACGTGCCTTGCCATGGCCGAAGCCAACGCGGCCCTTCTGGTCGCCAACGACGACGAGTGCTGCAAAACCGAAACGACGGCCGCCCTTGACGACCTTGGCGACGCGGTTGATCGCGACAAGCTTGTCGACGAATTCGCTATCGCGCTCTTCACGGCTCTGGCGGTCGTCCCGCTGCGGCCTTCTTTCCTGTGCCATTGTCCTCTTCCTTTTTCTTTTCCGGGTGCAATCGGCAAACAAATGTGGACCGCATTAGCCTCCCCTTTCGGAGAGTGCCTGCGGTCCGGCGAAAATCCGGCCGGCGCTTGAGGCGTCCGGCCGGAAACTGATCAGAAGGTGAGACCGCCTTCGCGGGCCGCTTCGGCGAGAGCCTTGATGCGGCCGTGATAGATGAAGGCGCCACGGTCGAACACGACTTCCGTAACACCGGCCTTGGAGGCCCGCTCGGCGAGGAGCTTGCCCACAACGGTAGCGGCGGCGGTATCGGCACCGGTCTTCAGAGAACCGCGCAGATCCTTCTCGAGGGTGGAGGCAGACGCGAGCGTCTTGCCGGCCACGTCATCGATGACCTGGGCGTAGATGTTCTTCGAGGAGCGATGAACCGACAGGCGCGGACGGCCATTGGCCACCGACTTGAGATGACGGCGCACGCGGTTGGCACGACGTGCAAGTGCTTCTTTCCTGCTAGCCATTTCGCGTGATCCTTACTTCTTCTTGCCTTCTTTGCGGACGATCCGCTCGTCAGCGTACTTGACGCCCTTGCCCTTGTAGGGCTCGGGACCGCGATATTCGCGGATTTCGGCGGCAACCTGACCGACCTGCTGCTTGTTGATGCCGCTGACGACGATTTCCGTCGGCTTCGGAACAACGATCGAGATACCGACCGGCGGCTCGTAGATCACGTCGTGGCTGAAACCGAGGGCCAGCTGCAGGTTCTTGCCCTGCATGGCGGCGCGGTAACCGACGCCGTTGATTTCAAGCTTGCGCTCGAAACCGTCCTTGACGCCCTTGAAGATGCCTTCGATCATCGTGCGGGACATGCCCCACTTTGACCGCGCATCCTTGGTCTGGTTCACCGGCGTCACGACGACGGCGTTATTTTCAAGCTTGAGGCTGATTTCGTCGTTAGCAACGAAAAACAGCTCGCCCTTCGGGCCCTTTGCAGTCACCTTCTGGCCATCGACCGTAGCCGTGATCCCAGCAGGCACCTGAACGGGCTTTTTACCGATACGAGACATGTTTCAATCCTGTCTGTTCGCTATGGAGATCCCTGCCCAATCTTAGAAGACCGAGCAAAGAACCTCGCCACCAACGTTCTGTTCGCGAGCCTGGTGATCGGCCATCACACCCTTCGGAGTCGAAAGGATGGTGATGCCGAGACCGTTCGCGACCTGCGGAATGGACTTGACCGAGACATAAACCCGGCGGCCCGGCTTGGACACACGGCCGATCTCACGGATCACCGATGCGCCTTCATAATATTTCAGCTCGATGCTGAGTTCCGACTTGCCATTGCCGAAATCGACAACGGAATAGCCACGGATGTAGCCTTCGGACTGCAGAACATCGAGAACACGTGCACGGAGCTTCGAAGCAGGCGTCGAAACCGACGACTTGCGGCGAGAAGCACCGTTACGGATGCGAGTGAGCATATCGCCCAACGGATCAGTCATTGTCATGTAACCTGCTCCTTACCAGCTCGACTTGACGATACCCGGCACCTTGCCGAGATTGCCGAGTTCACGCAGCGCAATACGCGACATGCGCAGTTTGCGGTAATATGCGCGCGGACGCCCCGAAACTTCGCAACGGTTGCGAATACGGGTCTTCGATCCATCACGCGGCAGGGATGCCAGCTTGATCGAGGCCTTGAACCGCTCTTCGATCGGAAGAGCCTGGTTCATGATGATCGCCTTCAACCCAGCCCGCTTAGCGGCCTGGTTAGCGACCGTAGTACGGCGGCGCTTGTTCTTTTCAACTGCGCTTGTCTTCGCCATGTCAGGTTCCTTTTCTACGCTCGTCGTTACGGTTATTGACGGAACGGGAAGCTGAACTCTTTCAGAAGAGCCCGTGCCTCGTCGTCGGTCGTCGCCGTCGTGCAAACGATGATGTCCATGCCCCACATCTGATCAACCTTGTCGTAGTTGATCTCAGGGAACACAATGTGCTCCTTGATGCCCATGGCGAAGTTGCCACGGCCGTCAAAGCTTTTCGGGTTCAGGCCGCGGAAGTCGCGAACGCGCGGGAGCGCGATGTTCACGAGACGGTCCATGAACTCGTACATGCGGGCGCCGCGCAGGGTGACCTTGGCGCCGATCGGCATCTGTTCGCGGACCTTGAAGCCTGCGATAGAGTTACGTGCGCGGGTGATGACCGGCTTCTGGCCGGCAATCGCTGCGAGGTCGGCGGCAGCCACCGTCGGCTTCTTCGAGTCAGCGGTCGCTTCGCCGACACCCATGTTGATCACGATCTTGTCGAGCTTCGGGATCATCATCTCATTGGCGTAGGAGAACTGCTCCTGCAACGCCTTGCGGATGCGCTCGACATATTCCTTCTTGAGCCGCGGCTCATATTTTGCCTCAGCCATCGATCACTTCTCCAGAACGCTTGGCCACACGGACCTTCTTGCCGTCAACAACCTTGAAACCGACGCGGGTCGGCTTGCCATCCTTGTCGATGATTGCAACGTTGGACAGGTGAACCGGGGCTTCCTTGTTGATGATGCCGGCTTCCTGGGTCTGCGTCTGGCGCTGGTGGCGCTTGACGACGTTGACGCCACGAACAACGGCACGATCTTCCTTCGGCATGACCTGGACAACTTCGCCGGTACGGCCCTTGTCCTTGCCAGCGAGCATGACGACCTTGTCGCCCTTACGAATCTTCTGCATCGCTTCGCTCCTTACAGTACTTCGGGAGCCAGCGAGATGATCTTCATGTGGTTCTTGGCGCGAAGTTCGCGCGGAACCGGTCCGAAGATACGGGTGCCGATCGGCTCTTTCTTGTTGTCGATGAGGACTGCTGCGTTGGTGTCGAAGCGGATGACGGAGCCATCTGCACGACGGATGTCCTTGGCGGTGCGAACGACAACCGCCTTCATCACGTCACCCTTCTTCACACGGCCGCGCGGGATCGCTTCCTTGATCGAAACGACGATGACGTCGCCGATCGAGGCATACTTGCGCTTCGAGCCGCCCAGCACCTTGATGCACATGACACGACGTGCGCCGGAATTATCCGCGACGTCGAGGTTTGTTTGCATCTGAATCATATCAGGTCGCCTTCTTGGTTTACCGGAATGGTTGGGCTAGCCCCCTACTCCGGCTTATGAAAATTTTCGCCGGCCGAGCTGCCGTGAGGCAGCACAGACGCGGCAATAGCTGAATAGCGCGGGGTCGATCGTGCCAGGGTGGTTTCCCGAACGGGACCTTCCGTGCGCTCAAAGCAAAAGAACGCCCGGCATTCGAGCGTTCTGACGCTGCTTCATACAGATATTTCGGCGAGACGCAAGGCCTCGCGCAAAATTCTGTTACTTGCCCTGGGCGGAAATCACCGTCCAGCGCTTGTCCTTGGAGATGGGCGCGCATTCCTCGATGGATACGGTATCGCCGATCTTGTACTGGTTGTTCTCGTCGTGGGCCTTGTACTTCTTGGAACGACGAACGGTCTTCTGGAGCAGTGGGTGAGCGAAACGACGCTCGACACGAACCACTACCGTCTTCTCGTTCTTGTCGCCAACGACGACGCCCTGCAGGATGCGCTTCGGCATATTTTTCTTCCTTTAGGCCTTAACTTCTGCCGCCTTCTGGCGGGCAATGGTTTTCACGCGGGCGATGTCCTTGCGAACTTCGTTGATGCGCGAGGACTTTTCGAGCTGGCCGGTCGCCTTCTGAAAGCGCAGGTTGAACTGCTCCTTCTTCAGCTTGGCAAGCTCGTCCTTGAGTTGGTCGGCGGTGAACGCGCGAACGTCTGAGGCTTTCATGAGCTCATTCCTTACTCTGCAATGCGCTGAACGAAGCGCGTCTTGACCGAGAGCTTGGCAGAGCCGAGGCGAAGCGCCTCACGGGCGATTTCTTCGCTGACACCGTCGATCTCGAACATCATACGGCCGGGCTTGACCTTGCATGCCCAGTATTCAACGGAGCCCTTACCCTTACCCATACGGACTTCGGTCGGCTTTTTGGTTACCGGAACGTCCGGGAACACGCGGATCCATACACGGCCGGCGCGCTTCATATAACGCGTGATCGCGCGGCGGGCCGCTTCGATCTCGCGCGCGTTGACGCGGTTGGGTTCCTGTGCCTTCAGGCCGAATTCGCCGAATGCCAGGTCAGAACCGCCCTTGGCGACGCCCTTGATGCGGCCCTTGAACTGCTTGCGGTACTTGGTACGCTTTGGCTGCAACATTTTCTTATTCTCCGAACTTCTCTGCCACGCGCGCTATCAAGCGTTGTCGCGGCGACGGTCTCTGTCGCGGTCACGATCACGGCTTGCCGGACCCTGGGCGTCACCTTCCATCGCGCGGCGCTCGGAAGCCATCGGATCATGCTCAAGGATTTCGCCCTTGAAGATCCAGACCTTGATGCCGCAGATGCCGAAAGCGGTTTCTGCTTCAGCCGTGCCGTAGTCGATGTCTGCGCGCAGCGTGTGCAGCGGCACACGACCTTCGCGGTACCATTCCGTACGGGCGATTTCAGCGCCGCCGAGACGGCCGGCGCAGGTGATCTTGATGCCCTCGGCGCCAAGACGCATCGCGGACTGAACGGCGCGCTTCATAGCGCGGCGGAAAGCCACGCGACGCTCGAGCTGCTGGGCGATCGACTGAGCGACCAGCGTCGCATCGACTTCGGGCTTGCGCACTTCGACGATGTTGAGGTGCGTTTCCGAATTCGTCATCTCCGACAGCTTCTTGCGGAGCTTGTCGATGTCTGCGCCCTTGCGGCCGATGATCAGGCCCGGACGTGCCGAGTGGATCGTGACGCGGCACTTCTTGTGCGGACGCTCGATAACCACCTTGGAGATCCCGGCCTGCTTCAGTTCGCTCATGACGAACTTGCGCATCTTCAGGTCTTCGTGCAGCAGTTGGCCGTACTCGGCATTGTCCGCAAACCAGCGGCTATCCCAGGTACGGTTGATGCCGAGGCGGAAACCGATTGGATTGATTTTCTGACCCATTATGCGGCCTCCTCTGCTGCCTGCACTTCACGAACCACGATCGTCAGGTGCGCGAAGGGCTTTTCAATGCGCGACGCGCGACCGCGGCCACGAGCGTGGAAACGCTTCATGACGATCGACTTGCCGACATAGGCCTCGGCGACAACCAGCGAGTCGACGTCGAGATCGTGGTTGTTCTCGGCGTTGGCAATCGCAGATTCAAGCGTCTTCTTGACGGCGCCTGCGATGCGCTTGCGGGAGAACTCCAGCTCCGCGAGTGCGCGCTCGACCTTCTTGCCGCGGATAGCCGCAGCAACCAGGTTGAGCTTCTGGGGGCTGACGCGGAGCGTGCGGGCGACTGCTTGCGCCTCGTTGTCCTTCAGCCGGCGTTCGGCTTTTGCCTTGCCCATTGTTACTTCCTCTTCGCCTTCTTGTCCGCGCCGTGACCGTAGTAGGTGCGGGTCGGAGAGAATTCACCGAATTTGTGACCGACCATGTCTTCATTGACGCTGACCGGGATATGCTTGCTGCCGTTGTAGACGCCGAAGGTGAGACCGACGAACTGCGGCAGGATCGTGGAGCGACGGCTCCAGATCTTGATCACTTCACTGCGACCGCCTTCACGAACCTTCTCAGCCTTCTTGAGAAGATAGCCGTCAACGAACGGACCTTTCCATACTGAACGAGCCATTGGAGACTTCCTCTCTTACTTCTTACGCTGATGACGCGAGCGCATGATCATCTTGTCGGTCGACTTGTTCGACCGGGTGCGCTTGCCCTTGGTCGGCTTGCCCCACGGTGTCACCGGATGGCGACCACCGGAGGTGCGGCCTTCGCCACCGCCGTGCGGATGGTCGACTGGGTTCATGACGACACCGCGGTTATGCGGGCGCTTGCCGCGCCAAACGGTACGACCGGCCTTGCCGTCGTTGATGTTGGCGTGATCAGGGTTGGAGACGGCGCCGATCGAAGCAAGGCAGGAGCCATGAACGAGACGCTGTTCACCGGAGTTCAGGCGAAGGATCGCCATGCCCTGGTCGCGGCCGACGAGCTGTGCGTAGCCACCGGCGGAGCGAGCGATCTGACCACCCTTACCCGGCTTCATTTCCACATTGTGGATGATGGAGCCGACCGGGATGAACTGCAGCGGCATGGTGTTGCCGGGCTTGACGTCGACAGCCTTCTCGGAAGCGATGACCTTGTCACCGGCAGCGAGGCGCTGAGGAGCGATGATATAAGCCTTCTCGCCGTCAGCATAGTTCACCAACGCGATGAAAGCCGTGCGGTTCGGATCGTATTCGATACGCTCGACCGTGCCTTCGACGTCGAACTTGCGACGCTTGAAGTCGATCAGACGATAGGTGCGCTTGTGACCCCCGCCGATGAAGCGGGCGGTGATGCGACCGAGGTTGTTACGACCGCCGCTCTTGGTCAGACCTTCCGTCAGCGCCTTGACCGGCTTGCCCTTGTAGAGGGCCGAGCGGTCGACGATGACCAGCTGGCGCTGGCTCGGGGTGATCGGATTGAAAGTTTTCAATGCCATTTTCTTATACCTCAGAGACCGGTGGAGACGTCGATCGTCTGGCCTTCAGCCAGTGTCACAACAGCCTTCTTCACGTCCTTCTGCTTGCCGACGAAACCGCGGAACCGCTTGGTCTTGCCCTTGCGCAGCAGAGTGTTGACAGCCGTGACCTTGACGCCGAACAGCGCCTCGACCGCAGCCTTGATTTCCGGCTTCGTCGCCTGCTTGGCGACATTGAATACAACCTGGTTGTTTTCGGATACCAGCGTGGACTTTTCGGTGATCGCCGGAGAGACGATCACATCGTAGTGGCGAAGATCGGTCACTTGAATCGCTCCTCTAGCGCTTCAACCGCAGCCTTGGAAAGCACGAGCTTGCCGCGGCGCACGATGTCGTAAACGTTGATGCCCTGGATCGGCAGAACATCGATGTTCGGGATGTTCTGAGCTGCAAGCTTGAAGTTGCCGTCAAGCTCTGCGCCGCCGATGAAGAGGGCGTTGGTCAGGCCGAGCGTCTCGAAAACGGACGCGAGCGACTTGGTCTTGGCTTCAGCGGCAACCAGGTTGTCGATGACGATGACGTCATCGGCCTTGATCTTGGCCGAAAGGGCGTGGCGAAGGCCGAGTGCGCGAACCTTCTTCGGAAGATCGTGCTCGTGGCTGCGGACAACCGGGCCGTGAGCCTTGCCGCCGCCGCGGAACTGCGGAGCGCGAGCCGAATGGTGGCGGGCGCGGCCCGTACCCTTCTGCTTGTACATCTTGGCGCCGGTGCGCGAAATTTCCGCGCGGCCCTTAGCCTTGTGCGTGCCCTGCTGCTTCTTGGCAAGTTGCCAGCGGATGACGCGGGCGAGAATGTCTTCGCGGGGCTCGAGGCCGAAAATAGCGTCCGAAAGGGAAACCTTCCCGGCGTCTTTTCCCTCGAGGGTCTTGACGTTGAATTCCATTGATCTGGCTCCCTTACTTCGCGGCCGACTTGACGGCGTCGCGCACGATGATCCAAGCACCCTTGGAACCAGGAACAGCACCCTTGATCAGGATCAGACCACGATCTTCGTCGGTCGAAACCACTTCCAGGTTCTGCGTCGTGACGCGCGTCTGGCCCATGTGACCAGCCATCTTCTTGTTCTTGAAAACCTTGCCCGGATCCTGGCGCGAGCCAGTCGAACCGTGCGAGCGGTGAGACACCGACACACCGTGCGTGGCGCGCAAACCGCCGAAGCCGTGACGCTTCATGGCGCCGGCAAAACCCTTGCCGATCGTCGTACCCGTCACGTCGACCAGCTGGCCAGCTGCGAAGTGACCCGCCTTGATCTCCGTACCGATCTCCAGCAGGTTGTCTTCCGAAACGCGGAATTCCGTGACCTTGGCCTTAGGCTCGACGTTGGCAATGGCAAAGTTGCCACGCATCGCCTTCGACGTGTTCTTTACCTTCGCCTGGCCGGCACCGAGCTGAACTGCGGTATAGCCATTCTTTTCGACAGTGCGCGTGGCAACGACCTGGACGGCCTCCATACGCAGTACCGTTACCGGGACATGCTCGCCGGCGTCGTTATAGACGCGGGTCATTCCCACCTTCTGTGCAATCACACCTGAACGCATCGGTTCAATCCTTCTCACTCAGCCCGAAGACCCGAGGTCTCAGAGCTTGATCTCAACATCGACACCGGCGGCGAGATCGAGCTTCATCAGCGCGTCTACCGTCTGCGGGGTCGGGTCAACGATATCGAGAAGGCGCTTATGCGTGCGCATCTCGAACTGTTCGCGGCTCTTCTTGTCGATATGCGGGGACCGGTTGACCGTAAACTTCTCGATGCGGGTCGGAAGCGGAACGGGGCCCCGGACGCTTGCACCGGTGCGCTTAGCCGTCGATACGATCTCACGCGTGGAGGCGTCGAGAATCCGATGATCGAACGCCTTCAGGCGGATGCGGATATTCTGGCCGTTCATTCGACTTTATCCTTGTGTCTGTTATCCGCGTGTCACCACTTAGGGACACGACTTACCTTCAGTTACGTTAGCGGGCCACCGGTTTCAAAGATCGAGAGGGACACCGAGATCGGCGTCCCTATCCTTTCCTTGGGCCAGGTGGCCCAGCCGCTAATTACTCGACGATCGACGCGACGATACCGGCGCCGACGGTGCGGCCGCCTTCGCGGATAGCGAAGCGCAGCTTTTCTTCCATCGCGATCGGAACGATCAGCTCGACCGATACCGTGACGTTGTCGCCCGGCATGACCATCTCCGTGCCTTCCGGCAGCGTCACAATGCCCGTCACGTCGGTCGTGCGGAAGTAGAACTGCGGACGGTAGTTGGTGAAGAACGGCGTATGACGGCCACCCTCTTCCTTCGTCAGGATGTAGGCTTCAGCCATGAACTTCTTGTGCGGCTTGACCGAACCCGGCTTGCACAGAATCTGGCCACGCTCAACGCCGTCACGGGTAACGCCGCGGATCAGCGCACCGATGTTGTCGCCAGCCTGGCCCTGATCGAGCAGCTTGCGGAACATTTCAACGCCGGTCACCGTCGTCTTCGTCGTCGGGCGGATGCCGACGATCTCGACTTCTTCGCCAACCTTGACAATGCCACGCTCGACGCGGCCGGTCACAACCGTACCGCGGCCCGAGATCGAGAACACGTCTTCGATCGGCAGCAGGAACGGCAGGTTGATCGGACGCTCAGGCGTCGGGATGTAGGCGTCGACAGCAGCCATCAGCTCGCGGATCGAATCTTCGCCGATCTTCTTGTCCGAATCTTCGAGAGCAGCAAGTGCCGAACCCTTGACGATCGGGATATCGTCGCCCGGGAAATCGTAGGACGACAGCAGTTCGCGAACTTCGAGCTCGACCAGTTCGAGAAGCTCGGCGTCGTCAACCTGGTCGACCTTGTTCAGGAACACCACGATTGCCGGAACGCCGACCTGGCGGGCCAGCAGGATGTGTTCGCGCGTCTGCGGCATCGGGCCGTCAGCGGCCGAGCACACCAGGATCGCGCCGTCCATCTGGGCAGCACCGGTGATCATGTTCTTGACGTAGTCGGCATGGCCGGGGCAGTCGACGTGGGCATAGTGGCGGGCCGGCGTCTCGTATTCAACGTGAGCCGTCGAAATCGTGATGCCACGCGCCTTTTCTTCCGGAGCCGCGTCGATCTGGTCGTACGCCTTGTACTCACCGAAGTACTTCGTGATCGCTGCCGTCAGAGACGTCTTACCGTGGTCAACGTGGCCAATCGTGCCAATGTTGACGTGCGGCTTGTTGCGCTCAAACTTACTCTTTCCCATTTTCGGGTCTCCGTTTTGCTAGTCCCCGAAGGGATCTAATTCTTGTTATCGGTCAATTGGTATTCCGGTCACTTCTGACCGGAATACTTTGCCTGGATTTCAGTTGCGACGTTCGACGGGACCGGCGAATAGTGATCGAAGGTCATCGTGTACTGGGCGCGGCCCTGGGACATGGAGCGCAGGTTGTCGACGTACTTGAACATGTTCGCGAGCGGGACGTTCGCGTTGATGACGACGGCGATACCACGGCTTTCCTGGCCCTGGATCTGACCGCGACGGGAGTTCAGGTCGCCGATAACGTCGCCGACGTAATCTTCCGGGGTGACGACTTCGACCTTCATCATCGGCTCGAGCAGCTGAGCGCCGGCCTTCCTGGCTGCTTCACGGAAGCAGGCACGCGATGCGATTTCGAAGGCGAGAACCGAGGAGTCGACGTCGTGGAAGGCGCCGTCGATGAGGGTCGCCTTGACGCCGAGCATCGGGAAGCCTGCGAGCGGACCCGAAGACAGAACGCTTTCGATGCCCTTCTGGACGCCGGGGATGTATTCCTTGGGAACGGAACCGCCGACGATCTTCGATTCGAACTTGAATTCGTCGCCTTCCGGGTTCGGTTCGAAGACGATCTTGACGCGCGCGAACTGGCCGGTACCACCGGACTGCTTCTTGTGCGTGTAGTCTTCTTCATGCGTCCTAGTGATGGTTTCGCGGTAGGCAACCTGCGGCGCGCCGACAGTTGCTTCGACCTTGAATTCACGACGCATGCGGTCGACGATGATGTCGAGATGCAGTTCGCCCATCCCGGCGATGATGGTCTGGCCTGATTCCTGGTCGGTCTTGACGCGGAAGGACGGATCTTCAGCAGCCAGGCGGTTGAGCGCGAGGCCCATCTTTTCCTGGTCGCCCTTGGTCTTCGGCTCGATGGCGATCTGGATGACCGGCTCCGGGAATTCCATGCGCTCGAGGATAACCGGCTTCAGCGGATCGCAGAGCGTGTCGCCCGTCGTGGTTTCCTTGAGGCCAGCGAGAGCCACGATGTCGCCTGCGAAGGCTTCTTCGATGTCTTCACGCGAGTTGGAGTGCATCTGCAGCATACGGCCGACGCGCTCGCGCTTGTCCTTGACCGTGTTGATGACCGAAGTGCCCTTCTCGAGCTTGCCCGAGTAGATGCGGGCGAAGGTCAGCGAACCGACGAAGGGGTCGTTCATGATCTTGAAGGCGAGCATGGAAAGCGGCTCGCTGTCATCGGCATGACGCTCGATTTCGGCTTCCGTCTTGAAGTCGATGCCCTTGATCGCCGGGATGTCCATCGGCGACGGCAGGTAGTCGACGACGGCGTCGAGCAGCGGCTGCACGCCCTTGTTCTTGAAGGCAGTGCCGCAGAACATCGGGTGAAACTTGACGTCAATCGTGCCGCGGCGAACCAGCGCACGGATCTGATCGTTGTCGGGCAGAATACCTTCGAGGTAAGCTTCGGTGGCGGCTTCGTCGATGTCGACGACCGTCTCGATCAGCTTTTCGCGATATTCTTCAGCCTTGGCCTTCATGTCCTCGGGGATCTCGACGACATCCCACTGGGCGCCGAGCGACTCGTCGCGCCAGATGAGTGCGTTCATCTCGACCAGGTCGATGACGCCCTTGAATTCGGTTTCTGCACCGATCGGGAGCTGCATGACGACAGCCGTTGCACCGAGACGGGTCTTGATCATCTCGACGGAGCGGTAGAAGTCCGCACCGGTCTTGTCCATCTTGTTGCAGAAGATCATCCGCGGGACATTGTACTTCTCGGCCTGACGCCAGACGGTTTCCGTCTGCGGCTCAACACCGGCGTTGGCGTCGAGCAGCGCGATGGCGCCGTCGAGAACGCGCAGCGAACGCTCGACTTCAATGGTGAAGTCGACGTGGCCGGGAGTGTCGATGATGTTGAAGCGGCGCGTTTTGCCGTCACGACCCTTCCAGTAGGTCGTGGTGGCAGCAGAGGTGATCGTGATGCCACGCTCCTGCTCCTGCTCCATCCAGTCCATGGTGGCTGCGCCGTCGTGAACTTCGCCGATCTTATGCGACTTGCCGGTGTAATAAAGAATACGCTCGGTGGTCGTGGTCTTGCCGGCGTCGATATGCGCCATGATACCGAAATTACGGTAGTCTTCGATCTTATATTCGCGAGCCATTGTGGACTGCCTTTCGATACCGTTCGGAATTACCAGCGATAGTGCGAGAACGCGCGGTTGGCGTCAGCCATCTTGTGCGTGTCTTCGCGCTTCTTGACGGCGGAGCCGCGGTTGTTGGACGCATCGAGCAGTTCGCCGGAAAGGCGGTCAACCATAGTCGTTTCATTGCGCTTGCGGGCAGCAGCGATCAGCCAGCGAATAGCAAGAGCCTGGCGGCGCTCCGGACGAACATCGACGGGGACCTGATAGGTCGCACCACCGACACGACGCGAGCGAACTTCAACGTGCGGGGCAATGTTCTCCAGCGCAGAATGGAAAACCGTGAGCGGCTCCTGCTTGGCCTTGCCCTGAACAACGTCGAACGCACCGTAGACGATGTTTTCAGCAACGGACTTCTTGCCGTCGAGCATGATGGCATTCATGAACTTGGTGACGACGAGATCGCCGAACTTCGGGTCCGGATTGATCTCGCGCTTTTCTGCTTTATGACGTCTGGACATATTTTGTCTCTTCAACCGTTAAGGCGCTTCATGACGCGGAGGACCTCGCGCAGCGCCGGATTATTCAAAAACCGAATTACTTCGGACGCTTCGCGCCGTACTTGGAGCGGCGCTGCTTGCGGTTCTTGACACCCTGGGTATCGAGAACGCCGCGGATGATGTGATAACGGACACCCGGAAGGTCCTTGACGCGGCCGCCACGGATCATGACGACGGAGTGTTCCTGAAGGTTATGACCTTCGCCGGGGATGTAACCAATGACTTCGAAGCCGTTGGTCAGGCGGATCTTTGCGACCTTACGCAGAGCCGAGTTCGGCTTCTTCGGCGTCGTCGTGTAGACGCGCGTGCAAACGCCGCGCTTCTGCGGGTTCTCCTGGAGTGCGGGAACCTTGTTACGCTTTACGTTCGCCTGGCGAGGCTTGCGGATCAGCTGGTTTACGGTAGGCATTCAACCATCCCTTACGTTTTATCTCAGTACCCTTGCGGGCTTGAACTCGCGCCGTCTCCGGCAGTGACGCGCGCTTTCCGTCAATGCGCAAAATATGGCCCGATCCGCTTCCGCAGATGGACCACAAGGAGCAGAGGACGCATAGAATATGCGTCGTGCGTGCAGCATCATGACTTCAACGTGCGTTTAGAACCTTGTTTGAGGTGAACTTCAGGGCGAGTCGCCCCGAACAGCCAAGCCTCACATGGGATCTGATGGCCGGGGTACTACTGGTTTCCACCCGTCTCGTCAAGGCCGGTTAAGAAATAAACTCGCCGTATCGCCTTGATATGCCGGCCGAACGCCCTGTTTCATCCTTCTAGACGAATTCACGGCTGTGCCCCAAGATAAAAACTTGGGCATTGCAGCAAAAGCAGTTAAGGAATCAGCAAATGCGGCGTTCGGCCCTCCCAGCAGGATTCGAGCGACCGAATCGTCAAAGAGCCGAAGGACGGGCGATGATCACGACACCTGATAACGACAATAATTTCGACGGCCCGATGATCTTCATCATCATCGGCAAGGGCTACGAGTCCGACGCCAGCGAAGGCATCGACCTGCACATCATGCTGAAGGCGCCTGACGACGACACTGCCGTACGCGAGGCCTTGAACGCCCTTGCCGAGGAAGGCTTCATCGAGGCAGATCTCGACCAGATCGGCATGCTGACCGAGGTCCCGGCCGAAGAGCCGCACGCCTCTGCCTACCAGGGCGCCATCGAAGGCGAAGTCGCGATCATCCGGTTCAACTGAAGGGCGCCGTTGCTGACGCTGCCAAGGCAGCATAAGCGGAAGCAGCCTCCCTCCCCGCCAAATAATAAGAGCAGATAAAACAAAACCGCCCGGATCGCTCCGGGCGGTTTTTCAATTTCATAGACTTCAGCTGCGGGTTATTCCGCAGCCGGAGCCTTTTCGGCCATGTCCTGCAGCATCGGCGTGGCAACGGCAGCACCCGTACCCTTGCGGCGCTCTTCGAGGATCATCTCGTCGCGCGACGTGGCGATGCGGCGGATCTGGGTCATGGTGCCGCCAGTGCCGGCCGGGATAAGGCGGCCGACGATGACGTTTTCCTTCAGACCCTGCAGACCGTCGGTCTTGCCGGCGATCGCAGCTTCCGTCAGCACCTTTGTCGTTTCCTGGAAGGACGCGGCCGAGATGAAGGACGGGGTCTGCAGCGATGCCTTGGTGATGCCGAGAAGAACCGGATCGCCATAGGCTGGTTTCTTGCCCTGCTCGATCAGGTGATCGTTGACGTCTTCGAGCTCGATCCGGTCGACATTGTCGCCGACGATATAGGTCGAGTCGCCTGCATCGGTGATTTCCACCTTCTGCAGCATCTGACGGACAATCACCTCGATGTGCTTGTCGTTGATGACGACGCCCTGCAGGCGGTAGACTTCCTGGATCTCGTTGACGAGGTAGGAGGCCAGAGCCTCCACGCCCTTGATCGCCAGGATGTCGTGCGGAGCCGGGTTACCGTCGAGGATGTAGTCACCCTTTTCGATATAGTCGCCTTCCTGAAGGTGGAAGGGCTTGCCCTTCGGAATCAGGTATTCGACAGGCTCGACACCGTCTTCCGCCGGCTCGATGATGACGCGACGCTTGTTCTTGTAGTCGCGGCCGAGGCGGATCGTACCATCGATCTCTGCGATGATGGCGTGGTCCTTCGGACGGCGGGCTTCGAACAGCTCGGCAACACGCGGCAGACCGCCGGTGATGTCCTTGGTCTTGGCGCTTTCGAGCGGCGAACGGGCGAGAACGTCACCCTGGGAGACCTTCGTGCCCGGCTCGACCGACAGGATCGCATCGACCGAGAGGAAGAAGCGGGCGTCACCACCACGGGAGAGCTTCGCGATATTGCCGCTGGCATCCTTGATGACGATCGCCGGCTTGAGGTCCGAGCCGCGCGGGGTCGAACGCCAGTCGATAACCTGACGCTTGGTGATGCCAGTCGATTCGTCGGTCGCTTCCAGAACGGAGAGACCGTCGACCAGATCTTCAAACTGAACGGTACCAGCCACTTCCGTCATCATCGGACGGGTGTAGGGGTCCCACTCTGCCAGACGCTGGCCGCGCTTGACCTTGTCGCCTTCGTCGACATGCAGCTTCGAACCGTAGGCCACACGCTGCGACGACCGCTCGACACCACGTTCGTCCAAGATCTGGACGGTCATGTTGCGGCCCATGGCAACGAGGTTGCCATCGGAGTTGCGCAGAATGTTGCGGTTCTTGATCTGCACCGTACCTTCGTACGAGGCTTCGAGGAACGACTGGTCGACCACGGTTGCCGTACCGCCAAGGTGGAAGGTACGCATGGTGAGCTGGGTGCCCGGCTCGCCGATCGACTGAGCAGCGATAACGCCGACGGCTTCGCCCATATTGACCGGCGTACCGCGCGCAAGGTCGCGGCCGTAGCAGACCGAGCAGACGCCCGTCTGGATTTCGCAGGTCAGTGCCGAGCGGATGCGGATCGACTGGATGCCGGCCTTCTCGATTTCGACGACGTCGGGCTCGAGGATCATCCTGCCGGCATCGACGATGCGCTCACCCGTGACCGGATGATCGATGTCGTCGAGCGCCGTGCGGCCGAGGATACGGACGCCGATCGAGGCAACCACCTGACCGGCATCGACGATGGCGGTCATGGTGAGGCCCGTCTGCGTTCCGCAATCGACATGCGTGACGATGCAATCCTGCGCGACGTCGACGAGACGGCGGGTCAGGTAGCCGGAGTTGGCGGTCTTCAGGGCGGTGTCTGCCAGACCCTTACGGGCGCCGTGCGTCGAGTTGAAGTACTCGTTGACGGTCAGGCCTTCCTTGAAGTTCGAGATGATCGGGGTCTCGATGATTTCGCCCGACGGCTTGGCCATGAGGCCACGCATGCCGCCCAGCTGGCGCATCTGGTTCGGAGAACCGCGGGCACCGGAGTGGCTCATCATGTAGATCGAGTTCATCGGCTTCTGGCGACCGGTCTTCTCGTCGAATTCGACCGCCTTAATGCGGGCCATCATCTCTTCGGCGACCTTTTCGGTCGCCTTACCCCAGGCGTCGACAACCTTGTTGTACTTCTCGCCCTGGGTGATGAGGCCGTCATTGTACTGCTGCTCGTATTCCTTCACCAGGTTTTCGGTGTCGGCAACGATCTTGGCCTTGGCATCCGGAATGACCATGTCGTCCTTGCCGAACGAAATGCCGGCGCGGCAGGCGTGGGCGAAGCCGAGCTGCATGATGCGGTCGCAGAAAATGACCGTGTCCTTCTGGCCGCAATGGCGATAGACCGTGTCGATCATCTTCGAGATGTTCTTCTTGGTCATTTCCTGGTTGCAGATATCGAAGGGCACCTTGCCGTTCTTCGGCAGCAGTTCGCCGATGAGCAGACGGCCAGGCGTCGTCTCATAGATCTTCGAGTAAGGCTTGCCATCCTCGTCGACCGACTTGAAGCGGCCGCGGATCTTGGTGTGCAGCGTCACGACCTTGCTTTCGAGGGCGTGATGCAGCTCGCCGAGATCGGAGAAGGCCATGCCTTCGCCCGGCTCGTTCTGGTTGAGGATCGACAGATAGTAGAGGCCGAGAACCATGTCCTGCGAGGGAACGATGATCGGCGCGCCGTTGGCCGGGTGCAGGATGTTGTTGGTCGACATCATCAACACGCGGGCTTCGAGCTGAGCTTCGAGCGACAGCGGCACGTGAACGGCCATCTGGTCGCCGTCGAAGTCGGCGTTGAAGGCCGTGCAGACGAGCGGATGCAGCTGGATCGCCTTGCCTTCGACCAGGATAGGTTCGAAGGCCTGGATGCCCAGGCGGTGCAGCGTCGGTGCGCGGTTCAAGAGAACCGGATGCTCGCGGATGACCTCGTCGAGGATATCCCAGACTTCCGGCTTTTCCTTTTCGACCAGCTTCTTGGCCTGCTTGACGGTCGAGGAGTAACCCTTGGCGTCGAGGCGGGCATAGATGAACGGCTTGAAGAGCTCGAGCGCCATCTTCTTCGGCAGGCCGCACTGGTGCAGCTTCAGCTCCGGACCGGTGACGATGACCGAACGGCCGGAATAGTCGACGCGCTTGCCGAGCAGGTTCTGGCGGAAGCGGCCCTGCTTGCCCTTCAGCATGTCGGAGAGCGACTTCAGCGGACGCTTGTTAGCACCGGTGATGACACGGCCGCGACGGCCGTTGTCGAACAGCGCGTCAACGGATTCCTGCAGCATGCGCTTTTCGTTGCGGATGATGATGCCAGGCGCACGAAGCTCGATCAGGCGCTTCAGACGGTTGTTACGGTTGATGACGCGGCGGTAGAGATCGTTCAGATCCGACGTCGCGAAACGGCCGCCGTCGAGCGGAACCAGCGGACGCAGGTCCGGCGGGATGACCGGAACGACCTTCATGATCATCCATTCCGGACGGTTGCCCGACTCCATGAAGTTCTCGACGATCTTCAGGCGCTTCATCAGCTTCTTCTGCTTGAGATCCGACGTGGTGTCGGCAAGCTCGGCACGCAGGTCGCCAGCGATCTTTTCGAGGTTCATCGAGGCCAGCATCTCGTAGATCGCCTCGGCGCCGATCATCGCGGTGAACTGGTCTTCGCCGTATTCGTCGACAGCGAGCATGTACTCTTCTTCGGAGAGGAGCTGGTGCTCCTTCAGGGCGGTCAGGCCCGGCTCGGTGACGATGTAGTTTTCAAAGTAGAGGACGCGCTCGACATCCTTCAGCGTCATGTCGAGCAGCGTCGAAATGCGTGATGGCAGCGACTTCAGGAACCAGATGTGGGCAACGGGAGCGGCGAGCTCGATATGGCCCATGCGCTCACGGCGAACGCGCGACAGCGTGACTTCGACGCCGCACTTTTCGCAGATGATGCCCTTGTACTTCATGCGCTTGTACTTGCCGCACAGGCATTCGTAGTCCTTGATCGGCCCGAAGATGCGCGCGCAGAACAGACCGTCACGTTCCGGCTTGAACGTACGGTAGTTGATGGTTTCCGGCTTCTTGATCTCACCGTAAGACCAGGAGAGGATCTTCTCCGGAGACGCGATCGAAATCCGAATAGAATCGAAATTCTGTGCAGGCACCTGCGGATTGAAAAGATTCATGACCTCTTGGTTCATGCCTGTCTCCTTCATGGGCTAAAGCGCCCTCAAAATGCGATGTCGGCGGCAATTTCCCGGGAGCCGCCTCCCTCGCTTAAACGAGAATAACCGCTGGATGCGGCGAAACTTCCCTCCCGGGCCGACACGGATACGGCGCCCGGTGGGACCGGCGTGCGCCGCATTGGCAGCGCACGCCCTATCAAGTGCTTACTCGGCCGCGTCGGGCAGCTGAGCTGCCTGCGCCTCGTCAAGCTTGGTGTTCTCGAGCTCGACGCTGAGGCCCAGTGAGCGCATTTCCTTGACGAGAACGTTGAAGCTTTCCGGAATACCGGCTTCGAACGTGTCGTCTCCTCGGACGATGGCTTCGTAGACCTTGGTGCGGCCGGCGACGTCGTCCGACTTCACCGTCAGCATTTCCTGCAGCGTGTAGGCCGCGCCGTATGCTTCGAGCGCCCAGACTTCCATTTCGCCGAAGCGCTGGCCGCCGAACTGCGCCTTGCCACCCAGCGGCTGCTGAGTCACGAGCGAGTAAGGACCGATCGAACGAGCATGGATCTTGTCGTCGACCAGGTGGTTGAGCTTCAGCATGTAGATGTAGCCCACCGTCACCTGACGGTCGAACTGCTCACCGGTACGGCCGTCATAGAGCGTCGACTGACCACTATCCTTGAGACCTGCCAGACGCAGCATGTCGTTGACGTCGGCTTCGTTCGCGCCGTCGAAAACAGGCGTCGCAATCGAAACGCCGCGCTTCCACTGGTCGGCGAGGCGCAGAACAGAGTCGTCGTCGAACTCATGGACCTGTTCGGCCTTGGGGCCGTCTCCGACGACATCGCCGATGGTCTTGCGCAGCGGCTCAATGTTGCCATTGGCCTTGTATGCGTCGATCAGTTCGCCGATCTGGCGACCCATGCCGGCGCAAGCCCAACCCAGATGCGTTTCCAGGATCTGGCCGACGTTCATGCGCGAAGGCACGCCGAGCGGGTTCAGAACGACATCGACATGCGTGCCGTCTTCGAGGAACGGCATGTCCTCCACCGGCACAATGCGCGAGACGACGCCCTTGTTCCCGTGACGGCCGGCCATCTTGTCGCCGGGCTGGATCTTGCGCTTTACGGCGACGAAGACCTTGACCATCTTCATGACGCCAGGAGGCATTTCATCGCCGCGCTGGACCTTTTCGACCTTGTCCATGAAGCGCTGTTCGAGGCGCGACTTGGATTCGTCGTATTGGCCGCGAAGCGCTTCGAGCTCGCTCTGGACCTTTTCGTCTTCGACCGCGAACATCCACCACTGCGAGCGGGGATATTCGGAGACGACGGCGTTCGAAAGCTCGGCTCCCTTCTTGAAGCCCTTCGGGCCGGCGATGGAGGCCTGGCCACGCAGCATCTCGATCAGACGGCCGTAGACGTTACGGTCGAGGATCGCCTGCTCGTCGTCACGGTCCTTTGCCAGACGCTCGATTTCTTCGCGCTCGATCGCCATCGCGCGCTCGTCCTTTTCAACGCCGTGGCGGTTGAAGACGCGGACTTCGACGATGGTGCCGTAGGTGCCGGGCGGCATGCGCATGGAGGTGTCGCGCACGTCGGAGGCCTTTTCGCCGAAGATGGCGCGCAGAAGCTTTTCTTCCGGCGTCATCGGGCTTTCGCCCTTCGGTGTGATTTTGCCGACGAGGATATCGCCCGGCTGAACTTCGGCGCCGATATAGACGATGCCGGCTTCGTCGAGGTTCTTCAGTGCTTCTTCCGAAACGTTCGGAATATCGCGGGTGATTTCCTCAGGACCAAGCTTGGTGTCGCGCGCCATCACTTCGAATTCCTCGATGTGGATGGAGGTGAACACGTCGTCGGCAACGATACGCTCGGAGAGCAGAATCGAGTCTTCGTAGTTGTAGCCGTTCCAGGGCATGAACGCGACGAGCGCGTTGCGGCCGAGTGCCAGGTCGCCGAGATCGGTCGACGGGCCGTCGGCGAGGATGTCGCCGCGGTTGACCTCGTCACCGACGGTGACCAGCGGACGCTGGTTGACGCAGGTGTTCTGGTTCGAACGCTGGAACTTCTGCAGGCGGTAGATATCGACGCCGGATTTGCCGGCTTCGAGGTCTTCCGTGGCGCGGATAACGATACGCGTCGCGTCGACCTGGTCGACCACGCCGCCGCGGCGGGCGCCGATGGCGGCACCGGAGTCACGGGCAACGACCGGCTCCATGCCGGTACCGACGAACGGGGCTTCGGCACGCAGCAGCGGCACTGCCTGACGCTGCATGTTCGAGCCCATGAGCGCGCGGTTGGCGTCGTCGTTTTCCAGGAACGGGATGAGCGCGGCTGCGACCGAAACGACCTGCTTCGGCGAGACGTCCATCAGGTTCATGCTGTCGCGCGGGGCGAGCATGACTTCGCCGGCATGACGGCAGACGACGAATTCGTCGACGAAGGAACCGTCAGCGTTCATCTCGGCGTTGGCCTGGGCGACGTAATACTTCGCCTCTTCCATGGCGGAGAGGTAGAGCACGTCGCTCGTCACCTTGCCGTCGACGATGCGGCGGTACGGGCTTTCGATGAAGCCGTACTTGTTGACGCGGGCAAAGGTCGCAAGTGAGTTGATGAGACCGATGTTCGGGCCTTCCGGCGTTTCGATCGGGCAAATGCGGCCATAGTGGGTCGGATGCACGTCGCGGACTTCGAAGCCGGCGCGCTCACGGGTCAGACCGCCCGGGCCAAGAGCCGAAAGACGACGCTTGTGGGTGATTTCCGAGAGCGGATTGACCTGGTCCATGAACTGCGAGAGCTGCGAGGAACCGAAGAATTCGCGCACGGCAGCGGCGGCCGGCTTGGCGTTGATCAGATCCTGCGGCATGACCGTGTCGATCTCGATCGAGGACATGCGTTCCTTGATCGCGCGCTCCATGCGCAGCAGGCCGAGACGGTACTGGTTTTCCATCAGCTCGCCCACCGAACGGACGCGGCGGTTGCCGAGATTGTCGATGTCGTCGATCTCGCCCTTGCCGTCGCGCAGTTCGACCAACATCCTGACCACGGCCAGGATGTCGTCCTTGCGCAGGATGCGGACGGTGTCTTCGACGGTCAGGTCGAGGCGCATATTCATCTTGACGCGGCCGACGGCGGAGAGGTCGTAACGCTCCGCATCGAAGAACAGCGAGTTGAACATGGCTTCAGCCGATTCCATGGTCGGCGGTTCACCCGGACGCATGACGCGGTAGATGTCGAACAGAGCGTCCTGACGGTTCTCGTTCTTGTCGGCTGTCAGCGTGTTGCGGATATAGGCGCCGACATTGATGTGGTCGATGCCGAGAACCGGGATCTCGTCGAAGCCGTTCGCCAGGATGATGCCAAGCGTCTTCTCGTCGATTTCGTCGCCGGCCTCGAGGTAGATTTCACCCGTCGAGTAGTTGACGATGTCGCCGGCGAGGTAGTTGCCATACAGATCGTCGTCGGCGGCCTTGAGGGCCTTCAGCCCCTTGTCGGACAGCGTGCGCAGCAGGCGCGGGGTCAGCTTCTTGCCGGCTTCCACGACGACTTCGCCGGTATCGGCGTCGACCATCTCGGTGATCGCCTTGGCACCCTTCAGCGTTTCCGGCTTGAAGGGAATGCGCCAGCCTTCGCCGTCGCGCTTGTAGAGCGACTTCGTGTAGAAGGTGTCGAGAATTTCCTCGCCGTCCATGCCGAGCGCCATCAGCAGCGAAGTGACAGGGATCTTGCGGCGGCGGTCGATACGAGCATAGACGATGTCCTTGGCGTCGAATTCGATATCGAGCCAGGAACCGCGATAGGGGATGACGCGCGCAGCAAAGAGCAGCTTGCCGGACGAATGGCTCTTGCCCTTGTCGTGATCGAAGAAGACGCCCGGCGAACGGTGCATCTGGGAGACGATGACGCGCTCGGTGCCGTTGACGATGAACGTGCCGTTGTTGGTCATGAGCGGCATGTCGCCCATGTAAACGGACTGTTCCTTGATGTCCTTGATCGACTTCGCGCCGGTATCCTCGTCAATATCGAACACGATGAGGCGCAGCGTCACCTTCAGCGGCGCTGCATAGGTCAGGTCGCGCTGACGGCATTCGTCAACGTCGAACTTCGGCGGTTCGAACTCGTAGGACACGAATTCCAGCATGGATGCGCCGGAGAAATCGGTGATCGGGAAAACCGACTTGAAAACGGCCTGAAGACCCTCGTCGGGTCGGCCGCCCTTAGGCTCTTCAACCATCAGAAACTGGTCGTAGGACGCCTTCTGAACCTCGATGAGGTTCGGCATTTCTGCGACTTCGGGGATCTTACCAAAAAACTTGCGTACGCGCCTACGACCGTTGAACGAAAGGGTCTGAGCCATCGTCGCTCCTTCAAAATCTTGCACCCGGGCCTGCAACGGACGGGAACCGATGGCCAGTCGATCCCGTCAATCAATGAGTAATTCAATCTCGTCCGACCCCAGAAAACGCTCAGCTCGGATTGCTGTGCTGCCCTCGGTGCGAGACCATCCTTTTGAAGAACCCATTACCCAAAAGCCGTTTCGACGCGGCTTTTGGGTAATTCGTTCAGAAAAACGGCAAATGGGAGGCAGTAAAGATACTGCCTCCCAAAGCAGTTCAAGATTACTTGACGTCGGCCTTGGCGCCAGCGTCTTCAAGCTTCTTCTTGATGTCAGCAGCTTCAGCCTTGTTGACACCTTCCTTGACAGCCTTCGGAGCGGCTTCAACGAGATCCTTGGCTTCCTTGAGGCCGAGACCAGTGATGGCGCGGACTTCCTTGATGACGTTGATCTTGTTGGCACCAGCTTCGACGAGGATGACGTCGAATTCGGTCTTTTCTTCTTCAACGACAGCAGCAGCAGCACCGCCGGCAGCGGCAGCAACAGCTACCGGAGCAGCAGCGGAAACGCCCCACTTTTCTTCGAGAAGCTTCGACAGTTCTGCAGCTTCCAGAACGGTCAGCGAGGAGAGGTCGTCAACGATCTTTGCGAGATCAGCCATTTTACTAGTTCCTTTGTTCGGTTCGAACCGGTTGATTATAAACAGCGAAAAACCGCCTTACGCGGCTTCGTCCTTCTTGGCGTAGGCCGCAAACACGCGGGCAAGCTGGCTTGCCGGTGCTGCAACAACCCCAGCGATGCGGGTAGCCGGTGTCTGGATCATGCCCAGCAGCTTCGCACGCAGCTCATCGAGCGAAGGCAGGGTCGCAAGCGACTTGACTGCTTCGGCGTTGAGCGTGGTTGTTCCCATGGCGCCACCCAGAACAATGATCTTGTCATTGGTCTTGGCGAAATCCATGACGACCTTCGGAGCGGTGATCGGATCGGTGCTGTATGCAATCAGCGTCTGACCCTTGAAGAGATTGGTCATCCCTTCCGCTTCCGTACCCTGAAGGGCAATCTTGGCCAGGCGGTTCTTCGCGACTTTGACGGTACCGCCAGCTGCACGCATCTTCGAACGAAAGTCGTTCATCTGCGCGACTGTGGCACCAGCATAGTGGGCCACGACAACTGATCCCGAAGCCTTGAAGACTTCGTTCAGTTCCGTGACGAATTCGCGTTTTTCCGCTCTTTCCACTGCCTATCTCCAGTTGGCGGGACCGAAAATGGGCCCGCCGGTTGCCTTTTGCCTCCTGGGATCATGCGAGATCCCAAGCGACGCTTGAGGATCCTGTCCCCCCGCGCTCTCGCGCCAATCAAGGCTAAAGAGGCACAAGGCATCCAAGGCTCGAACCGAGTTCCTAGAAGCGAACTTCATGCAATTCGGGTCTTACCCGTCTCATGCAGGCACAGTGATTAAGGGAAAACCACCTGCAATCTCGGACAGGATTCCGGATTTCTCCGGAATATTCCGGCCCCTTGCGAGGCCGGAAATTCAGTCGCCGGGCTTAAAGCCCGGCCATAAACTTACGCAGCCGGAGCACCGGTGACCGAGCCGGGCTCGATCTTGACGCCCGGGCCCATGGTCGAGGAAATCGCCACGCGCTTGACGTAGTTGCCCTTGGCGCCAGCCGGCTTCGCCTTGATGACTGCGTCAGCAAAGGCGCGGATGTTTTCTTCCAGAGCCTTGGCGTCGAACGAGGCCTTGCCGATACCGGCATGAACGATGCCAGCCTTCTCGACGCGGAACTCGACAGCGCCGCCCTTGGAAGCCTTGACGGCTCCGGCGACATCCATAGTGACGGTGCCGACCTTCGGGTTCGGCATCATGCCGCGGGGGCCGAGAACCTTACCGAGACGGCCGACGAGCGGCATCATATCGGGGGTGGCAATGCAGCGATCGAATTCGATCTTGCCGCCCTGGACGATTTCGACAAGCTCTTCGGCACCGACGATATCAGCACCGGCGGCCTTGGCTTCGTCAGCCTTGGCGCCACGAGCGAAGACGGCAACACGAACCGTACGGCCCGTGCCGTTCGGCAGGTTGACGACGCCGCGGACCATCTGGTCCGCATGGCGCGGGTCGACGCCGAGGTTCATCGAGACTTCGATGGTTTCGTCGAACTTGGCGACAGCCCGTTCCTTGACCATGCCAATGGCCAGGGTCAGAGCGTAGAGCTTGGTGGGATCAACACCTTCGTTGATCTTCTGCGTGCGCTTACCAGCCATGATCTTAACCCACCACTTCCAGACCCATGGCGCGGGCAGAGCCCTCTATCATCGCCATTGCACCTTCGATATCCGCTGCGTTCAGATCCTTCATCTTGGCTTCTGCGATCGACTTGATCTGAGCCTTGGTGAGGGAGCCGGCCTTGGCACCCTTGCCGGGCGTCTTGGAACCGGACGTGATCTTCGCTTCCTTCTTCAGCCAGTAGCTGACCGGCGGCTGCTTCATCGCGAAGGTGAAGGACTTGTCCTGGTAATAGGTAATGACGACCGGAATCGGCATGCCCTTTTCCATTTCCTGCGTGGCGGCATTGAACGCCTTGCAGAATTCCATGATGTTAATGCCACGCTGACCAAGCGCCGGACCAATCGGCGGGGACGGGTTTGCCGATCCTGCCTTGACCTGAAGCTTGAGCAGGCCTGCAACTTTCTTAGCCATATCTCTCTGCCTTTCATGAACGGCCGGTCGCCCGGCCCGTGATGCCGGATCTCTCCGGCGGCTGCGGTTGCGTGGTGCGGATCATTAGGGTCCGGCTAAGACCCCTCACCTTCCACGCGGATGCGGACAAGGTCCGCAGGAAACAGGCCGCAAGGGCCAGCCTCCAGTTTCTGCAATCAGACCTTCTCGACCTGAGCGTATTCCAACTCGACCGGCGTTGCGCGGCCGAAGATCGACACTTCCACCTTCAGGCGCGAACGCTCTTCGTCCACATCCTGAACCGTGCCGTTGAACGAAGCGAACGGGCCGTCGGAAACGCGGACCTGCTCACCGATCTCGAAGGTAATCGAGGCCTTCGGCCGCTCGACACCTTCCTGGACCTGACCGAGAATGCGCTCGGCTTCATAGTCCGGAATCGGAACGGGCTTATTGTCGGAACCAAGGAAACCCGTGACCTTCGGCGTATTCTTGATCAGGTGATAGGCTTCGTCCGTCAGATTGGCGCGAACCATGACATAGCCCGGGAAAAACTTGCGCTCGGAATCGACCTTACGGCCGCGACGCACTTCCACCACCTTTTCGGTCGGCACGAGGATCTTCTCGAACAGGTGCTCAAGCCCCTTCTGGCGAGCCTTGTTCTCGATATCTTCAGCCACCTTCTTTTCAAAATTGGAATATGCGTGGACGATGTACCAACGTGCCGCCATTTTCATCTCCACCCGTATCAGTTGCCGGTATTCAGCACGAAGCTCAGAGCCCAGCCAATCAGCTGGTCAGCGGCAAAGAAAAACAGCGCGGCGAAAACCACCATCACCAGCACCATGACCGTCGAGATCATGGTCTCGCGGCGCGACGGCCATGTAACTTTGGACGTCTCGGAGCGAACCTGCTGCAGAAACGTAAACGGATTGGATTTGGATGCCATCGACTGCCCACGCAATTACGGCGCGTAAAGCTGAAACTATCAGCCCCACGCACCGCGTGTCTGTTGAACCCTAAATAAACACCGATTTCCGAATACACAAGAGGGAAACCGAAGTTTAACGAAATTACTTGCCACCAATCAATCCCCGGCCGGAAATGCCGCGAGCATGTCCGCGCTGTCCCGCATCCAGGAAAATGGCAGGGGCAGTAGGGCTCGAACCTACGACCTGCGGTTTTGGAGACCGCCGCTCTACCAACTGAGCTATACCCCTTCATACCGATCATTCAGCGCCTGGGCCAAGGCCCGCAAATCGCTGCTGAAAAGCATGGCGCTCCCTTTAAGACGACGACACGGGATTGGCAAGCACGATTTTCGATTTTCAAGGCCATTCTCCTGATATGCGAGCGATCGGCCTTTCAGTCGCGGAACCACGGTCCATTCAGACCTTCACATATTTCCGCCAATCGTGTTCTTCCTTAAAACCCAGCACCTCGCGGATCTTGCGGTTGGAGAGCAGGCCCTCATATTCGCCGATCTCGCGGGTGAAGGGCACGTTCGGAAAGAATCGCTTCGCAAGCTCTTTCGATGGCGTATTGGCCGAGACGGTGTCGTTGGCGGCGTTGAAGACCTGGTAGCCGAGGCCGTCCTTCTCGATGCAGAGATGGCAGATCTGCCCGAGGTCGCGGGCGTCGATATAGCTCCAGGCGATTCGCTTGCGCATCTCGGGATTGGCGAAAAAGGTCGGAAACTTCTCGTATTCGTCAGGCTCGATGACGTTGCCGATGCGCAACGCATAGATGTCGAAGCCCGAACGTTCGGCAAAGGCGCGCGCCGTCTTTTCGTTGACCACTTTGGAAAGGCCGTAGGAATCCATCGGATTGACGTCGTAGTCCTCCTCTAGCGGGAACTGGTGGAAATCGCGATGGCCTTCGGCGAAGCAGACGCCGTAGGTCGTCTCGCTCGATGCGACGATGATCTTCCGGATGCCGAGTTTCACCGCCGCCTCGATGACATTATAGGTGCCCATCGTGTTGATACGGAAGGTTTCGTTGTCGGGCTTGATCAGGATGCGCGGGATGGCGGCGAAATGCACGACGGCGTCGAAGGGCTGTACGCCCCTGCCCGCGTCGAGATCGGGAAAATCGCGATGCATCGAAAGCGCGTTGAAGACCTGACCGCTATCGGTGATGTCGGCGATGAGATTGGTGACGCCGGGGCTATCGAGCGGCACGAGATCGAGGTTGTGAACCTCGTAGCCGGCATTGACGAGCCACGGCACCGCATGGCGACCTGCCTTGCCCGAACCGCCGGTGAATAGAATACGTCTCTTCATGGAATATCCTCCGCGTCATGAAATCGGAGGCATAGATAGACGCTTCCGCGCGAAGAGCAAGCGAGCGTCCTGCAAGGGTTCACCCCCGCGTCGCCAGGAGCATCCTATCCGGGAGCACCTGACCGATCATTTCCGATCACCGCAGAACCCTGCGATGTTCGGCAAAGGTCGTCACTTGACGACACTTACCTCGCCAATCTGCACTACGGCAGACTGAACAACTTCTTGCGGTATTGCAGCGATGAAAAACATCGTGAAAACATACATCGCGAATATCGTCGCAGCGAATGTGGCCTTTGGAATCATCCGGGCTCTCCTCTTTGCAAGGAGGAGTCTGGACTACATTGACCCAATCACAAACCGGTTTCTGAACGTGAGATGAACAAAATACTGTGACAGGCCAACTTAACGATATTTTTACAACACCTGTTAAACCTACAGGAAGCCATCAAAATGAAAAACCCCGCTGTTTCCAGCGGGGTCTTCATAATTGCGGATAACTCGAAAGTTACTCGACGATCGACGCGACGATACCGGCGCCGACGGTGCGGCCGCCTTCGCGGATAGCGAAGCGCAGCTTTTCTTCCATCGCGATCGGAACGATCAGCTCGACCGATACCGTGACGTTGTCGCCCGGCATGACCATCTCCGTGCCTTCCGGCAGCGTTACGATGCCCGTCACGTCGGTCGTGCGGAAGTAGAACTGCGGACGGTAGTTGGTGAAGAACGGCGTATGACGGCCACCCTCTTCCTTCGTCAGGATGTAGGCTTCAGCCATGAACTTCTTGTGCGGCTTGACCGAACCCGGCTTGCACAGAATCTGGCCACGCTCAACGCCGTCACGGGTAACGCCGCGGATCAGCGCACCGATGTTGTCGCCAGCCTGGCCCTGATCGAGCAGCTTGCGGAACATTTCAACGCCGGTCACCGTCGTCTTCGTCGTCGGGCGGATGCCGACGATCTCGACTTCTTCGCCAACCTTGACAATGCCACGCTCGACGCGGCCGGTCACAACCGTACCGCGGCCCGAGATCGAGAACACGTCTTCGATCGGCAGCAGGAACGGCAGGTTGATCGGACGCTCAGGCGTCGGGATGTAGGCGTCGACAGCAGCCATCAGCTCGCGGATCGAATCTTCGCCGATCTTCTTGTCCGAATCTTCGAGAGCAGCAAGTGCCGAACCCTTGACGATCGGGATATCGTCGCCCGGGAAATCGTAGGACGACAGCAGTTCGCGAACTTCGAGCTCGACCAGTTCGAGAAGCTCGGCGTCGTCAACCTGGTCGACCTTGTTCAGGAACACCACGATTGCCGGAACGCCGACCTGGCGGGCCAGCAGGATGTGTTCGCGCGTCTGCGGCATCGGGCCGTCAGCGGCCGAGCACACCAGGATCGCGCCGTCCATCTGGGCAGCACCGGTGATCATGTTCTTGACGTAGTCGGCATGGCCGGGGCAGTCGACGTGGGCATAGTGGCGGGCCGGCGTCTCGTATTCAACGTGAGCCGTCGAAATCGTGATGCCACGCGCCTTTTCTTCCGGAGCCGCGTCGATCTGGTCGTACGCCTTGTACTCACCGAAGTACTTCGTGATCGCTGCCGTCAGAGACGTCTTACCGTGGTCAACGTGGCCAATCGTGCCAATGTTGACGTGCGGCTTGTTGCGCTCAAACTTACTCTTTCCCATTTGAATGCTTCCTGTGAACGAAAATGGTGGCCCCGGCGAACCGGTTTAGTGCCGCCGTTTAAGGCTTTCGGCGACATTGCGCAAGACTTAATTGCAGACGCCATTCTTGGCCTGACAGCGCATATGGGAGACAATTCGCAGCCTGCAAGGCGATTCGCCAAAGCCCCCTCGAAAATCGCTGAAATCTTAGAGAAAATCGCATCGACCGCCTGAGACGCGCCATAGACGTTCGGCGTCGAGCGCCCTTCCCTTCCCGCCGACAGCCACAACCGTCAGCTTCTCCGCCAGCGCCGGAGACATCTCGGGACTACCGCGGCAGCGGTCGTATGAAGTCGAGTAGCGGAAACTGGAGCGGGTAGCGGGAATCGAACCCGCGTATTCAGCTTGGAAGGCTGCTGCTCTACCATTGAGCTATACCCGCGCGGGTGGTCCGATCCGATGACGAATGGTGGAGAGAGTTGGATTTGAACCAACGTAGGCTGAGCCAACGGATTTACAGTCCGTCCCCTTTAACCACTCGGGCATCTCTCCAGTTTTTCGTCCGGATCGCAAGACCAAGTTCGTCAGACTTCGAAGCGTTGCCGCCCGTCGTCTGCGCCGCGTATATGACCGGAGCATTTCAGTCTGTCAACACGATGACAACGGAAAAAACACGAAAAATTTCATTCGCCGCCGAAAGCCGGCATATGAAAGAAAGCCTATGCGGCAGCGAGCGCCATGGCTATAAAGCTGCATGAGCAAAGACAACAAATCCGGCGGCAAGACCGCGACAGACCCATCCGCCAAGGATACGCATTACGCCACTCTGCGGCGCGCCCACCGTGACGCCAAGCGCGAACGCGGGGAGATTCCGACGCCTCAACCGCACAAGCGAAAGCGCGGCGGTGACGACTGGAAGCCGCCGGCGCTTGCGCCCGACCAGGTGCATCTCTATGGCCTGCATACGGTGCGTGCAGCGCTCGACAATCCCGAGCGCAAGAAGATCACGCTGTTCGTAACGCAGAACGCACTGGCGCGCCTCGAAGTCGACGTCGAAGCGCTCGGCATGCCCTTCGAGATCGTCTCGCCGCAGGAGATCGACAAGGTGCTCGGCCCCGAGGCGATCCATCAGGGCGTCATGCTGGAAACACGGCCGCTTCCGGTCCGCCGGCTCGAAGCGCTGAAGGAAAGCCCTCTCCTGCTCGTCCTCGATCAGGTGACCGATCCGCACAATGTCGGCGCGATCATGCGCTCGGCCGTCGCCTTCAATGCTGGTGCGGTCATCACCACCCAGAGACATAGCCCGACCGAATCGGGCGTGCTCGCCAAGTCCGCCTCCGGCGCGCTGGAACTGATACCTTATATACAGGTGACCAATCTCGCCGATGCGCTCGGTGAATTGCACAAGCTCGGTTTCTCCACCATCGGTCTCGATTCGGAAGGGCCGGCGCCACTCGAAGGCACCTTCTCGGGCGAGAAGGTGGCGCTGGTGCTCGGCTCCGAGGGCAAGGGACTTCGGCAGAAGACGCGGGAAACCGTCAACGCACTTGCCCGTCTCGACATGCCGGGCGCGATCAAATCGCTCAACGTCTCGAACGCAGCGGCAATCGCGCTTTATGCGGCGCGGCTCCACCTGAAGGCATAGGCTGGCCCGCAGGCAGTCATTCAAAGTGCTACAGAGTCCTATGCGCGTCTGAAAAGACGCGCAGCGCTGTCGTCGCGACAAAGGGGAATTGTCATGATCCGTTTCATCCCTAGGCTCGCGGCTTCGGCGGCAGCACTCCTCGTCTGCGGTTTCGCATACGGGCAGGATATCGATCCCGATATTCTCAAAGCGCAGGCCGGGACATATCTCGTTGCCGCGGAAGACGGAAGAGCCGGATGCCGGCTGACGCTGGAAACCGGCGAAGCGATCGGCGGCTATTCGCTCTCCGGTCAGGACTCCTGCATCAAGCCGCTGCCGGCACTTGCCGAAGCCTATTCCTGGAATTTCGACGGCAATGGCGGCGTCATCCTGATCGATGCGACGCGCAAGGTGCTCGCTCGCTTCGTCGAGAACGAAGGTTCGCCGATGAAGACGGAGGATGGTGCGGCGCTGTTGCTGATCGCGGCCCCTGACGCCGTCGATCGCCTGCCGACCGTCAGCAGCCTTGCCGGGACATGGACGATGCAAAGACCGGACGGCGAAAGGCTCTACGGCGTGACGCTCAACGGCGATGTCGATGCGGACGGCAACGCGCTGCTGTCACTTTCCGAAGATTGCGCTGCCAATGTCGCCAGACTGAAGCTCGCAGTCTGGCATATCGAGGGTTTCGGGCTGACGCTGATGGGCCGTGACGGTTCGTCGCTTGGCTTCGACATGCGCGCCGACGGCAATTTCGATAAGTCGAAGGAGGAAGGTGGTAAGCCGCTTTCGCTCGTCCGCCGCTAACCCGCAGCCAGGCTCCGATGACGGAAAAATCCACTTTTGCCTTGGAATGACGCCCCGGGGCACTATGATCGGGCGATGTCCGGTTGTAGCGACCAGCTCAGAAGCAAGAAGGAACGATCCCTATCATGGCCATTCGACCGCTGATTTTCGGTATCCTCTTCATCGCGGTCTTCGTCGTGATTATCATCAGCATCATCTGGGTGGACACATCGCACCCCATCCACCAGCCCGATCCCCTGTCGCCGACGGCGCCCGGCCCCGCGACGCCGGGACAGGTACAATAATACTGGCAGGAACGCGGACGGCGATCATGCGTTAATCCCGTAATCGAACGAGGATTGAACGCTTATGCGCATAATGATCGCCGTCGTCGCCTTCATGGTCGCCTCCGTACTCAGCATCGCGATGATGTCGCCCTCCGGCGCTGGACAGACCGGCAATGGCGACAGGATCGAGGCGAGCGTCAACGAACCCGTCACTCAATGAGTAAGGCCCGGATGACCGGGCCTTTATCGTCAGCTGCGGTAGAGCCAGAACGGCATACCACGATCGCGATCGCGCCACTCGCGGCGCTCCTGCCAACGCTCGGCACGCCACCGCCGCCAGTGACGGCGATCATCGCGCCAGTCGGACCGGCGCCAATCGCGCCCATCGCGCCAGCCACGATCGTCACGGTCGCGATCGCCTCGCCAGCCACGGTCATCACGGTCGCGATCACCTCGCCAGCCATCACGTATTTGAACGATATCGCCCTGCGTCGACACCGTCGGCCGCTCGGCCGGCATGGCGGCGGCCGGTGCCACGGACGCGAAAGCCGCACCGACGGAAATGGTTGCGGCGAGAAAGAGATGTGCGAGCTTCATGGCTGTTTCCTCGTTGATGATGAGGCGAAGATAAGCGGACGCGGCTGAATTGGCGGTGAAGCAGCCCTTCACACGCGGTTCATCAAACGATACGTGCTGTCTGAAAAGTCTGCTGGTGCGATCGATCGAAGCAACGTCGAACCCAGGCTACGGTTTAGAAGGCGGTATCGTAGGGGAAAGATGGTGCAGCCAACCAGAGCATTCTGGAACCAGTCCGCCTTCGTTCCTGACGGAACTACGACGCGACAGCCTCCGCTTAGCTGCTCTCTTCGGCTCGCCGAGCCGAAGCTCACGGAGCGTAGGCTGGTGCCCCCGCCAGGGTTCGAACCCGGGACCCCCTGATTACAAATCAGGTGCTCTACCAACTGAGCTACAAGGGCAATAATTGCCCAACTAGCAGATTCTATGATTCTGTAAAGGGGAAATCCGTGTCTGCGTCGACTGGTCGGCTGCAGCTCAAAACGCTTGGCGATAGAAAACGCCCTTGTCGCACAAGGGCTTTATCCTTTAGCTAGGGTAGCATCATAAAGGGCATTGCATGGGCCGTTCATTTCAGACGCTTTCCTTTCTCGCCTCACCGACGACGGAGGCGCTTGCCGCGCGTGAGGAGTTGATTGGCCTCTATGGTGACGTACCGGCTGACGAAGCCGACGTCATCGTCGCGCTCGGTGGCGACGGTTTCATGCTGCAGACGCTGCACAACACCATGAACTCCGGCAAGCTGGTTTACGGCATGAATCGCGGCTCGGTCGGCTTCCTGATGAACGACTATCGTACAGACCGGCTTCAGGAACGAATCTGCGTCGCCGTCGAAAACGTCTTCCGGCCATTGCAGATGACGACGGCCAACGCCGACGGCGCCAACTCGACGGCGCTCGCCATCAACGAGGTCTATCTTTTTCGCCAGTCCTATCAAGCCGCGAATCTGAGGGTTATGGTGGACGGGCGCGTGCGTCTGGAAGAACTGATCTGCGACGGGCTGATGGTGGCGACACCTGCCGGATCGACGGCTTATAATCTTTCCGCCCATGGCCCGATCCTGCCGCTCGAGGCGCCGCTGCTCGCCATGACGCCGGTCAGCGCTTTCAGGCCGCGGCGCTGGAGAGGTGCTCTGCTGCCGAACAAGGTGACCGTCGATATCGACATTCTCGAGCCGGAGAAGCGGCCGGTGAATGCGGTGGCCGACAATACCGAGGTCAAGTCGGTGCTGCATATCCGCATCGCCCAGTCGGAGCATGTGACGGCGCGCATTCTTTCTGATCCCGACCGCTCCTGGTCCGACCGTATTCTCGCCGAGCAGTTCAAGGATTGAGACGATGGCAATGCGACGGATATTGATGACCAGCCTCCTGCTTGCGGGATGGAGCATCACAGCGCAGGCCGCGCCGGCGCAGGATGCCCTCCTGCCGGCATCGGTGATTTTCGCGACCAGCACCGGCTATTGGGAGGACGACGGCAACGCACCTGATGTCGAGCGGGCACCGACGGGCGCCGAGAGCGTTGCCGGCTCCGAAGGAGAAGGGACGCAGCGCCACGGCTACTACAAGCTCTTTGCCGTGCGCCAGCCGGACAGAACCTCGAAGGTCTATCTGCAGCAGATTGCCCAGACCGAGGCCGGCCCGGCGATCGCCTCGACCATCGAGTTGCAGGAGTTCAGCGACCTGAAGCCTTACGTGACCGATATCCGCCCCGAGAATTCCAACGGCATCATCAAGCAGCCGGGGCTCTTCGCCACGGTCTATCTGAAGACCGACCCCGCCGCGGAGCCGGATGGCTGGACCGTGCTGATCGACGAATTCGGCGACATCACCGTTGAGAAGGCGACGAATTGAACGGCTGGGAATTGTTCAGGGGGGCATCCAAGAGATGAAACTGGGCTTTCGCGACGGCGTCCTCTACGACGAGAAGAGGTCGGACTGGGACGCCGCCGGACCCAGACCCATCAGTTGGTCCCTCTGGTACCCCGCCGCCGATGACGCGCGGAAAAGGGATATACCGGAAAGAAGCTGGTTCCAGAAAGCGGCCGTCGCCCGCGATGCACCCATCCGGCCGGAGGCCAGGCCCTATCCCCTTGTCCTGTTGTCGCATGGCACCGGCGGATCCGCGGCCGGGCTGGAGTGGCTGGCGCGACGCCTGGTCGATCGCGGATTTGCCGCGCTCGGCGTCAGCCATCACGGCAATACCGGCATCGAGCCCTATCGCGCTGAAGGCTTTGCCTGCCTCTGGGAGCGGGCGCCTGATCTCAGCTACATGCTCGACCACCGGGATGCGTGGCTCAGCGATCTCTCAGGCCATATCGATACGAACAGTGTCTTCGCAGCCGGATTTTCGGCCGGAGCCTATGGCGTGATGCTGCTGCTTGGCGCTATCGCCCAGTTCTCGCAGTTCGAACCATCGAGGATGAAGCCGGGTGGCGCGCGCGGACCGAGAGAATTTCCCGACCTTGCCGATCATATCCCGGCATTGCTGCGCACCAGCGATGTGTTTCGCGATTCGTGGTCCCGGATGTCGAAGTCCTACCGAGATGACAGAATCAGGGCCGCCCTCATCTGCGCGCCGGGTCGGTCCGTTCTCGGTTTCAGCGAGGAAAGCCTGAACGCTGTCGATGCGCCCGCCCTTATCCTGGTCGGTGATGCCGACAAGGCAGCACCGGCCGAAGAATGTTCGTCGTGGCTACATGCGCGGCTGCGGCGCAGCGTCCTTAAAATCTTCGGCGGCGGCCTTGGGCATTATGTCTTCGTGCCAGAGGGCACGGCGCTCGGCCTTGCCTTTGCGGCAGAACTCTTTACCGATCCCCCGGGCATCGAGCGCGCAGCCGTTCATGAAGAGATTGCCGATCTGTCGGCAGCGCTGTTTCAAGACAGCGGCATCATCGCGGAAAAGACGACGAATTGAGGAGCCCCCGGCGGTAAGACGCATTTGCTCCGCGCAGATGACCCTGCATGCAAATGCTGTCACCGATCCTGCTCTTTCACAGTGTCACCGGCGAAGGTTTCCTTCATCGCGCGAAGGATGATGACTGCCGAGGCCGCGCCTGGATCGATATGTCCGAGCGACCTCTCGCCGAGCCGGGCCGCTCTTCCCCGAGTTGCAACCATGGAACGGGTCGAATTCGCACCGGTTTCGGCCGCCTCCAATATGCTGGTCCACATTTCGAGGCTTCCGGCCGCCCGCGCCCGCGCAGTGACGGCGGCTTCGGTCGCGGGGATCCAGGCATCGAGCATCGTCTTGTCGCCGCGCTGGCCCTTTCCACGCTCCCTGATGCCGGCCGTCATCGCCTCGACGATCGCCGCCTGATCGGCGGTTGAAAGGTGTTGGTCCTCTTTCAGGACCTGGGCAGCCCTGCGAAATGCCGTGGCGTAAAGCGGTCCCGTGGATGCACCGACGGCATTCAGAAAGGCTGTCGCCGCCGACGTGAACACCTCTGATGGAAGCATGTGATCGAGGTCGAGTTTTGCGAGTTCCCCGTTCACCGCCGTGAAGCCGAGCACCATGGTGATTCCATGATCGGCGTCGCCGATAGCCCCGTCCAGATCCGAGAGACGGTCCTTCTCCGCCGTGATCGCAACGGAGATGCGATGAAACATCCTGCTAAGGTGGCGCGCCGCGCTTTCCGACATCATGATCCTCCCAGTTCGAGCAGGATGCGGCCCGTGTCAGCCGGGCGCATCGCTTATACCTTCAGTTCGCGACCCGCAGGAACGCGGTATCGCAAGGATGATGCAACAACTCCGTCAATTCCTGATCGAGGTGCAAGATCGATATGGATGCACCGACCATGTCGAGCGAGGTGCAATAGTGTCCCACCCAATTCGCCTCTATCGCGATGCCTTTCGCACTCAGCCGCTGCTCGACACGTCGGAAGAGAATATAGAGCTCCATCAGCGGCGTTGCGCCGAAGGAATTGACCAATACTGCGACGCGGTCGCCCGATGCCGGCTTCATTTCCGCGAATATGCGATCCATCACCCGATCGGTGATTTCATCGGCGGTCATCATCTTTTCGCGAATGACGCCGGGTTCACCATGGATGCCCATGCCGATCTCGATGTCGTCGGGGCCAATTTCAAAGTTGTGGCGACGGGTCTGGGGAAGCGAGCACGGTTCCAATGCAACGCCCATCGTAAATGTCCGTGCGTTGGCCTTGCGCGTCGCCGTTTCGCAGGCGGCAAGCGACAGCCCGCGGTCGCAGGCCGCTCCGGCGACCTTGAAGATGAAGAAATTGCCGGCGACGCCGCGCCGGCCCTCCCTGTCTTCCAGCGGCGATGAGGCGATGTCGTCCGTCGTCACGACCGTGCGGACCGCGATGTTTTCCTCCGCCGCCATCTCGGCTGCCATCTCGAAATTCATGACGTCGCCGGCATAGTTGCCGTAGACGAAAAGCACACCCTCTCCGCCGGACGCCGCCCTGGTGCATTGAAGGATCGGGCCGGGAGGCGGAGACGAGAAGATATTGCCGACAGCAACGGCATCGGCAAGCCCCTTCCCGACATAGCCGAAGAACGCAGGCTCGTGTCCCGTGCCGCCGCCGATCACAAGACCGACCTTGCCGGCGCGCGGTCCCGTCCGGGCAACGAGCGCACGGCGAGAACTGTCGACCGGCGCGAGATAGGCAGCGTGCGCCTTCACTGCGCCATAGAGCATTTCCTCGACGACCTCGTCGGGGTTGTTCAGAAATTTCTTGATGTGAGTGCGAAAACCGGTCGCTGACGGCGGCGTGCCAATTTCGACCCTCGGGCGCTGTAAAAGCTTCTGGTCGACCTCCGTCACACCGTCCGCATGCAGGATGCCGCGACCCGTCGCGGCGTCGGTGATCAGCACGTTGACATAGCCGCCGCGAAGGGCTGCGAGGATTGCCGGCACCTTGTCGAAACCGCCGGCGACAGCGATACGCAGACCGATCTTCTTCAGCATGTCGAGTGATATTCCGATCGTGCGGTCGTCAAGCGGCCCCGCGACCGGGCGGCCCTGCCCGTCGATGAAACGTCCGGCGACGATGCCTGCGGCATCCTTTGCCAGATATTGCTGCAACGATACCGATTCGAAGAATCCGCTGGTATGGATGGTCGAATTGGGGCGCATGGAGGCGATACCGAAAATCACCTTGTTGGCGTGTGAAAGCGCCTCGAACTGACTTTCGATCAATGGCTCGCGCAACAGGATATTGCGGACATCGGGAGCGGATACGATTGCCGGAGCTGCGATATTGATCAGCCGCGCGTCCACGGCATCGGCAAAGGCGGCTGCGCAAAGTTCGGGTGTATAGGCGAATGTCGCACTGGTTCCGCCGGTTGCCTGGACCACGGTGACGTCCTGCAGGCCACTTATCGAGGTCTGCTCACCGACCGCCATGACCGTGCGGCCCCAGACGACGGCCAGCGTATCACCGGATTTCACAAGCCTCTGCAGCGCTTGAGCGCCTGCGCGCCCGAGACGGTCGATGAGCGGGCGGGTATTGTCGTCGCTCGGAACGACGAGACAGTCCTGCAGACCGAAATGCCGTTTCAACTCCTGAGCAATCGTCAGCGAACTCAGGCGCGCCGGCTCGATGGAGATATTGACGATTCCGCGGGCGCGCGCATCGGCGAGATAGCTGTTCACCGTTGCCCGCGAAATTCCCATGGTATCGGCAATGTCGCCCTGCGTCATGCCGTCCTCATAATAGAGCCAGCAGGCCCAGACATAGGGATCATCGCCAAACCGCAGCGGGATGGGTTCCGACGCATCGTCAGCGCTGTTTCGCACGCTACCGTTCTTCCGCGCTGATGATGTCTTGACGGTCATGCTTCCTGGTTTCCCTGCGATGTTCAAATCGCCCGCGAAGATGAGCGCAAAGGCTCCGGTTTTCAACATTCTCCGCACAATGATTTCCGGCCGCCAACGCAGCCGGAAAGGTGATACTCGGGAGGATCACGGGGCTCTCACCAAAACCCGCTGTTTTTATGCGGATGGCCGAAGCCTTGCCTCTACGCCAAGCGCGAGCGACTGGAGGATCAGCGCGCAGGAAGTGGCGCCAGCATCCAGAACGCCAAGCGAACGTTCGCCGAGCCTGCTTGCCCGGCCGATCCTTGCCACCAGATCGCGGGTGCTGTCCCGGCCGGCCTCCGCCGCTGCGACGAGAACATTCAGCGATTCCGCAAACGACTTTCCGTCGCTATTGGCCAGATCGAACGCCTCTATGGCGGGCACGAGCGCATCGAGAAGGGTCTTGTCGCCCACTTTTGCGGACCCGATCGCCTGAATACCTTCAAGACCATTGTGCAGCATTGCGCTGAACATCCCCGCATCGATCTGCGCAGCCTTTTCGATCGTTTCAGCGAACTGAATGAACATGACGCCGTAGAGCGGCCCCATGGACCCGCCGATTTCCGTCATCAGCACCGTGCCGAGCGTGTCGAGAGCTTCGGCGAGCGACATGTCTGCGCCCTTGATCCGTTCGGCTGCCATGCCAAATCCCTTGGCCATGTTAACCCCATGATCGCCATCGCCGATCTTGCCGTCAATCTCGCTGAGATAAGCGCGATTCTCGATGATCCGATCCGCGAGCGAGAAAACGATGTCGCCTGAGGAAGCGTTGTCAAATTGCTGCATTCGCTTGGTCTCCCATCAAGGCATTGCCGGGCAGTGGACATCGACGTCGAGTAGCGTCTTCAACTCGTCGTCAAGCGCCATGACGGTCAGCGTCGCACCGACCATTTCCAACGAGGTGAAGTAATTACCGATATAGGTCTTGTAGATTTTCAGTCCGCGCCCGGTAATCTCGGTTTCGATCGTGTCGTGAAGGATATAAAGCTCGTTCAAGGGCGTCGCGCCGAGGCCGGAGACGATGACGGCCACTTCGGTTCCCGATGCCAGGCCGTGATCGTCCAGAACGATCCTGGCCATTTCGCGTGCGACCTCGGCGGCAGGCTTCAACGGCTCGACCCGGACCCCCGGCTCGCCGTGATGGCCAATGCCGACTTCCATCGTGCCCGGCGCAATCTGGAAGTTGGGATGCCCAACGGCGGGCAGCGTGCAGGGACCGAGGCCGATGCCGATGGAGCGGCAATTGTCGATCGCCCTTTGCGCTGTCGCCTGCACTTCCTCGAGGCTCGCCCCCTGCTCCGCTTTGGCGCCTGCGCATTTCCACATGAATATCTCGCCGGCGACGCCACGTCGCTTCTCGCGCTCGTCCGGTCCGGCCGAACATACATCGTCATTGGCGACGACGGTCGCGATCGTGATGCCCTCCTTGGCGGCAAGCTTGATCGCCATCTTCACGTTCATGTTGTCACCGGCATAATTGCCGTAGAGGCAGACGACGCCGTTGCCGCCATTGGCCTCGCGCGCGGCATCGAGAAAACTCTTGGCCGTCGGCGACGAAAACAGCTCACCCACCGCGACGGCATCCAGCATGTTGCGTCCGGTATAGCCGATAAAGGCGGGCTCATGGCCGGAACCACCGCCGGTGATGACGCCGACCTTGCCCGCGACGGGCGCATGGCGCGCAACGATGACGCGCGGATTGCCGTTGCCGAGCCTGACCATATCGGCATGCGCCTTGACGAAGCCCTTGACCGTATCCTCGACGACCTCGTCCGGATTGTTGATAAACCGCTGCATGGTTCCTCCTGTTTTCCGCGTGTCAGACAATGGTATAGCCGCCATCGATCAGAAGATCCGCGCCGTTGATCATCTCGGCGCCGCTCGATGCCAGAAACACCGCCGCCGCAGCGATCTCCTCGGGATAGGCGAAGCGTCCCGTCGGGATGCGCTTCTTCAGCTCCTCTCCGCGCGGGTTATCCCAGGCCTTTCTTCCAAGCTCGGTTAGAACCACCGTCGGCGAAATCGTATTGACGGTTATGCCGTATTTCCCCCACTCGGCGGCGAGCGTCTTGGAAAGGCCAATGACGCCGAATTTGGAGGCGCAATAGGCCACGTGCTGATCGATGGCGACCGTGCCGGCCTGCGAGGCGATATTGATGATCCTGCCGCCGCTGCCCGCCTTGAGCATGACCCGGCCTACAGCCTGACAGACGAGGAACGTTCCCTTGAGATTGATGTCTATGGTTCTGTCCCAGGCCTCCAGGGTGAGATCCTCGGCGGGGGCGAGCATGGCGACACCGGCGCTGTTGACGACGATATCGATATGGGCAAAGGCCGCCTGCGCCGCAGCGATGACGGCTTCCACCGATTGCGGGTTGGAAACGTCGCAGACGAAGGATTTCGCGCCATTTCCGAGGGCGTCGGCCTTGGATTTCGCGACCGTTTCATTGATGTCGATCACGCCGACGACCGCGCCCTTGGCGGCAAATGCCGATGCGATGGCATCGCCGATGCCGGAGGCGCCGCCCGTTACCAGGGCGACCTTGCCGCCCAGCGAAAAATTCAGATCAATCTGTTTTGAATCGGTCATGGATCTTTTCCCGGCTTGTCTGAGAAATGGGGCGGGCGCACCCGCCCCACACAATGGATTATTTACGTGTTGCGAGCAGCTTGTCGACATTGTCGGCCGTCACCGGCGTCCACGGCACATTGTAGTTCTTGTCCTTGCCGTCGTTCCACGGCATATCCTTGTAGGTCGCCCAGATATCGGACTGCGGCTTGTAGTCGCCCTTCTTGGCGTGGAAGATGGCCAGGTCGAGAGCGCCCTGAGCCTGTGCACGTGCGTCCTGCAGGATCGACGTCATCTCGCCGGCCTTGACGGCGCGAAGAGCGTCGGTGATGCCGTCGATGCCCGCGATCGCAAAGCTCTTCTCGTCGAGCCCCGCAGCCTTGATCGCCTCGATGGCGCCGAGCGCCATCTCGTCGTTCTGGCCGATCACGCCGTTGATCTGTTTCGGATGCGCGGTCAGCCAGTTTTCCATCAGCGTCTGCGCTTCGGCACGTGACCAGTTCGCCGTCTGGTCTTCGAGGACCTTCACGTCAGGGCATTCGGCGAGCGCCTTCTTATTGCCTTCCAGGCGCGAGATCTGTGCGGACTGACCGACCGGGCCTTCGAGGATGACGACATTGCCCTTGCAGCCGAGCTTGTCGAGGACGGTCTTGGCTTCCATGTAGCCCGAGATGGTATCGTCGGAACCGACATAGGAGGTCAGCAGGTCGGAATTGACGCGGGTGTTCGAACCGATCACCGGAATGCCGGCATCCACCGCCGACTGTACGGCTGCTGCGCCTGCATCGACGTCGATCGGTGCAAAGATGATCGCATTGTATTTCTGCGTGACCATCGTCTTGAACTGATCCTGCTGAACCAACGCGTCATAGCGACCGTCGAAAACAGTCAGCTCGACCTCCCCGCTCTTGACGGCCGGGTGCTCCTGCATCGCCGCCGCCCAGATCTGCATGAACTCCGCATTGAGGCCGTAAGGGGCTGCCCCGATCTTGATCTTTTCCTGGGCCACGGCCGACGAGGCCAGCAAAGCAGTCGCCGAAGCGAGCGCAATCATAAGCTTTCTCATCTCAATCTCCTCCACTTTAAGTTTTAGCGGCCGACATGGCTCGCCTCTGCAACAGGCCGGCAAGGGCCGGCACGGTTTCCGATGGGGCTCAGGCCCCGTAAGTTCGCTTCTGGTCGAGCATCACAGCGCCGACGATCAGGGCACCTTTCAGGACCTGCTGGTAGTAGGATTGGATCCCCATCAGATCGAGGCCGTTGTTCATGACGCCGATGATGAGCGCACCGATCAGCGTGCCCGTCACCCGGCCGACACCACCCGACAGACTAGTGCCGCCGATGACGACCGCCGCAATCGCGTCCAGCTCATAGGCAATGCCCGCCTGCGGCAGGGCCGATCCCGTCCGGGCGCTGAGCAGCATGCCGGCAAGACCGGCAAGACCGCCGGAAATGACATAGACAGTGAAACGAATGCGGCCGATGTCGATACCGGAGGTCTTTGCCGCATGCGGATTGCCTCCGACGGCATAGATGTAGCGGCCGAAGCGCGTCCGGCTGAGTATCCACCACGAAGCCGCGAAAACGACGGCGAGAATGATGACGGGGGCCGGAATGCCGAAGACGTCGCCGGTGCCGATCCACCGGAAGGCCGGCGTCAGCGCGGGAACGGGGCGACCGCCGCCATAGATCAGCGTCAAGCCGCGCGCGGCCGAAAGCATGCCAAGAGTGGCGACGAAGGCCGGAACGGAAAATCGCGAGACGATCGCCCCTGAAATCGCGCCGCAGGCAACGCCAACCAGGATGCCGACCGCAAGTCCGATGGCCACCGGATAGGGCGCACCGGCGATCGCCGCCGTAGCGGAGGTCGTCGAGAAGCTGGCGCTGACAATGCCGGCAAGCGCCACGACGGAGCCGACCGAAAGATCGATGCCGCGCGTCAGGATCACGAAGGTCATGCCGATGGCAAGCACGCCGTTGATCGAAGTCTGCAGGAGCACATTGGAAATATTGCCGCCGGTCAGGAAGAACTCGTTCGAGAACGAAAGGACCACCACGAGAAGCAGAAAAGCGAGAAAGATACCGTATTCCTGTATCAACAGCCGCCGCCGATCCGAACTGAACCAGCCGCCGGCATTGCTATCATCGCTCTCTGACACTCTTGCTCGCTCCTCTGGCGCCGTAAGGATGACCTGATCCTGATCAGGTCGATAGGTGGACGAGTGATTGGGCATCCGTTTCCTCCCGGCTGTAAATTCCCGCGCTCCTACCGGCGCGCATCACCATGATACGGTCCGACATGCCCAGAACTTCGTCGATTTCCGATGAGATCATCACGACCGTTCCGCCGGCCGCGGCAAAATCACAGATGATGCGGTAGATTTCGCGCTTGGCGCCGACATCGACGCCACGTGTCGGCTCATCGAGGAGCAGCACCTTCGGATTGCGCAGGAACCATTTTCCGAGCACCACTTTCTGCTGATTGCCGCCTGACAGGCCCGAGACCGGCATGGTGTCACGGGCGGCCTTGATCTGAAATTGCGCCTGGATCCGACGACTGGCCTCGGCCTCGCGACGGCGGCTCATGGCAAAGGAAGGGCTCATCTCCGGTAAGCTTGCCATACAGATGTTGGCGCGAACGGAGTCGGAGAGATTGAGGCCCGTCAGCTTGCGATCCTCCGTCACCAGCGCCAGGCCATTTGCCATCGCATCCGCCGGCTTCGACACGGAGATGCGGGCACCATCGACGACGATCCTGCCGTCGGAGGATTTTTCGAGGCCAAAAAGGCAATTGAAGATCTCGGTTCGGCCCGAGCCCATCAGCCCGTAGATGCCGAAGATCTCGCCCTTGCGGGCGGAGAAGGAAATGTCCTCGATCTTGTTCGGGCAACTCAGCGCCGTAACCTCGAGGCCGGTTTCGGATGTCGGCGTATTGGTCTTGACATATTCCTCGGCCAGTTCCCGGCCAACGATCATCCGGATGAGATCAGGACGGCTGATCTGCTTGAGGTCTCCGCTGCCGACATAGGCACCGTCGCGAAACACGGTATAGGAATCGGCGATCTGGAAGATTTCCGAAAGCCGGTGCGAGACATAGACGATGCCGCGTCCCTGCCCCTTCAGGCGCCGGATGGCCGCGAAGAGCTGCTGAGCCTCTTTCTCACCGATTGCCGAGGTTGGCTCGTCCATGAAGATGACCTCGGCATCGTGGCTTAGCGCCTTGGCGATCTCGACGAGCTGCATCTGCGCAACGGAGAGGTTCATCATGTACTGGGTGGCGCGGATATCGAATTCGAGATCGTCGAGAAGCCCTTGGGCGGAGCGGTTCATCGTCCGGAAATCGATACCGCCGAAACGTGTCGAGGGCTCGCGGCCGAGATAGATGTTTTCCGCTACCGTCATGTGCGGAACCGGGCTCAACTCCTGCTCGATGATGGCAATGCCGGAGGCGAGCGCGTCGGCGGGGCTGGCAAAGTCTACGTCCTTGCCACGACGGCGGATCGAGCCAGCATCGCGATTATGGATACCCATGAGGATCTTGAGAAAGGTCGACTTGCCTGCGCCGTTGCCGCCGCAAAGTGCGTGGACCGAGCCGGCGCGAAGTTCGAAGCGGCCGTCGCGCAATGCCGCGACACCACCAAAGGACTTCTTCAGCCCTTCCACATCCAGCAAAAGCTCCACCCTTTTCTCCTCCACACATGCACCGGCAACCGATTGGCGGGAGCCGATCGACATCGGTGATCTCCAGCCCCGATATCGACAATGACATTATTCGACATCGACTCGACAAATGTCAAGTCAGTGTCGAACATATAAATGCGAGGGCGGCTCAGCGGACCTTCCGCCATCGTCTCGAGGTGAAACGATAAGTTCTTACGCCGAACCAGAGCTATGATCGCCTCGACGATCGAGCCGCTGAAGCGCGCCGGACTTGCCAGCCTTCCAAAACAAAAAAGCCCCGTCTCCGGGGCTTTGTTGCTTCAATCTATCGTCAATCCGATCAGTCGACATCCTCGACGACCGCATCGGCGGCGCCGCTGATGCGATGGGCAAGTGCTGCTTCCATGAACTCGTTCAGGTCGCCGTCGAGAACGTCGTCCGGCGCGCTGCTGGCGACGCCGGTGCGCAGGTCCTTGACCATCTGATAGGGCTGCAACACGTAGGAGCGGATCTGGTGGCCCCAGCCGATCTCCGTCTTGGAAGCGGCTTCGGCACTGGCGGCGTCCTCACGCTTCTTCAATTCGGCTTCATACATGCGGGCACGCAGCATGTCCCAGGCCTTGGCGCGGTTCTTGTGCTGCGAGCGCTCCTGCTGGCACTGCACGACGATGCCCGTCGGGATATGCGTGATGCGCACGGCCGAGTCGGTGGTGTTGACGTGCTGGCCGCCGGCGCCCGACGAACGATAGGTATCGATGCGGCAGTCGCTTTCGTTGATCTCGATCTGGATCGAGTCGTCGACAACCGGATAGACCCAGATCGACGAGAAGGAGGTGTGGCGGCGCGCATTGCTGTCGTAGGGCGAGATGCGCACCAGCCGGTGTACGCCCGATTCCGTCTTCAGCCAGCCATAGGCATTATGACCCTTGACGAGCAGTGTCGCGGACTTGATGCCCGCCTCTTCGCCATCATGGACTTCGAGAAGCTCGACCTTGAAGCGCTGGCGTTCGGCCCAGCGGGTGTACATGCGCAAAAGCATGTTCGCCCAGTCCTGGCTTTCGGTGCCGCCGGCGCCGGAATGGACTTCGAGATAGGTGTCGTTGCCATCGGCTTCGCCGGAGAGCATGGCTTCCACCTGGCGGCGCGCGGCCTCGGCCTTCAAGGCCTTCAGCGTGTCTTCGGCTTCCTTGACGACGCTCTGGTCGCCCTCTTCCTCACCAAGCTCGATCAGCTCGATATTGTCGTTCAGCTGCTGTTCGAGCTGCTTGACGCCGTTGATGCCGTCATCGAGCTGCTGGCGTTCGCGCATCAGCTTCTGCGCTTCGGAAGCGTCGTTCCAGAGGTTCGGATCCTCTGCCTTGTTGTTCAACCAGTCCAGCCGTCTTATCGCTTGGTCCCAGTCAAAGATGCCTCCTCAGCAGGGTGATAGCCTGCTTGGTTTCATCGACCACGTTTTCGATTTCCGCTCGCATTTTCCTGCTTCTCTGTCTCGGTCTTCTTCAGGTGCTGGTGACATAGAGACGCCCGCCGCGGATGTAAAGGGCCGCAGCGGGCGTATAAAATTCAGGCCCTCGGTCAGAACAGGCCGGGCGTGCCGGTCTGGACGGCCTGGTTCGCCTGCGGCGAAGTCTTCAGGATTTCCTCCGGCGCCATGGTGCTGTCCATGCCGATCACGGAGAAGCTGTCGGCCGGGCCGGTGCCGGGCTTGAAGGCCTCGATGATGGTGTTCGGATCGCCTTCGCCGGCCGCCATGCCGGTCTTGCGGTCGATCGAAATCAGGTTCATGCCTGATGGAATGACGAACTTCGATTCCGGCGTGTCCTTGACGGCAGCCTGCATGAATTCGTTGAAGATCGGGGCGGACAAGACGCCACCGGTGCCGCCGCGGCCGAGCGGGGCCGGCGTATCGAAGCCCATATAGAGGCCTGCGACCAGATCCGGCGTGAAGCCGACGAACCAGGCATCCTTCTCGTCATTGGTGGTGCCGGTCTTTCCGGCGACGTCGCGACCGCCGAGATCGATCTTGCCGGCAGCGGTGCCGCGCTGGATGACGCCCTGCATCATCGAGGTGATCTGGTAGGCGGTCATCGGGTCGAGAACGGTTTCGCGATTGTCGACGATATTCGGCTCTTCCTGGTTCTGCCAGTCGCCGGCGTTGCAGCCCTCGCAGAGACGCTCCTCATGCTTGAAGATCGTCTTGCCGTAGCGGTCCTGGATGCGGTCGATCAATGTCGGCTTGATCTGCTTGCCGCCATTGGCGATGACCGAATAGGCCGAGACCATGCGCAGCACCGTCGTGTCGCCGGCGCCGAGCGACATGGAGAGAACCGGCAGCATGTGATCATAGATGCCGAAGCGCTCGGCATATTCGGCGACGATGTTCATGCCGAGATCGTTGGCGAGGCGCACCGTCATCAGATTGCGCGAATGCTCGATGCCCGAACGCAGCGTCGACGGGCCGCCGGATTCGCCGCCGTAGTTTTCCGGCCTCCAGACCTGGCCGCCCGAGACGATCTCGATCGGCGCGTCCATGATGACCGAAGCCGGCGTATAACCATTGTCCATCGCCGCCGCGTAGACGAAAGGCTTGAACGAGGAGCCCGGCTGACGCATCGCCTGGGTGGCGCGGTTGAACTCGGACTGGGCGTAGGAGAAGCCACCGACCATGGCGAGCACGCGGCCGGTCTTCGGATCCATGGCGACCAGACCACCTTGCACCTTCGGCGGCTGCTGCAGGCGATAGGAGGTCGACGCGTTGTCACCGAGCTTTGCGACATAGACAACGTCACCGGGGGACACGGCGCCGACCGGCGATTTCGTGGTCTTGCGGGCGCCGTCGGCCGAACGGAAGGCCCACTGCATGTTCTTGGCGTCGATCGTGCCGCGCTGGCGATCGGCCTCAACCTTGCCGCTTCCATCCTTGCCCGGCTGTAGGCCGATGTCGACGTTCGAGTCGGATACGGCGAGTACCACGGCAAGCCGCCATTCCGGCACATCGGACAGTGCGGGAACATCGGCAAGCGCTTTGCCCCAATCACCGCTCGCATCGATCTGCTTGATCGGGCCGTGGAAACCGCGGCGCTCGTCGTAAGTGACCAGACCGTCCTGCAGCGCCTTGCGGGCAGCGAGCTGCATCTGCGGATCGAGCGACGTGCGCACCGAAAGGCCGCCCTCATAAAGGACCTTTTCGCCGTACTGGTCGATCAGTTGGCGGCGCACGGCTTCGGCGAAAAAATCCGAAGCAAAGAGCGAGGGGCCGGTGGTGCGGGCGGTGACGCCGAGCGGCTGCTTCTTGGCTTCCTCGCCGTCAGGCTGGCTGACATAGCCGTTCTCGACCATCCGGTCGATCACCCAGTTCCGACGCTCGAGCGCAGCTTCCGGATGGCGGAACGGATGGTAATTGGCAGGACCCTTCGGCAGCGATGCCAGATAGGCGGCTTCGGCGACGGTCAGTTCGGTGACGGATTTATTGAAATAGGTGAGTGCTGCGCCGGCGATGCCATAGGAATTCAGGCCGAAAAAGATCTCGTTCAGGTAGAGTTCGAGGATCTTGTCTTTGCTGTAGGCCTGCTCGATACGGAAGGAGAGGATCGCTTCCTTGATCTTGCGGTCGATCGTCTGGTCCGAGCTCAAAAGGAAATTCTTGGCCACCTGCTGGGTGATTGTCGAGGCACCGACCGGGCGGCGGCCGGAACCGAAATTCTGCAGGTTGACGAGGATTGCGCGGCCGAGACCGGTGAGATCAACGCCCGGGTGATTGTAGAAATTCTTGTCTTCGGCCGACAGGAAAGCGGCCTTCACGCGGTCGGGAATAGCCTGGATCGGCAGGAAGAGACGCTTTTCCTTGGCGTATTCGGCCATCAGAGCGCCGTTGCCGGCGTGCACGCGGGTGGTCACCGGCGGCGCATAGCTGTTCAGAACGGCATAGTCCGGGAGATCCTTCGCGACATTGGCGAGATAGATGGCAATACCCGCCGCCGCGACCAGAAACAGGACGCAGGCCATTCCGAAGAAATATCCAAGAAGTCTAACCATATTTCAGCTACCGGTCTCTTCGATCTTCAATCGGCGCAGCCGCAACGATTGCACAGATCAAGGCAATTTGCACGTTGCGCGGCTTACTCTATGAGCGCTACCGCCACAAGCCGAATTCCGCGCCTCAGGCTGCGAAACATAAGCCGGAGTAACGGCGTGAATGTGAGCAAAATAGGGCTGTCTGCGCCGCATTCACGGCTGCGGCCGCGTTTCATTAGAACTGTCACATCCAAGCAACGCCCGGCGCCGCCGTCAATCTGAGGTATCTTGCTCAGAATTTGATTCATGCGGCGCACTTAAATCTTTGTTTTCATGCATGTCGCCGTACTGCAACCGCTACAGATCTTTAGGCGGCGGCCGTCAGCCGCCATTCGCCATGACGGCGGCGCGGTATCGCTTGACTGCGTCGGTCAAGAGACCGGCGATCTTGCCGCGCCAGGCCTCGTCGAGCAGCAGTTTCTCGTCCTCGGCATTCGAGAGGAAGCCGATCTCGAGAAGGATCGACGGCACGTCAGGCGCCTGCAGCACGCGGAAGCCGGCATGACGGTGCGGATTGTTGATGGTGCCGACCTGATCCTTGAAAGAATTCAGCACACTCTCGGCCAGCGAGATCGAGAAGGCCTGCGTCTCGCGCCGCGTCAGATCGAGCAGGATGTCGGCAACTTCCGGCGGCTCGGCGACCGTCTCCTTGCCGGCGATCTGGTCGGAGAGGTTTTCACGTTCAGCAAGGTCGGCGGCGAGCTTGTCGGATGCCTTGTCGGAGATCGTGTAGACGGTCGCGCCGCGGATATCCTTCTGCTTCAGCGTGTCGGCATGCAGCGAAATGAAGAGGCCGGCATGATTCTGGCGTGCGATCAGCACACGCTGCGAAAGCGACAGGAACTCGTCATCTTCGCGCGTCAGGAAAGCCTTGATGCCCGGTTCCTTGTTCAGCCGGTCGGTCAAGGCCTTCGCGAAGGCAAGCGTCACCTGCTTTTCCTCGGTCTTGGTGTCGACGCCGATCGCGCCGGTGTCGATGCCGCCATGGCCGGCGTCGACGGCGATGACGAAATCGCCGGGCGCAGCCTTTTGCGGTGCCGGAATGGCGCTCGTCGTCTGAGCCGCCTCAGTCCGGTCGCTCCAGGATTGCGTCTTCACCAGTTCGGCAAAGGCCTTCTTGTCGATCATCTCTGCATCGAGCACGAGGCGATGGCCGTTGCCCGTCTCATCGGCCTGCACCTTGGCAAGCGCCAGCTTCACCGGCCCTGTCGTCGTCAGCACGATGCGGGCGCTCTCTTCGTCCATCTTGCCGTAGCGGATATCCTTGAACAGGCCGCGGGCGGCAAGATCCTTCGCCGCAAAACCGAAAGCGGTCGCCGGCAAGTCGACGACGATGCGTTCCGGATTGGCGATATAGTGGACGGAGAAACGCGGCTCGCGATCGAAATCGATGACGATGCGGGTCCTTGCGTCGTCGCCGACGATGCGCGCGCCATAGGCAAGCAGCGGATCCTTGGCCTCGACGGAGCTGGCAGCTGCCGGCAGCAGACTAACGACCAGAAGCGCCGCCAGAACCCGCCTTGCGAATGTCGATCGCCGCGCTGCGGATTTCGCCGCGATCCGAGCCCTCTTAAACAATAAACCGCCACACCCTATCTGTATTGCGATGGACCCGACGCGGCTGCGGCCAACGTCCCTGTGACGAAACACCCGCTGCAGCCTGCCGAATCGCGATCACTTTATCCCCAGCTTCTATGCGTTGCGAAATCCATCAATATTATGGCACATTTGGCTTTTCCCTTGCTATTGTGACACAGAAAACATACAACGAATTTCAGGGTAAAGTGTTGACGGGATAGAGTCGCCGCGAAGGCTGCCAGCCAGATCAGGACCTGGCGCCACACCGGTCATCGTCCGCCGTCTCATGCGCTTAATCCCTAGAACTGGATCCTGATTTTCCGGCTTATTGTCGGAATTCATTGGTGGATCAGCCACCACGCTCTCAGGGAGCAAACTCATCGGACCCGAACGGGTCTTCGTATTTGTCGATCACGCTTGGTTGTTGATGGTTTCGCAGCAGGTTTTATCTGAAGTGTACAGGCCCCGGACCGAAATGGTTCCGGCTGCGGTCTGGCTGCTGCCCTCCCCCTCGCATCAGGCGCGACTTTCATTATCCGGCGCGGCTACAGTGGACCGCATTCTTTCTGTCTCAACAGCAGTCGGGAATGCGCTCTCGCGGCCACGCCGAGGAGCACAGCTTACATGGCAGACAAAATGCTTATCGATGCGTCTCACGAGGAAGAGACGCGCGTCGTTGTCGTTCGCGGGAACCGCATAGAAGAATTTGACTTCGAGTCCCAGCACAAGAAGCAGATCCGCGGCAACATCTATCTTGCAAAGGTGACGAGGGTCGAACCCTCGCTGCAAGCCGCCTTCGTCGATTACGGCGGCAACCGGCACGGTTTCCTGGCCTTCGCCGAAATCCATCCCGACTATTATCAGATACCGCTTGCCGACCGTCAGGCGCTGCTTCGGGCCGAAGCCGAGGAGCATCGCCGCGACGAAGACGTCGAGCATGTCGAAACCGCGCCGATGGTCGATCTTTCCAAGCAGGATCAGCCGGATGTCGGCATCGCGCCGGAAGCGGCTGCCGTAACGGAAGAGACCGCAGCGGTAGAGGCCGCAGCATCGCCCGAGGCCGCCGAGGAAGCGCCGGCCAAGAAGGCAAGGCCGCGTCGCAGCCGCAAGAAGGCAGCCGAACCGGTTGCCGAAACGACCGCGACCGAGGACGCTGTTCCCACAGACGTCGAAGCCGAAGGCGCGTCGAGCGTCGACAATGAGGATGACGGTTCGACCGGCGGCGCGATGGCCGCGATGGTGGAAACCGACTCGATCTCCGAGGACGTCGATACCAGCAAGCGTCGCCACGATGACGACGACGATGATGACGATCACGGTGAAGAAGAAGTCATCGAATCCGTCGGCGCCGAAGACGCGATGGAAGAAGTGCCGGACCGCGTGCAGCGCAAGCCGCGCAAGCAGTACCGCATCCAGGAAGTCATCAAGCGCCGCCAGATCCTGCTCGTGCAGGTCGCCAAGGAAGAGCGCGGCAACAAGGGTGCAGCCCTTACCACCTATCTCTCGCTCGCCGGCCGCTATTCGGTTTTGATGCCGAACACGGCGCGCGGCGGCGGCATTTCCCGCAAGATCACCAATCCTGCCGACCGCAAGCGCCTGAAGGAAATCGCGCGCCTGCTCGAGGTGCCGCAGGGCATGGGCGTCATCCTTCGCACCGCCGGTGCCAACCGCACCAAGGTGGAGGTCAAGCGCGACTTCGAATATCTGATGCGCCTTTGGGAGAACGTGCGCACGCTGACGCTGGCGTCCACCGCTCCCTGCCTCGTCTACGAGGAAGGCTCGCTGATCAAGCGTTCGATCCGCGACCTCTACAACAAGGATATCAGCGAAGTCATCGTTTCCGGCGAAGAAGGCTATCGTGAAGCGAAAGACTTCATGAAAATGCTGATGCCGAGCCATGCCAAGGTGGTTCAGCCCTATCGCGACATCCATCCGATCTTTTCGCGTTCCGGCATCGAGGCTCAGCTCGACCGCATGCTGCAGCCGCAGGTGACGCTGAAGTCCGGCGGCTATCTGATCATGAACCAGACCGAAGCGCTGGTTTCGATCGACGTCAACTCCGGCCGCTCGACCCGCGAACATTCGATCGAAGACACCGCGCTGCAGACGAATCTGGAGGCTGCAGACGAAGTCGCCCGCCAGCTTCGCCTTCGCGACCTTGCCGGCCTGATCGTCATCGACTTCATCGACATGGAAGAGAAGCGCAACAACCGCGCCGTCGAGAAGAAGCTGAAGGAATGCCTGAAGAACGACCGTGCCCGCATCCAGGTCGGCCGGATCTCGCATTTCGGCCTGCTCGAAATGTCGCGCCAGCGCATCCGCGCTTCGGTTCTCGAATCGACGACGCAGGTCTGCTCGCATTGCGGCGGCAGCGGCCATGTGCGTTCGCAGTCC